>JBBECI010000028.1:0-31503 GCA_040881895.1 Solirubrobacterales bacterium | reverse complement strand
TGATTGAGCTGATCGATCATGCTGGCGCTGAGCTTGCCGGAGCCGAGGCCGTGATCGTCGGTCGTTCGAAGCTGGTGGGCCGACCGCTGATCAGCCTGCTGCTCGACCGCAACGCGACCGTTACTGCCTGCCACTCCCGCACCCGTGACCTGGCCGGAGTCTGTCGCCGGGCAGACATTCTGATTGCTGCCGTTGGCGTGCCGGAACTTATTGGCAGTGACTTTGTCAAGCCTGGAGCCGTGGTAATCGACGTTGGAATCAACCGCAGCGATGAGGGTCTTGTTGGCGACGTTGATTTCGATTCGGTCTCTCGGGTCGCGGGCGCGATCACACCTGTACCAGGCGGCGTCGGTCCGATGACGATCGCAATGTTGATGTCCAACACGCTCAGGGCCGCCCGAAATCGTGCCTGACGGTCGAAGTCGAAAGCGGCTACGACCGAACCCTGGACTTCTGCTGTCAGGGCTGGCCGCAGTCCTGCTCCTGTTGCTTCTCTTCCGAGGCTGGTTCGGCCTCGCGCAGGCTGCCCCGGTTACCGACGGCGCGGTTGGAATCGGTCTGGGCAGGAGCTTCGACGCCTGGGTTTCATTTGCCTGGATTGACCTGTTTCTGCTGGCCGTCATCACGGTCACGATTGCCTTCGTGATCATGGCTTTCATGGGCGTCAGGCTGCGTTTTGACCCTGGTCCCGTGCTTATGGTGCTTGGCATCATCTCATTCCTGCTGATCTCTTATCGGCTTATTTTTCCTCCCTGGGCGCAGGCCGAACGAGAGGCAGCGCCGTTTCTGGCATTGATCTGTTGTGCAGCAGTTGCCGGTGGCGGGCGTCTCTCCCATCTGATCTCAAGCGGACAGCTCCGGGCCAGATCCGGATCGAAGCGAGTGAGTCCGTCGCGTGGAAGGTAGCCTTGTCCCGGTGAACGAGGGCGAAGAAACTGATCGAGACGAAACATCTGTTGAAAACGACGGGCGTTCGGGCTTCATGCCCGGGAGGGTTCATCTATCCGAGGTGACCGTCGGTATCGGTGGAGTGGTGATGTTGGTCGGGGTATTGCTCGGGTGGTCGGCCGACGAAGGGGCAATTGCTGCCCTGTCACTTCTCGGGCTGGTGGTGCTTCTCATTGGCGCGGCTGCTGTTCCGGTGCCTCTGGTTGCTGCATTGAGTCCAAGGACCAATCTTCCGATGGCATGGGAGACCCTGCTTGCCGGAGCTGTAACCCTGCTCGCCATGGCGCTGCTGATCCGAACAGCACTTACTTCAGCGGGTGGGTTCGGCAGCGGACTGCTAGTCGTTCTTGCTGGAACGCTGCTGACTTTGGTAGCCGTCTGGCGCAGCGTGGCTCGCGAATTCTGAGACCTCCCCTAGACTCCTGCCGGTGATCGAGCGAGAACAGGTTCTGCACGTAGCCCGGCTCTCCAGGCTAAAGCTGAGTGACGAAGAGGTGGCAGCGATCCAGGGCGACTTGTCCTCGATCCTCGATCACGTCGACAGGCTTTCCGAGATTGACATCGAGGGGGTGGAGCCGACAACTCATGTCGTTCCTCTGGAGAACGTTCTTAGAGATGACTCCCCTCGCCCCAGCCTCGAGCGCGACGTCAGCCTTTCCCAGGCGCCCGATCCGTCTGACGGGGCCTTCCGCGTCCCGTCTCCGCAGGCCGAGGCCTGAAAATGACCGAAAGTGATCTGACCGCCGCCACGGCAGCCGCAACTACCGGCCTGATCGCTTCGGGAGAAGTCTCGCGGGAAGAGGTGCTTGAAGCCTGGATCCAGCGTGCTTCGGGAGATGATCTCAACGCTTACCTGTGTCGTGTTTCGGCCGAGCAGGCCGTGAAGGGAACAGAGGGGGCAGATGGCCCCCTGGCGGGGATGCCGATAGCGATCAAGGACATCTTCTGCACTGCGGGCGTGCCGACCACTGCAGCCTCGAAGATCCTTGACGGCTACCTGCCGCCCTACGACGCGACGGCGGTGCGCAAAGTAGCGGCTGCGGGAATGCCAATGCTTGGCAAGACAAACATGGATGAGTTCGCAATGGGCTCGTCGAATGAGAACTCGGCTTTCGGACCGGTGCTGAATCCCTGGGACCGCAGCAGGGTGCCTGGCGGCTCCTCCGGTGGTTCAGCTGCCGCTGTTGCTGGCGGTCTCGCTCCCTGGGCTCTCGGCACCGACACTGGCGGATCGATTCGCCAACCAGCTGCGCTCTGCGGAATCGTCGGTCTGAAACCCACCTACGGCTCGATTTCACGCTACGGAATGATCGCCTTTGCGTCCTCTCTGGATCAGTGTGGTCCGATTACTCATGATGTAACCGATGCCGCTCTTCTGCTCGGAGTGCTTGAGGGCAAGGACGAAATGGACTCGACTTCAGTCGGAATCGAAGGAGGGATTTCAAGTCCTTCGGCCGAAAATCTGTCGGGACTGGTGTTCGGCGTTCCGGCGGATCTGATCGATGACGGTGTGGAGCCGGGAGTGCGATCGGTATTCGAAGCCACGCTCGAAAAGATCGTCGCACTCGGCGGGAAGATCGAAGAGATCGCCCTGCCTCACGCAGATCATGGGATATCGGCCTATTACGTGCTCGCGCCAGCCGAGGCTTCAACCAACCTCTCCCGCTATGACGGCGTCAGGTACGGCAACCGCGCTCCCTGTAACGGGCTGGTGGATATGTATGAAGAGACCAGATCCGAGGGATTCGGGCCTGAAGTCAAGCGGCGCATAATGCTCGGAACCTACGCGCTCTCCTCCGGCTACTACGACGCTTACTACGGTCGTGCTCAACGGGTCCGGAGCATGATCGTGCGGGACTTCAACTCGGCTTTTTCCAAGGTTGATTTCGTAGTTACGCCGACTTCACCCTCGGTCGCCTTTGGTCTCGGCGAAAAGACCGAAGACCCGTGGACCATGTATCTGAATGACCTTTTCACGGTGCCCATGTCGCTGGCCGGAATTCCGGCAATCTCGATACCCGCAGGCCTTTCTGCACCTACTGGAGGCGGGCCGGACCTGCCGGTCGGATTCCAGATTGCTGCTCCGGCCTTTCAGGAACAGAGGCTGCTCGAAGCCGCCTTTGCCCTCGAAGGCGCGATCGGTTTCGACGAGACGCCGGAGAGGACTAAATGACGGGTGGAAGTGATGCTCCGGAGGTCGTCGCAGGTTCTGCCTCCGAAGATTACGAGGCGGTAATCGGGCTGGAGATCCATGTCCAGCTCTCAACCAAGACCAAGATGTTCTGTGGATGTCGGCTTTCCTTCGGTGATGAACCAAACACGCACACCTGCCCGATCTGCCTCGGACACCCCGGCGTGCTTCCCGTTCCAAACCGACGGGCCGTCGAGTTCGGGTTGCTGATTGCCGCCGCGCTGGACTGCGAAGTGGCGCCCCGCTCCATTTTTCACCGAAAGAACTACTTCTACCCTGACAATCCCAAGGCTTACCAGATCAGTCAGTTCGATATCCCGCTTGCGTCAAACGGGCGCCTCAACGAGGTCCGGATACACCGGGCACACCTCGAAGAGGATGCGGCCAAGATGATTCACGTGGGAACCAGCGGCAGGATTCAGGGCTCCGATGAATCGCTCGTGGATTTCAACCGGGCGGGTACGCCCCTGGTTGAGATCGTGACTGAGCCCGACCTTCAAAGCGGAGCACAGGTACGGGAGTGGGGCCAACTCCTCAGGGCGACGATTAAACAACTGGGTGTGTCGGATGTGAACATGGAGGAAGGCAGCCTGCGCTGTGATGCCAACGTCTCGATTCGTCCGACTGGTTCGAGTGAACTCGGAACAAAAACCGAGATGAAGAACATGAACTCTTTCCGCTATCTCGAACGCGGGGTCGAGGCTGAAATAGAGCGTCAGAAGCAGATCCTTTCTTCTGGAGGCAGAGTGGTTCAGGAAACCCTTCACTTCGACCCTTCCTCAGGTGAGCTCCACTCACTCCGCTCGAAGGAAGAGTCACATGACTACCGCTACCTGCCCGAGCCCGACCTCGTTCCACTTGTGCCTACTCCGGAGATGCTTGAGGCCGCCACAGAATCACTACCGGAGCTGCCCGCCAGCCGCGCATCGCGGTACCGCGATGAACTCGGGATTTCCGAAGGCGCCACCCAGTTGCTCTCTTTCGAGACGAAATGGGCCGAGTTCTTCGAGGGTGTACTGACTCACGACGAAAGTATCGAGCCGCGAGTTGCCGCAAACTGGGTCACGGGTGAATTCGCAGGTGAGCTACGGCGACAGGGTGATCAGGATCTGTCTGACTCAAAGGTGACGCCGGACAGCCTCGGCAGCCTGATTTTGATGGTTGCGGATGGCAGGGTTTCCCACTCATCAGGCAAGAGCGTGCTCGAGTTGATGGTGGCCGACGGTGCCGATCCCCAACAGGTGGTGGAGGAGCAGGGACTGGAACAGATATCCGACTCTGGCGAGCTGGAGAAGATCGTCGAAGCAGTTATCGAGGGTAACCCGAAGCCCGCCGAGCAGGTCCGGTCCGGTAATGAGAAGGCGATTGGAGCCCTCGTGGGCGCCGTCATGAAGGAGACCAGAGGACGGGCAGACGGCGGTGAGGTCAATCGCCTCCTGAGGAAGCACCTCGATCTCTGACCTGATTGATGCTCAGTTGCGGCGTACTGCCAGGCTGAACCGGCTCAGGGCTGCTTTTGAGTTGACCCGCCCGGTCTGGTCTATCGCCCTCACCCGAAAAACATGGGAACCCCTGCCGAGCCGACGTAGCCTTGTCGGGCTGCCGCAACTGAAATAGGAGCCTCGGTCAAGGCGGCAGCGGTAGCGAAGGGGGGTGCTGCCGGCGCCTCGGAAGCGGAAAGTTGCCACTGAGCCTCTGGTTCGGCCTCGTGGGCCCGCCACGATTGCGACGGTGGGCGAAACTGATCCTCCGACTGCCGGGTAGGTATAAATGTTTTTCGCCTGGTCGCTGAAGTACGGTCCGAAAGTGAGGCCGCAGAGGCTCGGAACCCCTTCGCAGTAGCCGTAGCTGACGACAGAGTTGAGGTAGCCCCGGGAAGTGATCCATCCGCCACCGCTCGATCCGCCTCTCATGTCGCATGGACCGGCGGCTATCGGATTCGGAATTCCCTGGCTGATGTCACGGCTTGTGGCCTGAGATCGGCAGCCGATCATGGTTTCGCCGTCGTAGGGCGGATTCGGGGCGGCCGGGTAGCCGTAGATCTCGAACTGCCGCTGCACAGGGCTCAGATCGAATGCGATCCCCCGGGCTCCTACAGTGTTCTGGATTCTGTCCTCGAGCACAATGACTCCGATGTCATGGCTCAGCAAGCCGTCTTCCACGAACCTTTGACTCGTGAACACTGCGGTTGCCGGCCAGATTCCAAAAGGAGCAACAACGGGGGCGTTGCCCTGGTAGGCAGGTATAAAAACCAGCTCGTCAACATACTGGGCTGTTTCGACGTCGTAGACGCAATGTCCGGCAGTAAAGATCACGTTTCGACCGCTGGAACTGACGACCGTCCCTGAACATTCATAATCGACCTCTCCGAGCCGAAAGAACACTTTGCCGTTTGTCCGCATCGGATAACGGTCAGTATCTTCTGGAGCGAACGGGCCGCTGGCGAGCGAACTGAAAGCACCGACTGGATCCAGTATCTGTGGGGTCCAGCCCGTATTGCTCCGTGGCTGGATGGGCCTCGCGCGGAGAAAATCGATGCGACTCCAGGAGGCAGCTGCAATCTCGGCCGGGGTGCTCAGGCTGGAACCAGTGACCTCCATCGAGCTGGGACTCGTCGAAGCTTGCGGCCCGGCTATGTTCGCGGCAGCTGTCGTTCCGGGATTGAAAAACATCGTCAAGATCAGGAGCAGGCTGGCGCAAAAGGCCGGAACAAAGACCCTGCCGATGTTGTAACCCAAGCCCCCGCCCAAACGTTCCATCGTTCCATCGTAGACAACTTCCAGCTTGATGTTGGCCACTACAGCGGCCCGATGATGGGCTCGTGGCGTTCTGCTGTGAGTCATATACTCGCTCCATGGCTTGGAATATCGTCATCGCTGGCGAGGAATCAGCTAGCTCCACCGTGTCAGTTGAGCCTGGTTTACGAAATCTGCCGGATCTTCGCGGACACCGCCGACCGGTGGGGTGAATCGTGGGTTACGAGTGGCTGATCATCGCGGTTGCCTTCGGGGTAGCCACCGGCTTTGTGGGGCGATCGAAGGGCGGTTCATTCCTGCTCTGGTTAGCAGTGGGTACCGTGCTACCCGGTTTTGGGCTGGCTGCCGCAGTTCTGACCCGGGATGAGCAGCGGGAGCCGGAGAGGCAGTGCCCTGCCTGTGGCAACACCGTCAAGCTTTACGTACAGATCTGCCCGCGATGCGGGGCAGAGCTTTATCTCCCGGACACTTCTGAAGTACAGATGCCGACCCCGAAGCAGCGGTTCGGCAGCGACGGCTGAGCGGGGAAATCAGCGCAGCCATGTGCGCATGATTGCGTTAGCAAACCCAACGCCGTAGCGAAAAACAGCCGGCTTCTTTGAGTGACCATGTAGCCGCTGCTCAACCGTCACAGGTACCTCTTTAGCTGGAATACCACGTTTGATGGCCTCAATCATGAACTCGGATGTGTGGAACTGCTCCTGCTTGAGGACGAGTTGAGGCAGCACGGTTGTCCGAACGGCCCGGTAGCCGTTCGAGCAATCGGACACATGCGTCCTCGTCATCAGAGAGACCATGCGATTGAAGAAGACGATGCCCAGTTCACGGGCAAAATGATTTTTATCGGCCTGGCCGAGCACCCGGGAGCCGTGGGCGACATCAACTTCGCCTTCAAGAACGGGCTTGACCAGCGCCGACATCTCGGAGGGGAGGTGCTGGCCGTCAGCATCAAGCGTGACAACGACGGTTGCCTCGGAGTCGACCATCAGTCGGTAGCCCGTTCGCAATGCCGCCCCACCTCCACGGTTGACCACATGGCGGGCAACTACCGCGCCGTGTCCTTCGGCGACCTCTTCTGTGCCATCACGTGAGCCGTCATCCACAACCAGCACGGCCGTCTGAACCCCGCAGACCTCATCTGGAATCTGCTCAAGTACATAGCCGATGTTTTCTGCTTCATTAAAGGCAGGGATGACCACAGCAACGCGATTCCGGAACCTGCTGCGATGGCCTTCAAGGCGAAACTGCTCTGATGCAATTCCCTCTAGTACTGCCGAAATCTGCTTCGTATTTCGGCCGCTGACCGAAAGCGCCCTGATCGACATCAGGAAAAGAAAGATGATTGCGAAGACTGCCAGCCCGAGGATCCGCCCGCCGTTTCCACGCTCGAACGAAAGCGCCGACAGAATCCGGTCTGTCAGTTCGGTTCCGGAAACGATTGCGAGTCCGATTCCCGAAAGCATCAGGATCAGGATGTCGGCTTTACGGAGTTCTCGCCTGCGAAATATCGCAAAGGCGATGATCAGAGCCGCAAGCAGGAGGCCAGCCCCACGCAGGACCGTCAGCTGTGCCGGAAGAATTGAAGCGACGCTCATGTGAAGGTGCTCATCTCGGTTCTGTGGTCTGGACGGGAGCCGAGCTTCGCCGCTGGGCAGCGGAATTCCCGGAAAACAGGGTGGCTACTTCGGCAAATGTTAATGCGGCAAGCGGCAGAACAAGTGTCATCAGGATCTCGTTCCGCCTCGGCGGTGCCAGAGTGGCCGCTCCGATGGCGCTGATTGTCAGGACCGGCAGGCCGATCGCGATCGCTTCCCAGCGCCGTCGCCAGACGAGCAGTCCAAGCCCGGCCATGCCAGCCAACACGAGAATCAACTGGGTTACCCGGCCGGCCGGACTCGACATAAGTTCACCGACACCGGAGCTCCACATCCTCCAGACCTTTCGGAGCGTCATCCCGGCATAGCCGAACGGGTCCTCAGAGGCAAAGCGATTCAGGTTCTCCTTTCCGGCCCTGCCAAGTGCCGCGTCTCGGGAAAGCCCCGGATAAGTGGCAGCAACGCGGTCGAAGAGCGGAACCGGATCGATCTCATCGAGGGCGTCCGAACCAGCCAGGAGCTTCACACCCGTATAGCGCTCATACAGATCGGCTTTGACCCGCTGGTACTCGCCATCGGCTGGCAGATAGGTTCCGACGTAAAGCGCCTTGCCGCTGCCTGTCGAGATCGGCACGATCCGGTCCAGCTGCACATAATTGTGAACTGTCCAGGGAACCACCGGGACAAGGACTGCCAACAAGAACAGGGACGCCGCTACGATTGCTGCGCCCGCGCCGTTTTTCATCCAGCGTCGGACCAGCACAAACACAACGAAGGCAAATGCGACGAAGAGATATTCGGGACGGATCAGCGCGGTGATCCCGAAGAGCAGTCCGGGCAGGAGCCACGCCCAGCGAGAGCCGTTGGAGTCGGCCCAAAGAAGGGCCAGCACCGCGGCTGGAAGTGTGAAAAGCGCAGGAGGTTCACTCATCAGTGCTCCGGTGGAGTAGATGAACGGGGGGTAGAGCGCGACCATTCCGGCTGCGAGCAGTGCAGTTGACCTCCTCGCGCTGAGCCGCAGGGTCAGGAGATAGGCGATCAGTATTGCTGCGGTTCCAAGCAAGGCCTGAGCACCTCGCCCAACCCCGTCTCTTACACCCCCGGTCAAGTAATAAGTGCCCGCGTAGAGCAAAGGCGCTCCCGGGGACCAGTCGCTGGGAGTGTTGAAATCTGACCCGCCGTAAGTGCCTTCTTCGTAAAGTGACTCGGCCAGAGCCCGGTATGCGAATGCGTCGTCACCCGGGTCGGAAAGGGGGTTGATCACCTTGTCCATCCGCAGTCCGAAGCCGAGCGCCATGATGATGGCCAAAAGTATGACCGTCGTCCGCCCGTGCTTGGTCAGCATCGCGGCGAAGCGGGTCTGCGCAGATTTCGCAAACGTAGGCATGAGAACAGATCAGGGTATGGCAACCGTGCGCCTGCGGCTTCAGCGAGTGCGGATAAGCAACGAGCCTGCCAGAGCAAGACCGACTCCACTCAGGCTTGAAACGATCGGCCAAAGAACAAGTGCCCGGCGTGGCGAAGCGACGAAGATAACGCCCACGAGGGTGGCTGCGACAAAAAGTAAGGTAATGACCATGAACTCAAATGGCCGGCGTCGCGCCAGACTCACCAGACCAGCCAGCGCCAGCGCGACGATCATCCAATGCACCAGCTTGCCCGGTATCTGGTCAGTCAGTGTGGCCCTGCCACGCCACCAGATTCGCTGGGCTTTGTTGAAGATGAAGGCAGTGAATTCCAGCGGATTTCGTTTCAGTTCATGGAGGTACTGCTGGCGCCCCATGAGGGCGAGGGCGGCATCACTGTCCATCCCCGGGTAGGTCTGCGCGGCCATGATGGAGAAGACCCGGTCCGGTGGCACCGTTTGAGGATCCTTTCCGGTTGCCTCTGCGACTGCGGAGGCGAGCATCGGCCGGGAATCGAGCAGATGCGGCACCACTTTCTGAGGGTCTCCGCCGGAAGGGACATAGCTCCCGGCGAAAAGTGTCTGACCGCCGCCAGTCGAAATTGGAACCAGCCGCCCCATCTCGACAAAGTTGCGAGCGGTCCACGGAGCGATCACCAGCAAAGCAGAAAGCAACATCACTGCCACCGGAGCCAGGGGCCGGAAGCTGCGCTCCTTCGTAACGCCGAAGATCAGAAGCATCAGGGAAAGCAGGAAGGTGATTCCGAGGTATTCCGGTCTGACCATTGCGGTCAGGCCAAAGAGCAGGCCAGGAAGAACCCAGGCGGCAAGTCGATCCCCGTCCTTCGCACGCAACAGCAACAAGACAGCGCCGATTAGCAGAGTTCCAGCCAGGGGCTCAGTCAAAAGCATCCCAGCGTCGCCGATAAGCGTGGGATAGAAAGCAACGATCGCGGCGCCGGCCAGGCCTGCGGTCAAGCCCTGCAGGCGGAGGCCGAGCAGGTAGGTCAAGGGGATCGAGAGGGCCGAAATCAGCGCCAGGAGCAAGCGGGCAAGTCGAACGTTCTCACCGGCAATGGAGAAGATCCCGCCGACCAGCAAGGGAAGGCCGGGGGAGTAGTTGCTTGCCTGTTGGGCCTGGGGCGGTGTACCTGGCCCAACCTGTTCAAATTCACCGTCCCTTTCGAGACCACGGGCGATGCGTTCATATGCGGCGGAGTCAGGCATATTCATTTCGGATCCATGCCACGCAGCATCGAGTCGAAGCCCGAGCCCGGCCAGAAAGATCAGCATAAGCACGAGCAGCCGCATGCAGGCGATCCTAGAACGACCGCGCTTCCGGTATCCTCACCGTACTAATGAGAATTCTTATCCTCGGTGGCGATGGCTACCTCGGTTGGCCCACGGCGATGCGTTTCTCCGCCCGCGGTCACGAGGTTGCTGTGGTCGATAACTTTGCCCGGCGGCGCTGGCACCTCGAGCAGTCAACTGACTCGCTGACGCTGATCCACCCTCTAGTCGACCGGATCGAGGCCTGGCGGGAAATCTCCGGCAAGACCATCGAATGCAGAATTGGTTCGGTTGAAGATGCTGAGTTTCTGGATGAAGTAGTAGCCGAATTCCTTCCCGAAGTCATCGTGCATTACGGCCAGCAGCCTTCGGCCCCGTATTCGATGCGTTCCCGTCAGACCGCTGTGGAAACCCAGCAGACCAACGTAATCGGCACCCTGAACCTTCTTTTCTCGATGCAGACTTATGTGCCCGATGCCCACCTGATCAAACTGGGCACCATGGGTGAGTACGGCACCCCGAATATTGATATCGAAGAGGGCTACATAGAAATTGAGCACAACGGGCGCAAGGACACGCTTCCCTTCCCGAAGCTGCCTGGTTCGCTTTACCACTGCTCCAAGGTCCATGATTCGACGAATATCCATTTCGCAACCCGGATCTGGGGGTTGCGCGCGACAGACCTCAATCAGGGCGTCGTATACGGAATCGAGACCGACGAAACGGCACTTGATCCAAGACTCGCCACCAGGTTTGATTACGACGAAACGTTCGGCACGGTACTCAACCGGTTCTGTGTACAGGCGGTCGTCGGGCATCCTTTGACTGTCTATGGCGGGGGAGGTCAGACGCGCGGTTATCTGAACATCAAGGACACCCTCCGTTGCGTCGAGCTGGCGGCTCTTAATCCGGCGGATCGCGGAGAATTCCGGGTCTTCAACCAGTTCACGGAACAGTTTTCCGTCTCTGAACTGGCTGAACTGGTCCAGCGCTGCGGCGGTGAACTTGGTTACGACATCGAGATCGAAACATTCCCGAATCCGCGGGTTGAACTTGAGCAGCACTATTACAACGCCAGCAACCAGAAGTTGCTGGACCTCGGTCTTGAGCCACACCCCCTCGGAGAAGAGCTGGTCCATTCACTCATAGGAGCGATCAACTCGCACAAAGACCGGGTTATTTTGCGGGCGCTTACCCCTCGCACGAAGTGGAACCCGGGCGAGCTCGAGGGCGGCACCCTTTCAGTCGGTCAGAAAACCTGACCTCGCTGCTAGGGTTAGTAGTCTGATGAGAGCTGCAGACGCAATGATGGAGGCTCTTCTTGCTGAGGGCGTGGATCACATCTTCGGTATCCCGGGTGGTGCCAATCTGCCCACATATGATGCCCTCGTAGGCGCCGATCTGCGCCATGTTCAAGCTCGACATGAACAGGCCGCAGGGCACGCAGCCGAAGGTTATGCCTGGGCATCGGGGCGTACCGGCGTGGCCTTCGGCACTTCGGGTCCCGGGGCGACCAATCTGGTGACTGCGATAGCTGACGCAATGATGGATTCAGTCCCGGTCGTCTTCGTGACCGGGCAGGTTCGAACCGATCTGATCGGTACCGATGGCTTTCAGGAAGCCGACATCGTCGGCATCACACTTCCGATCGTCAAACACTCGGTGATGATTTCAGACGCCTCTCAGATACCCGTTGCGATTCATGAGGCATTCCATATCGCTTCGACTGGTCGGCCTGGCCCGGTTCTGGTTGACGTACCTCAGGACCTTTCGAAGGAGGAAATCTCTTACGCGCCTCCAACTTCACCGATTGAACTCCCGGGATACCGCCCGAATACCGAGGGCAACTCGAAGCAGATCAGGATCGCAGCAAAGGCCATGGCTAACTCAAAGCGTCCGGTGTTCTACACCGGGGGCGGTGTGATCAAAGCTGAAGCTTCGACGGACCTGCGCGAACTCGCTGCCGCGACAGGCTTTCCAGTCACTTCAACATTGATGGGCCTCGGAGCGTTTCCAGCGAATGACGCCAACTGGCTTGGCATGCTCGGGATGCATGGGACGCGAGCCGCGAATTATTCAATGGACGAAGCCGATTTGATTATCGCTGTCGGCTCCCGCTTCGATGACCGGATCACCGGCAAGCTCTCGGAGTTCGCTCCGAACGCCAAGTTCATCCACATAGACATTGATCCGGCTGAGATTTCGAAGAACGTCCCGGCCCACATCCCGATTGTCGGTGATGTCGGGAAGGTGCTGCCCAAACTTACTCGGGAATATCAAGCCCTTCAGACCGACGCCTCCAGGCTTGATGGCTGGTGGAGCCGGATCAGGGCCTGGCAGGATGAGTACCCCCTGACATACGAGCCGGGCAGCGAGGGTGAGATCAAGCCTCAGGCGATGATTCAGGCCATGCACCGGGTTACTGGTGGCGACGCGATCATTACTTCCGACGTTGGTCAACACCAGATGTGGACTGCGCAGTACTACGGATTCAACAAGCCGCGTCGCTGGATCAACTCCGGCGGGCTCGGCACGATGGGTTACGGCCTGCCCGCTGCTATCGGTGCCAAGGTTGCCTGCCCCGGAGAGCAGGTCGTCTGCCTTTCTGGTGACGGCAGTCTGATCATGAACATTCAGGAATTGGCAACTGCTGTCAACGAGGAAGTGCCGGTCAAGGTCTTCCTGATGAACAACGGCTTCATGGGAATGGTCCGCCAGTGGCAGGAACTTTTCTGGGACGGGAACTACAGCGGGGTAGAAAACGGCCCCAGCCCGGACTGGGTCAAGCTTTCAGAGGCTTTCGGTGCCAAAGGCCTTCGCTGTGAAGACAGTGCCGACCTCGACGAGATGATGCAGGCAACACTTGATCATGATGGTCCGGCGCTGCTGGATGTGCGAGTCAGCCCGCGCGAGAACTGCTACCCGATGATTCCTGCCGGTAGCGCCGCACGGGACATGGTGGGCTGATGGGCGCAAGCGAACTTGTCAGGCTGGAAGACCTCCAGGCCTCCCGGACCCTCTCGGGACGCAAACATGTGCTGTCAATCCTGGTTCAGAACCGGCCGGGCGTCCTTGCCCGCGTTGCCGGCCTTTTTTCCCGTCGCGGTTTCAACATCGACACCCTCGCTGTCGGTCCGACTGATGACGCCAACATTTCCCGAATCACACTGACCCTTGACGGTGCCGTCCACCCGATCGATCAGGTGACCAAGCAGCTTCACAAGTTGATCAACGTTCTCAAGATCCGCGATATGGAACCGGAGGAAACGGTTGCTCGCGAGATGGCCCTCTTCAAGGTTTCAGCGGCCATTGAGAACCGTGCTGAAATCGTTCAGTTCGCCGAGATATTCAGGGCCAAGATCGTCGATGTTTCGCGGCGCGCCCTGATCGTCGAAGTAACAGGATCCCACGACAAGATTGAAGCCTTTGAAAGTATGCTGCGACCGCACGGCCTGCTGGAGATGGTGCGCACTGGGGAAGTCGCCCTCACCCGCGGCGGCGATTGACCGGCTTCACCCTCGACGCATCCGATCTCGCTTCTTTGCTCAGCGGGGCACTTGAGGCGGCAGCGGACAAAAAGGGTCGAACCGTAGCCTCGGTTACGGTTTCGGTCGACTGTCAGGATCCTTCGGCCGTTGTTTTCGCATCACGCCGGGCCAGCGATGCCTGGTTCTGCTGGGAACAGCCTGATCGCGGCGTCGCGGTCGCTGCGCTCGGTGAGGCTGCCTCTGTTGTCAGTCGCGGCTCGGGGCGCTTTCATGAGGTCGCAGCCGAGTGCGCGCACCTTTCCGGGGAAGCCGTAGTGGTCAATCGTGCCCCTGACAATGCGCTGACGGGTCCAACCTGGGTCGGAGGATTCGCCTTTTCCGATGCTGGAGCCAGATCACCGGAGTGGTCGTCTTTCAAACCAGCGGCCATGACTCTTCCCGAGATTTCCTTCAGCATGAACCCGTCTGGAACCACAATCACCTTGAACGCAGTTGTCGAACATGGTGCCGACCCAGAACCAATTTCGGAGATTCTTACTTCGCGCATGAGTTCGTTGAGGTACGCGGACCTGCCCATGATCGATCCGCATCCTTCTCACCGCCCGATCATCGCGAGCACGCGGACTCCAGGCCAGTTCGAGGATTCAGTGTCCACTGCGCTCGAGCGGATCCATCGTGGTGAGCTAGACAAGGTCGTGCTCGCTCGAGAAGTGGTGGTGCGGGCGGGTTCAGCTCATGATCCGGGAGCCATCTTCTCGGCAATCAGGGAAGGGTTCCCGAGCTGCTTCAACTTCTGTGTGGGAACTCGCGAGGCGGCCTTCGTTGGAGCCAGTCCTGAGCTTCTGGTGAGATGCGCCGGCCGGAGTGTTTCTACGGTAGGTCTTGCAGGATCAACCCGACGAAGCTCGGATCCTGCCGTTGACGACCATCTGGCTCAGAAATTGCTCAGCAGCAGCAAGGACCGAGGTGAGCAGAGTCTTGTTGTCGCCGGGATCGTCAAGGCGCTGAGTCGTCTGAGCGTGTGGGTCGAAGCGGCTGATGACCCCGAGATCGTCAAGGTGGCAAATATTCAGCACCTCGCCACTCCTGTCGTGGCCCAGCTCTCTCAGCCGCGTACGGCGATCGAACTGGCCGGGATCCTTCACCCGACTCCGGCGGTGGGTGGAGAGCCCTGGAAAAAAGCCAGCAGGGTTATGGACGAAGTTGAGGGGCTCGATCGCGGATGGTACGCGGGTCCGGTCGGCTGGATGGACGGCTCCGGGGACGGAGAGTTCTGTGTAGCCCTTCGCAGTGCATTGCTTCGGGATCGTGACGCCCATCTTTATGCGGGCGTTGGAGTCGTTGCTGACTCGGATCCGGCGGCGGAACTGGCTGAAACCGAGATGAAACTGGGAGCGCTCCTTCCTCTGATCAGCGGCTGATTCGCAGACGTTGCGGAGGTAGGTATCGCTACCTTTCAGTCCCTCTCAAGTACAACCTCGATCAGGCCGGTGCGCTGGGATGCCAATGATGGCAGCAGCTCAGCCGCCGAGGAGATCCGCAGGTAAGGACTGCGAAAGAGCTCTGCTGCAGCCTTGATGTCGAGCTTGCCGGGAGCACTCATCAGCACTTCGAACTCATCGGCGGGCATGCTCGCCTTCTGAGGGAGTCGGGAAAAGATCCTGCCACCGTTGTCGTTGATGATCACGATTCGGACGGGGACCGGTGATTCTCCGAGCAGGGCAAGGCTGCCCAGATCATGCTGGAAGCCGAGTTCGCCGGTGACGATCGTCGTTGCGCGTCCGGTGGCATGGGCAGCCCCGATACCTGAGGCGATTACACCATCGATTCCGTTGGCGCCACGGTTTGAGAAGAAGAGCACGTCGAAGTCACTGCCGGGGAGAAAGGTTTCCTGTTCCCGGATGGCCAGGCTCGATGCTGTGTAAACCAGGTCTCCGTCCCGGTAGGAGGATCCGAGTGCTCGGTGAATGTTGGCGGGCGTGACACGATCTTCATCGTTTCCCTGACCTGGAGCAGCCTGACCCTTTAGTGATCCAGTCCCTTCAGATGCCGCTATCCAGTCCGAAAGGTATGCCTGATCAACCGGCCCTGGCTCGGAATTCCGTGCCGATTCCCCGTCATGGCTTGGGGCGATGACATCGAGCAGTTCGGAGGGTCCGGCTCGAATAATCAACTCGGCGATCCTGCTTGGCTCGTACCAACCGAAAAAAGGGTCGATCACCATCTGGCTGACATCTCCCAGCCCGGCCAGCCAGGTTCTCAGGTTCCTGGAGGTCGGCGTTTCGCCAATCCGTATGACCAGATCGGGCAACAGATCCGGATTTTCATCTCCAGCCAGGAGCCGACCTGCGACTTTGTCGTAATCCGAAATCAGGTGAGACCGATCATGGGGTCCGAGTCGGAGCTGCGATGTCGGCTCAGCCAGGATCGGGGCACCGATTCGCGCGGCAAGGTCCGTGACCGGCTGGCGCAGCGAAGGATCATCCTGCCTTCCGGCAACGATCAGAACCCGATGGGCGGAGGCCACCAGATGGTTGATGCGTGCGATCTCGTCGGCATTCGGAGAAGGCCGGAAGGGAGCGACGGCGGTCAGCGGACGCTCGGGGCGACCCTCGATCGCGAGGGGATCTGTTGCGGTTACGCTCCCGGCCACGTGTGTGGGATCAAGTGGATCCCTGAAGGCAACATTCAG
The DNA here is from genome assembly GCA_040881895.1 of Solirubrobacterales bacterium. Classification (GTDB taxonomy): domain Bacteria; phylum Actinomycetota; class Thermoleophilia; order Solirubrobacterales; family 70-9; genus 67-14. The sequence goes on along the minus strand of JBBECI010000028.1, from coordinate 15,138 downwards.
GTGAACAGGCCCGGGCCGGGGCTGCCCTGCGGCCTCCCAGTATGCGCGGCAAGCGGTCGCCCGCAGGTGGAGGAGCCCGGAGTCGTCGGCTTCGTGAGTTCCAACCTCGCTGAACCACCTGACGGCACTGCCGAAAAGCTTGATCTGATCAATGGTTTGTCCCGCACCTATGTCTCGGAGTTCCGGTGGTCGGTCTGCCGTGAGGATGATCAGGGGCACTGCGGAAAGATCAGCTTCGGCGACAGCCGGGTGGTAGTTGGCCGCTGCGGTGCCAGAAGTACAGAGCAAGACGACAGGTTCTGATCCGGACGCTGCCGCGCCTAGCGCGAAGAAGCCGGCGGATCGCTCGTCGAGCACAACTCTGACCTCGATGCCGACCTGGCGGTAGAGGGCAATGGCCAGCGGTGTTGACCGCGAGCCAGGTGACACCACGGCCAGTTTTACGCCGCAACGGGCAAGCTCTTCGGCGAAGACAGAAGACAGGGCTGTGTTTGTATTCGCGTCGATCAAGCTGAGCAGAGCCTAAAGGCGGTGTCGGTTCAAGGCCTTTTCGTCAATTGTCACACCAAGTCCGGGTCCGCCGGGCAGGCGAAGCAAGGGGCCACTAAGGACCGCTTCCTTTTCTGCCACAGTTGTCGCGAAGAGTCGCGACGTTGCCAGCCCCTGAGCCAGATCAGGGAATGCCTCACTAGACGGCAGCGTCTGGGCCACGTGAGCTGCTGCTGCGATCCCGACCGGCCCATCCAAAGCGCTGGAGAGGTAGGTCGGCAGGAGACCACCAAGAGACGCGTCGAGTGAACCTGTCTTGCTCAGCTTGACTGTTATGGCATCGCATGCGGCGAGCTTAAGGGCCTCCTCGGCCCCCTCTACGGAAAAGACAGACTCATCAGCCACCAGAGGTACGGGGCTGGTTTTTCTGAGCCGGGCCATGTCGTCGAGGCTGGCCACTGGCTGTTCAGCCAGTTCAATCCCGAAAGGCTCGAGTGCCGCCAGCTTGGCTGCAGCATCGTTGGCATCCCAGCTCCCGTTGGCATCAATACGAATTTTCACCTGGACACCAAGGCTCTCGCGTACGGCCGCGACCTGTGCCAGGTCATCCCCGACTCCAAGCTTCAGCTTGAAGGACATAAATCCATCCTCCGCCCACCATTCAGCCTGTCTGATGACATCCTCCGGTGGCCCGGCGGTGAGAGTGGCGTTACAGACAATCGGCTGGTCAGAAGAGCCCGGTGCCAGAAATTCGTGAAGGGGAACGCCGCGCAACTTCGACTCGGCGTCTGCCAGAGCAGTAGCGGCGGCAATTCGGGCAGGCCCGGACATTCCACCCGGATCGGTTTTCCCTGAAACTGCCCGGGCGCCCCAGGCCTCGAGTTGTGAAACCACCTCTACCAGTGAGGAACCGCCTCGCAGCGACATTGGTACTCCTTCACCGAGGCCCGTTGCCCCCTCACTGGTCCGAATTCTCAACAGTACGATCTCGCGCCGTTCGAGGTGCCCCCGTGCCGTCAGGTAAGGCCGCCGGAACGGAAGGGCGTACGGAACAACCTCGAAGGTTTCGAGGGCCTTCAGCTTGTGATTACCAGTCCGAGAGAGGCAGTGACAGCGAAGATGCCAAGGATCAGACCGGTGTCCGCAAGCGCCCTGTTGAGCGAAGGACCGTCGGTACGCGTCTGGACTGCCCTCACCGGTCGAATCGCAAACGGAATAGCCAGCAGGCCGAGCGCGGCACCGGTGTATCCATTGGTGAGCAGAACCGTGAGCAGCAGAGAGACGGCGGCGAGGTTGAGGCAGGCCCAGTAGACAGCGCGGGTCTTCTGGCGCCCGATCCTCACCGCGAGCGTGTTCTTTCCTGCCCTTCTGTCGCTGTCAATGTCACGAACGTTGTTGACAACGAGGATCGCGGTGGAAAGGAAGCCAACCGTGATGGAGAGACCAAAAGCACCCCAGCCGAGGGTCTCCAGCTGTACGTAGAAAGCGCCGTTAACCGCTACCAGGCCAAAGAAAAGGAACACAAAGACTTCACCGAGGCCGGCGTAGCCGTAAGGCCTTGGTCCGCCTGTGTACAGGGCGCCGGCCGCAATCGAAACCGCACCAACCACAAGGATGACTGGCCCCGCCAGCCAGGCGAGGTAGAGGCCGATCAGCCCAGCCAGTCCAAACGCCGCCCAGGTGGCATGCAGCACCCGTTTCGGAGTGGCAAGCCCGGCTGAGGTGATCCGAACCGGCCCGAGCCGGTCTGTCGAGTCAGCACCCCGCTTGGCGTCGGAGTAGTCGTTTGCGAGGTTGGTTCCGATCTGAATCAGGATGCTGGCAATGAGGGCAGCAACGAATCCACCCCAGCGTGGCAGGCCACCTGTGGCCGTCAGAGCTGCAGCGGTGCCGACGAGCACCGGCGCGACCGCAGCCGGCAGCGTACGCGGGCGGGCCGCGTTGATCCAGATCCTCATGGTCGGTTGGGAAACCTTTTGAAGTCTGGCGCTCTTCCTTCGCGGAAAGCGTTGCGCCCCTCCTGCCCCTCTTCGGACATGTAGAACAGAAGCGTGGCGTCATGGGAGAGTTGCTGGATGCCTGTGAGACCGTCTTCCTCAGCATTGAAGCTCGACTTGAGAAGCCGAAGCGAAAGGGGGGAGAGGTGACCCATTTCCCGGCACCAGGCGACCGTTTCGCGCTCAAGTTCTTCAACCGGTACCACCGCATTGACCAGGCCCATTTCAAGGGCTTCCTCAGCGGTGTAATGCCGACAGAGAAACCAGAACTCCTTGGCCCGCTTTACGCCGATATTCCGAGCCAGCAGGCTTGCCCCGAAGCCACCATCGAAGCTGCCAACCCTCGGACCGGTCTGCCCGAAGCGACCATTGTCTGCCGAAATTGTCATATCGCAGACCAGGTGAAGGATGTGACCACCGCCAACCGCGTAACCGGCCACCATCGCGATTACAGGTTTGGGCAGTCTCCTGATCTGGACGTGGAGGTCACCGACATCAAGTCGTCCGATTCCCTGATCGGCGACGTCGTCATCACCGATGTAGCCGTCGTCCCCTCGAATCCGCTGGTCCCCACCGGAGCAGAAGGCTTCGGTACCGGCACCGGTGAATATGACCGAACCGACATCAAGGTCGTCCCTTGCGCGATTGAAGGCATCTTTCAGCTCAGCCAGAGTTTGCGGCCTGAATGCATTTCTGACCTCGGGCCGGTTGATCGTGATCTTCGCAATTCCGTCAGCCTTTTCATAAAGGATGTCGTTGAACTCACCAGCCGACTGCCAGCTGATTGGCTCATAGAGCGATTCCTCGGAGGGCGCGTTGCGGTGGCGTTCAGGCAATTCAGAGACTCCATTTCGAAGATGGCGACCGCAAAGGACGCGGATCGCAACAATGTCTGAGCAACGATAACCGGGGAAGAGCGGGAAGGGCATTTGAAACTCGACAACTGGCTGGAGCAGAGGGCACGAACTTGCCCCGAACGCATCGCTCTGATCAGCGAGGGTGAGGGCATCTCATTTGCTGAACTTGAGGAGGAGGCTCAGCACGCTGCCCGCCGTCTCGTTGCGCACGGTGTGCGTCGCGGTACAACCGCAGCGGTGACAATGGGCGGGGGTCGGCGCCAGGTAGTGCTGATTCATGCGCTGATCAAGACTGGCGCGGTCGTACTGCCCCTGAGCCCCAGACTCTCGGCGGCCGAGCGCGACGAGGCGATCCGGGTCTGTGGGGTGACGGTGGATCTCGACGATCCCGGCCGCCTCACCCAGACAGAGGCCGACATGCCCTTGCTCGGTGAGCACGACATGGCAGACACCCACTGCCGGGTTCTGACCAGCGGATCCACCGGAACACCTCAAAGCGTTGCGCTTTCCTACGGAAACCACCTCTTCAGTGCGATGGGCTCCGCCTTCAACATTGGAGTGGAACCTGCGGATCGCTGGCTCTGCGCTCTTCCCATAAGCCATATCTCAGGGCTTTCCATTGTGATGCGGTCGGTCATTTACGGGACAGCCATCATCCTGCAGGACGAGTTTGAGACCGCGGCCGTGGCACAGGCAATCGAAGAGGAAGGGGCGACGGTCATTTCGCTGGTGTCGACCATGCTCAACCGTCTTCTGGAAGACGATGTGGATCTTTCAAAGCCACGTGCGATCCTTGTTGGCGGTGGCCCGGTACCTATAGGCGCTTTGGAGGAAGCACTCTCCCGAGGTGCCTCGGTGATCCAGACATATGGCCTGACTGAAACCTGTTCGCAGGTGACAACTCTTGAAGTGGCGGAGGCCCGCCGTAAGGTCGGGTCGGTCGGCCGGCCCCTGCTGACCTCACATCTGCGTATCCATGAAGGCGAGATCCTGGTCCAGGGGCCGACTGTCTCGGCGGGAGCACTCGATGCCGATGGCTGGCTTCACACCGGCGATACCGGACGGATAGATGACGAAGGATTCCTCTACGTGGAGGGGCGGACCGACGAGATGATCATTACCGGCGGTGAGAACGTGGCCCCAGCAGAAGTCGAGGACATCCTGCTGAGACATCCGGCCATTCGGGAGGCGGCCGTTATCGGCCGTAGCGACCCGGAATGGCAGACCGCCGTTACTGCCGTTGTCGTTCTGAACGAAGGGGCTGATGTTTCTCCCGGTGAGCTGCGTACTTTCTGCTCAGCGAGCCTGGCGGGATACAAGGTCCCAAAGCGCGTTGAATTCGTCGAGTCGCTTCCCAGGACAACCTCCGGCAAGATCCGGCGCTCTGACCTGCACTGACTGCGCCCGGTCAGGCCACATGAAAAGGGGTCAGACACATAGCATCCGTTCCATGAGCAGCCAAGACATCTTCTATGACAAGGACGGAGATCTCTCGAACCTCGAGGGCAAGACCGTTGCAATTTTGGGCTTTGGATCGCAGGGTCACGCCCACGCGTTGAATCTCAAGGACTCCGGAGTAGATGTGGTGGTCGGTCTGCGTGAGGATTCATCCAGCCGGGCTCAGGCTGAAGCGGCCGGACTCGAGGTTCTTTCGATTGCCGATGCCGCGAACCGTGGAGACATCGTGATGATCCTTCTGCCTGATGAAAAGCAGGCTGAGATCTGGGAGTCGGACATTGCTGACGGTATCGCCGAAGGGAACCTTTTGATGTTCGCCCATGGCTTCGCGATCCGGTTTGACCAGATTTCTCCTCCCGCCGGCGTAGACGTAGGCATGGTCGCTCCGAAGGGGCCCGGCCACATGGTGCGCCGGCAGTTCGAAGAAGGAAGTGGTGTTCCCTGCCTCATGGCCATCGAGCAGGATGCCACAGGCCGCGCTCACGATTTGGTCCTCGCTTACGCAATTGGCGTCGGTGGTGGACGCGCGGGCACTATCGAGACGACCTTCAAAGACGAATGTGAAACCGATCTTTTCGGGGAGCAGGCCGTGCTCTGCGGTGGGGCCACCGAACTGGTCAGGGCAGGCTTTGACACCCTCGTTGATGCCGGGTACGACCCTAGACTTGCCTACTTTGAATGCCTCCATGAACTGAAGCTGATCGTGGACCTGATGTACGAGAAGGGGATTCAGGGCATGCGCTACTCGATCTCGAACACCGCCGAGTACGGCGACGTGACCAGGGGGCCACGGGTAATCGGTGACGAGTCCAGGGCAGCGATGAAGCAGATCCTCAATGAAATCCAGTCTGGTGAATTTGCTCGTGAATGGATCGCAGAGAACCAGTCCGGTGGTGAGAACTTCCAGCGACTGCGGGAAGAGGGCAAGGATCACGAAGTCGAAATTATCGGCAAGGACCTGCGCTCGATGATGCCCTGGATCAACACTGAGTTCTGAACCCAACGGTGGGGTCCAGAAGTGGTCCCGCTCAGGGGCAGCGGAGATAGGCCTGTTCTCCTGCTCCGCCAACTAACCTAGAAATGACCTGCACCTCCTCAAGGAAACGATTTTTACCCAAATGACCAACGAAGCCAAGATCCCGGATGACCTCAAGCCCGCCGACGGCCGATTCGGCTGTGGGCCATCAAAGGTGCGACCGGAGGCACTGCGCTCGCTGGCCGAACGGTCCGACCTGATGGGAACTTCGCATCGGCAGAAGCCGGTAAAGGAAGTGGTCGGTGGTGTGCGGAACGGACTCGGCGAACTCTTCTCGCTCCCCGATGGTTACGAGATCGCCCTCGGTAACGGAGGTGCCACTGCCTTCTGGGACGCTGCGGCTGCCTGGCTGGTGCGAGACCGTGCACTTCACCTGACCTATGGCGAGTTTTCGCGCAAGTTTGCCGACGTCACCGCGGGCGCCCCGTTTCTTTCCGACCCGATTCTGGTCGAGGCCGAACCGGGAGAGGCGCCGGTTCCGGAGGTCCGAGATGGTGTCGACGCCATCGCCTGGGCACATAATGAAACCTCGACCGGAGTCATGGTCCCGGTGGAGCGGCCTGCGGGCGCCGGCGAATCTCTGGTCGTCATCGACGCCACTTCTGGTGCAGGCGGCCTTCCGGTCGACATTGAGGAATCTGATGTCTATTACTTCGCTCCTCAGAAAGCCTTTGGTGCTGATGGTGGAATCTGGCTGGCTGCACTCAGTCCTGCTGCGGTATCCCGAATCGAAGAGCTCGATGGTTCGTCGAACAGGTGGCAGCCAGCGTTTCTCTCATTGAAGACGGCTCTCGACAACTCCCGTAAGAACCAGACCTACAACACCCCGGCACTCGCAACCCTGATGCTTTTGGACGAACAGATCAAGTGGATGCTGGCTGGGGGTGGACTCGATTTCTGTGTGGAGCGGACGACCGCTTCATCGAGTCATCTGTACCGGTGGGCCGAGGCCAGCGAGTTTGCCACTCCTTTCGTTGCTGATCCAGCACGGCGCTCTCTGGTCGTCGGAACGATCGACTTCTCAGACTCGATCGACGCTGCGGCCATTGCGGCAACGCTTCGTGCCAACGGGATCGTTGACGTCGAGCCCTACCGAAAGCTGGGACGCAACCAGTTGAGGGTCGGGATGTTTCCGTCGGTGGAGCCCTCCGATGTCGAGGCACTCACGTCCTGCATCGACTGGGTAATCGAGAACGCTGAAGTCACCACATGAATTTTCTGCCAGCCATTCTGGGAAGGGTTTCGCAATGAAGGTTCTGGTCAAGGAACAGATAGCCGAGTCCGGCATCGATCTGCTGCGCGAGCAGTTTGAGGTCGAACTCGGCTTCGATATGGATGACAAGGAACTGGCCGAGCGAATTGGTGAGTTCGACGCAATCCTGATTCGGTCGGCGACCAAACTGACCTCCGAACTGATCGAACGAGCGGACCGTATGAAGGTCATCGGTCGCGCAGGCACAGGTGTGGACAACGTCGATATCCCCGCGGCGACAAAGCGGGGAATAATCGTCGCCAACGCACCCGAGTCGAACTCGGTCGCAGCAGCTGAACACACCCTCGCACTGGCCTTGGCACTCTTTCGCAACGTTCCGCAGGCTCACGGGTCACTGGTCGCAGGACGCTGGGACCGCGGGCTCTACAAGGGATCTGAGCTCTACGGCAAGACACTCGGTGTGATCGGTTTCGGGCGGATCGGGCAGCTTGTTGCCAAGCGGGCTCAGGCATTCGAGATGGAAGTTCTGGCTTTTGACAAGTTCGTCTCGGCGGAGCGCTTCAGGGATCTCGGTGTCGAGGGCGTGAGTTCCGTGGAAGAGCTTTACGAGCGGTCTGACCTGCTGACCATCCACCTGCCCAAGACTCCGGAAACCGTGAACTGGATCGATGCCGAAGCGATCGCAGCGATGAAGCCGGGCATGCGCATCGTCAACTGCGCCCGCGGAGAATTGATCGACCTCGAGGCGCTGAGTGCCGGTCTTGATTCCGGCCAAGTCAAGGGAGCTGCACTTGATGTATTCCCGGAAGAGCCCTTCACCGATCACCCGATCTTCTCCCGTACGGACGTGGTCGTGACCCCACACCTGGGAGCTTCGACCTCAGAGGCCCAGGATCGGGCAGGAACTGATACGGCCGAGCAGGTGACAGCCGCTCTGACGGGCGGAGTGGTCACCAACGCTGTCAATATTGCTTCGGTCAGCCCCGCCGTCATGGAGGCGCTGGCGCCCTTTGTGCCGCTTTGTCAGACCCTTGGTCAGGTTGCCGCGGGTCTGATTCCCGGAGTCATTGACCGGGTCGAGGTCGATTTCCGTGGCGGAGTCGCCGGCTACGACACCCGGCTCCTCGTGGTTGCCGTTCAGGCAGGCCTTCTTTCCGGCCACACCGCAGAGGCTGTCAATCTCGTCAATGCCCCACAGATGGCTGAGGAGCGTGGCATCGAGGTCAACGTGACCAAGGAACCCGGTGCCGAGGACTTCACGGATCTGATCCGGGTATCAATTACTTCCCACGGTGAGACTGTTTCGGTCGGTGGCACCACGGTTGGTCCCAGGAACACGCCTTACCTCGTCTCGATCTGGGGCGAGAGTTTCTATCTCCCGTTCGCTGACCACATGGCTGTATTCCGCTATTCGGACCAGCCAGGCATGATCGGGCGAGTTGGATCCATACTCGGTGAGCAGGGAGTGAACATCGGCTCGGCCGCAGTCGGGGCTGAGTCGGACAGTGATCAGGCCGTGATGGTCGTGGCCAGTGACGCCACGGTTTCTTCCGGAACAGTTGACGCGATCGCAGGCCTCGACGGGTTCACGGCCGGTTATTCGATCGAACTCTAGAACTGGTCATCGCTTGAATCACCCTGCCGTCGTGCGCTACCCTTGACGCAGTCATGAACCGGTTCTCCACCAGCCCGAAACTGCTTCTCCTTCTGCTCCCCCCTCGGGGGGATTGATCGCCGGGCGGCGCGTTAGCCGCGAGCTAAATTTGATTCACGATTAGATTCAGAAGGAGAAGCGCAATGACCAGCAAGACGGTCAACGAAGGCGACGCGAACCGCGTCCACATATTCGATACGACTCTCAGAGATGGCGAGCAGTCACCCGGTATATCTCTGAACACCGCCGAAAAGGTGGAGATCGCCCAGCAACTCGCCCGTCTGGGTGTCGATGTAATCGAGGCAGGCTTTCCGATTACTTCACCTGGCGATTTTGAGGCAGTCCAGCAGATCGCCCGCAAAGTGGAAGGTCCGACGATCTGCGGTCTCGCTCGCGCCCAGAAGGGTGACATAGAAGCAGCCTGGAACGCAATAAGGGACTCGGAAAATCCTCGGATCCACACCTTTATTTCGACCTCGGATATCCACATCGAGCATCAGATGAGGAACACCCGCGAGGATGTCAAGGCAGGTGCCCGGGCCGCAGTTGCCCATGCCAGATCCTGCTGTGAGGACGTTGAGTTCTCGCCAATGGATGCGACGCGTGCCGATGTCGAGTTCACTGCCGAGGTCTGCGCAATCGCGGTTGAAGAAGGAGCTACCGTCATCAACATTCCCGACACTGTCGGATACACGACCCCTGAGGAGTACTCAAGCTACTTCGAGAAGCTCTACGGGTTTGCCCCTGTCCTGCGCGGGGTGGAGCTCTCAGTTCACTGCCATGATGATCTCGGCCTCGCCGTAGCAAACTCCTACGCAGGTCTTCTGGCGGGGGCACGACAGGTTGAATGCGCCGTAAACGGTATCGGAGAGCGGGCCGGCAACTGCTCGCTGGAGGAGATAGCGATGCTGATCAAGGTCCGGGAGGATGTCCACGGTTTTCGCACGGGGATCAACACACGTGAGATTGCCCGGACAAGCCGGATGGTCTCTCGCCTGACTGGCTACGTGGTTCAGCCCAACAAGGCCGTTGTGGGGCGTAACGCCTTCGCCCATGAATCAGGGATCCATCAGGATGGGGTGCTCAAAGAACGCTCGACATTCGAGATCATGGATGCCACCGAAGTAGGTCTGGATTCAAATCAGATCGTGCTCGGGAAACACTCCGGCCGCCACGCCCTGAAGGATGCTTTCGAGCAACTCGGCTTCGTCGTCGATGGCGAAGCTCTGAACAATGCTTTCAAGCGGTTCAAGCAGATCGCAGACAAGAAAAAGCAGGTCACGGCACTCGACCTGGAGGCAATCGTTTCTGAAGAGATGAGAGACAGGGTGGAAACCCATGAGCTCGTCTCGTACAGCGTCAAAGCAGGTTCCGATCGAGAGCCGACTGCCGAAGTTGGCGTGAGGATGCCGTCAGGCGATGTGGCTTCCGGGCAGTCAACCGGGGACGGGCCGGTCGAAGCGATCTTCGGCGCCATCCAGAAGGCCACTGGTACTGAGGCTGAACTGCGCGAGTACCACGTCGCTGCCGTGACCGGCGGCGATGACGCACTCGGTCAAGTGACGGTCGTACTCAGGTCGGAAGGTCAGTCGGCGTCTGGTCAGGGTGTATCGACAGACATCCTCGAGGCCTCGGCCCGCGCCTACGTTCGCGCGCTTTCGAACATGCTCGATGGTGCCGCAATCCGGCAGGCAGAGGAGGCGACGTCGGACGCAGCAGCCGAGCTCACGGGCCCTTAGCTGGAACAGACCATGGAGACAAACGTGCGTGATAACGTACATTCATGTCCCAGGCAGTCAAAGACAAGAGCGAGCCTTCCTCTCCATCGGTATTCGGTGAGTCCCGAACGTCGGACCTTTCCGGTGGCCTGAACGACAGCGCGACAGTCGGCCTCAGGATCAAAGCGCTTCGAGAGGCAATGGCGCTCTCGCTGAGGGATCTTTCCGAGCGCAGCGGTGTCAGCCCGACGATGCTCTCTCAGGTTGAGCGTGGTGCCACGAGCCCCACCCTTTACGTGGCGACAAAGATAGCTTCGGGCCTGGACCTCAGCCTGTCACAGTTGCTCAGGCTCGATGAGGCACCCCATGTCGTTGTCAGTCACGCCTCCGAGCACCGTACACACAAGCGCGGGGGGCATCGCATAGAGGAACTGACCCCGCCACTTCCCGGGCTGCGGGCCGATGTTTCCTCTCACGTTCTTGATCCTGGGACCAGCACAGGCGGGGCGGGAGACACACCCATGCACGAGCCAGGCAGCAGAGAGACGACAGTCGTTACCGAGGGGCAGGTGGTACTCGTGTTCGGAGAAGAGGATTACCTGCTCGGTCCCGGCGACAGCGTCACCTTTGATGCTGACCTGCCGCACCGTTTTGAGAATCGGAGTGATGGGCCGACCAGGTTCATCGCCGTCATTGCTGCAGGCCTTCGCCGCGGCTGAGAGGAGAGGTTAATGCCGAAAACGATGTTCGAGAAAATCTGGGAAGAGCATGAGGTTCGCGATGAACTGATCTACATTGACCTCCATCTGGTCCATGAAGTCACTTCGCCACAGGCCTTTGAGGGACTGAGGATGACCGGCCGGGAGTTGCGTCGCCCGGACAAGACGATTGCGACTGCGGACCACAACGTTCCTACTGACGGGACGCCCACGGCAAAGCTGATCGCTGACACGCTCTCTCGCAAGCAGGTGGAGACCCTGGAACAGAATGCTGCCGACTTCGGTGTGCCCGTCTACAGTCTCGGTTCCAAGACTCAGGGAATCGTTCACGTGATCGGCCCCGAACTTGGACTCACCCAGCCAGGTATGACGATCGTCTGTGGCGATTCGCATACCTCGACTCACGGTGCCTTCGGCGCCCTCGCCTTCGGCATCGGAACATCAGAGGTCGAGCACGTAATGGCAACCCAGACGCTGGTTCAGCGCCGGCCAAGGACGATGAGGATCAACTACTCGGGAAGGCTCGGTCCAGGCGTCACCTCCAAGGACCTGATCCTGGCCACGATCGGGAGGCTTGGCACAGGTGGAATGGCCGGGTACGTGGTCGAATACGCGGGGGAGGCAATCCGGGCGTTGACAATGGAGGAGCGTCTGACGGTCTGCAACATGACGATTGAGGGCGGAGGCAGGGCCGGCATGATCGCTCCGGATGAGACAACTTACGAGTACATGCGCGGCAAGCCTGGCGTTCCAGAGGACTTTGAAGCGGCGATCGAGCGTTGGAGGGAGCTGCCAACTGATGAAGGCGCAAGCTTTGACTATGAAGTCGATATCGATGCCACACTGATCTCCCCGATGGTCACCTGGGGAACTACGCCCGGCATGGTTGTTCAGGTCACAGACCAGGTTCCGGATCCTTCACAGATGGAAGACGCGGCAAAGCGGGAGTCGGCTGAGCGGGCGCTTCAGTACATGGGACTTTCGGCAGGTACACCGATTGAGGAGATCCGTCCCGAGCGGGTGTTCATTGGCTCGTGCACCAACTCCCGGATCTCAGACCTGCGTGAGGCCGCGGCCGCCATCAAGGGCCGTCGCGTAGCTGACTCAATCCGGGCGATGGTCGTGCCCGGCTCGGCAATGGTCAAGAAGCAGGCCGAGGAAGAGGGCCTCGACAGGATCTTCGAAGATGCCGGATTCGAATGGCGTGGAGCAGGCTGTTCGATGTGTCTCGGGATGAACCCGGACATTCTTATCGAGGGCGAGCGTTGTGCCTCGACCTCCAACAGGAACTTTGAGGGCCGTCAGGGCAAGGGCGGGAGGACGCATCTGGTCAGCCCGACCATGGCGACCGCAGCGGCAATCGAAGGTCACTTCGTCGATGTCAGGAACTGGAACTGAGCCGTTCTTTCGGCCTCAAATCCAACGGAACGAAAGAAGAGAATCAAAAATGGAAGCGGTAAGCATCATTGAAGGTCCGGTTTCGCTGCTCGATCGCAGCGACGTCGACACAGATCAGATCATCCCCAAGCAGTTTCTGAAGAGGGTAGAGCGAACCGGGTTTGGTGAATTTCTTTTCTACGACTGGATCCGGGACGGTGAGATCGAACTGGAGCCAAATCCGATCCTCGTCTCCGGTCGCAACTTCGGTTCCGGATCATCTCGTGAGCACGCAGTATGGGCGCTCCAGCAGTTCGGCTTTGACGCCGTGGTCGCACCATCCTTCTCTGACATTTTCTTCTCCAACTGCACCAAAAACGGATTTCTGCCGGTTGTTCTGGAGGAGGCGGAATGCGTTGCTCTGGCAGCAGCAGGTTCAGGACGAATTGATCTGGAAAACCAGAAGGTTTCCTGGGAAGGCGGCGAGGCCTCGTTTGAGATTGATCCCGAGATCAAGCGACGTCTGTTCGGTGGCCTCGACGACATTGCCCTGACCCTGCAGGGTGAAAAGGACATCGAGGCTTTTGAGTCAGGACCTGGCGGAAGTTATGGACCCGTCACGACTTCCCTTTCCTGATTCGCTTCAAACGGATCTTTACCGCCAACTGACAATGGATCATCGTCGCCAGAAGACTCTGGCCGCGGCCAAAAATCAAGGAGATTTGAAAAGTTGAGTGAGATACGAAGAATCGTCGTTCTGGCTGGAGACGGAATCGGCCCAGAGATCGTCGCTGCTACGAGGAGAGTGCTCGATCGAGTCGGGTCGTTCGAGTACGAAGAACACCTGATCGGTGGCGTTTCAATCGACGAACATGGAATCGCTCTGACCGATGAGGTAACTGAGGCCTGCAGAGCATCCGACGCTGTGTTGCTAGGTGCTGTCGGGGGTCCGAAATGGGATGAGGCAGTTGCCAGGGATTCGCAGGCACCGCGGCCCGAGCAGGGCCTGCTCGGCATTCGCAAGGCCCTCGGGCTCTACGCGAACCTGCGTCCGGTCAAACCCTCGCCGGCTCTGATCGGATCGAGCCCGCTCAAGGAGGAACGCATCTCCGGCACCGACCTGCTGGTGGTACGTGAACTCACCGGCGGTATCTACTTTGGGGACAGTGGACGCCGCCCGGACAATGGTGGCACTGCTTACGACGAATGCGCCTACTCCGTCCCTGAGATAGAGCGCATCACCAGAGCCGCGTTTGAGGCCGCCCGCCAACGGTCTGTCGGCCGTGAGGCGGGGCCCAGACTAACCTCGGTGGACAAAGCAAATGTGCTCGAATCCTCGCGGCTATGGCGCGAGACAGTCAAAGTCGTGGCTGAGGACTACCCGGACGTGGAGCTTGAACACATGCTCGTTGACAACACGGCAATGCAACTCGTATCGAGGCCGACCGATTTTGATGTGATCGTCACCGAGAATCTGTTTGGCGACATCCTCAGTGATGAGGCCGCGATGCTCACAGGCTCGCTCGGGATGCTGCCCTCGGCCAGCATCGGTGCGGAAGGTGAACCGGGGCTCTTCGAGCCAGTCCACGGATCAGCACCAGACATCGCTGGCCAGGGTGTGGCCAATCCGTTGGCGACAATGCTCTCCGCAGCGATGATGTTGCGCTACGGATTGGCAATGCCAGAGGCAGCCGACCGGATTGAAGCGGCCGTTGATGCCGTCTTGGCGTCGGGTTTACGTACTCCCGACCTTTTCTCAGGCTCGGCTGGTGAAGCGGAGGCAGGGACAGATGAGGTGACCGATGCCGTCCTGTCAGCGCTCGGCTGAAGCGCCGGTGTTACGCAGGGTTCCTGTCTGACCCTCCGACAGTCAGGTCACAGGTGATGTGACGGGTAAAGTATTTCCGTGAAGCCATGGCAAGCCCCGTACCATGCTTCAACCGGAATCGATGAAGGAGCGGTAAGTGGAAAAGGCTGAATTCATATGGCAGAACGGTAAATTCGTACCTTGGGACGAGGCTCAGGTCCATGTCCTGAGCCACGGGCTTCATTACGGGACCGGGGTATTCGAAGGTGTTCGCTGCTACGACGGCGAGAAGGGCCCTGCCGTTTTTCGTCATCGGGAGCACATCGAACGTCTTTCGGACTCGGCCAGAATGTACTTTCTGGATCTGCCGTTTACAACTGACGAAATAACCTCCGCGGTGCGTGAGTTGATCCGCAGGAACGGACTTCGTGACTGCTACATCCGACCGCTGGCATTCAGGGGTTACGGTGAGATGGGTCTTTACGCCAAGACGGCGCCGGTAGAGATGGTGATTGCCGTCTGGCCATGGGGCGCCTACCTTGGCGAGGCGGGCAAGGAGAACGGAATCAGAGCGAAGGTCTCTTCCTGGCGCCGGATCTCTTCGTCTGGTCTGATTCCTCACGCCAAAGCCTCTGGCCAATACCTCAACTCGATTCTCGCCAAGACTGAATCGGCCAACGCCGGGTACGAAGAAGCGATTCTCCTCGATGAACGGGGCTTCGTCTGTGAAGGCTCCGGGGAGAACATCTTCGTGGTTAAGCATGGGAAGGTCGCCACTCCACCGCAGGTCGCATCGATCCTTGACGGTGTCAC
>JBBECI010000027.1:0-31869 GCA_040881895.1 Solirubrobacterales bacterium | reverse complement strand
CAACCGTTGCCGAAGAGGAATATCTGCAGACGATCTTCTGGCTGATGGAGGCCGGCCTGCCGATCACCGGGGCGAACATCGCCCGCGCGATGCAGCTCTCCCCGCCCACCGTCCACGAGATGATCAAGCGGCTCGAGCGTGACGGTTATGTGACCCGCAATGAGGACAAGATCCTCCACCTGACAGACGAAGGCCGGATTGAAGCCGAGCAGATTACTCGTCGCCACCGCATGATCGAGCGCTTTCTTACCGATGTTCTGGGGATCCCCTGGGACGAGGTCCACGAGGAGGCCGAGCGACTCGAGCACGCCATGTCACCGGTTCTCGAGGAGCGGATGAGGGCGGCGATCGGCGACGCCAATACCTGTCCGCATGGTCACCCGATCGACGGGGTTCGCGAGCAGGGCGCACCGCTTTCGGACGTGGACGTCGGCGCCTCGGTCGTCGTGATGCGGTTTGAAAACGAAGCTGAGAGCCTGCTTCACTACCTCAAGGACATCGGCCTCGAGCCAGGTCTGGAGGGCACGGTCGCCTCAACTGACGACGAGAAGGTTGTGGTCAGCGCCGCTGACGGTGATCACGAGGTAACCCGAACTGTCGCCGAGACGGTGACCGTCCGCGCCGACCCGGCCCCGCCACCGCGCGCAGCCCTGCCGGATCAGCTGGTCCTCTCTGAAGACCGCTACGGCCGCTGAGCCCGGACCCGGAGCCACCACTGAGCCTGGACTGGCAACCGTCGATACCAGCAACTCCGCCAGGTTCATTTCAGAGGACGGAGGCGATTCTGGCGAGCCCTTCATCAATGAACTCAGGTGGTACCGAGGCAAACGAGAATCTGAGGTTGGTCTGACCGCCTTCGAGCATGAAGTCGGTTCCCGGGATGAACGGAGCGCCCGCCTCCTTGGCTCTCTTTGCGAGATCTACCGTGTTTATACCCTCACCGAGGTCGGCCCAGAGGAAGTAACCGCCGCCCGGCACCACAAAGCGGGCGCTCGGCAGGTGTTCCCCAAGAGCGGAAATCAGTGCGTCTCGACGCTCTTTCAGCCGTACCTTGACCTCGGCGATGTTGGTGTCGAGCGCACCTGATCTGCAGAGTTCCAGTACCAGCGAGCCGGAAAGCATGTTTGGCGAAATGTAGGTCTCGTTGGCCATCTCGGCCATCTCGGCAATCAACGCTCTCGGACCCGCGAGGTAGCCAACCCGTACTCCAGGGCTGACCGTCTTTGAAAATGATGACGAGTGGATTACCCGGTCGGCCTGGTCCAGCGAGAGCATGGTCGGAGGTGGATCCTCTCCGAACGGAAGCTCGCGGTACGGATCGTCTTCGAAGATAGTGAAGCCGTGTTCGGCCGCCAACTCAACCAGCCTGACTCGTTTTTCCAAGGAGAGCGTGCAGCCGGCGGGGTTGTGGAAGTTGGCGATGATGTGGGCGAGCTTGACCGGACCCTCAGCCAGCGCCCGCTCGACCGCATCCACGTCGATGCCGTCCGATTCGAGGGCCACTGGAACGAACTCGACCCCACACTGCTCAAGCAGCAGCAGGGTGCGGTCGTAGGAAGGCTGTTCGACGATCACCCGGTCGCCCGGGGAGAGCATCTGGCGGAACAGCATTGCGCCAGCTTCGAGCGAGCCGTTGGTGACCATAACCTGCGCCGGGTCGTCCAGTTCATGCCGTTCGGCGATCCATGCGCAGAGACCGGGGTGACCGATTCCCACCCCGTAGGAAAGTGCCCGCCGCCAGTCGTCTTCAAGAGCCTTGGCGGTTGCCAGACGGACTGCTTCGACCGGGATCAGGTCGGGACTGGGGGCACCTCGGGCAAAGCTGATCACTTCGGTCATCGCTTGGCTTCCTGCTCTCTCAAGGGACGGGGGCTCGAACCAGCGATGATACTGGCAGCGGGACTCCCCCCGCGGCACTCGTCCGGGTCCGCCATCAGATGCTGCGCAGGGTCTCCACAGCGATCGCCGCAGCCTCGGTCGGGCTTTTGCCAACCCGCACGCCCTTGGCTTCAAGGGCTTCCTTTTTGGCCTGAGCGGTACCGGAAGAACCGGAAATGATCGCTCCGGCATGACCCATCTGCTTGCCCGGAGGGGCGGTAAAACCGGCGATGTATGCCACCACCGGCTTGGAGATGCTCTTCGCGATGAAGTCCGCAGCACGCTCCTCGGCGTCGCCACCGATCTCTCCCACCATGACGATCAGATCGGTCTCGGGGTCATTTTCGTAGAGCGTCAGGATGTCGATGAAGTCCGAGCCGACGATCGGGTCGCCGCCGATACCGACAATTGAGGAGTTGCCTTCCCCGGCCTGCTTCAGCTCGTTTCCGATCTGGTAGGTCAGGGTGCCGGACTTGGAAACGACTCCGATCCGTCCTGGGTCAAAGAACTGGGCCGGGATGATGCCGACATTGGCTTTGCCGGGAGAAAGCACTCCTGGGCAGTTGGGGCCGATCAGCCGGACACCCTTCTCGCGGGCCCTCCAGTAGGTCGGCATCATGTCCATGACCGGTATGCCTTCAGTGATTGCGATGACGGTATCGACACCGGAGTCGATCGCCTCGTTGATCGAAGCTGCGGCGAAGCGGGCAGGGACAAAGATCATTGAGGTGTTGGCGCCCGCTTCGGTGACGCTTTCTGCGATCGAGTCGTAAACGGGGATGCCTTCGACATCCTGTCCGCCCTTCCCGGGGGTGACGCCGGCGACCACCTGAGTCCCGTAGTCGCGATTGCGCAGACCGTGAAAGGTGCCTTCCCGGCCGGTCAGACCGGAGATGACCAGCTTCGTATCGGCGTCAATGATGATGCTCATGCGCTGTTTTCCCTGCCTGCGGCGGCGAGTTCAACGACCTTCTCTGCTGCGCCGAGCATTGTCGATTCGTGGTGGAGGTTCCCAATCCCGGCTTCATCAAGCAGGGCGAGGCCTTCTTCCGAGTTGGTGCCGTCGAGCCGGACGACGATCGGCATCGTCAGTCCGATCCGGGCAGTTGCCTCGATGATGCCTTTGGCGACCTCATCGCAGCGGGTGATTCCGCCAAAGATGTTGAACAGGATCGCTTTGACCTTTTCGTCCGAGGTGATGACCTCCAGTGCGTCAACGATCGCGTCGGCTTTGGATCCTCCGCCGGCATCCAGAAAATTGGCCGGACTGCCGCCCGCCTGGGCGACCACGTCAAGGGTTGACATACAGAGCCCTGCGCCGTTTCCAAGCACCCCGATATCGCCTTCAAGTTTGACGTAGGTCAACCCGCGTTCTTTGGCCATCGCTTCCTGCGGGTCTTCGGCGACGCCGTCGCTCAGTTCACTCAGTTCCGGGTGGCGGTAGAGGGCGTTGCCGTCGATGGTCACCTTCGAGTCGAGCAGGATCACCTCGCCTGCGGCATTGACGATCAGCGGGTTCACTTCTATCAGCGTGGCGTCTTCCGCGCGCGCGACCTCGACCAGCTTTACCAGGACTGAAGCCACCTGCTCGGCCACTTCGCGAGGGATTCCGGATCGGGCGACTATGCCTCGGGCGTCTTCGATGGCGAGGCCTTCGATCGGGTCGACGTGTTCCTTGACCAAAGCGCCCGGATCAGACTCGGCGATGGCTTCCACATCCATCCCGCCCATGCGGGAGAGCATCACCAGCAACTTCTTTTCGGAGCGATCCAGGATTACCGAGGTGTAGTACTCGGACTCGATCTCGGAGCCAACTTCCACCCAGAGTTCATGGACCTTGAAAGGCCCCTCGCCATGCGGACCGACGATGTCCATGCCGATGATGTCACCAGCGTGCTCGTGGGCCTCAGTTTTGTCGGTGGCGATCTTGATACCACCGGCTTTGCCGCGGCCACCGATCAGGACCTGGGCCTTGACGGCAACCGGGTAGCCGAGCTTTTCAGAGGCCGCGACGGCCTCCTCTGGAGTTGCCGCGTGGATGCCTTCGGGAACGGGCAGGCCGTAGCGCGCGAACAGTTCTTTTCCCTGATATTCGAGTAAATCCATGTCTTTTCGTGAAGCCTTTGGAGGACGAGCAAGCCGACCAGGCACCCTATCCGACATAATGGCGATCGCGCATGCCGCTTCCTAGCCTCAAAAACATCAATTGGGTTACTACCGACTGTTATGGAACCCTGATTGACTGGGAAAAGGGAATCTCCGAGGCTTGCGCGAAAGAGGCCGAGAAGGACGGGTTCAGCTTTGATTCGGACGCTTTCCTTGCCAGGTTCTTCGAGGTTCAGGCCGAAATAATGGCTGGCTCTTACGAACTCTACGCCGAGGTTCTTCGCCGCACGATCATCAAGGTTGCCGGGGAAATCGGTTGGGAGGTGGAGCCATCGCGCGCCCAGTTTCTCCCCGACAGCGTTGCTTACTGGCTGCCTTTCCGTGAATCCAACGCCGCGATGGACCGGCTCGGAAAGAAGTTCGAGATCGGGATCATTTCCAACATTGACGACAAGATGCTGGGTATTTCCCGTCGTCACCTGCGGACAAAACTCGACCTCGTTGTGACTGCCCAGCAGGTCCGTAGCTACAAGCCCGATGACACACACTTCAAGGAATGCGCCCGTCGACTCGGCAGCAAGAAGGGCTGGCTCCACATCGGCTGTGACTACGACACTGATGTGGCGCCGCTGCTGAAGATGAAGGTACCCGTGATCTGGGTCAACCGCCATGGAGAGAAGCTCGCGGGACGCAAGCGGCCGTCGCTGGAGGTCAAGAACTTCCGTGAGGCCGTCAAGAAGCTCGGCGCCGGCAGCTGACACCGGGCGCTTGGCGCGACCGGAAGACGCCGACCTGTCCTCCATCAGTCGCAGTTGGCTGGCTGAAACCCCGCTGGCTGAAAGGAAGCTCCGCGGGCAGTATCTGACCCCAAGGCCCGTTGCAGAGGCACTGGTTGACCGGGTTTTGCTCGAGCCGGGCATGAGGGTTCTCGATCCCGGAGTCGGCACGGGAGAGCTGCTCGCCGCCGTTGCCCGGCGCTGTCCCGAAGTGGACCTGACCGGCTGGGACATTGATCCGACGGCGCTTTCAGCCGCGGCCAGACTCGTCCCGGCGGCCACCCTGGAGCTACGTTCGGCGCTTGAGCCAAGGCATTTCGGGGATCCAGATGCCAAAACGGACGATCTCCGCCGACCGGACATTTCGGGCTCCGGGAACGGAGTCGAAAAAGAGTTTGATCTGGTGATCGGAAATCCACCCTATTTTCAGGTGCCCGTCACACCGGGCCTGAAAGCGCGCTTTGGCGAGGTGATCTCGGGCAGGGCCAACGTATTCGCGCTGTTCTTCAAGGCCGGGCTGGATCTGCTTGCTCCGCAGGGCAGCCTCGCATACGTGGTCCCGCCTTCGATGAACAGCGGCGCTTACTTCGAGGCCCTTCGTGAACATCTCGTCGCCCACGCTTTGATTACCAGTCTGACCCTGCTCGAAGGTACCGGGCTCTTCGAAGGCGCCAACACTGCTGCCCAGCTTCTGGTGCTGAAGAAGGGCAGCCCGCAAGGCAGCGCCCAGCCGTTTGTATTCGAGCACCGTGACGGTGAAGCTGGCTTTCGCAGGGTTATTTTCAGCCGTGATCCGCAGCAGCTCGAGGCTGGTTTCGAGGGCCGCCAGACCCTCTGGCAGCTTGGGTATGAGGCCGTCACAGGCACGGTTGTCTGGAACCAGCAGAGGGATGCGCTGAGTGATCAGGCCCTCCCGGGATCGGTGCGTCTGGTTTGGTCAAAGGACCTTCGCGGCGGGACGCTGGCGCTGGATCCCGCCACGAACGATCACAACAGCACGCCGCCTCCGATTCGTGAACGCCAGAGCCGGTCAGCAGGACAGGGCCTGTCAGGAAAACGGCCGGCATACCTGACCGGTCGACCTGCGCTCACAGGTCCCGCCCTTCTGGTGAACCGGGTGGTTGGTTCGGTCGGTCGCGGAGAGATCCGCACCGGGCTCGTCCCCGCGGGTACTCCGTTCCTCGCTGAAAACCACGTCAACGTGATCCGGCCAAAGCCCGGCTCAGTTCAGCAGATCAGTTGGGGCGATCTTCAGCTCAGGATGAGTCGGCCCGGCGTCGCGGATCGTTTAAGGCTGCTCACCGGCAACACACAGATATCGGCGACCGAGTTGACCCACCTGCTGCCGGTCTGACCCATCGGAGCTGGTTTCGAGTCAGATTTCCCGCGTGAAACAGATGTCGGGGGCACCTTTCCAGAACTCCGGCAGATGACACGCGCTAAAGCCAACCGCTTCGTAGAGGGCAACCGCATTCCTGTTGTTCTGGTTGGTTTCGAGCTGGATCCGGCTGCAGCCTCGGGAACGCGCTCTCTCTACCGCCGCATTGACCAGAATCCGCCCGAAACCTCTACCCCTGGCCGTATCCCGGACAAAAAGGTCTTCCAGCCAGGCGTCTTCGGTGCCGCTCCAGACCGAAAGTCGGAAACGGATCTGGGCGAAACCGGCCTCAGGGTCCCCGACCAGCAGGTATTCGGTGTGGCGGTCGTCAACCAGAGTGGAGACGACCGCCTCAATCTCCGCGGTGGCAGGGGATTCAGCTTCGAGAAAGTCACGAAATTCGGCGATGAGTCCGGTCACCACGCTGACATCGGATGGGCCAGCAATTCTGAGCGGAGTTTCAGGTCCCATCACAAACAGACACTATTTGATTACTGAAAGCACTTTGTTACGCTTCAGCGGGCAAAGCAGTGCCAACCAGGGGAACGGAATCTGCAGTATGTATGGATTTTTCCAAAAGCTCACAGGCTTGGTTTCAACAGGGGTGGCCGCCTGTTTTTCAATCGTTCGGCCATTGGTGCCCGCAAAGAATCATCTTTTCAAGTCTCTGCATCTTCTGATGGCACCAGTTTTAGTGGGGGTCGCCCTCTCGGCTGCCCCAGGATTCGCTCAGGCGGCAAGACCGAACTTCGTGATCATCCAGACCGACGATCAGAACGCCCGCACGGCGAAGGCCACTCTGAGGAAGTACCTGGGTGGCAGGGCTCTCGTCATGCCGAATACCGTCCGGGAGATCTTCCGGGGGGGCACGGAGTTCTCCGACTACTACGTCACCACTCCCACCTGCGCGCCATCGAGAGCTTCTCTGCTCACGGGGCAGTACCCGCAAAATAGTGGCCTCACGGAAAATTCTGGCTCGGGTGGTGGATGGTCTGGCTGGCGGAATCTGCCGGCCAACCAGAGCAACCTCCCGGTCGCGCTACAGGAAGCCGGCTACCGAACCTCCCACTTCGGAAAATTCATCAACGGCTATTGGCAAGTTGATGAGAACAGAGTCGAAACCACTGTGCCGCCGGGCTGGGACAACTGGTTTACAACGTCCTATGTTTCACAAGCGCTCCATTACGGCTACCAGGTGAACGACAACGGAGTCGCCCGTGGTGGTTACGGCAACCCCATGTACAACGCCAATCTCGGCACTGACCCCGAGCGGTGCTCTGTCGAGACTCTGCTCAGGCAGGGAAACGCGAACGGCTGCCGCTACCAGGCGGATGTCATAACCCGGGCTGCCGTGAGAGAGATCCGCCGGAATTCCGGCGAGTCGCTTTACCTTCAGATCGACTATGAGGGACCACACGGGGACGGCCGTCCGCCAGTCGGGCCGCAGCCGGCCACCCGGCATGTCGGTTCGACAGCCTGGACTCCTGTTGCGAGACCACCCAACTTCAACGAATCAGACATGTCGGACAAGTCCTCTGTGATCCAGAACTCGGCGCCAGAGCGGATGGGGTTCATCAGGTTCCAGTGGCTCAAGTACTACTACCTTCGTTACCTGGCTTCTCTCAGGGCGATTGATGACGGCGTAGGCGCGATCATCGAGACTCTTCGTCAAACCGGCAAGCTTGAAAACACCTACATCTTCTTTCTCTCCGACAACGGCGTCTTTCTCGGAGAACACCGATTTGATCACGGCAAGTTTCTGCCTTACGACGGAGCCTCACAGGTAGCAATGGCAGTACGCGGACCAGGGGTGCCCGGTGGCGGTCGTTCGGGTGAGTTAGTCGCCAACATCGATATCGCACCAACCTTGCTTCAGCTCGCGGGCACCAGTGCCGACTGGCCGGTTGATGGCCGAACACTCATTCCCTTCTGGAGAGACCCTTCACGAGAGACAAGACGCCCGGTAGGGAGCACATTTGCCCGGTTGCAGGCTGAGCTGGAACCAGACGAAGCGAGCCTGTCTGCCGCCTCGCCAGTTCTGGATTATCGAGGATTCAGGGTCGGCCCTTACAAGTATTTCCGCTTCAACGAGAGCGGTGAAGAGGAGTTGTACGACATGAGCCGTGATCCCTGGGAACTCCGGAATCGGATCAACTCACCTGCGTACATCCAGGTAAAGCAGTACATGAGGACCCATCTGCCCGTGGTTGATGGCTGTGTCGGCGCCGGATGTCAGGCACCGCTTCCGCAGTGGCCCTCTCCCTGAGGACCGATACGAGGAATCTGAACCCGTTCTACTCGATAGTCACGAGGTGATCGCCGCTTGCGACCGCATCGCCGACTGAAATCGCCAGCGCTGTGACTTTGCCAGCCCGATGGGCAGTGATCTCGTTTTCCATCTTCATCGCTTCGATTACGCAGATCAGATCACCTTCTGCCACCTCGGCGCCCTTTTCGACATTGACCTTGAAAATCGATCCCTGAAGTGGCGACTCCAGTTCAGCCTTGTTCGAGCCTCCCCCACCACCGGACTTACGCTCTCGCTTGGGCGGTCCGCCCGGTCCGGCAGCAGCACCGGCAACCACGCCGATCGCCTCGCCGATCACTTTGACGTCGAACCGCTTCCCGGAAACCTCGACCAGGTAATCGCGAGTGACCTTCTCCGGCTCGTCTTCAGCTGAATCGCTCGAAGCCGGCGCTTCAGGTGCGGTCGTTTTCAGCCATTCCTTGTCCTCGGTCAGGTCCTTGCACGTTTCACCTCGCTCCCACTGCTTGGTTGCGAGTATTGCTTTGTGAAAGGGAATCAGGGTGGAGAGACCGCCGATCCTGTACTCGCCCAGCGCGCGCAGCATGCGTCGGGTTGCCATCTTGCGGTCCTTGTCCCAGACGATCAGCTTGGCGACCATCGGGTCGTACATCGGAGTCACTTCCGAGCCGGCAATCACGCCGGAGTCCACCCTGATGCCCGGTCCCGAA
This sequence comes from Solirubrobacterales bacterium, assembly GCA_040881895.1. Taxonomy (GTDB): domain Bacteria; phylum Actinomycetota; class Thermoleophilia; order Solirubrobacterales; family 70-9; genus 67-14. Next base: position 22,755 of record JBBECI010000027.1, on the reverse strand, counting down.
GGCTCGCGGTAAGTGGTGATCTGCCCGGGAGCCGGTGAAAAGTTCTTGTCCGCCTTCTCGGCGTTGATCCGGCACTCGATCGCCCAGCCGTTGATCTCAACATCTTCCTGACGGATGCTCAGTTCCTCACCGGCAGCAATCAGGATCTGCTCACGCACGATGTCGATCCCGGTGATCATCTCGGTCACGCAGTGCTCGACCTGAACCCGCGTGTTCATTTCGAGGAAGAAATAGTCAGACCCGACCTGCATGCCCTCGACGGTTCCCGCCGAGTAGTAGCCAACCGCCCGTGCTGCTTCGGTTGCGATCTTGCCGATCCGCTCGCGCATCTCTTCGTCCACATGGGGGCCGGGAGCCTCTTCGATCAGTTTCTGGTGGCGTCGCTGGATCGAGCAGTCGCGCTCACCCAGATGGATGACGTTGCCGTGCTTGTCTGCGAGCACCTGCACTTCGACATGTCGTGGATCTTCGAGGTAACGCTCGACGTACACACGGGGGTCCGAGAAAAACTTCTCGCCTTCGCGAGAGGCGCCTTCATAGGCCTCCTGAAGGTCTTCGGGGGTCATCGCGACGCGGAAACCCTTGCCACCACCACCACCGACCGCCTTGCAGGCGACAGGGTAGCCGGCCTCATCGGCCTGTTTGCGGGCTTCATCAACATCTGCCGCGGGCTCGGTCGCCCCTGGCACGATGGGAACTCCAGCCTTCTCCATGACCTCTCGGGCCATCGTCTTCGAACCCATCGCGTCGATTGCTGAAGCGGGCGGCCCTATGAAGGTGATCCCGGCTTCGTCGAGTGCGCGGGCGAAGTCGGCGTTCTCGGCAAGGAATCCGTAGCCGGGGTGGACCGCGTCGGCTCCCGACTCCTTGGCTGCGCCGATGATCTTCTCGATCGAGAGGTAGCTCTCCGAAGCCACTGCCGGCCCGATCAGGTATGCCTCGTCGCATTCCTCGACATGGGGCGCTTCGCGGTCGGCCTCGGAGTAGACAGCCACCGAAGTGATGTTCATCTCCTTCAGGGCGCGGGCCACACGGATTGCGATCTCGCCTCGGTTGGCGATCAGAACCTTGCTGAACATTGGCCGATTCTATTCGGGAAAGCCCCCGCCTCGCGCCCCGGTACCCGCCGACCGGAGCATTGGCTGGTCGCATATTCTGGGCCGATGATTGAACTCCAGAGTCATTCCACGGTATCCGATGGCCAACTCCCGCCAGCAGAGGTGGTTGAAAAGGCAGCCGAGGCCGGAGTCGAGGTCCTCGCCCTGACCGACCACGACGGAGTAGCCGGTGTTCCCGACGCGATTGCCGCCGGTGAGCGTCTGGGGGTGGAAATAGTGCCCGCCATCGAGATGTCCTCTGTCCACGAGTACGCCGAGGATCTTCACATCTGCGGGTACTGGATTGATCTGGAAAAGATGCAGCCTGCCTGTGACCGGGCCCAGCAGGAGCGCCGCGAGCGGGCCGGGCAGATCATCGAGAACCTGCGCGGTTTTGGTTTTGACATCACGATTGAAGATGCGATCCGGGAGGCGGGCGCCGCAGACGCAATCGGGCGGCCCCATATCGCTCATGCCGCCGGGGCAGCGAACAACATGGGCCCGTTCTTTGAGGAGTACCTCGTACCCGGAGCCAAGGCGTTTGTATCCCGTACCTGGCCGGACGCCAATGAAGCTTGCGCCAGGATTCGGGAGGCTGGCGGCGTCCCGGTGATCGCTCACCCCTACTGGGACATCAAGGACCCGGAGAAGGTTGAGCGACTGATCCGCGCTCTCGACATCGGCGGTATCGAGGTCTACTACCCTCCCCACTCAAAAGAGCAGACTGCCCACCTCCTGAGCCTCGCCCGAGAGCTTGGCATCAGCGCGACTGCGTCCTCGGACTACCACGGTCCGACCCACAAGACCTTCAGCCGGTTCGGCGCCTACGAGACTTACGGACTGGGAGAGCCGGAAGTCCCGCCTCGCCCCTGAGTATCCGGAGGCACCCGGACCGGGTTTGGCTGAAGGTGCAAAGTGAAAAGGCGGGCCTCACGGCCCGCCCTTTCGCAATTCGTTTTCGTCTGACGGACTCCGGAAGATGAAGCAGCGGCCGGACTGATGCCCGCCGCGAGGCCGTTACGAGCTGACGGCGGCCGGGATAAGATCGCGCTCTTCGAGGTAGGCGATCAGCTTTGCGGCTGACTCTGCCGGTTCTTCCTCTTCTGTGTTGATGGTGACCTCGGCGTTGAGCGGCTCCTCATACGGGTCCGAGACGCCAGTGAACTCCTTGATCTCACCGGAGAATGCCTTGGCATAGAGCCCCTTGACATCCCGTTCGGCGCAGGCGTCGACCGAGGCCTTGATGTAGACCTCAATGAACCGGTCACCCATCATCTCGCGAGCTTCGTCGCGGATCGAGCGGTAGGGCGAGATCGCGGCGGTGATCACCGGGGTGCCGTTGCGGGAGAGCAGATCAGCCACGAATGCGATCCGGCGGATGTTGGTGTCGCGGTCTTCCTTCGAGAAGCCGAGGCCCTTCGAGAGGTTTTCGCGAACCACATCACCGTCGAGGATCTCGAGCTTCGAGCCACGGGCGTCGAGTTCCTCAGCGAGGATGTGGGAGATGGTGGTCTTGCCGGCTCCGGAGAGCCCGGTGAACCAGAGAGTGAATCCTTGTTCTTCTGACATGTTCAGTTGTCCTCCTTGTAAGCGTCGATCAGGATCTGGGCAACCTCGGGCCGGGAGAACTCGGGTGGCGGCATTTCGCCGTTGCCGAGCATTTCACGGACCTTGGTGCCGGAAAGAAACAGGTGGGAATCGGCGTCATGAGGGCAGGTCTTGCCTGAGGCAAGCCCCTCACATTTGTGACACCAGAAAGTGTGCTCAAACATCAACGGCTCGATCCCGAGTTCGTCGGTGTCGATCGTGTCAAAAATCAGCTGCGCGTCGTAGGTGCCGTAGTAGTCACCGGCACCGGCGTGGTCGCGGCCAACGATGAAGTGGGTCGCCCCGTAGTTGCGGCGGATGATCGCGTGGAGCACCGCTTCGCGAGGACCGGCGTAATGCATCTTGGCCGGCTTCACCCCGAGGACGACGCGGTCATTCGGGTAGTAGTCCTCCATCAGGACTTCATAACAGCGCATGCGCACGTCGGCCGGGATATCACCCGCCTTTGTCTTGCCGATCAGCGGGTGGATGAAAAGCCCGTCGCAGGTCTCCAGGGCAGCCTTGGTCAGGTACTCATGAGCCCGGTGGATCGGGTTGCGGGTCTGGAAGGCGACGATCTTCTTCCATCCACGTTCGGCGAACTCTTTCTTGGACTCAGCCGGAGTGAGGTAGCGCCGCATGAACGCCTCCTCGTGATCCGGCAGTGCGTCCACCTCGATCGGACCGGCGATGCAGCGGTTGCCCTCTTCGTAGATCGCCGCTACGCCGGGGTGGTTTTCGTCGGTCGTGCCGTAGACGGTCTCTGCCTCGTGTTTGACGTCACGATCAAAAACTTCGTTCACGTTGATCCGACCAAGGGGTTTGCCTTCATCGGAAGAAAGCGAAACCACGTCACCGACCTCGCATTCGAGATCAGTGGGAAGGGTGATCGGGATGGGCCAGTAATCGCCTTCGGCGGTTCGCATCTGGCCGCAGATGTTGCGCCAGTCCTCGGAACCCTGGAAGCCGGTCAGGGGGGCAAAGCCACCGTTGCCGATCATTTCGAAGTCGGCAGTCTGGCGTTCGGAAAGGGTCAGATTTAATTCGCTCATTTATTCAGCTCATCCATTTTAAGTGTTTGTTGATAGGGAAGGTACGAAAATATTTCGGGCACCGAACAGGAATCGTTTGATGAAGGTGATGGTGCGGAACCGAATTCCGGGGCGAAAACCTTTGGCCCCGTCCCGGCAGCGTCCTCAGTTGATTCCGCACTCCGATTTGCCGGAGCCCGACCAGCGGCCGTCGCGGGCTGACTGCCCGGGAGCCACCGGACGGGTGCAATGGGTGCACCCGATCGAGGGGTAGCCCTGATCATGGAGGGGGTTGTAGGGGACGTTGTGTTCATTCAGGTGGTTCCAGACATCACGCTCGGACCAGTCAGCCAGGGGATTGATCTTCCAGAGGCTGAATCGCTTGTCCCAGGCGAACTTCGGAGCACTTGCCCGGGCGGCTGAATCCTCGCGGCGGATGCCGGAAACCCAGCAGTTTACGGTAGAGAGGGCCCTTCGCATCGGCTCGACCTTTCGCAGGCCGCAGCAGGCGTCGGGGTCGGTCTTCCAAAGACGATCGCCGTAGAGCCCCGCCTGCTCCTCGAGGGAGATGTTGTGCCAGCGTTCAAACTCGACTCCGAAGTGCTCCGCCAGCCGGTCCCGAGTCTCGTAGGTCTCAGGAAAAAGCACGTCGGTATCCAGGTAGAAGAACCGGGCCGCCGGGTTGATGGCGGTTGCCAGCTGCATCACGACGGAGCTCGTCTTCTGGAACGAGCAGGCAATGTACATATCCTGGCCGAACTCACCGAAGGCCCATTCGAGGACTTCACCGGCCGTTTTTGGCTCGAGCATCGCGGCCACAGCTTCTTCGTCGAAGCGTGTCCTGGATTCATTGAGGCTGGTTGTAGAGGCTCCTGATTCCATCATCGACTCAGATCGCGCACTCACCCTCGCCGCGTTCGACCTGATACGGATCGGAGCGGCTCCAGTCGATGAATTCCTGCATGGTGTCAAGGCTGAAGTCGGCCGGCAGGGTCAGGGGCTTGACCTCTTCCTCCATTCGGGCCGTGCCGACTCGTTCGACGAAATCGTTGAAGACCTCACCGTCCTCGCGCTCGGCTTCGTAAAGTCTGATCCAGCGCTCGACTGCTTTGGGAACGCGTCGGGCGGGCAGCCTGGCCTTCAGTCGGGTGCCGAAAATCACCTCGCCGTCAACGTACTTGCCGCCAAGATGCGGCACATAGGCGGGCATCGTCCGGCCGCCAACCTTGAGCGACGCGCCGTAGAAGCCGATGTTGGCGATGTGATGCTGGCTGCATCCGTTCGGGCAGCCGCTCATCTTGATGTGGATCTGGCGGGTGAGCGGATCGGTGATGTTCATCTGCTCGACCTTTTCCTGGACCGCGCGGTTGAGGCCCATCGAACTGGTGATCCCCATCTTGCAGCTGTCGGTGCCGGGGCAGCTGACCACGTCGGTGATGCGGCGTGGGCCGACATCGTCGAGGTCGAGCTCGCCCAATCGCTTCCACACCTCGTAGAGAGCGTCGTCACGAACCCACCGAAGGACGAGGTTCTGCTGGACCGTCGTGCGAGCGAAGCCGCCGGTGTGCTCGCGCATGATCTGCCCGAGTCCGCGGAACTGCTCCGGGGTGAGATCCCCACGAACGATCTTGACCTCAACCGTGTTGAAGCCTTCCTGTCGCTGAGGCTGGACGTTGGCTTCCACGAAACGCTCGAAATCGGACCGGTCCCCGTTCGGTGAGGCAGTAGCGGCTACCGGCCCCGGCAAAAGCGACTCTTCGTCGAGGTCGAACCGCATGTGGTCAATCGTGAAATCACGCTCGCTCACCCAGTCGCCCTCGAGTTCCTCGTCAACCATGTTCCGGACCTCTTCGATTCCGACCTTGTCAACCAGCACCTTGATCCGAGCCCGGGCGCGGTTCACCCGCAGCCAGGACTGCCGATCGAAAATCCGGAAGACAGCCTCGGACACCTTGAGGAAGTCGCCGTTGTCAGCTTCGACAAAGTCGTAGAGAGTGGGTGCGACGCGGGCCATGATCGAGGTGCCGCCACCGACCCGAACCTCGAAACCCTTGACGCCGTCCCTGATTCGACTGATGAAGGCGATGTCGTGGATTCCCGTGATCGCCCGGTCGGCATCGGAACCGGTGAAGGCCGTCTTGATCTTTCGCGGCATCAGCTGGGTCGTCGGGTGGCGCACGAAGTAGCGGACGTACGCGCCGACGTAGGTGGTCGGGTCGAAGATCTCGTCTTCAGCAACGCCGGCCCACGGGTCACCGGTGACGTTGCGGACGGTGTTGCCACAGCCTTCCCGTGACGAGAGCCCGCTTGGAGCCAGGTCGCGGATCATGTGGCACATCTGGTCAAGTGGCACATGGTGGATCTGGATGTTCTGGCGGGTCGTGATGTGACCCTTCTTCAGGGGCGCGTATGTCTCGACGGCATCGGCGAATGCGTCCATCTGGTCGGGGGTGATCCCCCCGTATGGGAGTTTGACCCTGACCATCTGGACCCCGGGCTGGCGCTGGCCGTAGACACCCTGCTTCAGTCGGAAACCGATGAACTCCGGCTCCGGGGTGTTGCCATCAAGGAAAAGTTCAGCTTCGTTATCGAAGTCACTGAACTCGTTCTCGAGTATCGGGATCAGGCGGCCCGGAACGTTGTCGTAGGTCTCCGGGTTGTTGAGTGAGCCGAGTTTGCCCTTGCCCTTCTGGACCTTGCCTTCCTCCTGTTCGACGCCCTTGTCTCCCGGCTTGGGTTTTTGCTTCGGCGTGGCTTTTGTCGGGGCCGTGTTCGGCTCCATCGGATTCCTCCTGCTGGACTTTTATCGACCGATGGTCGGGTTGGAAGGCTGGCGCGTTGCTTCCGCTTCAGTCAGAGAGATGCTAGCAAAGTACCAATACCTGACTGGATTTTAGGTATTTACGACGAAGCGGCTCTGGAATGAGTCTCAAGGATAGCCGCAGCCTCGCCTGGCTGGCCCACAAAACCTTCCTCGGGTTCAACCTTGCGACCAGACTCCAGCCAGGCATCAAGTCCGCCCGCCAGAGAAGTCGCCTCGAATCCTGCTTCGGAGAACGCCTGCGCGGCCATCAGTGACCGATTGCCGATCCGGCAGTAGAACAGCACCGGACGGTCACTCGAAAGTTCACCGCGCCGCTCGGGCAGGTCCTCCAGTCCGATCCGCTCTGCATCAGGAATTCGGCCAGCATCGAACTCATGAGCAGTCCGCACATCAACCAGCCGGGCCCCGGATTCGATCAGTGCCTCGGCACCGTCCGCATCGCATTCGAACGGCTTGAGGCCGTCGTCAGTGTCTTCAACTGAGCTTTCCATGAACGAAAAATCCTAACACCACCCGTGGCGCTCGCCTCAGGTGACGTCCTTGCCTTCGATCAGGAAAGCCACCCGGACATGGGCCCGGTACTCGTCAAGGTGCTCCCCGCGGATTCCGGTAGAAACGATGTCCACGGCGCGGATGTTTCGCAGCGAATCCTGAGCCTGCTTCAGTGCCTGCTGGGCTGCGTCGTCTGTGGAAATCCTGGAACTGCCGACCAGCTCGATGATCTTTACGACTGCCATGTTCTCCTCCTCGGATTTCCCCACCGATCGGCAGGGTGTGACTAGAGTCTGTCCCATTCTTACCTGCTCAGGGGCAGTTGGTGACCGTTCTTCCTAAAAGAGGTCACCCGGGTCGCCTGGACCAAAGGACTCCTTGGCACTGACCCCGTCGGCCAGGGCAGCCTTCAGCCAGGGGTTCATTCTTTCGTCGGCGGGTGCCGGGGCGAGTGTCGTATCCCCGAGGAAGCGCTCGATGGCAGCGCTCACTGCCGCTGCCTCGGACGCTGTTGCTGGGCCTGAGATTGAGATCCGGGTCATTGCCTAGAGCGGGATGTTGCCGTGCTTGCGCCTGGGCTGGGCGACGCGCTTGGTCTCCAGGGTGCGCAGCGCCTTGATCAGCTTGGGCCGGGTCTGGCGCGGCTCGATCACGTCATCGATGTAACCCCGCTCGGCCGCGGAATACGGGTTGGCGAAATGGGCCTTGTAGTCAGCGATCAGGTTCGCTCGCCGCTCCTCCGGAGTGGGAGAGCCGGCGATGTCTTTGCGGTAAATGATGTTGACTGCTCCCTCGGGACCCATGACAGCGATCTCCGCAGTCGGCCAGGCGATGTTGTAATCGGCGAGCATGTGCTTGGAGGCCATCACGTCGTAGGCGCCACCGTAAGCCTTGCGAGTCACCACGGTCAGCTTCGGCACGGTTGCTTCGGTGTAGGCATACAGCAGCTTGGCGCCGCGCCGGATGATTCCGTTCCATTCCTGATCGGTTCCGGGCATGAAGCCGGGTACGTCGGTGAAGGTGAGGATCGGGATGTTGAAGGCGTCGCAGGTGCGAACGAAGCGGGCGGCCTTCTCCGAGGACTCGATGTCGAGTACGCCGGCTTTGAAGGCGGGCTGGTTTCCGACCACGCCGACCGGGTGGCCGTCGAGGCGGGAGAAACCGCAGACGATGTTCTTGGCGAAGTGCTCGTGCACTTCGAAGAACTCGCCGTCATCGACTATTTTCGCCACGACCTTGCGCATGTCATACGGCTTGTTCGGATCGTCGGGCACGAAGTTGTCGAGTTCCGGATCTTCGCGGTCAGGGTCGTCGGTCGGAGGGAAGTACGGCGGCTGCTCGAGGTTGTTGAGCGGCAGGAAGCTCATCAGGTAGCGGACGTCCTCGAGACAGCTCTCCTCATCTTCTGAGGCGAAGTGGGCGACACCCGATTTGGTGTTGTGAGTCATCGCGCCGCCGAGCTCCTCGAACTCGACCTCCTCGCCAGTGACTGTCTTGATCACCTCCGGACCGGTGATGAACATATGTGAGGTTTCCTTGACCATGAAGATGAAGTCGGTCATCGCCGGTGAGTACACGGCGCCGCCGGCACAGGGGCCCATGATCACGCTTATCTGAGGGATCACCCCGGAGCTCTGCACGTTGCGCACGAATACGTCTCCGTAGGCTCCCAGTGATACGACCCCCTCCTGAATCCGGGCGCCACCGGAGTCGTTGAGCCCGATCACCGGGGCACCGACTTTGGCAGCGAGGTCCATCACCTTGCACATCTTCTCGGCCATCACCTCTCCGAGCGAGCCGCCGAAGACGGTGAAGTCCTGCGAGAAGACGAACACCTTTCGGCCCTCGATCGTGCCGTGGCCGGTGACCACGGCGTCGCCCCAGGGCCGGCGCTTTTGCATCTCGAACTCGTATGTCCGGTGGCGCACGAAGGTGTCGAGTTCCTCGAAGGAGCCCGGGTCCAGCAGCTTGTCGATCCGCTCGCGGGCAGTCAGCTTGCCCTTGGCGTGGTGCTTTTCGATGGCCTCTTCGGAGGCCGAGTTGATTGCCTGGTCGCGCAGATCGCGCAGGTACTCAAGCTTCTCTTCGTGGGTTTCGGGGCTCTTCTCGCGCATTGTCGGTCAGTCTATTTGGGATCGTCAAACAGGGGCTGTCCGGCGCTGCAACAAAAAGAGGCGGCCCGAAGGCCGCCTCTTTCCAGATTCTCGCCGTCAGGCGGCGAGGTTCGCTGCTTCTACTTCACGACCTTGATCGTCTTCATGGCGCTCCTGCTACCAGCGTTGGCCGAGGACACCCTGAAGGTGGCCTTGACCGTGCCGATGACCCTGGGGCGAACCCTCAGGGTCTCCGTCCTGGTGCCACCCGCGGCGATCGTGCCGATCGGGGAGTTCAGTCTGATGCCCCGTCCCGAAGCGACGAGCCTTACGCCGGTCGCTGCGGTGTTGCCGGTGTTCCTGATGGTGACCCTGTAACTGGCGGACGCACCCTTTTTCACTCTGGCGGGGCCGCTCACTGCGACGGTGCCAATGCGAGCTGCGAGCTGGACACAGTCCGGCTCGTTGCCGGTGAATCCGGCCGGGCACGGGATTGGCTCACAGGCCGGCGGGATGCCGGTCGTGTTATCGGGGCACACTGGCGGCTCATCAATGCCGTTGGAGACCCAGATGCTGCCTGATCCCTTGCTGACCGAGTTGACGGTGCCGCAGTCGGCACCGGCGTACGAGGTCGCGTCGGCGGTGATGTTGTAGGTACCGGTGAGGGCACCTTCGCCAGCGAACCCGTCCGCGCTATTGAACGGAACACCCGGGAAATCATCATTGCTGGTGGTCGAAAGCGTCAGTCCGGTAAGCGGAAGGGCGCAGTACGAACCCAGCGGGTTGGATGAGAGGCCGGTCAGAACACGGGCTTCAATCGGACCCGCGAGGCTGAGTGCTCCGCTGACCGAGTCGAAGGTACCGGTGAGGTCACCCGTGGTCGCGATCGAAATCGGAACCGGGCTATTATCCAGCGGGTTCGGAACCACCATGATCGGGAACCTGAAACCGTTCGGCAGACCCCATCCAACTGGAGTGGCAGTCGGCTGAGGAACCGGTCCGAGACCACCGTTAGCAGTCGGCTGAGGTGATCCGGTGATGGTGACCGCGTTACCGACGAGTTCACCGGCGACAGTCGCCGCTGCCGGGTTTCCGGTGCAGGCCGGGAGCGGGTTGGATCCAACCGGAGTCGGTGGGGAGACCGTGATGTCCAGCAACCCCGGAGTGAGACAGCCGACAGGCAGCGCCGAGAAAGGATTCTGCGCATTGACCGTGTCCCTTGCGTTCCAGAGGTTCGGCAGGTTAGTTGCGCCGATTGTGGCGGGTGCTGGCAGAACCTCAGCGCCTCTGAAAGCGAAGCCGAGGTTGAGCTGACCGTTGGTCAGATCCATGCTTACAGGCGCGGCCTTGGCCGGTCCTGCGATGGCGAGCATCCCGAAAAGGGCGATGATCGCGCCCAGGAAGAACATCTTGGCCGTCTGACCAAAGCCTCCCCGTGTACTAGCGGTTGATGCGGACATGATGTCTCCTTGAGTTTGATACGACATTTTTCCTCCCCCTCCCAAGATCTCTCCCAAGAGTGGCGGCGGTTGAAACAATACTGTGATTTCCGTCACGCGGTCTGAAAACAGCAGAAAACAGCGAAAGTTGCGGTTTAGCCTGTAGCTATGTTTTCGGCTCAGACTGCGAGGATGCACGAAGAAGGGCGACCCGAAGGCCGCCCTTTTGTCTGAATCTGAATCTGAGCTAGCGCCAGAACTTGATGTATTTCACGACGGTCCTGCCGCCCGCACCCTGGCTGGTGACCCGGAAGACCACCCGGTGCCAACCGACTCTCGGGAAGCGCAGCCTGACTCTTGTTACGCCTGTCTGGCCGGCGGGGATGGCGGCGATCCGCCTGGCTACTCGCACCCCCCGGCTTCTGACGAGGATCCGGCCACTGGTCAGAGTCGCGGTGCCGATGTTCCGCACGGCGACCCTGAATACGACCGGCCGGGCGCGTCTTGCATTCCGGGGCCCCGCAACCCTCGCGCCACCGATCAGGGCCTGGAGCTTCGTGCAGTTCGGCTCGTTACCGGAGTACCCGGTCGGGCACGGGATCGGCTCACAGGCCGGCGGGATGCCGGTTGTGTCCGCCGGGCAAACCGGTGGTTCCGCGATGCCGTTGAAGAGCCAGATACTGCCTGATCCCTTGCTGACCGAGTTGACGGTGCCACAGTCGGCTCCACCGACTGAAGTCGCGTCAGCGGTGATGTTGTAGGTACCGGTGAGGGCACCTTCGCCATCAAAGCCGTTCGTGAACGGAACACCCGGGTAGTCGTCATTGCTGGTGGTCGACAGCGTCAGTCCGGTGAGCGGAAGGGCGCAGTACGAACCCAGCGGGTTGGTGGCCAGACCAACCAGAACCCGGGCCTCGATGGGACCCGCGAGGGTCAGCGCACCGGTGGTCGAGTCGTAGGTGCCGGTGAGGTCGCCCGTGCTCGCGACCGTAACTGGAACCGGGCTGCCATCCAGCGGGTTCGGAACGATCATGATCGGGAATCTGAAGCCGCTCGGCAGACCCCAGGAGGTCGGAGGATCGGCTCCGGGAACAGTTCCGAGTCCAGTGTCAACTGAACCTTCGACTGTGACCGCGCCACCGTCAAGGTCTCCGGTGACGGTCGCCATAAGGGGATTGGGGCTACACGGCGCTTCCGGGTTAGGACCGACCGGTGAAGGCGGAGACGTCGTGAGGTTCAGCAGGGCCGGAGTCAGACAACCCACTGGCAAAGCTGCCGTCGGGTTGGTCGTGTCCGTCGTGTCCCTTGCGTCCCAGAGGTCTGGCAACGGAGTTGGCGGGATGGGCGGGTCGGCATCCGGGTTCCCCGGAATGGCGGCTGGGGCCGGCAGGATCTCAGCACCTCTGAAGGCGAAGCCAAGGTTGAGCAGACCGTTATCCAGTTCCATGCTTACAGGCGCGGCCCTGGCCGGTCCTGCCATTGCGAACACGCCGAAAATGGCGACGATCGCGCCAAGAAGAAGCATTTTGGCGCTGCGGCCAAAGGCTCCCCCGGTAGTAGCGTTTGCTGTGTTCATCTCAATCTCCTCGTTGGTGGAACGGTTGAGCCCCTACCCGGCCGGACATCCACAGTCCGGCGGGTAAATCAGGGGCGGGGCCGTAGTTACCCGCGTTTCGAATATAGAAACAATGTTGTAGACAAAGAAGTTCACAGATTCGACTTCTGCAGTTTTGAAAGTGGTCCACCGGCAGAGCCGCTTTTGACCAAAGAGGTCCGACAGCGAAATATTCGACGGCGGTCCAAACGGATCGTCGCTCCGGACGTCGAGAATCCCTTGATGAAAACGCAACGACAGATCGTCGCTTTCGGTGGCGGTGGCTTTTCAATGGAATCGGGGAATCCACTGCTTGACGACTTCACGTGCTCGCTCACTGGCGAGGCCCGTCCGCGGATCTGCTTTCTGCCGACGGCCAGCGGGGACGCGGACCACTACATCGTCAGGTTCTACAACGCCTTTCGCGATACCGCTTTTCCCTCGCACATCTCGCTGTTCAGGCGCGAGCGCGGAGTCGGGAACATCCGGGACCACCTGCTGGACCAGGACCTGATTTACGTCGGTGGTGGAAGCGTGGTCAACATGCTCGCCGTCTGGCGTGCCCACGGGATCGACGACATTCTTCACGAGGCCTGGGAGCGCGGCATCGTCCTCTGCGGCCTGAGCGCCGGTTCGCTCTGCTGGTTCGAGCACGCGTTTACCGGATATCAGAACGAGACCAGCCTCGTTACCGGCCTTGGCATGTTGCCTTTTGGGAACTCGGTTCACTTCGAGCATGGCTCGGACCGCCACCGCCAGTTCGAGAAATATCTCTCGGGGGTCAAGGGGGAAGAGGCGCCTGCCGGTGAGGGCAGAACGGTCGGATTCGGTGTTACTGACGGCGCGGCGCTTCACTTCACCGGCACCGAGCTCGCCCAGGTGGTCGCATCTCGACCGGAGGCCCGTGCCTACCGGATCGACGACCGCAGCGGCAAAATACGGACAACCCAGATCGCGACCCGTCACCTCGGGTCACCGGCGCATGTGCCCCTGGTAGCCCCGCCCTCCTACGCCTGGTCGGTACCCTCCGCACTTGCCGTTTAGGTAGCGTCACTTCATGGTTTCAAGACTCCTCTTGATGGGAGGCCATGAGTTCGATCGGCTCGACGGCAACGAGGTGCTCTGCGATCTCATCCTCGAACTCGCCGGCACGGCCTCGCCACGGGTCTGTCTTCTGCCGACCGCCAGTGGAGACCCGGACGACCAGATTTCCCGCTTCCGCCGATCTTTCGGCAGCCGGGGTGCTGAGGCTACCGACCTTTCCCTGTTTCGTCTTGGTGACTCACCGGTTGACCTCGAGACCTACTTCCTCGCTCAGGATGTGATCTACATCGGCGGTGGCAGCCTGCTGAACCTTGTCGCCGTCTGGGGGGCGCACGGGATTTTCGAACTGCTTCGCGAGGCGCTTGAGGCCGGCGTGCTGGTTTGTGGACAGAGCGCCGGAGCGATGTGCTGGTTCGAACGTGGGATAACCACTTCTTCGGGAACTCCGGTCATGGCTGACGGGCTCGGTCTGTTGCCCGGCAGCCTTTGCGTCCATTACCACCGTGATCCTGAGCGCCGCGCTACCTTCCTCACGGAAATCGCCGCCGGAGCACCTTCCGGATACGGCGCTGACGACCAGACTGCCTTGCTGTTTGAGGATGGTGAAGTAACCCGGGCAGTTTCCGCGCGGGCCGGAGCTGGCATCTGGAAGGTGACCGGTGGGCAGGATGGCAAGGCAACCGAGTTATCGCTTGAAGTCGAGGACATAGGGCGTTCTGAGGTCAGTAGCGGCCCGGCAAGCAGCATTGACGATTTCCGCGAACTGAATCGCTGGCGTACCGGGCCAGGTATCGGACGGGGCCGCTGACCGGAGCCCGTTGACGATCGGCGGTGTTTGCTGTTTGGGGTGATGGCTGGTCGGGGAGGCAGTTCGGCGGTCGATCGGACGCTCAGGGCTGGCGAAGCTGCACCCGCTGGTTCTCCAGCAGGCCGGCGAGGCTTTCGTCCATGGGAATCCGGGGTGACCACCCGGTCGCACTCTCGAGCCTCTCCGCGGAACCTCTTACGGTCGGTACATCGTTGGGGTTTGACCTTTCCGGGACGCGCCTGGTTACGACTTTGAGTTCCGTCAAATCGGACAGACCCTCGATTATCCAGGCCAAAGAGCGAGTTTCGCCGCTGCAGACATTCAGTCGGCCGGTGACCTGTCGCTCGGAAATAAGCCGCAGGGCTCGGGCGGTGTCCCGGATGTCTGTGAAGTCCCGGGCCTTGCCGGGGTCGCCGACCTCGAGAACCAGACGGCTCTGACCTGAGGCTTCGGCAAGTGCCAACGCAGCGGCGAATCCGGCCGGCACCTGGGCCGCCGGCTGCTCGGCCCCGACCTGGTTGAACAGCCGCACGATCGTCACAGGCATGCCGGTGCGTGATGCGACTTCAAAGGCCAGATACTCGGCCGCCGCCTTCGAGGCGCCGTATGGGGATTCGGGTCTCACCGGATCAGACTCCGAGAGCGGCCTCGGCTCGCTCCCGGCCGGATCTCCCGCTGTGGTGGTCCTTCCGTACACGGCGGCAGTCGAAACAAGGAGAAAGTGCGCGCCGGGGACCAGCCGCTCGGCCTCCCTGAGCAGTGTCGCCGTACCACCCGTGTTCACCCGGAAGGCCCGGGCCGGGTGTTCGGAACATTCCCGAACCGACTGGATACCGGCAAGGTGGACGATCACCTCTGGCCGGGCCTGCTTCAGCGTCCGCGTGATCTGGCCCGGCTGTTCGAGATCCAGCTCACTCAGCCCACCTTCACCGGAGGTAGAAGTACCGGTGACCTGATGACCGTGCGATTCGAATTCGTTAAAGGCCGAGCGGCCGATGAAGCCACTTGCCCCGGTTATCAGTACTCGCCTGGGTCGGCCACTGACCGAACGGTCTGGCTCGCCGGAGTTCAAGTTTTGCCTCGAACCGGCCTCAGCTACCTGAGCCGGTCAGGCGGTCGTGACCGGAAAGCTCAATTGTCTTGCGGAGGCCGGTAGTCAGCGTCACCTCGGGCTCCCACCCGAGGATCTCTCTGGCGCGGGTTATGTCCGGCTGGCGGATCTGGGGGTCGTCCACCGGCAGCGGTTCAAAGGCGATCTTCGAGTTCGAGGACGATGCCTCGATTACCGCGTTGGCCAGTTGAAGCAGCGTGTATTCGTCGGGATTGCCGATGTTGACCGGCAGATGCTCCTCGGATTCCGCCAGGCTGACAAGCCCCCTGACCAGATCGTCAACGAAGCAGAACGAACGGGTCTGACTGCCGTCCCCGAAAACGGTGAGCGGCTGGTCCTGAACGGCCTGGCGCAGGAAGGTCGGGATTGCCCGTCCGTCATGGGCGCGCATCCGTGAGCCGTAGGTGTTGAAGATCCTGACGATTGAGGTGTCGACACCCTGCTGGCGGTGGTAGGCCATGGTCAGCGCCTCGGCATAACGCTTGGCTTCGTCGTAGACACCCCTGGGGCCGATCGGATTCACATGACCCCAGTAGCTCTCCTCCTGCGGGTGGACCTGGGGGTCACCGTAAACCTCAGAGGTGGAAGCGAGCAGGAAGCGGGCCCGCTTGAACTTGGCCACGCCGAGCATGTGCCAGGTGCCCTGCGCACCGACTTTGAGGGTCTGGAGTGGCAGGCGCGCGTAGTCGATCGGGCTGGCTGGTGAGGCCAGGTGGTAAACGAAATCCACCTCTCCTTCGACCTCGACTTCCTCGGTGATGTCGTGATTGACGAACCGGAAGTGTTCCGAGCGGATGTGCCTGATGTTCTCGAGTGATCCGGTGTCGAGGTTGTCGATACAGACCACCGAGTACCCCTTTTCGAGCAGGAGATCGCAGAGATGAGATCCGACAAATCCGGCACCGCCGGTGACTACGCAGGTGGTCATGGCCGAGGATGCTATTCGACACCTCCTGCTTCAGACCCTTACCGGAGCGCTCCGGCACTTTGCTGTCAGAAACCGGTGCCCGGCGCCGACTCGATGCCTGTGGGTCGCGGAAGCCTCGCGGCGGCTGTCGGATGAAAGAGGGGCTCTGTATGTGGCTGGTTACTGACCGTGGTTTCTTTTCAGTGGTGGACAAGGGCGATCGCGCCGGGTACCTGTGTGTTCGCGCCCGGGTCCGCGGTGATCTCGAGAACCTGTTCGAGCTCGAGTCCCTCGCCGGCTACTCCGCCGATGTGATCGAAACCCACAACTCTGACTACCGCTTTCGGGTGTACGTCACCCGCGAAGACTGGATCGCCGCAGCCTCTGACCTCGCGGACCGGATCGACTACTCCAACTTCAAGTCTGCAGTGGCCGAGCGCCAGGGCCACGACCGCGCCCACACATACCTCGATGTCTGGCAGGACCTTTACAAGCTCCAACGCTGAGTCGCCTTTCGGGACTCAGTCCACGCCGGACAGAATGCGCCAGGATCAGCCGGAAAGTGCTTCGGCCAGCGTCACGGCCAGGCGAAGGTTCAACAATTCTTTACCCGTTCAGGACAGCTGTGAGCCGAAGGCGCCCCGGTAGGCTCTCGAGGCATGAGCAGACCCGGTTTCAGGCTCCCGGCTTCAGTCCTGGCGTTCACCCTCGCGTCGTGTCTGGTGATCGCCTGTGGGTCGTCTTCGGAGTCACCCGACTCGCCCGGTGCGGCGGAAGCGACCGGGCAGTTGCAGACCACGCCAGGCTCCGACCAGCCGACCGATGCCTGGATGGAGGCGCCAGTCCTGCCGGTCTTCGATGGTGTCGCCCGGAAAGAACTGAAGCAGCAGGTGGCCGTTGCCAACCAGGCCGGACTTCGCGCCCGGGTGTTCGCCAAGGTCGGCGACTCGAACAGCGAGTGGGCCCAGAACCTCTACGGCCTCGGTTGCCGCCCGGTTGACTTCGGTGAGCAACCCGGACTCGCCGCAATACAGCGGCGCTACACCGCCGTGTTGCTCGACGGCCTCCAAACCTTCCCCGACTGTGAGCCGGCGAACTCGTTCTCAAGGTGGTCCGCCGCGACGGTTTCCGGCGTCTGGGCCGAGTGGCTGATCACCCCGGTCGAGGAGCTGAACGGTTCCGGTTCGATCCCGGCCTCGGACGAATGCGAGCCGGCACAGACTCCGCTCAGCTGCGAACTCGACCTGCTCCGGCCGCGCTTCGCCACGATCACGATCGGCACCAACGACGCCCTGATCGGCCTGCCTCTGGGGGATGAATACAAGGGCCACCTGGAGAACGTGGTGAAGGGGGTCCGGCAGGAGGGGAGCGTGCCGGTGCTCTCGACCCTTCCGCCGATGCCGATCCCGACCGCCAACGGAGAGTTCGGCGACGACAGGATCGACGAAGCCAACGGGATCATCTGGCAGGTTTCCAGGGAGATGAAGGTCCCGCTGGTCAACCTGTGGCGGGCGATGGTCGAACCCGGCATGGAAAACGAAGGACTCGCCCCGGACGACCTCCACCTCGGAGTCTTCGGAGGAGACACCTCACCGGACATCCTCGCCAACTCGGCCGTGCTCACCCCCGAGGCACTTGCCTACGGAGCCAACCGCCGCCAGCTGATCTGGCTCCAGCTCCTGGCCCGGCTCGACTCGGTGGCCGGCACAGTCCGCTTCGAAAGGGCGCCGGGACAGCCGGGGAGTAGCAGCGCCGCAGCCAGGCAGCAGCCGGCTGGAGCGTCTTGAGAGCTTTGCCCCTGCTACCCCTGCTGCCCGAGGATGTCGGTGCCGGGCCCCTCGGTGTGGATCCTCACCAGCAGGTTGTCGATCAGGTCCAGGTCGACCGGCTCAGTCTCTTCTTCCTCGAAATAGACCAGCCCGTCGAACACTCCGGAGAGCGTCCCCAGAACCTCACCTCCCCCTTTCAGCTTCAGGTTGATCCGGGCCCCACGGCCCAGCTTCGGCAGGACTGCTTCGATCTCTTCACGACTGGCCATCTGGCAAATCTAGCGACCCTTGAAGAGGTCGTTCCTGCTGCCTTGCGGCAGGTCTGCCTTCAGGAAAAGTCTGGAATTTGCAGATTTTCATACGAAACGGCGTTGCCCCGCCAAAGATCCCGCATTTTACGGGGAAAGCCCTGCTTCTGGCGGGGGGAGAGTTTCGTCTCTGAGCGGGCTTAGTCCTGCAAATGCTCACTTTGTGGAAAGAGACGGGGACATCCCCTGAAGGTTCGCGCATCAAGCCGATGGGGTGGAAAAAACGCCACGAAGCAGGTAGAAAAACATCAGGGAAATACGGAGGAATCAGGGGGTTCCTGAAATGGGGATAGCGCAAGATGCGCGGTTGACCGGCCCGCCCGGTCAAAGCGATGTATTGATGAATGGGCTGGCGACACCGGACCGGGAAGAGTCGCTTGCTGGCAGGAAGCGTGCGGCGGTTGAGCTGGTCAGAAGCCACGACGCGGCTCTCAGGAGCAGCGCTCGGCGGTTCTCAATCTGTCAGGAAGATGCTGAGGATGCCTATCAGCGTGGCATCGAAATTCTGCTGTCGAAGGCGCCAACCACTGACCCCCGGCAGCTTCTGCCCTGGGCAAGGACGGTCATCAAGCACGAGGCACTGGCCATCCGCAAGGCTCGCGAGCGGATGCTGGGCAGGCCACCGGGTGCGGAACGAGTCGAACAGAACGAGGACTGGGTCCACTTGATCCCGTGGCAGGGTT
The DNA here is from genome assembly GCA_040881895.1 of Solirubrobacterales bacterium. Classification (GTDB taxonomy): domain Bacteria; phylum Actinomycetota; class Thermoleophilia; order Solirubrobacterales; family 70-9; genus 67-14. The sequence goes on along the minus strand of JBBECI010000027.1, from coordinate 3,968 downwards.
CAGGGCCGGAGGAGAGGGTTGAAGGACGTGAGTTGATCGACCGCAGCCGTGAAGCGCTCGCGACCCTGAAACCTCACGAACTGAAGGCACTCACTCAGCTGGCGGAGGGTTACAGCTACTCGGAAATCGCCAGTCTGAACGGTTGGACCCGAACCAAGGTCAACCGCTGCCTGGCCGAGGGGCGTGCCCGTTTTCGCTCGGTCTTTCGTCAGAGCGAGACTGGTGAGAGATGCGCCGCGCTGGAACCTCTGCTTTCGGCCTGCTGCGACGGTGAGCTCGAAGGCAGGGAACTGATCGAGATCCGCAATCACCTCGCTGCCTGTGGTCAGTGCCGAGCGACACTGCGGGCCTTCAGAGCTCTACCGAAAGCAGCCGCCCTGTTACCGGTTGTGCCTGGCTCCCACTCTTTATGGGAGCGGGTTCAGGAGTTCGCACTGTCGGCTCAGATCAGGTTTCAAGGCATCGGAAAGGAGCCCGAGCAGGCGTTCGGGATGGTTGCCGGATCAGGTGGTACTCGAGGGGTCGGGGTCGCTGCTCTGGCGAAGATCGCAACTATCTGCGTCGGCACTGCTGGCGGCGCTGCTGCCTGTGTTGCGGGAGTGTTGCCCACACCCGGGATCACCGACAGGCCACAGAACCCGGTGGCGATCGAGCGTCCAGCCGCCCAGCCCGAGCCGGTCGCTTCAGTCTGGCCGGAGCCGGCCAGCCAGGGTGCGGAGGCGCCGGCAACTGGTGCTGGCCGGTCACCAGGCTCCTCTGACGGGGCCAGGGGTAACGGGCAGGAGGCCGGCTCCGGACCAGCCCCCGACCCGACTCCGGTGGAACAGGAGTTCACGGCGGAGGCTGGTGGAACACCCGCTCCAGCCAGCGCACCTCCTCCAGCGCCCACGGTTTCGACGAGCAGTTCGGCCCCACGGGTCCCGATCGGTGGCGGCGGGGAGTTTGGACCATGAGCATTCCGTTTCAGTCAGTTTTCAGGTTGGCAGTCGTCCTGCTCCTGGCGCTGGCCGTAATCGGGACAAACTCGAAAGCCGTCGCTGGGGATTACACGGTGAAGCAGTGCCTTGGATCCAGCTTCGAAGGATTTTCAGGTGGGTATTTCAATCTCAACACGCTTGATCGGGTCAACGTTGTCAGGGGCTGCCAGCTGGGAGAGCCGACGAAACTCGGCATTTATCAGGACCGCTCAGGGAGACCAGTACAGGGTTCTGGTGGTGGCCAGTTCATCTGGTCACCCGATCCTTCCATCCGGATTACAGGCACTACCTTCAGCGCCAGGCTCAGGGACGTCGGTGGCATGAGGGTGCAGCTGTTTGGACCCCGTAGTGCTGGAGGGCAGACCGTGCTCGACGAGGGCCAGCCGCATGACGGACAGATCCGAACGACGCGCTGGAGAGGGGAGGAGTCACGTCCAGCGATTGTGATCGCCCGGTTGTGGTGTGTGCGCAGCGGTGGCTGCGAAAACAACGAAGACACACCGAAGGCGTATCTGGAGATTTACGATATGGAGATTGAGAGCCGTGACTTTCTTCCACCTGACCTTGAAGTCTCCGGCAGGATCTGGGACCACAGCCATCCGACCGACTGGCTGCGTGGGCCGGCGGAATACCGCATCGACTCGACTGACCGGGGAAGCGGGGTCAGTCGGGCCACAGTCGAGGTGAATGGACTGACCGTTGGTCTGCCAGGTGTGAGCTGCCCTGGCGACCGCGGGTCTTATGTGACGGCATTCAATCCTTGCCCGGGAATGGTCGAGAGGCGCGGTTCGCTTGACAGCTCAGCAGCACCATTTCGGGATGGCCTGAACAGTTTTCGCTTCTGTGTGTCTGACTTCGCAATTCCGCGTGAGGCCGCCAACCAAACCTGTACAGGGCAGCGAACCGTGCTGATTGACAACACCCCACCGCTTGCCCCTCTCGGGTTTGAGGTGGCCGGCAGTAGTGGCTGGCGGTCGACAAACGGTTTCGATTTCAGCTGGCAGACGCCGTCGGGTCAGGCGTCACCGGTCGTCTCTGCGGAGTACCGGGTTATTGATCTCAAGGATGGATTCCTGGTTGACGAGGGGTCTGTTTCCGGCACTGACCCGCAGTCCTTCGGGCCGGTCGAGGTTCCCGCCGCCGGGGAGTACCGGGTAGACGTACGCCTGAGGGACAAGGCTGGCAACCTCGGCGCTCCCGCTTCGACCGTAGTCCGGTTCGACGATTCGCCCCCGGGCGATGTTGAACCGGAGGCCCCAGGCGGATGGATTTCGGACGACGAACTGCCTCTGCGCCTGCCTGTAAAGCGGGCGGTGTCGGGTGGTCCATCGGGTATCGGCGGTTACGCGGTCACCGTCAGCAACAGCGGCCCGACGCGTCCGTGCGCCAGCGGGTTCTGCTCTCTTTCCGAGCTCACACCAACCGGTGGCCCCGACAGCCGGTCCGTGATGATCACCGGGCTCTTGGAGGGAAACCACTGGGTCTCTGCCGTCGCCGCATCTGGCGCCGGCCTCTCATCACTTCGTCCCGGCAGCGCCCTTCTCCGGGTCGATCGGACCGATCCCGAGACTTCCATCTCCGGGGTGCCAACCGAATGGGTGAACCGCCCGGTGACTGTGCTGGCCGAGGCGAGCGATGAGCTTTCCGGGATGGTCGCCCGGCCGGGCATCGATGACGGCACCCCGATGGTCGCAATTGCCCCGACAGGCCAGTTTCCGTATGAGAGTCCGGGAGCTCGTGCCAGCTTCACCGTTGTCACCGAAGGAACGACCACCGTCCGTTATTGGGCGATGGATCTGGCCGGCAACGTCAACGATGGCCGGCTCGCTTCGAACGGAGCGCGCCATGCGGCACCGGATTCAGCCACCGTGAGGATTGACGTCACGCCTCCAGTCTTGAGGTTTTCCCCGGAGCCGGATCTGGCGATTCCGGAACTGGTTTCAGTCGAGGTCTCCGACAGCCTCTCCGGCCTGGACTCCGGCAGGATCGGGATCAGGCGGCTTTCGGATGAAGGGGCCTTCACCCAGTTGGAAACTGAACTCGCAGGTGATTCCCTCCGGGCCAGGATTCCATCTGATGACCTTCCGGCGGGTGTTTATGAACTGCGCGCGACGGCAACCGACCGGGCCGGAAACTCAGGATCAAGTGTTTCCCGCGAGGACGGCTCAGCGATGGTGCTGAGTTTGCCGCTGAAGCGGGAGGTGGAGCTCAGTCTTCATCATCTCGATCGCAGTCTGGATGCCGGGATCGCAACCTTTGCTCACGGGAAGCCGGTCCAGCTTGCTGGTCGGATCAGCGATCAGGGAGGAACCGGCATCCCGGACGCCGGCTTGATTCTGGAGCAACGCTTCAGCTTTGGCTCTCTCCTCAAAGTTCTCAGGAGTACGGTCTTCTCTGACGTGACAGGCAGGTTCTCTGTTGAGCTGAAAGCGGGTCCAGGCAGGGATGTGAGGGTGTTTTACGAGGGCACCGACCTCAATGGTCGTGCTTCCAGCCAGCAGCTGAAATTGGCCTTCCGGGACCAGACCACCCTGAGCATCACTCCGGAGGTGTTGCGGAACGGAGCCCGCACCACCATGCAGGGGACGGTTGCCGGGATGGGAGCCGCTCAGCCAGCCGCCGGCAAGCTTGTGGCAATCGAGTTCTTTGATCCCGATCGTCGTTTGTGGCGGCCGGTCGAATTACTGCGAGCAGACCGAAGAGGGCATTTTCGGTATTCCTATCGATTCCGCACCATTACCTCTCCTCAGCGCATCCTCTTCCGGGCGGTCTCGCTGGCCGAGGCGGGCTGGCCTTACCGCCCTTCAAAATCAGCACCGAAGTCCGTAGTCGTGTACCCGAGCCAGCTTCGACAGTAGACCCTGCGCCCGATCAAGCCCTGCAATACCAACGGCCCCTGGGAGGGGGCCGTTGGCGAGGGAGGAGAGGTACTAATCCTGCTGACGAGGTTATGAGGTCAGCAGGCTTCTCCGGCCACCCCTCTCCTGAGGG
>JBBECI010000026.1:12754-33120 GCA_040881895.1 Solirubrobacterales bacterium | reverse complement strand
AAGGGTCCTTACTACGTCACCGTCGGCCGTAACCTGAAGTGCCCGGCGTCAAGCGTCCTTTTCGCCCAGTTCCTGCAGCGGACTGACGGAAACCTGCCGCGACCGTGGAAGCTGAACGCTTCTGCGGCGACCTTCTGGAAGGCTGGCGGCCCCGGCGTCTGGTTCAGGGTGCAGCAGGCGAACTGAAGCAAGCCCTTGCGAGGCGGTTGAACTCAGGGAAACGCGCCGAACTTTGCCGGATCAAACGGGGCCGGGGTCAGCTTCTGCCTGAACATGAAGCCCGACAGCTCGGCCACACTCTCGCCATCATCGACGGTTTCACTCATGAGCCACGGATCCACCTCGTGGTGAGTGCCTGGCTTGTTCTTCACGACCCCGCGATCTACCCGTAGCCCGGCGCCGAGACCGTGCTGACCGGGCGCTGATCGGGCCGAAGTCTGGGCGGGTGCCCGCGGCGATCGTGGACCTTAAAGGTTGGCGGAATCGAGATCACCCACCGGATCGCCACCGTCGCCGAGCGTTCTTCCGAGCTCTGACCGCCGCCGAGATCCCGGATCAGACCGGTGCCAGAAACAGACCGAGCAGGGCGCTCGTCCGGAACCCGGCTGCGGCAGCCATGACAGATATCACGCTCTGGCGGGCGAACGAACAGTAGAGACTAGCCTCTATAAACCAGGCCTTTCCGTCCGGGTCGATGCGAAAGTCGAACAGACTGTAGTCGCGGCAGCCGAGCGCGACGTGACTGCGGCGGGCAGCTTCGTGAACAATCGCGGTTACCGGGTCATCCGGATCGACGATCCAGACCGAAGGGTTTTCCTTTGCGACCAGTTCGAGGGCGCCGGCACTGTTTCGAATAATTTTGTCCCTGTGGTTGCGGATGCCCGTCACCCGATATTCCTCCAGCGGCAGGCAGAGAAGCTCGCCATCTCTGACGACGATGCCGCACCGGACTTCCCGACCGAGTTCGACGTAGCTTTCTACCAGCGCCCGACTGCTGTGTTCGAAGCTCTGTTCCAGTGCGGCGGCATACCGACCAGACTCGCGGACCAGCGTTACGCCGAGCGAGTTGTCGGCGTCGGCCGGTTTGACCACCGCAGGCGGAATGATCGAAGGTGACTGACCGGGCCGCAGAAGCTCGCCGTCCGGCACTCTCACTCCGGCGGCGGCGACCACTGCCTTGGCCTTCACCTTGTCGGCCGCCAACGCCATGACCTCCGGTCGGTTGCCTATGTACTCGATGCCGATCAGCTCCAGAAGAGCGCGGTAGGAGGTCATGCCGGGAAGGCAGAACATCTGGGGCAGCGCAAGGTTGACCTCCAAACCGGCGAGCCGGGCGAGCGCGTCCGGCAGACCGAGCGGCTCGGCCGACTCGATCGACTCCGCGGTCAAGTCGGCGGGGAATCTCCAGCGCTCATCCGGAGTAACGTAGGCGACGAGGTCTTCGTGACCCCCGAGTTCGCGGCTCACCGCGAGGCAATCGCTGGCGTAGAGCCGGGATAGATCGCAGTAGAAATCGCTGGCCGGCGACCCGACGAGATGGAGCAGCCGGAGAGCGGACACTCAGTCGCCGCCCGCTTCGACCAGTTTGCCGATGTTGAAGTCAACCCTGATCCAGTCAGTTCCGTTGCGAAGGCTTTCGATCAGAAGCGAAGGAATTTGCAGGTGGTGGACCATCAGGAACGGAAGCGGATCGTCCCACTGGAAGATCGCATCCTTGCCCCGGACGATCGTCGCGATCCTGCGCGGCGCTGAAGACGGCTCGCTGAGTAGCCCCCAGAGCTCGTGGTAGAGCCAGTAGACCGGCCGGCTCGCGTCCGTCGGTCTGATCTCTTTCATGCCGTCTTCGAGGTAAGCCGCCGCGACCCCGGGATGGTCGTAGAACATCGTGATCGCCGAGTGGGTGCGCGGGTTGCACTCGATCGCGTAGACCGAATCCCCGTCCGCGATGAAGTCCAGAGACACCTGACCGGTCAGACTCAGGCCGGAGACGAACCGTCTGACCCATTCGTCGATATCCGAGCGATCGACCATCTCGTAATTGATCTGGAAGGCGGACGATTCACAGCAACAGTGAAGCTGAATCCTTCCGCTGCGCACCGTGCTGTGAGTGCAGTATTCCTGTCCTTCGATGAACTCCTGCAGTACCCAGGGTTTGTCTTGGCTGATCGGCAGCGACCGTACAAACGCTTCGGTCTCGGCCGGTGAGTCGCGCGGCAGCCTGGTGAGGTCGAGCCGGTAAAGAGGGTCGTACGGAACGCTTTTGAGGATGTAGGGATTTTTCGACCTCGAAAAGTCGAAATCGAGTACCTGCTGCGGGTCGGTGATGCGAACGGCGTCCGGTGTCGAGAGCCCGAGCGCCTCAGCCTCCTCGGCAAACCTGCCTTTGTCGTCGAGCCTGGCGATCGTTGCCGGATCGAAATGAAGCACCTCACAGTGCTCCTGAAGGACCGCCATCGCCTTGGAGTCATGGACGCTGGCGGCAGGTGCGCAGACCGGCACGTAAACATCGACACCTTCCTTCATCACGATCTCGACCAGCGCGTCTGTGTACCCGTCGCGGTCCGGCTTGGGGACGGTGTAGAAGCGGTCTACCGCGCGGGAAAAACGGTGGCCGGTCAGCCGGTACTTCTCGGCCTCGACCATAATCACGCGGTGGCCGGCCATGTGGAAGGACCGGGCCAGCTGCAACGCCTTGGTCATCTTGCCGCCGCTGACCATGATCGTCTTCGGATCCGTTGCCGGGCCCGGAGGCGAGCCGAACACCCTCTCCCGAATCAGCGCCACCGATGTGAGCGCGGCGCTCAGCGGAAGGACCGACGCCAGCAGGGCAAGCATCGCAGTCGATTTGAACCGGGCGGGCAGAGCCAAGCCGGCTAAGCCACCTTTCGGATCAGGGTAACGCCGTCACGCAGTGGCACCAGCACCTGCTCGACTCGTGGGTCCTCGGCGACGGTGCGATTGAAGTGGGCGATCGCCTCGCCGTTGTCGGTAGCTTCACCATCCATCCAGGGCTGACCCTGCATCAGCGTATTGTCGGCGCAGATGATGCCGCCGGGAGCAAGCAGGCCCCCGTCCAGCACGGTCTGGAAATACTCGACGTAGCCGCCCTTGTCGGCGTCAATGAAGACGAGATCGAAGTCACGTCCGGCAACGCTGAGCTTCTCGAGCGTAGCTTTCGCCGGGGCCACCTCGATCGAGATCTTCTTTCCAGCCTTTGACGTAGCAAAACAGCGCTCGGCGAAAGCGGCCGTAAAATCGTCTATCTCGCAGGTGACCAGCCGCCCGTCATCCGGCAGCGCCTCAGCCATCGCCAGGGCCGAGTAGCCGGTGAACATTCCGATCTCGAGCACACGCCGGGCTCCGGTCGCAGCGACGAGAAACTTCAGAAATTGGCCCTCTACGTGCCCGGAGAGCATCTCCGGCTCGAGCCCTGCCGGCGCCGGGCCGTCGGCACCGGGCAACCAGTCCCCGGCGAGAGTGCGACGGTTGAGATCCTCGAGATCAGCCGATGCCGGAGTGGTGCTCAGCGCCAGAAACGGATCCATGCCACTGGCCAGACTGCAGGCTTCCCGCAGTTCGGACTGGAGGTCCGGGTCGTTCGGAGCAAGCCGTTCGATCCGGGTCCGAATCTGCTCGAGCTTCGCCGCGAGGACCCCCAGCGGAGTTACCGGCCTCAGCGTCGGCGGTACCTCTGGGTCCTCGGCCTCGGTCGCCAAGGCTCAGGTCAGCTCGCCGGCCGACTCCGCGGCGATGAACATCTCCTCGCCGTCGCCGCTGCGCGGGTACTCCGCACAGAGGGCGCGGTGGAGCGTGAGCATGCGCGACAGCTCGGCCTGACTGATGTCGTTCATGTAGAAGCAGCTGCCGATCGGGTTGGGAACAGCCGCCCTGAGCAGGCCGTCGCGGGTCTTGATGATTGAGTCGGTCGCCTCCCGGAGCAGATCCGGAGTCAGGTAGGGGCTGTCAATCGCGAGACCGACCCTGCTCATCAACGAAAGGACCCGGTCACGATCAGCGATCGGGATGTAGCCTCGCTCGGCCGCGATAGTCGCTGAAAACGCCATGTCGATCGTCACCGCGTGACCGTGCAGCATCGGCACCTCCGGCATCAGCTCAAGGGTCGGACTCCAGGTGTGACCGTAGGCAATCGCCCGATTGAGGTCGAGCTCGTGGAGGTTCGGAACCTCAAGCGACAGCATCGTGTCGATCGCGTCATAGTTGACCTTGCGCGCCACCGCCCGCAGATCGTCGGACCCATTGAGGTAGCCGAAGCGGGTCTCGAGCAGGTCTTCACCGAACTCGACCAGAAGGTCGAAAAGCTCGCGGTTGGCAACCACCGCGATCTTGATCAGCTCGGCCATTCCGTTTCGAACCTGCTCTGTCGGCAGGGTCCTCAGGAAGGAAAAGTCGAGGATCACCTTCTCCGAGGCGTGGTAAGCCCCGAGCCGGTTCTTCATATGACCGTGGTTGACCGCCACCTTGATCGCCACGCTGGCGTCGACCAGTCCGATCAGTGTGGTCGGTACCCGGATGTAGTTGGTTCGCCGCCGGTAGGTTGCGCAGGCCAGCCCGGCCACATCTGTAGTCAGGCCGCCGCCGACCACAAGAACCGGCTCCTTGCGAATCAGACCGAACTGATCGAAGGAGTCGACGATCGCCTCCAGCGTCCCCAATGACTTGTCGGTCTCCTTGATCGCTACCGGTATGGTGGTGAGTTCGATCCCGTGGTGATTGAAGTAACCCTCGATCTCATCGCGGTACAGGTCTAATACCGCTTCGTCGATCACCATCAGACAGCGACCGAAGGGCCGATAGCGCCCGGCGATCTCCTCGTTCCTGGCGGCGAAAGCTCCATCTACATAAAGCAGACTGAACTCGATTTTCTCGTAGGCCTCGACGTGGAAAGCACTATCGGTGGCCGTGTATTTCGGTTCGACTTGATCCATGGTGGTCTTCGAGAACCCTCAGCCCTCTTGAAACGGAACTCGTACCTCGGCAAAGCTCAGCCGCTCAAGCACCCGGTCAGCATGGGAGAAGTCATGCGAGGCAGTGTTCTGGTTGGGGAAAGCCGCGCAGGCGAGGCCCGCTGCTTGGGCGGCTTCGACACCGCCGAGGTTGTCCTCGATCGCGACACAATCGTCGGCTTCCTGATCCATACGCTCGAGCGCGAACAGGTACGCCGCCGGGTCCGGCTTCGCCTGATTGACCATTGAGGCGTCGACAACCAGATCGAAGTCGCTTTCCGCGAGATCTTCACTCAGCGCCTTCAGTAAAGCCCTGACGTTCTCCTGGGAGGTCGTCGTCACCAGCCCGAGCCGGACGCCTTGCTCCTTGCCTTCGCGGATCGTCTCGACCACTCCCGGCCGGGGACTGATGTCAGAGTCGCCGAGACTGGCCTGAAAGATCTCCGACTTCGAACGGTGAACAGCAGCCGCATCCACGTCCTCGCCGCGGGATCGAGCGAACTCGGCTATCCGTCGCTTTCCCCCGCTCTTCCCAAGCTGTTCGAGATACTGCTCGCGTGGCCAGTGCCAGTCGAGTTCATGCTCCTCAAAAGCCCGATTGAAGGCCTCTCGTTGAAGCTCCGATGTGTCGGCGATCGTGCTGATCGATCCGAAAAGAATGGCCGACATACTGCTTCCTCCGAAGGTCGAGTTCAGGTTTCAGGACTGGGCGACTAGAAAGACGCTACAACATCGTTCTCGCCGGCTAGAAAGCCCGAACCGTCGTCAACCGCCAGCAGTTCAGCCAGCGCAGGTAGTCGTCGGGCAGATGCGGCTGGCCTTACCCTCAGACCTTTGTGGCGCGGATCGCCGCAATCGGTCCGAAGCCTCGTCTCATCGGCTGCGGTTCGAGTCCGGCCTGCCTCATCCAGGCTGGCGATCGTATCGGCGATCGCGAGCGTGGGGGCCAGCCCAAAGCCCATGGCGGGACCCTGGTCGAGGGCGGCCTTGTCAGGGTTTCAAAGCGCGGACCACGGCGATCGGACCGAAGCCGCGGTTCATCGGTTGTGGTTCCAGGCCGGCGTCTTCCATCCAGCCGGCGATCTCCTCTTCCGCCCAGGTCCATCCGCCTTCGTTCTCGACGAGCATCATCGCGGTGAACTTCGCGACACCTTCGGGGCTGGTACGGCCCGGGTCGATCACCCATTCGTAGATCACCAGGCTGCCGCGGGGCCCGAGCAGCGAAGCCGCCTCCCGTACGTATCGGGCGCAACGATCGGCGGGGTGGTCGTGGAGGATGTTCGAGAGCAGCACGTAATCCCACTGTTCGCCCTCGGGGCGGCTGAACCGGGGCTGGTCGAGGTCGCCCTCTACGAAATCAAGCTCCGGGTTGCGCTGCCTGAGAACTGGTTCGGCGCCGGGCAGGTCGAGCACGGTCGCTTCGATCCCCGGGTTGGCGGCAACCAGGTTGGCCGCATGGGAACCGGCGCCCCCGCCTGCGTCTTCAGGGAAACGCGCCGAACTTTGCCGGATCAAACGGGGCCGGGGTCAGCTTCTGCCTGAACATGAAGCCCGACAGCTCGGCCACACTCTCGCCATCAATCGAGCCGAGAGTCCTTGCTTCGCCGATCAGCGGTTTGTAGGCCAGGAAGGTCCGGAGAGCGAGATCGGGATCCAGCTCGGGAACTGACTCGGCCATGTTCGAGATCGCCTCCGCAGGTTCCCTGATCGCCCTTCGGTAGCCCGCAATCGTGGCGTCTACAAAGCCCTCCACGAGTTCCGGATCCTCGGCGATCCGTGATCCGGTTGAAAACACAACGAGGCCCGGGTAAGACGGGCCACCAAAGTCATCAAAAGCAAAGGATCTCGTCTTCCTGCCCCTCGATTCGACCACCGCCGCATCGGAGGGGATGTAACCAGTGAAGGCGGAGATGCGTCCCGCGAGCAGGGCCTGGATCCCACCAAAGCCGACCGTCACGACCTTGCTTTCATCCGGGCTTCCACCGGCATCTTTGACCATCGTCATAAAGACCGCCGTGTCCGACGGGACGCCGGTAACGCCGACCGTCGTCCCGCCCAGGTCGGCCGGCGAGAGCACACCCTCCTGCGCCAGGGTAATCAGGCCGCCCGACGGTCGCTGAGTCACCGCCATAACTGCGCGGGCGTCACGCCCGACGCTGATCTGCGTCGCGATATCAAGACCGTCAGCCAGGCCAAAGTCAGCCTTGCCCGACTGGATCAGACGGATCGTGTCGGCAGTTGAAGTCGGTGTGATGATCTTCAGGTCAATCCCTCGATCGAGGTAGGCACCGCTCGCAAGCGCCCTGTAAATACCGGCATGAACGCCGTTTGGCAGGTAGTCGAGGACCAGGGTTACCTCGGCCGGGTCACCCTCACTCCCTGTATCTCCGCCGCAACCGACGGCACCGGCCAGAAGGGCTGCGGCACAAAGTGCGAGGGCGAGGGTCAGGCGGACCGGCTTCAAGGAACCCGGTGGACCTCAAAAAGATTGGTGCCCAGCCGCTGATCGGTGAGTCCGGCAACGATCGCAATCAGCTCTCCGGAATTCGCGGCACCTTCCGCTACCGCGACATCGGCGCATGTGTAGAGCAGGTCCCTGATCTCGGTGACCTGGTCGTAGAGCACCGGTTCGACTCCGAACACAAGGCGCAGGCGGCGCACCGCCTTCAGCGTGTGGGTCACGGCCAGAACCGGGACTTTGGGCCGGTGAGCCGCGACAACAACGGCAGTGCGGCCAGTTGAAGTCGGCACAACGATTGACTTCAGATCAAGACGGTAAGCGGCGACGACCGCGCTCTGGGTGACTGAAGCAGAGACATCCATCTCCTCCTGGCTGGTCCTGTTCAGCAGCCACTCCCAGTAAGGGAGATCCGGCTCCGTCGCCCGTGCGATCTGGTCCATGACCTTGACGGCCTCCACCGGAAAGTCACCGACCGCGGTTTCCTCGGAGAGCATGACCGCATCGGTTCCGTCATAGATCGCGGTCGCCACATCAGTCACCTCGGCCCGGGTCGGACGCTTGGCGTGAACCATCGAAGCCAGCATCTGCGTCGCAGTGATTGCCGGCTTTGACTCATGGCCGGCAGCCCGGATCAGGTGCTTCTGCAGCACCGGCACCCGGGAAAGCGGCACCTCTATCCCGAGATCCCCTCGGGCAATCATGATCCCGCCGCTGGCCGCGGCCACCACCGACTCAATCGCATCTGCGGCCTGCGGCTTTTCAATTTTGGCGATCACAGGCAGATCGGAACCGAGCTCCTTGAGTCGATCCATGACCGGGGTCAGGTCGGAGGCACGACGGACGAACGAAACAGCCAGCAGGTCCAGTTCCTGACGCACCGAAAAGTCAACCCAGCCCAGATCGACATCCGAGACTGCATCAAGCCCGGCGTCGACACCGGGCAGGTTCATACCTTTGTTGGAAGACAAGGGCCCGCCCACCTCAACCTCGGCGATCAGCCCTTCATCGTCACGTCCGGTCACCCTGAGGCGGATCGAACCGTCCGCCAGATAAACGATCGCTTCGTCCTTGAGCACCTCGGGCATCGCCGGCCAGGGGACAGGTATCCGGTCGGCTGTACCGCCGTCCTCGTCAACGACCAGCTTCACCTGCGCTCCGTAGATGATCTCGACCACCCCGTCAGGGAACGCTCCCACACGAAGCTTCGGTCCGGGCAGATCTCCGAGAATCCCGATTTCCCTGCCGACCGCCTTGCTGGCCTCACGAATATCACTCACGATCCTGGAGTGCTGGGCCTCATCGCTGTGAGAGAAGTTGAGCCTCATCACGTCCACCCCGGCCTCGATCATCTCGCGCAAAACCGGGGGGTCCCAGCTGGACGGGCCGATGGTGGCGACGATCTTGGTTTTTCTGGGTGGCTGATTTTCCATTCAGACCATTGTGACGACCGTGAGCAGACCTGACGTCAACGTCGGGTAAACGGGTCCCCCGCTTTCAGCAGAGGCGAAAAGTACGTAACCAGCCGACCGCGGGCTGACAACCTGACCGTTACCCGGCGTCGGGGCCCTTTGGCTTGTGGCTCCGAAGGCTGCCGGCGTGGGCTCGGGCCTCTGGATCCTTGCGCGCCTTGATGATGCTGGCAACCGTGGTCACGACCAGCACCAAGGCTATGACCACCAGCGACTGTACGGTTGAGATCTCCGGAACCGAGTCGTTGACTTTGTGACCCCAGTGCAGGATCAGCTTGACGCCGATATAGCCGAGAATCACCGACAGGCCGATCGAGAGATAAACCAGCCGGTCGAGCAGTCCGGTGACCAGAAAGAACAGCGCCCGCAGGCCAAGCAGAGCGAAAGCGTTGGCTGCGAACACGATGTAGACCTCTTCAGTTACACCAAAGATGGCCGGGATCGAATCCAGGGCGAAGAGGACGTCAGTGGTCCCGATCGCAATCAGAACCAGGAAAAGCGGGGTGAACAGGCGCTTGCCGTTGATCCGGGAGGTCAGGCCGCCGTTACCGTAATCGTCGGTCATCGGAAGCCGCTTGCGGGCGATCGCGACAACCGCATTATCCTCCATTGAGGGATCCTGATCGCGGTGTCGGAAGAGCTGGATCGCGGTGAAAATGAGCAGTAGTCCGAACAGCAGGAACATGAAGGAGAATGTCTCCAGAAGGGCGGATCCGAGCAGGATGAAAATCACCCGGAGGATCAGGGCCAGAAATATGCCGATGATCAGAACCCGCTGCTGGTACTGCCTGGGCACGGCAAACGTGGTCATGATGACGACAAAGACGAACAGGTTGTCCACCGAGAGGCTCTTCTCGAGGATGTAGCCGGCGAAGTATTCGGTTCCCCACTCCCAGCCGGCCACGAAGCCGAAGAAGATGCCGAATCCGATCGCGACCGCGATGTAGAAGATCGACGCAAGCGCGGCCTCTCTGAACTCGACCTCATGCGGCCGGAACAGCGCCTGGCCCAGGTCAACGGCGAAGAGCACCAGAATGAAGCTGACCGTTATGAGCCAGGCGGTTGTAGTGACGTCGAGCATCGGCTCGCAATACTCGCAGTTACTGGCGGCACAACGGGGTGAGGGGTGGCACGCCGCCGCCGAGCGCGGGACCGCCCGCTTCCGCCTGAGTGGCGGTCCGCCGCCTAAGCGGCGGAGCGGACCACCAGAACGGGCCGGTCGGTCAGCTGAAGGACCTTGTGCGGGGTCGCCCCGAGCAGGGCGCCGGCGAGCGGCGTCTCACCAGCGCCGCCGACGATGATCATCCGGGCGTCACGCTCATCGGCCACCTGCACCAGCCCCGGTGCCGGGCGGGAATCGATCAGGACGAGCTCGTAATCGAGTCCGGCGTCCTTGACGCGAGCCTCGGCTTCAAGCTCGAGCTCGGCCCCCATCAGGCGGAGTGTCTCCCGCAGCTCACCGACCTCGCCCCCAGCCCTCGCCGCAGGCTGGTAAGCGAAGACCAGAACCAGCCGGCCGCCAATTTCTTCAGCCAGCTGGATTGCCTCTTCAAGGGCAGCCTTGCCCCCACCACGCCCGTCATATCCGACAACCAGATCACCAGACATCAGCTCATCGACTCCTTTCGCGACTCGGAATTCCCTCGGGACCTTGGCTCGGGGTTCCCTCGGAACCGTGGCTCTGGGTTCCCGCGGGCCTCAGGCTTCCCGGGTTTGTGGCCTCTCGCCTCTCCTTCAGCCTCCCACCCGTTGCGACTGTGCGAATCATCCGGCAGCCGGTGCCTTCGCAGCAGAATCAGGAGCGACAGTCTCAAGATGCCGGGCAAAGAAGGGCTTCGGGTAGAGGAACCTCCACACGACCATCAGGATGACACCAAGCAACATGAATCCGACGCCCATGACGAGCGCTGGCGTCACCCCGAGCCAGGTAGCCCCGGACTCGGAAGCGCCGGGGTTGGCCAGATCGAGGACTGACCGGACCAGCACGAACCCGAGCAGCAGGGCGCCGGTCAGCGGCGCAAATCCGATGAACAGGGCCGGCTTGAACGCCTTCGCCCCGGCGAACAAGGTGATCACGAGCAGGGCGATGGCGCCGATGCCAAGCCAGGTGAGGCCGGGGAGCGGCCCGGCGACGTCGTAGTAATCGGTGACCCCGCCGACCACGAGTGCCGCCGCACCGACCGCGAGCAGGCCCATGCAGAGCGGGATCCAGATGCCCGGCCGGAGGATCTCCTTGCGATAGAAGGTGAAACAGGCGAGGCCGTTTATCGCGTAGTAGAAGGCGATCAGCAGGCTGAGCGCCTGGAGCGAGTCGTAGAGCGAGCCCTGCGAAAACAGATTCAGTGGCACGTACCAGCCGATCGCCAGCACGGCGATCGCAATCGTCGAGAAGACGGGAGTAAAGAAGCGCGGGCTGACGTCGCCAAACGCCTTCGGGAGGGCGCCGTGGAAGGCCATCGAAAGCGACGTCCTCGCACCAGGCAGGATCGTGGTCTGGGTCGATGCGAGGGCGGAAGTCAGAACCGCGATCAAAACCAGTTTGTCCAGAGGTGAGCCGAGGATCGGCTTGGCGAGGTCGTCAAAGACCCGTGACTCGATCCCCTGGGCGTTCGCCGATGCGAAAACGGCCGGCCCGGCATAGGCGATCAGCGCAGTGGCAATGAAGAGGTAGGTCAAAACCAGCAGGACCGTCGCGGTTATCCCGGCCCGGCCCGAGGCATTGGAGTCTTCGCTTTCTTCGTTGAGGCTGAGTGAGCTCTCCCAGCCCCAGTAAATGAACACCCCGATCAAGAGCCCCGCGGTCAGCGCCGTGGTACTCGGGATTTCCCACGGCAGGAACCAGCTCAGTTCGATCGTCGGATTACTGAGTGCCACGTCCATGCTCCCGATTGCGACAGGGTCCACGGGGATGTCGCCGCTGATCGCCTTGTACAGCGCGACGCCGGCAAACAGGAGCAGCCCGCCGACCTGCAGGGCGCTCAGCACGGTCTGGAAACTTGCCGAAATCTCGGTGCCGATCACGCAGAGCGTGGTCGTAAAGATGATGAACAGGACGGCCAGCGCGGTGACGGCGACGACTGAGTCCGCCAGCCCCTCGAGCCCAAACAGACCGAATGTGTAAAGCGCGGCGACATCTGCGAGCGACCCGATCACCAGAACGCCGGTCATACAGACGGCCCAGCCGGCGATCCACCCGGGCCACGGACCGAGAGCGCGGGAAACCCAGGTGAAGGTCGTGCCGCAGTCCGGGTCGGCCCGGTTCATGTAGTAGAAGCTCGCCGCGATAAGGAACATCGGGATGAACGAGACGATCAGCGAAGCCGGGGCCTGGAGGCCGACCGCGACCACGATGCCGGCGAGCACCGCGGCCAGCGAGTAGGCCGGCGCGGTCGAGTTCATGCCGATAGTCAGGGTCGAGAAAAACCCGAGGCTGCGCTCGAGGCCCTTGTCCTCTTCCTGAGTGATCCTGTCCGGAACAACAGGCCCGGATGCCGGAGCCGGCGCGAAATCGCTCACGCCGGAATGCCCCGGCGCGTGTACCCATCGAATCGTCTCCCGGGTCCCATCGTCGCGAGTCTAGCGCCCGTCAGGGCACACCGGCTCAGGTCAGGGAGTTTTCGACTTCCTTGATCGGGTTGTACCAACCGTTCTCGAGAATCCAGGCCTGGAGTTCCTTGTCGAGCCCGAAGATCACACCGAGGCCGACGACGATGAAGACTCCCCCGATCACCTTGCGAAATGTCCCGTGCGGGTCGCTCAGCCAGTTGAGGCGGTCGACCACGACCCGGCCGAAAAGGCTGATCGCCAGCAGTACGAGCGCCAGGCCAGCCGCATAGGCGACCAGGTACACGAACCCCTGGGCGAAAGACGCCGGGAAGGTCACTGCGATGATCAGCGCGTAGGTCGGACTGCAGCTGTTGAACACCGGGCCCAGGGCCGCGCCGAGCAGGATGTCCTTCTTCATGCCGATCTCACCCTGAGAGCGGTTCATCATCCGGTTCGAGGCGGCCTGGATGCCGGTCGCAGTAACCAGCCTGTCCCAGATCGAGGGCCAGAGCAGGGTAATTCCGAACAGCACGACGATGCCGCCAGCGAAGATCGACCAGACGGCACCGGGAACCCCGAGCAGAGCTGTAGTCGCCTTGAGCAGCAGCGAGAAGACAATGACTGACACCGCCAGGCTGATCACGATAGTCAGCGGGTGACGAATCGAGCGACGGTCTTCGTCACCGGCCCCGCTGAGCACACTGCCGCCGACTATGACCGGCAACAGCGGCAGCACGCAGGGAGCCGCGGCCGTCAGAATTCCGGCCAGAAAGGAGACAGCCAGCAGGTCCATGGCCTAGGCCGCAGTGGGAATCATCACTTGAGCAGGGCCGCGCTCACCGAGTTGAAGGTGGGGTCCTCGTAGGCAACGTAACTGTCGATCTTCTCTCCGTCGTCATCGACCTTGACCATCGTGGTCTGGATCGTCACCCCGTACTCCTGCCGCAGATCCTGGTTTGAGTCGTAGTCCACCTTGAAGATCGTCACCCCGTCCGGCACCCCGTTGGCTTCAATGTCGTCCTCGAGTGCCACGCACTGGGAGCACCACGAAGCGTGGAAGAAGAGCAGCTTGTTTCCCGGCGTCGAGGCCAACAGCTCTGGTGAGTAATCGACGTACTGACCGGGGCTGGCGGCACCGGCGTTCTGGTTGCTCGTGGCGGCATTATGGCCACCGGGGGACCTCTTGGAACCGTAGGAGCCTCTGGCTTCGCTACCGCCGGTCGAACTCTGTTCGGCGGGCTCGACCGCTGAGCTGGTGCCATCGGAGTCACCCGATGAGCAACCGGCCGTAGTTGTCAGGCCCGCTGCGGCAAACATGGCGAGTATTCCGGCGACTGCGATCTTTTTCCCTTTCATACGAAAAGGTTAGCGATGCCGCCCAATCCCCCTTGGCCTGTGCAAGCGAAAGATATGAATCTCGCCTGAATTCCCGCCAACAGCGGAGAGGGAGGGATTCGAACCCTCGAGAGAGCTTGCGCCCCCTACTCGCTTAGCAGGCGAGTGCCTTCAGCCACTCGGCCACCTCTCCGGGAGGCAGGATTCTACGGATTCGCCCGGGATGCCGGGTATCGTGGCTGGGGAGATGGTCAGCGTCGAGTCCAGACCTGCGGCAGTCCCTGATCGCAGCCACTCCGATCTGGAGGTGATCTTCGACGAGGTTCAGGCTCCGTTTGCCTTCGTTGACCTCGACGCGATGTGGGCCAATGCTGACTCGATGCTGGAGCGGGCGGGAGACAAGCCAATCCGGATCGCGACGAAATCGATTCGCTCCCGGCCTGTCATCGAACGGATACTTGCTCGCAACGAGCGTTTTCAGGGCGCCATGACCTTCACCCTCCCGGAGACCAACTGGCTGGCCGATCACGGCTACGAGGACCTGCTGCTGGCCTACCCGACAACCGACCTTGAGGCTCTGGCCCAGCACGCCCTCCATGCAGCTGCCATACCGGAACGCTCTCCCCTGCTCACCGTCGATTCGGTCGAGCACCTCGACCTGATCGAGTCGGTCCTCGGGAGCCAGGCCGGCACAGTCCGCCTCAGTATGGAAATCGATGCCGGCTGGCAGGGCTTCAGGGGCAAAGTACGCGCGGGGGCCCGACGATCCCCGGTCCGGAGCGCCGAGCAGGCAGTCACCCTGGCCGAAGAGATCAGCCGCAGGGACAAGCTGGAGCTGGTGGCACTGATGGCCTACGAAGGTCAGATTGCCGGCGTCGGGGACAGGCCGCCGAAGCGGCCGGTCAGAGCGCGGACGATCAGGTGGATGCAGAGGAGGTCGGTCGCCGAGATCGCCGAGCGTCGGGCGGAAGTGGTGGAAAAGGTGAAGCAGGTGGCCGATATCGAGATCGTGAACGGTGGCGGGACCGGCTCTCTGGAGTTGACTTCAGCCGAGGCAGCCGTGACCGAAGTTGCCGCTGGATCGGGCTTCTTTGCTCCCACACAGTTCGACCATTACTCTCGCTTCAGCCTCACCCCGGCCGCGGCCTTCGCTCTGCCGGTGGTCCGACGCCCGGGGCCCGGGATCGTCACGGCACTCGGGGGCGGATACCTCTCTTCGGGGGCAATCGGCCCTGCCCGGTTGCCGGTTCCGTGGCTTCCGGAAGGGCTCAGGCTCGACCGGGAAGAAGCAGCCGGGGAGGTCCAGACCCCACTGCTCGGCCCGGCCGCTGACGATCTGGCCATCGGCGACAACGTCTACATGCGCCACAACAAGGCGGGCGAACTCTGCGAGCGATTCAGCTCGCTATTCCTGGTCGAAGGTGGAGAGATAGTCGATGAAGTGCCGACCTACCGTGGCGAGGGCCAGGCCTTCCTCTAGACCCACCTCTACTCGCCAAGTACCCGGCGGGCGTAATCGTTGGTGAAGGTGCGGTTTGGGTCAAGCTGGTCGCGAACCCGCGCGAACTGATCCCAGTCCGGATAGCGGGGCGCCAGTGTCTCCGCCGTCTGAAAGTGGTGTTTGCCCCAGTGCGGGCGGCCGCCGCAGGAATCGAAGATCCGCTCGATCTCCCTGAAGTACGGCTGCCACTCCTGAGAGGCGTGCTGATGGATCGCGATGTAGGTCGAGTCGCGGCCGGAGACCGGGCTGATCAGGCTGTCATCGGCAGGAACCACCCGACATTCGATCGGCATCGCCAGTGGCATCTGCTGCTCACGGATCAGGCTCATCACCCGTGACAGCACCTCCGGCCCCGTCTCTCTCGGGACCGCGTACTCCATCTCGTTGAACCGGATCGTCCGGTGGTTGGCAAAGCAGCGGTGGGATACGTCGATCTGCTCGGCCTGACTCATGAAACGAGTTGAAAACCGGGCCGTCTTCGGAATAACCGAAGGGAACCTTCCAGTCGCTCTGAGGGCGAGATCACCGAGGCCGTTCTCGATAACCACGTCTCCGAGGAAACGCTCGAACCGACCGCGGGGAGCTGGGGGGCGGTCGGTGCTGTTGCGGCAGATCGTGAGCGCAGTATCGGTGTAAGGGAAGATGAAGAACTCGAAGTGCTCGTTGGCGGCCACCAGTTCGTCAAAGTCCGCCAGCACCCTGTCAATCGGCATCGGCTCGTCAACCCGGTGAAGGTTGAACGCCGGCACCGTCTTCAGCGTCACTGCTGTGATCACACCGAGCGAACCGATTCCGACCCTGGCTGCCCGGAGGAGGTCGAGCGAGCCGACGTCGCCGGGGGCACCGTCGCCGGAGCGATCGGCCCGCCCGGGTCCTTCAGTCAATTCGAGTACCTCACCGTCAGCTGTGACCAGGTCGATCGCCGCGACCTGAGCGGGCAGGTTGGGTCTGGCTGAACCGGTCCCATGGGTCCCGGTCGAGATCGCGCCGGCGATCGTCTGGCAGTCGATATCGCCGAGATTGGCCATCGCCAGGCCGTGAGAGTCGAGCGCCCGGTTGACCTCGGCCAGCACGGTACTGCCTCCGACCTTCACAAGGCCAGTCGCCGGGTCGACATCGATCACGCCGCTGATCGCCGAGATGTCCAGAAGGAGGTCATCGCTCAGGGCTGCTCCAGTGAAGGAATGGCCGGCGCCGACGACTGAAACCTTGTGTCCGGCATCAGTCGCAGCGGCGACCTGTTCACAGAGTTCAGCTCGGCCGGCAGGTTTCAGCATCTCCCGGGGAAAGCAGGTCTGATTTCCTGCCCAGTTGGTCCAAGGCAGCGGTTCGCTCCGCTGTTGTCTGAGGTCGTATGTCAAGGATTCGCTCGAGTTTTCGGCCTGGGTCGCACTCGCACTCAGCTCGCTTCGGGCAGTTCAGATGGCATCGGCTGGACAGTCCCGCGAGCAATAACGGCCACCAGCAGGATTATCCCGACCGTAAGCAGTGAGGGAAGCAGGTAACCGGTCGCTCCAACGAGAAAACCTCCCCCGACTGCCCCGATCATCTGCCCACCGCCCCAGGCAACGTTCGAAGCACCAGAGGCGTAGCCCTGATTCAGACCGGAAGCCGTCGCTGCATCGGTGACCAGAGTGGTAGCCGGGGTGAAAGCCAGCCCGGCACCGAATGCGCAAAGGACCACCGCTGCCGCCAGCAGCGGAAGCAGGTTGAAGACGCCGACGGCGGTGATCGCAACCGCAATCACCGCAGCTCCGATCAGGTACGGCCCGGTCCGGCCGGTCCGGTCGCTGACCCGGCCGATCCAGGGCCCGGCAACCGCTTCGACCGCCGACCCCACCGCAAAGGAACCCGCGATCAGCCATGGACCGGCACCGAGTTCGTCCATCCTGAGTGGTGCCGCCACAACCAGAAATCCAAAGGCAAGCGACGGGCCCCCGAGCACGAGCACCATCCTGGGGACGTTCGATCGCCTGACAGCGGCGACGGCCTCACGAATCGGCTGCTTCGCTACCTCGGAGGAGTCCTCGATCGTCGTCGCGACCGCGATCAGAACGGCCGCAGCGAAAAAGACGGTGCCAAAGACGATCTCAGTGCCGATTTCATGAGCCAGCGCTCCAATCGGAGCGCCCAGCAACTCCCCAACGACTGCCGCAGCGATCACCGCCCCGACCATCTCACCCCGTCGCGACCTGGGCGATGCCGAGACCACCCAGCTGATCGCCCCGGCCCACATCAAAGCGCCCGACGCCCCTTGGAAAAACCGACTCACATCGAGCAGGACAATGCTGTCGGCCAGCCCGAACACCGGACTGAAGATCCCGATACCGACCAGTCCGGCAATCAGAGTCTGGCGCGGCCCAACCCTGGCGGCCAGCCAACCCGCGGGCAGTGCAACCACAAGCGTCCCGGCCGCAAAGGCACCGGCAAGCACACCCACCCCACCATCGCTCAGGGAGAAGTCACTCTTGTAATCGGGCAGCAGCGGCGTCAGCACAGCGAAAAAGGTCACGTCAAGAAAGACGACAGCACAGGCGAGAAAGAGCAAACGGCGCATCGACCCATTCTGGCACCACCGCGCTGGCGGGGTTATTCGGCGGCAAAATGGCCAGTCCTGATCAAGGCTCCGGGACTCTGATCCGATCACGCTTTATCTGGCTGGCCACTCGGAGCAACAGGGCCAGCCCGACGGCCAGCTTCAGCCGGGGAATCAACTCAGCTGTTGGACTGATTCAACCAATGCGTCACCAACCATCTCCAGGTGTTCGGGAGCAACCGTCAGGGGCGGGGAGACAGCCACGCCGCGACCAAGTGGCCGGACAAGCACTCCCCGCTCCCGCATCAACATCGCCAGCCGGACCGGTGCCCCCGGGTCGCGAGCAAGGATTTCGCCTGAGATTTCCAGAGCGGCAAGCAGCCCGGTACCGCCTCGGACCTCAGCAGCCGCCGGCAGTTCTGCGGCCCGGTTCATCTGGTCAAACAGCTCGCCCTCCAACTCCCGTCCACGATCGAGCAGTCCCTCCTCCTCAAGGATCCGGATGTTTTCCAGCGCAGCTGCACAGCAGGTCGCGTGGCCAGCATAGGTAGCACCGTGCCGGAAAGGCGGAGCCTCGGGGTCATCCCAGAAAGGCGCGGCAAGTTCAGCTGAAATGACCACCCCACCGAGCGGCAGGTAACCGCTGGTGACGCCCTTGGCGAAGGTGATCATGTCCGGTACGACCTCGGGCCAGCGCTCGATCCCGAACCAGGTGCCTAGCCGGCCGAAGGCACAGATCACCGAATCAACCACCAGCAGAACTCCGTGCTCGCGGCAGATCGCGGCGACCTCTTCGATGTACCCGTCCGGGGGCGGGTAGACCCCACCGGCACCGATCACCGGCTCGATGAAGAACGCGGCGACCCTGTCCGGACCTACCCGGCGAATCTCCGCTTCAAGCGCAGAAGCGTCGTCCCAGGGGATGACCGACACATCCTCGACCAGCCCTCCTACCGATTCGCGGTTGGGTGGAATCCCGGCCAGGCTGGTGCCGAAGCCGTGTGTGCCGTGGTAGCCATGGACCCGGCTGATCAGGTGGTGACGTCCGTCGCGGCCGTCTTCATGCCAGTAGCGCCGTGCGAGCTTGGCGGCAGTGTCGATGCCGTCGCCACCGCCGCTGGTGAGGAAAACTTTTGCTTCCTCTAGCGGCGCGATCTTCGAGAGCTTTCGGGCGAGTCGATCAGCTGGCGGATTGGAGAAGTCGCCGAAAGTCGAGTAGGCCTCGAGCTCCGACATCTGCGCAGACACAGCCGCGCGGATCGAGTCCCTTCCGTGGCCGACGTTGCAGTACCAGAGGCTGGCGGTCGCATCGAGGTAGCGGCTGCCGTCTGCATCCCAGACCCAGACGTCCTCACCCTTGGTCAAAAGCAGTGCGTGGTCTTTGACCTTGCCCATCTGGGCGAAGGGATGCCAGAGCGAACTCTCACCGGAACTGTCCATGAATCGAGCCTACCCGCCTCTGCGCAGGAGGACCATCCGAACGACCTAGCCGATTCGCTTCCAACCAGACCGGTTTCCGACCCGGTCCACGACTCTCGCCCAACGTGGTTCCGGCACCGTGGCGGCAGTTACGGTTCTAGCCCGGCTCAACGCACCGGTCACCGTCGGCCTCCCTGCTGGTGCTGGCCTGGACCTGCGGGTTGAGAATTCGATCTTCGAAAGACCTGAACCCACATCGGTCGCTTTCACCATGACCCGCCATCGTTTGCTTTTTCCACTCACAGCCTTGGCCGACAGCAGAACCGGCAGGCTCGTATCGAGATAAACGGAAGCAGTGACAGTCTGAAGGACCGTTTCAGCGGGGCCAAGGAAACGGGCCGAGAGGATCTTTCGGCCAGTGCCACCGGTGAGGGTCCACGCCGTAGAGTCGTTCGGGACGAATGGCTGCTCAGTCCCTCCATCCTCGGAGATGACCACCTGCCGGGTGCCAGCCGGCCAGACAAGCGCCAGGTTGACCGCGGGCGATCGGACAAAGGACGAGCGCCCGGCGATGATCAAACCGACCTCCCCAGCCGGCGGTTCTGGTGCTCCGTCCACGACGATCTCTTCGTTGACCGCTTCCGACTGAATGTCGCCATCGACGATCACCACCTTGAGGTCATAGGTCCCATCCACCAAACCGACAGGAACGAACGGGTCTCCACACGGAGACAGAGTCTGGTCTCCGATCGCACAAAGGTACCCAAACCCATTAGTACCGCCGGAAATGGGGAACGTACCATCGTCGTTCATCGCCCCGACCCGCGGGGTAACGGTCGCGATCTCCAGCACTTCCCAGACAGCCGTCACTGCTTCCGAAATGGTGCTGACGCCATCCCCCTGTTTTAGCGAAAAGGTGTGGGGGCCAGCCGAGAGTTCGTTCACCGTCCACGGAGAGGAACACTCCTGCCAGGGGCCTGAATCCAGACGACACTGAAATACAGCGCCAGGCTCTCCGGAAAACGTGAAAACAGCCGAGGTCGAAGCAACGGGGCCAGTCGGCCCGGATGTGATCGTTGGCGAGGGCGCGGCCGGGGCGACGGTGTCAACGCTCCAGTTACTTGTGGCCTCGGTT
>JBBECI010000026.1:0-12654 GCA_040881895.1 Solirubrobacterales bacterium | reverse complement strand
GCATTCAAAGGTCACCCCGGCACCGACGGTTTCACCGCTGAAGGAAAAAGTGGCGGCAGTCGAGGCGGTTGGCCCGCTTGGTCCGGTGGTGATCGAGGGCGCGGCCGGGGCGACGGTGTCAACGCTCCAGTTACTTGTGGCCTCGGTTGAGGTGTTGGCTGCCTGGTCGGTTTGTCTTACCTGGAAGCTGTGGGGGCCCTGGGTCAGGGCGGTGTAGGGCTTCGGGGAGGCGCAGCTTGCCCACGCGCCTGAGTCGATTCGGCATTCAAAGGTCACCCCGGCACCGACGGTTTCACCGCTGAAGGAAAAAGTGGCGACAGTCGAGGCGGTCTGCCCTGACGGGCCGGCGGTGATCGTTGGAGGGTCAGGCGCGAAGTTGAGTGCGTCAAATGCATTCACAACACCGCCACTGACGGACTCGCCCGACAGCGCCGAAATCAATCTTGTGTTGTTCATGATCTGACTCCGGATCTGCGCATAGGTCCAGGTTGGCTTGCGCGACTTGATCAGCGCCGCCAGTCCGGCGACCTGCGGCGAGGCCATCGAAGTCCCATTAAGCCCAACGTAGGTGCTGGATGTGTACGTGCTCACGATCTGGCTGCCCGGCGCCCCGACGTCTACTGTCGTCGCTCCGTAGTTCGAATAGCTGGCGCGGCCGTCGTTCAGCGTCGTCGCTGCGACCGAGATTATGTTGTCGAGGTCATAGCCGGACGGGAAGTTGCGCTGGTTGGGCGGGTCGGTGTTCACATTGTCATTTCCGGCAGCGGCAACGAACAGATGCCCGGCTGTACGGGCGGCCGCGAGCGCCTGCTTTTCAGGCAGATACTCGGATGAGCTGAGGCCGCCATAGCTGTTGTTGGAAACCATGATTCCTTCATTCACCGCGTAGTTGAGGGCGGCGATCGTCGCCGAGAGGGGGCAGCTTCCTGTCGCATCGCAGGCTTTCAGTGCCGCCAGCTGGACAGTCCAGTTCAGTCCCGTGACCCCGGTGCTGTTATTTCCCCGGGCACCGACTGTCCCAGCGACATGGGTGCCGTGTCCGTCGTCGTCATCGGGATTGCTGTCGCCGTTCACAAAGTCCCAGCCCCGGTAGTCGTCCACCTTGCCGTTTCCATCGTCATCAATTCCGTTTGCGGGAATCTCACCAGGATTCGACCAGAGATTGCCCGCCAGATCGGGATGGCTCAGTTGAATGCCGGAATCGATCACCCCAACCGTAACCTGAGAGGAACCCCTCGTCAGGTCCCAGGCCTGCGGGGCATCCATGTCCGCGTCGACCGTGCCGGTGTAAGAGATTGAGCCGAGCGTGAACGACTGGCCAGTGTTGTTCTGGCCCCACATATAACCCGCCGAATAGTAGGGGTCGTTGGGGGTGGTAGCGCTCAGTTGCCTGATTGGCTCGAGCTCGGCATAAGCGACGCCGGGCTCCCCGGCCAGTTCAATTACAGCCTGCTCGACATCAGCACCAGCGGGCAACCGGACAAGATCCAACCGGGGAACCAACGAGAATCCACGGATCCTCTCGCCGTCGACCTCGTCGAGGACCGCCTCCCGCTCCTCATAATCGGTCCCTGACTCGAACCGGACGAAGACCCTCCTGTCTGAGACCTCAGCCCCATCAACGATGGTTGAAGTGAGCGCACTGGCTGACTGGACTCCGACAACACCACCGACAGTTGTCACGGTTACAACCACGAAAGCAGAGACGAAAGCTCGCCGCAGGGTCGCGAGTCGTGATTTTGACTGGGGTAGTTTCATGAATTACCGCTGCTTGAAAGTAAGACTATGGCTACAACCCTTGAGGCCTCGATAAGTAGCTGTGCCAGCACCTATTTTGACGGCTCCCATTACGCGCCCCGGCGCCTGCCATTCTGCCGACGAACCAAATCGGCCCGAACTGCCGGCCGCTACACTGATGCAATGACAACTGATACTAAACCAGCAAAATCCGGATCAAACGTCGCGAAGTCAAAGGAGCGGGCCCGCGCACTAATTCTTGTGGCGGCATTCCTCTCCCTCGTAGGCTCCGTAGCCCTCTACTTCGCGGGCAACGAGAATGGAGGCATCTTCATCGGGCTCTGGGTCCCGTCGATTCTTACCCTCGGGGCCATGCTGGTTCCCACTGGAAGAGACTGATGACCGCGGTCGGGATCTTTATCTTCGGCCTCTTCATCACAGCGATTGTCAGCACTGCCTGCGCCTTGATCGTCTGGGGAATCGTCAGCGAGCGCCGGGAGCGAGACGAACTCGAAGAAGGCCGGGCTTCCGTCACCCCTGACTGAGCCGGAATTTGACGTCAGACTTATGGTGCCTAGTGAAGGTCGCCAGCCTGCGCGTCCCCCGGAGGGGTGGCAGAGCGGTTGAATGCACTGGTCTTGAAAACCAGCAAACGTCCTAAGGCGTTTCGAGGGTTCGAATCCCTCCCCCTCCGTTGGTAGCCGCAAAAAGTTTCCCAAAAAAAAGCTACTTTTCGCCGCCCGAGTGTTACTTTAACCATGGGTAACGCAAGCCACATGTGCACCGGGGGAGGCTACGGATGAGACGAGCTATAGCTGTGAGTGTTTTGGCCATTGTTGCGTTGGCAATGTCTGCGACGGCTGTCCCGACGACGGCGCTTTCCGCGGTACCGGGTCGGATCTACGCTCTGTCGAATATCGGTGGAACTTTCGCTCAGAGTGCTCTGTTCAGGATGTCCTCGCAGACCGGCTTATGGGTTCGCCTGACCCCGGGACTCAGTGTTCCGGAATCCGTCTCAGCTTCGCCCGATGGAAAGTTCGCTGTAATTTGCGCGCGACGCGGGTCAAGCTCGCCCTACCGGATTTATCGGGTAGCAGCCGCCGGTGGAGCGCTGAGAAACCTGATCGGAAACCGTCAGGGCTGCGGGCAGACAGTCTCGCCTGACGGGAAGAAGGTGGCTTATGTCGGGGCTGGCAACGGGACGCTTAACATCGTCCGCTCTCAGAGCGGAGGTCACCGGACCATCTACCGGTTCTGCGGAGGATGCATCTACAACCCGGTGTGGGCCAACGGTCGCATCTACTTCGAGCGCAGGGTAACCAGAAATTCGAGTGCGGATCTCGAGATCTACTCAGTTCGCGCCAGGGACGGCCGGGGGCTGAAACGTCACACAGACGACGGCGGGGCCCCGATTGATTACGACCTGGCGGACGTGTCCCCAAGCGGCGGAAAGCTGCTTCTTCTGGAGCGGGAAATTGACCCGTTGACTTGGACACCCACCTACCGCCTGATCACCAGACGCCTGTCACCCGCTGGAATCGTCCTGAACAGGTTTCGTATTTTGACAGTGAACGAACCCCTGATCGACGCCTCATTCGCCCCTTCAGGCAACTCAATCGCATACGTCCAACGAGAGGCCTCCTTGCTAGGCGACCCGCTCTACGAACCCTGGATCATCAACCCGGGCAGCTTTCCGGTCCGGTTCCCCCGCCCGTCAGTTTCATTCCTCGGGACGTACTCGATCGACTGGGTCAGTCGTTAGGACCGGCAACCGCGCTAAGGCATTTTGAAGGTTCGATTCTCTCCTCCTCCTTTGTCAGATAAAAAAAGTCTCCCCAAAAAAGCTACTTTTCGCCGCCAGAGTGTTACCTTAAGCATGGGTAACGGAAGCCGCATGCGCACCGGGGGAGGCTACGGATGAGACGAGCTATAGCTGTGAGTGTTCTGGCCATTGTTGCGATGGCAATGTCTGCGACGGCTGTCCCGACGACGGCGCTTTCCGCGATACCGGGTCAGTTCTATGCTCTCTCGGACGTTCGCGGCGCCCAGGGTGATCTTTTCAGAACTACGCGGACCGGCAGCTCATGGGTTCGCCTGACTTCAGGACTCAGTTTTCCAGAGTCCGTCTCAGCTTCGCCCGATGGAAAGTTCGCTGTGATCTGCGCGGCGGCACGCGGGGGAGACTCGGCTTACCGGGTCTATCGGGTCGAAGCCGCCGGTGGAGCGCTGAGAAACCTGATCGGAAACCGTCAGGGCTGCGGGCAGACAGTCTCGCCTGACGGGAAGAAGGTGGCTTATGTCGGGGCTGGCAACGGGACGCTTAACATCGTCCGCTCTCAGAGCGGAGGTCACCGGACCATCTACCGGTTCTGCGGAGGATGCATCTACAACCCGGTGTGGGCCAACGGTCGCATCTACTTCGAGCGCAGGGTAACCAGAAATTCGAGTGCGGATCGCGAGATCTACTCGGTTCGCGCCAGGGATGGCCGGGGGCTGAAACGTCACACAAACGACGGCGGGGCCGAAGTTGATTACACCCTCGCCGATGTATCAAGAAACGGTCGGAAGCTGCTCCTTCTGGAGCAGGAATTTGACCCCTTGATCTCGGTTGTCTTCTACGGCCTGTCCACCTACGGCCTCTCTCCCGCTGGAGACACCCCGCCCGAGCAACGAATCCGGTATTTGACCGAGGCCGACGCACTGACCGATGCCTCATTCGCACCCTCAGGAAACTCGATCGCATACGTTCAGCAAGGTGACACCTCGCTTGGCGACCCGCTCTATGGCCTGAAGATCATCGAGCCGTTGGCACTTCCGTTCTCGTTCTCCCGCCCGTCAGTTTCATCCCTCGGGACGTACTCGATCGACTGGGTCAGTCGTTAGGCAGAGGAAGCCCGGCCGTTCGCGCAGCGTGGTTAACGCCGGATCGAAATCAGGATCCGGCTGGACTTCCCGGAGGAGAGGTTCCTCGCCCGGACGGAAATCTTCGCTGTGCGGCGGTTCCGCAGCAGTCGGGCGACTCTCGTTTTCAACGCTGCCCCGTAATTGATCCTGACCACTCGACGTTTTCCTGCGCTGACGCTGATCCGCTTTCCCCGGAAAGCCGGTTTAGCCGAGCGCCCAAGGCCGCCGCTCAGCAGGATCCTGCAGGAGGTGCCACCCCCGCAGGAGACCCTCACCCTCAGGGTGGACCTGCCGGCCTTTCCGACGGCAGTTACGGTCGGTCGTACGGCGGGAACCGTGCCGAGACCGGCCAGGGGCGTATCAACCGCACCCGCGCCGGTCAGCAGGCTGAGGGTGTCACCCTTCTGACCGGCGCTGCCCGGGGCGAATCTGACGGTCACCCGACAGGACTGACCCGAAGCGAGGCTCGCCGGGCAGGTGTCCCCGGTGGTCAGGAAGTCTTCGCCTTTGTCGAGTCTCACGCCTTCGATCGCGACGCTGCCAGATCCACTGTTTTCAAACTCCACCTGGCGGATCGCGCTGATCGTTCCGACCCGCTGCGCCGGGAAGGAAAGCTCGGATGGTGACGAACTGATCCGTCCCGGGGAGGTGTAGAGGGCCAGGAATCTGGGGCCATCGGCCAGTCCGGTGATGAAGGAGGTATCGAAGCTGGTTCCCTGGGCAGGCGCTCTGCCGATTGAGCCTGGCCTGAGTGCCACGTACAGAAACTCTTCGCTGGCCGCAAGGCCGGCAACGAGTTCCGGAGAGGTCAGAAAGCTCGTATTGAGGCCTGTCCCGTCGAGGTTCACCCGGTAAACAACGTCCCCCGCAACCCTGTCCTCTGCACCGAGGTAGATGTAGCTGCCACTGGTCGCGATCGAGTTGAAATCACGCAGTTCGGTCCCCGACAAATCGATGAACTCCCGGTTCAATTCGCTGCCGTCCAGCCTGGCCCGGCCCACCAGATCCCCGGTTATCCAGTACAGGTAATCCCCCTGCGCGGACAGTGCGTAAGTGGAGCGCAATGTTTCGAGGAAATCACGATTCACACCGCTGCCATCGAGGCTGGCCCGGCCGATGTATCCACGAAAAGGCTCGGACCAGTAGATGTGGGTGTCGGTTACGGCCAGACTGGAAGGTTCAATCAGACCAGTGATGAAGGAATCCTGCCTGCCTGTGCCATCTGGAAGTGAACGCCCGATTGTCCCTGTCTGGCTTGTCCAGTAGATGTGCTCGCCATCGGCCGCCAGGCCTCTTGGTTCGCTGACGTTCTGTACGACCACCAGTCTGGCATCACCATTCAGTTCGGAGCTGACGATATTTGAGGACGACAGGAAGCTGTCGAACCAGAACAGATTGGCCTGGGCCGAAGCAGGAATTAATGCGAGCACCAAAAAGCAGCCCCCCAAGCAGAGAAATACCTTGCTCATGAATTCAGATTAGTGCCTTGAGAGAGGCTCGTCAATACTTCTGAGACCGTATCCGGGCTGGCCGCCTGACAGTCCCGGTGCACTGCCCGCGGGAACAATGGCGGGTCACTGGATACACTGCGCCCATGTCATCTGATCCAGAAACTTCAAAGTCGGCAAAAAGCCTCTCAAATGCCAAGGCAAAGGCTCGCATGCTGATCCTCGTTGCAGCCGGCCTGTCCCTGATCGCCTCAGTCGTCCTTTACTTCTCCGGTAGCGAGAACGAAGGCATCTTCATCGGGATCTGGGTGCCCTCGATACTCACCCTGGGCGTCCTGCTCGTTCCCGCCGGAAGTGACTGATGAGCGCGGTGGGGTTTTTTATCTTCGGCCTCTTCATCACAGCGATCGTCTCGACTGCCTGCGCCCTGATCGACTGGGGAGTCGTCGCCGAGCGTCGTGAGCGCGAGGATCTCGGCGAAACCCGGATATCTCCATCCAGCAATTGATGCGGACTGTTTACACGCCGGGCCTCGGTGACTCGGTCCCGAACTTCCCGGTAGAGCCCCCGCGGTGACACCACTCCTCTATCGGCTGGGCGGATTTGCCGCGAGGAGGCCAGCCCCCGTCCTCATTCTCTGGCTGGTCATCGTCGTAGGCCTGGGGATAGCCGGAGGACAGGCCGGCTCCAAAGCTTCCAACTCACTTTCGCTGCCGAACACCGGCAGCCAGCAAGCGACCGACCTGCTGGAAAAGCGGTTCCCCGGTGAGGCTCAGGGATCAAGCCCGGTGGTGATCCGGTCGGCGGACTCGGGCGAGCTGACCTCCCCGGCCAACCGGAAGGCGATCAACCGTTCCGTCGAGGAGGCCAGGCGCTCGCCTTTCGTCCTGTCGGCTGAGGGCCCGTTCGAAGCCCTCGCGGCAGAGAAAAAGGGGGACCTGTCCAAGGGAGGAGGCGGCGCGATCAGCCTCAACAAGAAGACCGCCTTCTACTCGGTGACCCTGAAGCAGCAGATCACCGCTTACACCAATGCTGAAATGGCCGACCTGACGGAGCAGATCAACCGGCCGCTGAACGAGGCCGGCCTTGAAAGCGCAGTCGGCGGCGCGATCGGCTCTGCGGCTGAGAAACCCGCCAGCGACACCAGCGAGTTGATCGGCATCCTGGTCGCAATCGTGATCCTTCTGATCGCCTTCGGGTCGGCAGTCTCGATGCTGCTCCCGATCGTCACCGCGCTTCTGGCCCTGGCAGTCTCGATCAACCTGATCACCCTCTCCTCCCACCTGATCGCGATCCCGAGCGTTGGTCCGACCCTCGGGATCATGATCGGGCTCGGCGTCGGGATCGACTACTCCCTCTTCGTGCTCTCCCGCCACCGCGAGCAGGCCGAAACCGGGATGGATCTGAATGAGTCGATCGCCCGCTCGGTCGCGACCTCCGGCTCAGCCGTCACCTTTGCCGGCGGAACGGTGATCATCGCCCTGCTCTCGCTCGCCGTTGCCCGGATCCCGATCATTACCGCCATGGGTTACACCGCCGCCATCGCAGTGGTAGTGGCCATCTTCGCTGCGATCACTCTTCTGCCGGCAATACTGGGGCTGCTCGGCCCCCGCTACGACTCGCTCCGCCTCCCGTTCCGGCGTAAGGAAAGCGGTGAAACTGACCACGACCAGACCGGCTGGGCCAGGTGGGCCCGCGGCGTTGCGAAGATCAAGTGGACATCCGCAATCGGCGCGCTGGTCGTACTTCTCGTTCTCGCATTCCCCGCCCTTTCGCTCGAACTTGGGCAGGTTGATACCGCTGACGGTCCGAAAGATGCCCAGCCGACAAGGGCCTATGACCTGCTCAGTTCAGGTTTCGGAGAGGGTTCAAACGGGCCGATCCTCGTCGCAGTCAGGCTTGACGGCAAGCCCCAGGACAGGAAGGACCTTTCCCGTCTGACCACCGAGATCGGACAGGATCCCGATGTGGCCTCGGTTTCGCCGGCCCAGCTGAACGCCTCGGGCTCGGCGGCAACGATCACCGTTACCCCGAAATCAGACCCGCCCAGCGAGGCGACCCAGCAGCTGGTCAACCGGCTTCGCTCGGAGACGATTCCCAAGGCACTCGACGGGACCGGGCTCGAAGCCTTCGTCGGAGGAGTCACTGCCGGCTACATAGACCTGGCTGATGAGATCACCAAAAAGCTCCCTCTCGTGATCGCAGTCGTGCTTGCGCTCAGCTTCCTGCTTTTGCTGATCGCCTTCCGTTCGATCGCCATCCCGGCCCAGGCTGCGGTTATGAACCTGCTTGGAGTGGCCGCTTCATACGGCATGCTGGTAGCCGTCTTCCAGTGGGGCTGGGCTGCTTCGGCCATCGGCCTGGCCGGAGCCGTACCGATCGTCTCCTTCGTCCCGCTGATCATGTTCGCGATCCTGTTCGGTCTCTCAATGGATTACGAGGTCTTCCTTGTAAGCCATATCGAGGAGGAAAAAGGTGGCGGTGCCTCCACCACCGACGCGGTGGTCAGGGGTCTTTCGAGGAGCGCCAAAGTGATCACCTCTGCTGCGCTGATCATGGTTGCCGTCTTTGGCAGCTTCGTCCTGACCGACGACCCGACCGTCAAGCAGTTCGGACTGGGACTCGCCTTCGCAATTGCGATTGACGCCACCGTGATCCGATGCGCTCTGGTCCCGGCAACCATGGTCATCATGGGGAAGGCGAACTGGTGGCTGCCATCCTGGCTGGACCGAATCCTCCCCAAGATCGGTATCGAGGGCACAGACTTCATCGAGAAACTTGACGCCAAGGCGGAGTCGAAGGCCAGCCCGACGAAGTGAGCGCCGCCTCCTGAGCGCCGCCGCCAGCTGGTCGGCAGGCGGCTCTGCCCTACCGCTCAGTAGGGCGGTGGCTCGCGCCGGGGTACGACCTCGTCGGGATAGGCCGTGCGACCACGACGGCCATATACGAGCAGGGCCAGCAGCAGACCCACAGCACCTACTGCCATGAGGATCCAACCGACAACATCAAGGTCGATGCCCCGCACCGAAAGGTTGACTGCGAAGGCAAGTATCGCCCCGACAGCGATTAGAAATATCGAGATTCCGAAGTTCATGAAGACGCTGTACCCGCTTCACCCACTGGCAAACATGCCCGATCGGGCGGGACATTGAGGATCCCGATGAGGCCGATAGGCTGCCACTGGTGCTGACGTGAAACTCACTGACCGGGTAGAGGAGTGGCGTTCGAGGGGGCGTCTCGAGAGCTTCCGGGGCCACTCGATCCATGTTCACCAGACCGACGGTGAAGGTCCGCCGCTGCTTTTGCTCCACGGTTTCCCTTCGAGTTCCTACGACTTCCGGGCGCTTTTGGAGAGGCTTGAGGGTCGCCGGGCTCTCACCTTCGACTTCCTCGGATTCGGACTCTCGGATAAACCGCGAGACCACGTCTACACCCTCGGTTGGCAGGCGGATCTGGTTGAGGAAATGGTTCACCGGCACTTTCCGGGAGAGCAGGTATTCCTGATCGCGCATGACATGGGCACCTCAGTTTCGACTGAACTCTTTGCCCGGGATCTCGAAGGCAGGCTCGGGTTCGAAATGACTGGTGCGATGCTCTTCAACGGCAGCATCATCCTCGAAAAAGCCACCCTCACCCGCAGCCAGAAGCTGCTCCGAGGCCGGCTCGGATCGCTGGCCTCGAGGCTAAGTAACTTCCAGGTATTCCGCCGGGAGTTCGGGGACGTCTTCTCCCCCAGGCATCCCCTCAGCGAGGAGGAAGCGGCGGACCAGTGGTCGCTGATCTGCCACAACGGTGGCCGGGCCTTGGGCCACAGGCTCATCCATTACCTCGAGGAGCGCGAGCGGCTGACCGACCGCTGGCACGGTGCGATCCGCGACTGGCAAGGCAGGCTGAATCTCACCTGGGGCGAGCTCGACCCGGTGGCGACCGTCTCCGTGCTGGAAGCCCTGATCGAGCTGCGGCCAGGAGTGCCGGTCGAGAGGCTTCCGCAGCTCGGCCATTATCCGCAGGTCGAAGACCCCGGGGCGATCGCCGCGGCGGTCATGCGGGCCGAAGGCCGGGCGGCCGACTGATGGCCAGCGGGTAGGCTGGTTCGATGCCCGGCTCTCTGCGCTCCCGCCTCTCACTGTCTCTGGTCAAAAAGCAGCTGCCTGGGCTGATGGAAGCCGACCCCGCGGCGGACCTGCCCGACGGCCTGCATGTCGCGATCGTCGGCTCGGGCTCACCGCTGCCTGACGTAAAGCGCGGCACCCCCTGTGTGGCGATCATCGTCAACGGAAAGATCTACGTCGTTGATGCCGGCGAAGGAGCGTCAGAAACGATGGCCCGGATGCGGCTTGCCCCGGGACGGATTGAGACAGTGCTGATGACCCACTTCCATTCCGACCACATCGGGGGCCTCGGCACTGTGAACCTCCAGCGCTGGGTCGCTGATGGAGACCGGCCTGCCCTGCGGGTGATCGGCCCCGAAGGAACCGATCGTCTGGTCAACGGTCTGAACGAGGCCTACGCCCTCGACCGGGGCTACCGGGTGGGACACCACGGAGCCGATCTGATCAGCCCCGAAACCGGCGCGATGGAAGCTGAGGTTTTCTCCATCCCTGAAGGCCAGGACTCGATGGTCGTGCTCGAAGACGATGGCCTGACCGTAACCGCCTTCGTGGTCCAGCACCCACCGATCGAGCCAGCCCTCGGCTACCGCTTCGACTACAAAGGCCGAAGCGCCGTGATCAGTGGTGACACGAACTACTCCCAGACCCTGATCGAGGCATCCCGGGATGCCGACCTGCTGGTTCACGATGCACTTTCAGTCGAGCTCCTGATGATGGTCTCCGAGGCTGCTCGCGACGCCGGGCTTTCAACCAGAGGTCAGATCCTGGCCGATGTCCCCGATTACCACGCGACTGCTCCCGAGGCTGCCGACGCGGCCCGAGAGGCGGGCGTCGGTGCCCTCGCGATCACCCACATAGTGCCCCCGCTGCCGTTGAAGGGCCTCGAGGAGATCTTTCTCGGCGACGCCGAAGAGCGATTTGACGGACCCCTCTGGCTCGCTCGCGACGGAGACCTTTACAGCCTGCCTGCAGACGGCAGCGACCTGAAGCGGTCCGGCATGGTCAGTCGCCGGTAGAACCGGTTCCGGCCGCGGGCTACCCTTCATTCAGGCGCGGCGCAGTGCGCCCCGCCTAGCGGCGGTTGGTGGGCTTCGGCAGTCTGTAGTACTGGTAGACGCAGCGCAGACCGTCGCGCACGATCTTCGCTTCACCACCGGCAGTCACAACCAGCTTGTGCTTCAGCTTGCGGGTCCTGAACCTCCAGCCCGGCGGCATCTCGGTGAGAGGGTTGGCGCCAACCGAGTTGAGTGTGGAGAGGCTCAGTGTCGGGTCGACCGTGTTTGTATAGGCCTGCATGACGTAGCGTCGGCCGGCCGGTGAAATTACCTCACGGATGGTCCTTCCCTTGCGGAAGATCCAGTTGTTTTCGCGCTTGATCGTGGTCACGGTGAACGGGGGTGGCGAAAGGCTGGTTGAGGTAATGGTGGCGACCTCGCGCATCATCAGGCCGCCGAGGTCCTTGGCGGGGCCGGGATTGCCTCCGACGACGGCGTCAACGACCCAGCGCCGCGGTCCGTTCGGCGCTGCCACAAAAACGCCTTCGCTTCTTGCGATCGCCTGGAAGTCGAGCGCGTCCCAGATATCGGTCGGGCAGTCGTTGAGGCCGATGGTGTTGTAGACGGTAATCGGGAATCCGAACTCGGTCGCCGGTGAGACAGCAAAGATCTCGCAGTAACGCTGGTTGTAGAGGCCGCCGATGATGCCCTTACCGGGCGCGGAGGCTGATGTTCCGGAGGCTGAAGCGACAGCCGAAGTCGAAAGCAAGAAGGTCAGCGTCGCCGCTACCGCTACCGCAGTGACGACCGCAAGGCGGATCGCCTTGGGCAAAGTCGGAAGTGCCTGCTGTAAATCAGCCATATCTCTCGAACCCCTCTCCTACTCGAACGATTCGCACAATCGATCGAAACATCCAGTTCGCACACCATACAGGCGTCAGAATCACCCACCTGAAGGCGACCCGAACACAAAAGCGACAGGAGGACTCGTTGGACGATTCAACAGTGAT
Source organism: Solirubrobacterales bacterium (assembly GCA_040881895.1). Taxonomy (GTDB): domain Bacteria; phylum Actinomycetota; class Thermoleophilia; order Solirubrobacterales; family 70-9; genus 67-14. Next base: position 448 of record JBBECI010000026.1, on the reverse strand, counting down.
CATCACCTTGCTCCGGGGGCTGGACTCCCGGCTCGATTCGATTGAGGCAGACCTCGGGCAGCTTGCAGACCTAACCACCGATCTCCAGAACCAGGGTGCCCTGATGGCCGACGACATGGCTGAGATCAGGCGCGACATCAACCGGCTGGAGCCGGGCATCATCTGATCTCAGATGCCGCCGCAGGTGCCCCAGGTACCGCGGGAGTCGGTCCGGGCGCTCCGTTCGGCACGCTTATATGAGCCGTAACGGCTGAACCGGCTGCCGACCACATAGACCTTCGCCCTTCCCTTGACGACCATGCGGCGACCAAGGTCCACTCCATCCCGGGTGACGTAAGCGAGCAATCGCCCGTAGCGGTCGCGCTTGGGCTGAGTCGGGTCGGTCGAGACACTGATCCGGCCGCGGGCCAGCCGTTTCATCAGGGCCGATGCGTCACGGCCGCCACAC
>JBBECI010000025.1:0-5385 GCA_040881895.1 Solirubrobacterales bacterium | reverse complement strand
AACAACGCCGGTGGCCACTACAACCACTCGCTGTTCTGGGAGATGCTGAGCCCGGATGGTGGCGGTGCCCCCTCGGGAGATCTCGCGGCTGCGATCGATTCCGCTTTCGGTTCGTTCGACGAATTCAAGGAGCAGTTCAAGGCGGGCGGCATCGGCCAGTTCGGCTCGGGCTGGGTCTGGCTGGTCAAGGACGGCGACGGGGTGGCGATCGTCTCCACGCCCAATCAGGACTCGCCGCTAACCGACGGAAAGACCCCGTTGCTCGGAGCCGATGTCTGGGAGCACGCCTACTACCTGAAGTACCAGAACAGGCGCCCGGACTACCTGGACGCATTCTGGAACGTCGTCAACTGGGATTACGTGGCCGAGCGGTTCGCCTCGGCCTGATCTGAACCCGTCAATCGCCGGGGCCGGCAGGTCCGACCCCGGCAGACGTGTTCTGCCCGGTAGCCTCCGCAGTCATGACCCTGACTCACTCGAACAGGTTGAGGCAAATTGCGGCTGCGCTGCTTGTTGCCGGCATCAGTTTTGGCTTCGCCGCCTGCAGCTCAGGTAACGGCGGGGATGAGGCGGCAAGATCGGCCCCGTCAGCCTCGGACTTCCCTTCGGCAGAAGGCAAGACGATTGAGGAAGTCCGGTCGGAGCAGCCCGAGTCAGAGTTGGCTATCTCCCCGGCGGCGAGCGTCTTCGAGCCCGGCTCGAACCGTTACCCGTTTGGAGTATTCGAACTGGACAAGACCCAGATTGACGACGCCGAAGTCGCGCTTTACTTCGCCAAGACTCCACAGTCCGAGGTTGAGGGCCCCCTGCCTGCCCGGATTGAATCACTTTCGACCAAGCCTGCCTTCCGGTCACTCGGCGTCGAGGCGCCTGGCGAGGCCCGCAGTTACTACGTAGTTGAGAATGTCGAATTTGACCGCAGCGGCCCGTGGACTGCGATCGCGATCATCAAGGATGGCGATGGCTTTCAGTCTTCACGGCTGCCCAGTCCTGTGGTCGGACAGTTCCCCGGGGTCGCCGCAGTTGGTGAGAAGGCACCGAAGACAAGCACGCCGACGGTAGCCAGCGTCGGAGGTGATCTTTCAAAGATCGACACCCGCCAGCCTCCGTCGAGCATGCATGATGCCGACCTGAAGAATGTGCTCGGCCGCAAGCCAGTGATACTCATTTTTGCCACCCCTGCTTTCTGCAGCTCAAGGGTCTGCGGCCCGGTCGTGGATGTTGCCGAGCAGGTAAAGGCCGAATCCGGGAGCGGGATTCAGTTCATCCACATGGAGATCTTCAACGACAACGATCCCTCAAAGGGGGTCAGGCCCCAGCTCGCCGCCTTCGGGCTGCCGACGGAGCCGTGGATGTTTGCCATCGGCAGTGACGGCCGGATCGTCGAGCGCACTGAGGGTGCCCTGGGGGTCAGGGAGATGACCGCAACGGTCAATCGCCTCAAGGCGTACGAGGCCCCCTAGCCGCGCCATCGCGGGCGAGGGAACTGCCGCAACCTGCGACCGGGCTGCCTCCGTCGGACCGGTTGCCGGTCAGACCGACTCGGCTACAGCCAGGCTCGGCTGGCCTTCGTTACTGACAGCAGCAGCGAGACTGTCGCGGGTCCGCGCACCGCGGGCCTCGTCGGGCAGGTGGAGCCGCTCATCAATGCCTTCGGCCATCGGGATCTTGCTCATTGCCCGTTCAGTCATCGCGGTGATCGTCAGGCTCGGGTTCACACCAGGATTGGCCGGAACCGCCGAGCCATCGCAGACCATCAGGTTTTCGTAACCAAAAACCCGGTTGTCGGCGTCAACTACGCCGGTCTCCGGACTTTCGCCTACAACGGCCCCCCCGAGGATGTGGGCGGTGGTCGGGATGTTCAGTGTTGCTTCGCCGATTCCGCTCTGGGGGGTGCCACCAGTCTGCTCGGCAAACCACTTGGTCACGTCCTCGGCGGCCTGGATGAAAGTCGGGTTGGGACGCAGCGGATCCTGCTCGGTCTGGAGCCGCACTCCCCGACTGAATTTACGGCGTACCGGCTTCAGCCTCATCGCTGAATCGATTGACTGCATGACCAGCAGGATCACGGTGCGCTGTGACCATCCTCGTGGCATGAAGAAGAGCTTTGCGGTCTGGATCGGGTGCTTCAGCATCGCTCCGATCCACTTCACAGGGCGGGTCAGCCGGGTGCCGTTTCCGGTAAGCATCGTGAACATGCGACTCATGATGTCGCCTCCTTTTCCGTATGTGACCACCTCGATGTGAGTGTCCGGGTCGGGATAGATGCTGGAGGTGATCGCCACCGATCGGCTGAAGTCGTGTGTGTCGTCCGGCGCGGTGACTGCCTGAATCGATTCGGAATTGGTCCTCACCACATAGCCGATGCGCTCCGACAGGTGGGGGAGTGCCCCGGAGTGACGGCAGTTTGCCAGCAGACTGTTGGTACCTACCGCGCCAGCCGAAATGATCACACCACCCGCGGTTATCTCTGCCTTCTGTTTGCGGAAAATCGAGCCTGAACGTTCCGTGAAGAGTCGGTACCCACCACTGCCGTCGGCTGGGCCGATCGGGCGCACCTCCCGGACCTTGCGACCCGGTTGGACTTCGGCGCCCAGCTTTTCGGCGAAGTAGAGGTAGTTCTTGACCAGGGTGTTCTTGGCACCGTAGCGGCAGCCGACCATGCATGATCCACACTTGGTGCAGCCCGTGCGATCGGGTCCCTCGCCGCCAAAGTACGGGTCCGGAATCGTCACACCGGGCTCGCCAAAGTGGACGCCCACTTGGGTGTTCGAGTAGGTGTCGTCGGCTCCCGTTTCGGCCGCGTACTGGTGGAGGAGCTTGTCGGCCGGTCCTTCGTCGCGGTAGAGGGTGACCCCGAGCATTCGTTCAGCGGTCACGTAGTGGGGGCCGAGTTCAACTTCCCAGTCGGCGAGTTCACCCCACTGCGGATCTTTGTAGAAAGCCGGGCGTGGGCGGTACAGAGTGTTGGCGTAACCGAGGCTGCCTCCACCGACCCCGGCGCCGGAAACGACCAGCACGTCCTTGAACTGAGTCATCCGGAGGATCCCCCGAAGCCCGATGTTGGGCATCCAGAAGTACCGCCTCATGTTCCAGGCGGTCTTGGCGAAGTCCTCGTCCGAGAAGCGGCGACCTGACTCGATCACGGCCACCCGGTAACCCTTTTCAGCGAGCCGGAGCGCCGAGACGCTGCCACCGAAACCGGAGCCCACGATCACCCAGTCGAAGTCATGCTTCTTCCCAGACACCACCTGAGTGTAGCGCGCCCGGCGCGAATTGTCACATAATGCTGGTTGGCTTGCCCGGGGTCCCCAGGCGGCTGTCGGAGCCATAACTTGCGGTTCCCCCTGGCAGTACCGGGCGGAACCGCAACCTTTAGGGAGAGGTTGGTTTAGAATAAGCAGAGTCCTGGCAGGATGCGTGCCCAGCGGGGTGCGTCTCCGGTCGTCCGAAAACATTCAGAGGAGAGAAAATGCAGCAGCGTTCGGGAGCTTTTCTTGGAGTCTTCGCCACAGTTCTGGCAGGTCTTTTCATCATCACCGGGTCGGCATCGGCCGCGGGCGACGCGACGGTGAGCGCGAGCTCGCTCCATAACCAGGCCGTGACCGCCCAGCAAAAGGCTGCGAAAAGCTGCAAAAAGGCCAGCGTGACCAAGGGCAAGAACCGCGCCGCGGTTCAGCGCCAGTGCGCTCGGGACAAAAAGAACGCAGCAGCAGCAGCCAAGAGGCTTCGTAGCTTCAACCTCCAGTTCTTTGACGTCTGCAAGAACGGCTGCAAGTACCGGACGGTCCAGGCTGGCGCCAACGCCGCCGGAGCGTGGCAGAAGCAGACCAGTCGCAACGCGACAGTTCGAGTCCAGCCCGGCGTCTATGTCGAAGGCGTGCTGCTTCACGGCAAGGACGCCCGCTTTGACTTCAACGACCTCACGATCATGGGTGTCAGGACCAACAAACAGCCCAACTCGAACGCCAAGGCGGTAATCCTCGAGGGTGAGGACGCCAACACTGTTGTTGAGGGAACCCCCGGCTGGATGCCCGGTGACCCGGCAACGATCCCGGCCAACAACGCAATCGAAGGTCGCAGTCTGGTTGGTCTTGTCATGGAGAACATGTGGGCCAGGAATTACCAGAACAACACCTTCTTCGTCTGGGCCTCAAATGTCGAGGCCGACAACGAGCGCTGCGCCGATTTCGTCATGGACAACCTCGTTTCTTCCAACACCAGGTCGTACGGGCTGTTCTCGCGCAACTGTTTCGGGGGCAAGTTCCTCAACTCAGACGGCTGGGACCACGGCGACTCAACCCTCTACATCGGAGAGACGCCCTGCGACAGCTACACCTGGAACAACCGGGGCAACAACGCACGTGCCTGTCAGGCAAATCCGAACTGGACGCTCGTCAAGAACGTCAAGAGCCACCAGAACTCGCTCGGCTACTCGGGTACGAACTCGAAGTACGTGCGGATCACTGAATCGGCCTTCTACAACAACGGCATCGGCCTCGTGCCGAGCACGCTGGACAGCGAGAAGTTCGAACCCACCGGTTGGTCGATCATTGAAAACAATGACATTTTCTGGAACAACTACAACTACTACTCGACCGGGTCCACAGTGAGCACCACGATCGGCAACGGTAACCCGATCGGAATGGGCATCGAGCTCTACGGGTCGGACGGCATCATCGTCCGGGAGAACAACATTTTCGGTAACGAGCAGTGGGGTGCCTCAACCCACGCCGGACCGGAGGCATTCGGAGTCAACACCGGCGACGATGCCAAGAACCTCAACAACCAGTTCATCGATAACAACATGGGCCGGAACGGACTCGATCCGAACGGTACCGCCGACTTCTTCTCGGACTTCTCGGGCGGAGGCAACTGCTGGTCGGGCAACACGGACGGTTCGGTGTTCGCACCGGGTAACGGCACGAGGACGCTGGAGGATATCTACCCTCCATGTCCTCAGACAAAGGCCACCTACGGGAGAACAACCAGCTTGGACCTCTTCGCCGGTCTGCAGGTGAACAGGGCCTTCCTCGGGGCATCAGATGGCGGCCCTTACGGAGCTACACAGCCCTGGCGGGATCTGACCACGATCTTCGGCCTGGCCGAGCTTCGTCCGTCGAGGCTTCAGGAATGTTCGTGGGATATCTCCACGCCGCATCCGCCGTTCACCGGCTCTGACGGAACTGTCTACACGGAGGAGCGGGCCGACCCGGTTCCCCTGCAGGACTGCATCGATCTGGAAAACCGTCCGGCCCCCTGAGGCTGGTCACGAAAGGACCACCGAACTAAATGAAGTCACTGCTCAAGAAGCGGTTGCCGGGGATTCTGGCGGCAGGACTGGTAGCACTGGCCGTGGGGGCGGCCAGTGCTCCAGCCTACGCC
>JBBECI010000024.1:0-5447 GCA_040881895.1 Solirubrobacterales bacterium | reverse complement strand
CTTGGACTTGGACTTGGGCTTGGACTTCGACTTGGGCTTCGACTTGACCATATCGGGCGATGATAGTCGCCGTGGCCGAACCGTACGCACCCCGGACGACCTAGGGGCTGAGTCTCCCTGAAAGCTGTGCCCTTATGCCTTCGGGGGCAGTGGCACGAAAGCACTCGTCCGGCCGATGTAATCGACGTAGCCCGGGCGGCGTTCAGCGATGTCCGCTTCAGTAAGCGCGACGCCGGAAACCTTGACCAGCATGAAGGTCATGAGGGCCGGTCCAGCCAAGGTCCACCACGCCGCACCTGAACCCAGGGCGACCAGCCACAACCCCCACCAGACAACGGAATCGCCGAAATAGTTCGGGTGCCGGGTGTAGCGCCAGAGTCCTTTGTCCATGACCCGCCCCCGGCTGCCCGGGTCGGCCTTGAAACTCGAAAGCTGAGCATCTCCGATGGTCTCAAATGCGAGCCCCACCACAAAGACCACGACACCGATCCAGGAGATCAACCCGATCGAATCCTCACCGACTGCCGCGAGCGACTGGATCGGCATTGATACGACGAGAGCGATCAAACCCTGCAGGACGAAGACACCGAACAGTGACCAGATCCAGAAAGTCGCTGGCCGCTTCTCCCTCATCCGCACATAACGCGGGTCCTCACCATGCCCGATGTTCCGGCGGCCGATGTGGATGCCGAGCCGCAGCCCCCAGGCAGTGGTCAGGACGGCGACCAGTAACGCCGCCGGAGCACCGTCACCGACCGCGTAGCCGACCCAGGCGATCAACACAAAGAGCGGCCCCCAGGTGATATCCACGATGGAGGCATCGTGGACTGCAAGGCTGACCAGCCACAGCAGAAACATGGCGGCCCCAGCCACCATGGCTACCTCCAGTGTCACGGTGAGATCCATACGACGAGAGGCTCAGACCTGAACGCCGCTGGCGCCAGCGGCGTTCTCCTCGGCCCATTTGGCGATCTCCTCAGAGCCGCTGATCCATTTGCCATCGTCGGTTTCCAAAGCGGGCACCCACGGGCTGCCGGTAGCGTCCTCGATCCGTTTCCGGGTCGGAGTCTGCAGCGGTCTTGGGAGGGCGCCGTAGCTGTGTGCGTTTATCACCTCTGCCTCAAAACCTGATTTCTCGAGTGAGATGAGAGCTTCCCGACATGGATGCTCGCGGCCCAACGGTAACTTGAAAGTTCCCCAACACACGTAGAGCTTCATCAATACCTTTCATCGCTTTGCTGACGGTCAGTCAACCTTTGGCCGGCCTTGCCCGGCTCACCTTTCGCAGGTCTCGTGCTGCGCCCGGCGGCCAGCGAAGGCTGGGAGTCAATCATCGGCGAAAGACTACTCCGACGAACCACGGGTGCTCTCGGCGCATCATGATCAAGAGGCCGTGGCTGCCCCCCGGGACTCCCTGAAAATCAGCACGGCCTGGATGGCAGCAACGGCCATCGCCAGCCCCGCGGCAAAAACGAAACCCGAGGAGTAGTTGGTGAAGGTGATCACCAGGCCTACGAGGGGTGCGCCCAGGGCGACGCCGAGGTCGAAGGTGGCCGTGAAAGTACCAAAGGCTGCTCCTCGCCGGGAGTCGGGAACCCTTCTGAGCACGATCAGCGAAAGGGAGGGATAGAGCACGGAGAACGCCCAACCCATAACGACTGCCCCGGCGAGCGCAACCGGGAGGGTTCCGGCGAGACCTATCACCGAAAGTCCGATCGCCTCGAGCAATGCCGCGACAACGGCGACCCGGCGCGGCCCAAGCCGGTCAGGCAGACCGCCCGCGATGATCAGCGCAACCACAAGGCTCACGGCGAAAGCGGTGAATACCCAGGCTCCTCCAGCAACCCCCTGATCCCTCATGTGCAGGATCACGAACGAAGCCATCGCCGCAAATCCCGCTGAGACAAGGGCCATTGAGATTCCCGGACCCAGGGCTTCCCGAGAGATCAGCGACTGACCCCTCCCCGTCCCACTGAGGTGAGTCGGAACGGTGTAGGCCTCTCTGGTTCCCGCAGCTATCACCGCAGAGAGAATCGGCAGCGTGAAGACGAGCAGCCAGACCAGCTTGAAACCACCCGCTGCCATCAGGGCCTGACCCACAGCCGGACCAATGCTCAGGCCGGACCAGATAGCCAGGCCGTAAATTCCGATCAGCCGGGCACGGTTTTCCTTTGGGGCGACGTCTGCAACCCAGGCCGAACCGGCCGTGAAGACGGATCCTTCGCCGGCGCCAAGCACCAGTCGGGAGGCCAGAACTGCGGCGAGTCCCAGCGGAAGGAAGAGCAGGGCACCGGCCACCGCCGAGACGATCGAGCCCACCACCACGACCCAGCGTCGCCCCCTGCGGTCAGCCATAAAGCCAGCCAGCGGACGGAAGGCAACCCCGGTCAGCGCGTAGGCCCCGATCACAATCCCGACCGCAAGGTCTCCTTCACCAAGCGGACCCCTGACGTAGAGGGGCAAAACAGGCAGGAGAGCACCCACCGCCAGCATGTTGAGCATCGTCGCCATGAAGATTCCGACGAACGCCACGGTCACACCCGCCTTCCCTGCACCTGCTGGCAAAGTCATCTCACAGAGTCCCTTATTCCGGTCTTCCAATGTGAGTTCAAGGATGAGAACCCACGGCTAGACTACGCGGATGAAAAAGGCCCGGGACGAACCCAGAGAACTCAGCAAGCGCCAGTATGAGAAGGAGCTCGAAAGGCTGCAGACCGAACTGGTCAGGATGCAGGAGTGGATCGTCGAGGCGGGTCTGAGGGTAGTGGTGCTCTTTGAGGGCCGCGATACGGCCGGCAAGGGTGGGGTGATCAAGCGGATCACCGAGAAGACCAGCCCGCGCGTGATTCGCACGGTTGCGCTGACTACTCCAACCGAACACGAAAGAACCCAGTGGTACTTTCAGCGCTACGTCGCCCACCTACCGGCCGCCGGAGAGATGGTGCTGTTCGACCGCAGTTGGTACAACCGCGCTGGTGTCGAGCACGTGATGGGCTTCTGCACCGACGACGAGTACCAGGAGTTCATGCGCTCGGCGCCGCGCTTCGAGCGCATGCTCCAGCGCTCCGGGATCATCCTGCTCAAGTACTGGCTCTCGATCTCCGACGAGGAGCAGGAGAAACGCTTCAAGGCCCGCATCAAGGACCCTTCGAAGCAGTGGAAGCTGAGTCCGATGGATATCGAGGCCCGCGCCCGCTGGGTCGACTACGCCCAGGCCAAAGACGAGATGTTCGAGTACACGGACACGAGGCAGACCCCGTGGTTCGTGGTCGACACCGACAGCAAGAAAACCGCCCGGCTCAACCTGATCAACCACCTGCTGGAGCAGGTCCCCTACAAGAGCGTCAAGCAGGACAAGGTCAAACTGCCGCCCCGTCAGGAACGCGCCTACGTTCGTCCGCCAGCTGACTCCCAGACTTACGTGCCGACGCGTTACCTGGTTGACTGAGCGCCCGCCTGGCCGGACACAGGGCCGCGCAGCTCTCCGCTTCACCCGCGGGTTCTGACCCCTCAGGGGATCAGAGGCCCATTCCCCTTCCGATCAGCTCCTTCATTATCTCGGTGGTTCCGCCGTAGATCCTGGTGATCCGGGCATCGACCCAGGCGGCCGAAATCGAATACTCATGCGTGTAGCCGTAGCCACCGTGGAGCTGCAGGCAGCTGTCTGTGACCCGTCCGAGCAACTCGGTCGTCCACCACTTCGACATCGCCGCCTCTTCGATCGTCAGCTCGCCGGCGCAATGCTTCGCGATGCACTGGTCGATGAAGGCGCGACCGACCGTCAGCTCGGTCTTGATCTCGGCCATCACGAAGCGGGAGTTCTGGAAACTGCCGATCGGGCGGCCGAAGGCGGTCCGTTCCTTGACGTACTCAAGCGTGGTTTCGAATGCCGCCTCGGCACCGGACAGGGCACCGACCCCGATGATCAGGCGTTCCGGAACGAGTTTGTCCATCAGCTGGAAAAAGCCACTTCCTTCATCACCCAGCAGGTTCTCGACCGGCACCCGGACGTCGTCGAAGAAAAGCTCCGTCGTATCCGAGGCGTGCTGGCCGAGCTTTTCGATCTGGGGCCCACGCGAGAAGCCCTCGGAATCAGTGTCGACCATCAGTAGAGAGATGCCGGCATGCCCGGCGTCCGGGTCGGTCTTGGCGACGACGATCACCCGGTCGGCATGACCACCGTTGGTGATGAACGTCTTCGACCCGTTGAGGATGTACTCATCACCGTCCCGCTTCGCACTGGTCGTGACCGCCGCCAGGTCCGAGCCGGTCCCGGGCTCGGTCATCGCCACCGCGAGCACGGTGTCGCCGCCGGCGATTCCCGGCAACCAGCGCTGCTTCTGCTCCTCAGTCCCAGAGCTGAGGATGTACGGAAGGCAGATGTCGGTGGTAAGCATCGGCCCACCGAAAGCGGCCCCCACACCCGCCTTGACCGCTTCCTCGGTGAGAACCACATTGAATCGCCAGTCGTCGGCTCCTGCGCCCCCGTATTCCTCAGGGATGGCCATGCCCATGAAGCCGTGTCCGGCAGCCTTCTTGAAGAGATCCCGGGAGACGACCCCAGCGGCATCCCAGTCAGCGAAGTTCGGCGTCACCTCGGCTGCCAGGAAGGAGCGAAAACTCTCGCGATAGTCCTCGTGCTCGTCGTCAAAGATCGGGCGTCGTGACGAAACCTTGGGTTCAGTTACCGGGTTCATGGTGGTCTCCTGTTCAGGGGCGTGCGGATCATGCTGCCTCGGGGTGGCCGGCCGCTCACTCGCGAAGTACCGCGGTCGGATCCTCTCCGGCAGAGAATACTTGTGAAGCCGGAGACGGAAGCCGCGTCGTCATCAAAGATGCCAGTGAGGGTGTTGCCGGCTTCCTGACATCTTTCCAAGAGAGAACCCTCACCAATCAAGGCAAATCCGACGGGATCAGCCAACCCGTTTTGACCACCGCAGCACCACTGGAGATCGGCCCTCCTGGACGACCGTGAACACGATCACCGCAGCGCCTTGATCGGCCCCGGTCACGCCAGTCAGGCGAGACGCTCTTCCTACCTGATCCGGACCGTCCGGCTCACGGCCGGGCCGCTTACCCCGTAGAGCCTGGCCGAAGCCGCGAGCTTCCAGGTACCCCGTCCCAGCTTGATCAAACACACGACCGGGCTACCGGCCAAGCACCTACCGCCCCTTGCCTTCCGGCCACTCAGGGCGGTCAAGGCGAACCCAACCCCGCTCCGGGGGAGGATCGTCGCCGTCACCGTCTTCCGGCGCCGGTTGACCGTCCACCTCACCGATGGTGCTGCCGCGAGCCTGGGGCTCAGGTAGGGCCAGTGCGGAAAGCATGCGCCTGACCCGGTCGTTCGGTTGACCGCCCACGGTTGGGCGCACCTGTCAAGGAGCGCCGAGCCCACCGCCCCGTATGCCGGCTTCTGCCTGCCCGCAGCATCGAGCAGCAACGGCTCG
>JBBECI010000023.1:0-5465 GCA_040881895.1 Solirubrobacterales bacterium | reverse complement strand
ACCAGAGCGGATGAAGTGACATGACTTCGGGGATTTCATTGAGGTCCAGGTAGACCATGAACACCCGGTAAGAGAACTCGCGTCTGACCGACCCATAACGGCGGTGTCTGACGGTACCTTCGTAGATCGCGCTGTTCAGGCCCACTCTCTGGGAACCTCGCTGGCGGCCTCGCTGTCTCCGGGCAGAAGGGCTTCAACCGCCCTGGCCGCCCGCAGTCCGCTGAAGGCGCCGTCCTCATGGAAGCCGTTTCGCCAGTAGGCACCGCAGTAATGGGTCCTTCTGGTTCCGCTGATTTCGCTCCACCTGTTCTGGGCAGCGATTGAGTCCGCGGTGAACACCGGGTGCTCATAGTTAAACTCGGCGAGGATCGAATCAGGGTCGATTCGGTCAGTCATGTTCAGGCTTACAAGGAAGCGGCGGCGGCACGAGAGTGTCTGCAGGCGGTTCATGTCGTAAGTCAGCGTGGCAGGCCCGGAGGAGTCATGGTCGGCCCGATAGTTCCAGCAGGCCCAGGCAGCTCGCCTCCGTGGCATCACCGACGCATCTGAGTGAAGCACGGTTTGATTGGTCTGGTAGGCGATCGATCCGAGAAGCTCCTGCTCAAGTGGACTGGGATCAGCAAGCATCCGGAGGGCCTGGTCCGAATGGGTGGCGACTATGACCTCATCGAAACGCTCCGGCTGGCCACCCTTTGGCGTGATTTCAACGTGGCTGTCGAAACGTGTGATCCACTGAACCGGCGTGCTGGTCCTCACCCTGTCGCGGATCGGGGCCGTCAGGGCCTCGACGTACTGCCACGAGCCGCCCTCGATTGTCCGCCAGCGGGGACGATCCCGCAGGCCGAGCAGGCCGTGATTGTCAAGAAAACGTGCCAGAAAGCCGACGGGGAAACTCGCCATCTGGCCGGGGTCGGCCGACCAGACGGCGGCGACCAGCGGGACGATCACGCGATCCTTCAGGGCAGATGAAAACCCCTGCTCGGCCAGGAATTCGTTCAGCGAGGGACCTGAATCACCACTCTGGAGCAGCTCTCGCAGAGAATGCTGAAAGCGGGTGAACTCCACCAGCATTCGCAGGTAGCCTGGATTGACGATGTTGCGTCGCTGGGCAAACAGGCCGTTTAGGTCACGACCGGTGTACTCAAAATCCCCGTCGCTGTACGAAAAGCTCATGGAAGAAGGTCTGCTCGCGACCTCCATCTCCTCCAGAATCGCCGAAAACTCCGGGTAGTTGCGGTCATTGAAAACGATGAAGCCGGTGTCGACAGCCTCAAAACCCCGTTCCGACTCGACCACGATGGTGTTCGCGTGACCGCCGGTACGTCGATCAGCCTCGAAAAGAGTCAGATCTGTCTTGTCCTTCAGACGATGGGCGGCCGCAAGGCCGGAGATCCCTGTTCCGACAATTCCTATCTTCATCATTGGTTCATACGCAGCCGCTCACCGGCATGGTTGCACGCCGGCACGTGGTCTTGCTCCCCCAAGCCAGCTACGGAGCCCGTCAGCGATATCCACGCCCTGCTCGAAGCCGGTGCGTGCCACACCTTCGTTCCGACCGTGGTCCATCCTGTTCGGACCGATTGCCAGCGCAGCCGAAGGATCAGGGGAAACGATCAGCACCCGTGCGCCGTGACGACGCATCACGGCAGCTTCCATCGCGACCCTTGTCCGAGAAATTCGCGTCAAGACGGTACGCCTCGTACTGCGCGGCGAGCTGCGGTAACCAGACGGGTATAAGCAAAGAACCCTCGCCCCCGTTGGAACCCGGACCGCATCAAGGTTCACCGGACTCCAGACACCTCCATCAACGATCGGCCCACGCGCACTTTCAACCGGGCGAAACACACCGGGAATCGAACACGAGGCACGAACCGCATCACTGACGCTGAGGCCCAGATCAGTGTCGGCCTGCATGATCAGCCGTGCGCCCTGCCGGACGCCCACGCCGATCAAGCTCAGCCGTGGATCCCAATCCGGCATCAAACGTTCAATCGTGCCTCCCAGACGGGTGAGATCCTCCCTGCCTTCGGGCACAGCCTTCAGCGCAGCACGCCTCAACAGGGAGCCGGCCTGTCGGCTGCCTCCAAGGAAGGTGGACGCAGCGGCATCGAGCCTGCCGCCACCTGCCAGGTCATCGCCCGGCTGACAGTCTCCGCCCACTCTCGGGGCGAATCCTGAACTGTCGGACGGAACGATTCCAAATCGGCGTTCGATGTACTCGCGCATATCTTGACCCGCCGCAAGACGAGTCGCCACTATCGAGCCTGCCGAAGTCCCGACGAAGTGGTCAGAGAGCCTCAGATCCGGGCCGCCCGCGTCGAGCACTCCGGCAATTACGGCACTCATCCAGGTTTCGCCAAGTACGCCTCCACTGCCGAGCACCAACTGGTCAGGAATCAAAGAAAACGCCCGGTAATCAGGATCTGGTCAACCCGCGAAGGACAGATCGACCGGAATGTTCCGGATCTCCGTTTTCCGACTGGATCGAAACGTCAAAATACCGGTACCGATCGGGTCTCACTGGTAGCGGCAATTCAATCGTGGAACTTCCATCCGGTGGAACTCTGAATGAACCGAGAGCCACAAGTTGACCTTCAGCGCCAAGCAGCCAGACCTCGTAGAACTCGCGAACACCGCTCTGCTTGAGCCCGGAGACATCAAGGGTCATCTGATCACCGCTACTTTCACCGGCTGATGTCATCAGAATTTTTCCTGACGCATCGGCCGGGGCTTCATTGCCAAATGCCTTGAGTTGAAGGGTCTGGGCCGGCTGGCCGCCAGGCAGGGAACTGCTGTCGCCGAACTGAAGACCCACGCCGACTCCAACTGCGAGGAAGAGAAGGGCCGATAAAACCCCGACTGCGATTTGTGGCCGGGCAACTCCAAAGATTCCGGCAAGACTCCGCCGCTGCCCGCCGGGCGGGGAATCGGTGGGCAGTGCTTTAGCCCCTGAAGTGACCTCACTCATCTCGCCCAACCCGCTCCTGGCCGAAGCAACCCGATCATCCGCAGCTGCACCGAGGTCGGCAGCGAAGACCGTTACGGCATCAAGTGGTGGAGGCTCCGGTGGCGTCCAGACCTGTCCACCGCAGTTATCCATCCTGCTTACGACCGGGCCAAGCCGTTCGACTTCTGCCCGCAGCGCAGGATCGAGCTTCAGGCTGCCCTCAAACTGCTCCGCCTCAGCAGGAGTGAGTTCTCCGAGCAGGTACTCGACGACGCTTTCGCGCATGTCGGAGCTCATCGGTTTGCCTCAATCTGGGAGCGGAGCCGCTCAAGAGCACTGACCATCCGTGACTTGACGGTGCCAAGCGGTATTCCGGTCCGGTCCGAAATCTCCGACTGACTGAGTTCGCCATCGAAGCGGTACCGGAGAACCTCCGCTTCGTGCTCAGGCAGCGAGCTGATCAGCTGGCTGAAGTGCCAGTCGTCAATCGCCCTTTCGATGTCAGTGACCGACCCCCGGGCAGATTCAGCCATCGTCGCGGCAGATGAAGGGTCGATGGGCTCGGGTACCCGACGGCGAGCGTGATCCAAAGCGCGGCTGCGGGCGATGGTCATTATCCAGGTCAGCATGCTCCCCCGGCCCGGGTCGAACTTCGATGCCTTCTGCCAGACCTCCAGGAAAACCTGCTGCTGGATGTCCTCGGCGGAATTACGGTCGCCCGTGAATCGGTTGATAAAGATGAAAACAGGCCGAGAGTAAAGTTCGTATACATCGGAAAGCGCGAGCTGGTCGCGCCCTTTGAGCCGATCCGCCAGGATCTGCTCCGGTTCTGCTTTTTGAGTGAGCACGGGCATCAGATAGTCAATCACGCCCTCAAAGGAAAGGTAAACGGGGGGCAACCCGACTGCAGTATGCATTCGAGTCGCCCCCCTTTCACCTAGTTGGGCGGCAGCAGAACGCCGTCGATCACGTGGACTACGCCGTTCGACGTCTCGATGTCGACCTTCACGACAGTCGCGTCGTTGACTTTGACCGTGTCGCCGTCGACCGTGATGGTCAGATCCTGACCCTCAACTGTCTTGACCTTCTGGCCATCCGCCAGATCAGCAGACAAGATGTCTCCGGCTACCACGTGGTAGGTGAGAATCTTGGCCAGTTCATCTCTGTTGGCCGGCTCCAGAAGGCGCGCGAGCTCTGCCGGAGGCAGCGCTTCGAAGGCTTCGTTGGTCGGTGCGAACACTGTGAACGGACCGGCACCCGAAAGGGTTTCGACCAGATCGGCCGCAACCACAGCCTTGACCAGGGTAGAGAGATCCGGCGTCGCCTGAGCGGTCTCCACGATGTTCATGGGGGCCGCCTCGTCGGTCATTGCGGAGTCGGTCTGCTCGGTCGTTGTGTCTGAGCTGCTCTCGTCATCGCTGCTGCAAGCTGCGACGCCGAAGGCGAGCGCCGGGACGCAGAGTCCCAGAAGTAGCGCTTTCTTGATGTCCATAATTCCTTTCGGTTCGTTGAATGTGCTGTTTGTATAGGTATCATGCTGAATACGTTCGCGGGGCGGGAATCGGTTGCATCCCGATAGATGGGCAGAAGAACAGGCAACCCTCTCGGGGGCCACTCGGACCTCCCTCGGCCAAGGCCCTAAAGTGTCGATATGAACGAAAATAAGACATCTGGCGAGTCGATTACCGCTGAAGGTCTGGTAGCCCTCAAGGCCGACATCGCCGAAATGGAGGGTTCCGGGCGGGAGCTGATTTCCGATCGGCTGAAAGTCGCGAGAGCGATGGGTGACCTCAAGGAAAACGCTGAGTACCACATCGCCAAGGAAGATCAGGCCCACCTTGAGACTCGGATCCAGCGGGCCCGCGAACGGCTCCGTGACGCGGTCGTTGTTCAGGTGGATGAGGCTTCGGCCGAGACCTTCAGTTTCGGGCGCACCGCAATCATTACGGACTCCGAAGGTCGCGAGCACGCCTGGACCCTTGTCGGTTCGACTGAAGCCAGCCTCAGCGAAGGCCGTCTCTCTGCCGAGTCACCGGTCGGGCAGGCGCTCCGCAACCGCTCAGTCGGACAGGAAGTCGAGGTCAGCACTCCGAAGGGCCCGCGCCTGTTCACCATTTCGAGGATGGCCTGAAAAATGGCGTCCAAAAAATCAAGAGCGGCAAAGGCCGGCATGGCCGCAGGAATGACCGCCCGGGCATGGGAATTTGCCAGGCGGGTTGACTGGCCCGCCGTCTGGATGCGGGCGCGCTGGCTCACTCACCACACCAAGCGCCTCTACAGCAACCTGAGCGAAGACGAACGAAAGGAGTTCTTCCGTCTCGTTGTTCCGACAAAAGACGCCCCGCTTGTCGCCAAAAACGACAGAGGAAGGGTTCAGGAACTGGTGACCAAAGCTTTCACCGGCAGTTCAAAGCACTGACCTGCGAAGGGCTCGGTGCCCGGTCGACTATCCCTCTGGTCAGGATGGAGTGCCCAGGGGGAATAAAAAACGCCGGGACGCAGTTGCGCCCCGGCGTTC
>JBBECI010000022.1:0-33978 GCA_040881895.1 Solirubrobacterales bacterium | reverse complement strand
AATCGGTCAGCTACCGGTTCGAGATCGTCTCCGATTACGGCGCCTTCCGTGACCTTCAGCGCCACCGCATGCTGACCTGCCAGTGGCAGACACTCACCCCGGACCTCGGCGCCGGTGTGCCGGGGGAGCTTGAGGAGGCGGGTGTCGACGGTGAGTACGAGCGTGCTCTCGAGATCTCCCGAAACGAGTACGAGCGGCTGCGCTCTGCGGGCAAGGCCGATCTGGCCCCCTACGCACTCTGCCTTGGTTACAGGATTCGTTATGTGCTGGATATGAACGCCCGTGAGGCGATGCAGCTGATCGAGCTGCGCTCGGGCGTAGAGGGCCACCCGACCTACCGGGCTGTCGCCCACGCCATGCATGACGCAATTGAGGGAGTGCACCCAGCGGTCGCCAACGCAATGGTCCACATAGATCGCTCATCAGAGCCCCGACTCGAACGGATGCTCTCCGAAATCCGCACCCACAAAAAGCGACTCGCCGCAGCCGGAACCACCAAGGCCCTGCCCGGCGTCAGCGAACCTGGCTGAGCCCTAGCGCTTCAGGGCTGGGGATGAAGCAGCCCTGACAGGTTTTCGATGATGTGGTCCGGCTTGACGGTCGGCTCCGAACTGTCGCCGACGAGGATTCCTTCGAGACCGACCGCCTGAGCTCCGGCTACATCTGTTTCGGCACGGTCGCCGATCATTGCGACCCTCATCGGCTCACCGTTGGAGTGCAGGATGCCCCGCTCGCCTGCTGTCGCACCGATTACCTCGAGACCTATCTCGAAGATTGCTGCCTCCGGCTTGCCGGTGATCATCCCTCTTCTGCCGGAAGCCGTTTCAATCGCGGCGAGTATCGAGCCCGTCCCGGGCCAGAGGCCATCGGGCATCGGCATCGTCGGATCGCGCCCGGTCGCAGCCAGAAGCGCCCCGGCCCTCGCTGCCATTGACGCTGCTTTCAGTTCGCTGTAATCGAACCCGGTATGTCCCGAGATGAGTACGGCCTCGGCCCGATCCCAGTCGGAGTACTCAAGCAGCTGTATTCCGGCTTCGGTGAGCTGCCTCAGGAATGATCCGGTGCCGGTGGCGATCACCTTTGGTTCCGGGCCAAACCGCTCCAGGGCGAGTGCGACTAAGGTTGTTCCGGCGGTCACGACCCGATCGTTTTCTACCGGGACGCCTCCTTGTCGGAGAGTTTCCGCGTGCTCGGCCGGGGACTGGCGTGGACTGTTTGTCACAAATGCCACCGGCTTGCCCTCTCCCGCTAGAACGTTCAGGGTTTCGACCGCTCCATCGATGAAGTCGCTTCCCAGCCAGACCACTCCGTCGAGGTCGATCAGGAATCCGTCGTATTGGTCAGCGAGGCGCACCGGGCAAGGCTATTGGAGGCGGGTAGGGTGCGTTGATGCTCTCCGACTCCCGCACAGCCCCACGACCCAGGTCCGTCTTTGTTCTGGTCGCCGGCGGAACCATCTCCATGACCGGCGAATCCGGTGCCTCACCCGACCTTGACGCTGAGGGGCTGCTGCGTTCCCTGCCGCAGAACGTCGACATCGAGGGGCTTCGGGCGGAGACGGTGATCAACGTTCCCAGCGCCCACCTCACACTCGCTGATCAGCTCAATATCTGCCGCCGCGCCCGCGACACCGCCCGGCGTGGTACCGGGGTAGTCGTGACCCACGGCACCGACACACTCGAGGAGACGGCGATGCTCTGTGATGTCCTCCATGACGCTGAGGCTCCGATCGTCTTCACCGGCGCGATCAGGCCAGCCTCCAGTCCGGGCGCCGACGGGCCTGCCAACCTGCTCGATGCGATCTCGGTGGCGGCCAGCGAGGCGGCTTCAGGGATGGGTGTGCTGGTCTGCTTTGGCGGCGAGATCCACCACGCCCGCGGGTCCCGCAAGACCGACACGACTTCGCTGGTTGCCTTTTCCTCGCCCCAGACCGGTCCGCTCGGCCGGGTCACCGAAGGCCATCCGACGATCTGGTCGCAGATTCCGCGAAATCCGTCACTTGACCCCCCGGCTCTCGAGGCCCGGGTTCTCGTTGTGCCGACCAGTGCCGGGGATGACGGCGCCCTCGCCCACGCCGCCCTCTCCACCGAACCTGACGGCGTCGTGATCGGCACTCTCGGGGCCGGCCATGTGTCGCCTGCGATCCTGGAACTCTGGGCCGAAGCAGCCGAGCGCATGCCTGTGATCGTCTATTCGCGTCCCGAGCGCGGCGTCATCCTGAACGCCACTTATGGCTACCGGGCCTCAGAGCGAGACCTCCGGGAAACCAACGTGATCCCGGCCGGCTTTCTCTCGCCGCAGGCTGCGCGCATGAAGCTCCTCGCCTGTCTCGGATCCGGTCTCAACATCGACGAAGTCCGCTGGGCTTTCGGCCAGGACGACGGCTGAAAGTTCCCGAGTTCCCGCTCCGCCAGCGGTCAGGGTAAAGATCGGATCCAGGGTGGTCCTCCGATTTAGCTGGCGCTGTTTATCGCTTTGATCAGCTCGGGCTTGCTCATCTTCGAGCGGCCACTGATACCCATCTTCGTGGCAATCTCGTAGAGCTCGGACTTGGTTGCGCCAGCTGGCGCCTTCTTCGATCCTGATCCACTCGATTTACCCGAGGTCCCGGCACTCTCTGAAGTCGCAGGCCCCCCTCGCTTTGGCTGTGAACCGCCGGGAGCTGGTTCAGTTGAAGGTGTGGCGCTGGCCCCCTCGGCCTCTTCGCGATCGACAAGGTCCTGGGTCAGGCGCAGGTAGCCGGCGATGATGACCGCAGCGCCGGCCAGAACGAATGCTAAACGCCGTTTCATCTAAAGGTGTCCTCGGAATTCATTCAGTAACCCGGTTCGCATCAATGTACCCCAGTTGGTTTCGAGATTTGTTGGACGGGTCAGAAAGCTATCAGGGGTGCTTCAGGCGATGATCGTGAACTGAGGTGTCGGGACCCGATCTAACTCGAACCTGAGGTTCTGGAGTCGAGCCAGGTGGCACCTCGACCGAAGGGACAGTACTTACTCGTACGGCCCGTAGGTCAAGGTGGCACCTGGCGAAGGCTGAGGGCCGGGGATCAGCCGCAGCCGGTGTTGTTTCCGCAAGAGGAGCAGGTGTAACAGGACCACCTGAGCCTTTTCTACTCGCGGGTCAGCGTGTAGTTCTTGACGGTGGCGTCTTTCTCGCCTGCCTCAAGGTACTGGCCTTCGAGTTTGTCCTCAGAGAACTCGAAGAAGTTGTATCCGTCCTCATCGGCAATTGAGATCCTGCCATCAGGCCCGATCCCTCCCTGGATTGTCTCTCTGGGTCCGTAGGGCTCACCGCCGGTTCTGGTCTGCTTATAGCCGAGGAATACGTCTTTGTCCTCCTGAACCTCAGTGATCACAATTTTGGAGGTGGTCTCCTCGTAGACTCCGGCGTTGTACCCCGAACCTGAACCGACCCAAGTCCCTTCGAGTGATGAGATTTCCGAATCGCTGCCGCACCCGATAAAGACCGCCAGAATTATCGGCAGGGTGATCATTAGCCCAGTTCGCATTTGCTCGTTCCTGTCAGTTTCAAAATCCGGTGGACGAAGTACAGGAGGCTATCAGGGGCGATCGACATCGCCAGGCACGGCGAATGGTCACCGGCGCCGCCACACGCGAGACCCGGCGCCGAATCCCCGGTTCTCAGGCAAAGCCAGGCGCCGCCTCGACCGAAGGGACAGTACTTACTCGTACGGCCCGTAGGTCGAGGTGGCGCCTGGCAAAGGCTGAGGGCCGGGGATCAGCCGCAGCCGGTATTGTTTCCGCAAGAGGAGCAGGTGTAACAGGACCCGGTCCGCTGCATCATGCCGCCGCACTGGTCGCAGGCCGGACCGAGTTCGGCTGCGCCTGCCGCTACATGAAGCTTGGCTGGCACCACCGGGACGTCGTCGGTCAGTGCCGATCCCGCCGGAACCGAGGAGCCTCCGGAAGCGGCGACTGGGCTGCCGTTTCCATTCCCGTTTCCGTTCCCGTTGCCCCCGCCATTCCCGTTCCCGGTCGTGGCTGCAGTATCGGCAGCTTCCTTCCGGTTACGCACCTCCTGGGTGAGGATGCCCTGTTCCTCGAGGAAATCGGTGTCTTCGACGAACTGCGACGCCAGCCAGCGCATGATGTAGTCGGGCATCGACTTGGCGAAGGGGATTTCCGGGTTACCGGTGATTCCCTCCGGGTCGAAGCGCATGTAGCTGAACTTGTTGACGAATACCTCCAGCGGCACCCCGTACTGGAGACCAAGCGAGATCGCCGTGGCGAAGGCATTCATCATGCCCCGCATGGTTGAGCCTTCCTTGCCGATATCGGTCAGGAAGATCTCGCCCACAGTGCCGTCGGTGTACTTGCCGGCGGTGATGTAGCCCTCGTGTCCTCCGACCGAGAACTTGTGGGTCACCGACTCGCGGGTCTTCGGCATGCGGTGGCGCACCGGGCCGGCCGGTGCTCCTTCCTCGGCGGCGCCTTCGCCCTTCGCATCCTGGGCATCGGTTCTCAGGGCCTGAGCCGTCTTCGAGCCGTCACGGTAGATCGCCAGAGCCTTCAGGCCGCCTTCCCATCCGCGGGTGTAGGCATCGGCGATGTCTTCGATCGTTGCTGTATGAGGCATGTTGACCGTCTTCGAGATAGCTCCCGAGAGGAACGGCTGGGTCGCCGCCATCATGTCGATGTGACCGGTGTGAGAAATGGCCCGCTCACCTACCGCCACATCGAAAACCGGCAGGTCTTCCTGCTTGAGTCCAGGCGCGCCGACGATGGTGTTGTTCTCGTTGATGTGCGACTCGATCTGGGAGATCTCCGCCTCTGAGTAACCGAGGTTGCGCAGCGCCATCGGGACTGATTTGTTGACGATTGTCATGCTGCCGCCACCGACAAGTTCCTTGAACTTGACCAGCGAGAAGTCAGGCTCGATTCCGGTCGTATCGCAGTCCATCAGGAAGCTGATCGTGCCGGTTGGAGCCAGCACTGTCGCCTGGGCGTTGCGGTATCCGTGGTCGCCGCCGACCTCGACCGCGGCCTCCCACTCGGCCCGGGCCGCGTTCAGCAGCTCCTCGTCAACGCCTTCGCCCTGGATCTCGTAGGACGCGTCACGATGCATGCGCATCACGTTGTTGTGCGGCTCGCGGTTGATTTCATAGGCCTCGTACGGGCCCATTGCTGCCGAGATCTCAGCTGAGCGGCGGTAAGCACGACCGGTCATCAATGAGGTGATTGCGGCTGCCACATTGCGGCCTTCCTGTGAGTCGTAAGGCATGCCGTTGGACATCAGCAGCGCGCCGAGGTTGGCGTAACCGAGCCCGAGCTGACGAAAGGAATTGGCGTTGACACCGATTTCCTCGGTCGGGTAGCTGGAGAAGCCGACCACGATCTCCTGGGCCAGAAACACGGTGTCGACGACCGACTCGAAGCCGGCGGTGTCGAAGCTGCCGTCGTCGCGGCGGAACTTCATCAGGTTGATCGAGGCAAGGTTGCAGGCCGAGTCATCGACGTGCATGTACTCCGAGCACGGGTTGGACGCGTTGATCCGTCCCGAGTTCGGGCAGGTGTGCCAGCGGTTGATGATCGTGTCGTACTGGATACCGGGATCGGCGCACTGCCAGGCGGCATCGGCGATCTGGTTCATCAGGTCGCGAGCCGGCAGGGTCTTGGTCACCGAGCCGTCAGTCCGGGCGAGCAGGTTCCAGTCGGCGTCGTCGCGGCAGGCCTCCATGAAGTCGTCGGAGACGCGGACCGAGTTGTTCGCGTTCTGATACTGGATCGAGGTGAAGCCTTCGCCGTCGATCGACATATCGAAACCGGCATCACGCAGCGCGCCAGCCTTCTTCTCCTCATTCGCCTTGCACCAGACGAAGTGCTCGATGTCCGGATGATCGACATCCAGCACGACCATTTTCGCCGCGCGGCGGGTCTTGCCACCGGACTTGATCGTGCCCGCCCAGGAGTCGGCGCCGCGCATGAAGCTGACCGGACCGGAGGCCGTCCCGCCCTTCTTCAGGTGCTCCATCGAGCCGCGGATGTTCGAGAGGTTGATCCCGGAACCGGAGCCGCCGCGGAAGATATTGCCTTCCTTGGTATTCCAGCCGAGGATCGACTCCATCGTGTCCTCGACACTCAGGATGAAGCAGGCCGAGCACTGCGGGGTCTCCTCGAAGCCGACGTTGAACCAGACCGGCGAGTTGAACGCGGCCTGCTGGTGGAGCAGGATCGCCGTCAGTTCAGCCTCGAAGGCCTCGGCGTCGGCGTCAGAGGCGAAGTAATTACCCTTGCGGCCCCAGCCAGCGATCGTACCGGCGACACGGCCGATCATCTGCTTGACCGAGTTCTCTCGCTCATCCGAGCCGACCTGGCCACGGAAGTATTTCTGGGCGACGATGTTGGTCGCATTCTGTGACCAGCTCAGCGGGAACTCCACGTCCCTCTGCTCGAAGGCGGGCTTGGCCGGGTCGCCGATTATGGCGTCGCGCAGTTCCCACTCGACTTCGTCAAACGGGTGGACGCCCTCGCGGGTCAGTCGTCGTTCGACAGTAACTCCGTCAAGGTTGATCCTCGGTGAATCGGTTGCTGAACGGGACTTGGGCATGTTCTCTCTCACTCTCTCTTTACTGGTCCTCAGGGGACTCTGAATCCTGTTTTTAGATTTTTTCGGGCTACCGAGCGGGGTCGGCTTCAGGCGTACTGCTCAGTTGTTCCTGCTCATTTCGGGGGTCAGACGATAAAGCTCGGCCTGGACGTCTTCGACGTCCATCTGCCGGTAGACGGCGGCGAACTGGAGGTACGCAACCTGGTCAATCCGTCGCAGTCCGGCGAGACACATCTCACCGATTTTTGCTGCTTCGATCTCCCCACCAGCCCTGACGGCTGCTGTTTCGATCCGGTTGACAAGGGCGTCGATCGCCTCTGTGCGGACGGGGCGCTTGTGCGAGGCGCGTTCAAGGCCGCCACGCAGCTTGACGCGGTCGAAGGCCTGGCGGCTGCCGTCGCGCTTGCGTACGAACAGCGCCGGCGTATCGCAGCGCTCATATGTAGTGAAGCGATGCTCGCAGGCGGCGCACTGGCGTCTACGACGCACAGCCGCTCCGTCTTCCGAGCCGCGGCTCTCCAGAACCCGGCTCCCCTGGTGTCCACAGTGGGGGCATCGCACATGACGGAGGATACTACGAGTAGGGTCGGACACCTTTTGATAACGCTACATATAGCGTTTAGGCAGAAAAGCGACCCCGGTCTTTGCGGGATCTGCTTTTCCCTGAGACTCCTCCCGTGGCTCGTACAGTGCTCCCTGTACGATGGGGTGGTGAACAGAGGCAACGACCACAGAGGCGACGACCCGATCTACGAAGGCGAGCCCGCTGAGTCCGCCGCCCGCATGCGGGAAAAGGCCGCAACGGCTCGTCTGAATGTGGCCGGCAGGGCCACCGCAGCTCGTGAAAACGTTGCCGGGAAGGCTGCCACGGCCCGGGAGAACGCGACTCATGCCCGTGAGCAGGCGGTCGAGCGCGCGGGGCACGCGGTCGAGCGCGCGGGAGTCGCCCGGGACGCAGCAGTTGAAAGGGCCAGTGCGATCCGCGACTCAGCGGCCGAGACCATCCGGGCTGTCAAGCCGAAGTTCCGCGGGGTCTCCCACGAGTGGGCGTTTTTCCTCTCGCTCGGGCTCGGGATCTCCCTGCTGGTACTCGCCGACACCCCGCGAAAGCTGTTCGCAGTAGCGATCTACACAGTCTCGCTGTCCGCCCTTTTCGGCACCAGCGCTCTCTATCACCGCGTCAACTGGAAGACCTCGAAGGCGAGAATGCTGATGAAGCGTCTCGACCACTCAATGATTTTTCTCCTGATAGCCGGCACCGTCACGCCGTTCGCGCTGCTGACCATGAGCGGCACCTGGTCCACCGCGATCCTGATCGCTGTCTGGGCCGGGGCCTTTATCGGCGTTCTGATCGAACTGTTCTGGACCAGCTCGCCCAAATGGGTCAGCGCCACTATTTACGTGATAGTGGGCTGGATAGGTGCCGTCGCATTTCCGCAGATAGTCGGCACTGCCGGCGTGCTCGCAGGCCTTTTGATTGCCACCGGTGGCATCCTCTACACGATCGGCGCCGTGGTTTATGCGACCCAGCGTCCTGATCCCAATCCGACCTATTTCGGCTATCACGAGGTCTTCCATCTGCTCGTAATCGCAGCCGCCGCCAGCCACTTCGCTGCGGTCGCTCTCTTCGCTCTGTGAGCCCCGGTACCGTCAGCCCGGCCGAGCCGCTTGAGTGGAGCTCAATCCCGGTCGGTGGCGTCCAGACACGGCTGGTTCAGGCCGGGCCTCACCAGGCCTCTGAGGCAGTGGTCTTCATCCACGGAAATCCTGGCTCGGCATCGGACTGGACCGGCCTCGTCGAGGAAACCGGCCGGATCGGCCGTGCCGTTGCCTTTGACCTCCCCGACTTCGGTCAGACCGTCGCTGAACCCGGCTTTGGCAACTCGGTCGAGGAATACGCGGGCTTCATCGGACGAGCCCTTAAGACCCTCGGCATCAGCTCCGCCCAGCTGGTGCTCCACGACTTCGGCGGGCCGATCGGCCTGACCTGGGCTGCGGCGAACACCAATCGGGTCGCTGGCGTGACCCTGATCGACACAGGGGTTCTGCTCGACTACAAGTGGCACCGGACCGCCCGCATCTGGCAGACGCCCGGTCTGGGAGAGCTCCTGAACATGACCGCCAACCGGGCTGTCTTTCGCCGCCTGATCTCTTCCCCCGAACCCCGCGGTCTGCCAGCGGCATTCATTGATGAGATGTACGACAACCTCGACCGCCGAACCCGCTCCGCAGTCCTGCGTCTCTACCGCGACCAGAAGAAGATCGGCAAGACATCGAAGCTGCTCGTCCCGGCCCTGGCCGCAGCGGACATTCCGGCGCTGGTGATCTGGGGTGGTGGGGACACCTACCTTCCGGTTCCTCTAGCCGAGCGCCAGAAGGAGGCCTTTCCTTCAGCCAGCGTCCACGTCCTTCCTGGCTCCGGTCACTGGCCGTTCATCGACGACCCGACCACGGTCGCCCGCCTGCTCATGGAGTTCCTGCGGTCGAGCGTCTGATCGGGACCGGGGTCGCATCCCCCGGCATCCAGACCCAATGGCGGCGACGCAGTCCCGAGCCCGCCTTCAGCCCGGGGGCAGTTCGCCGGACTCGACTGCGGCCAGCACAGCGCAGCCTGGCTCGGTCCGGTGCTGGCAGTCGCGGAACTTGCAGAACTGCGAGAGCCTCTCGATTTCGTCGGCGCGCTCGTCCGGGGGTTCTTCGACCAGCAGGCCAGGGGCGCGCAGGCCAGGGGTGTCGATCAGCAGGGTGCCGCAGGGCAGACCCAGCATTTCGCGACTTGTGGTCGCGTGGCGCCCGCGATCGTCCTTTTCCCGGATTTCAGCCGTAGCCTGACGCTCGTAGCCGAGCAGAGTGTTTGCGAGGGTGGACTTGCCGACCCCGGAGCTGCCGAGCAGCAGCACCGTCTCGGTCGGGGTCAGGCTCTCCCGGAGGCGGTCGAGGCCGTCCAGAGTCCGGGAGCTGAAAGCCAGCACTTCGATGCCGGGGAAGCGCTCTTCCGCTTCGCCGAGCGAGGGGTCTTCCTGGTCGACCAGATCCGACTTCGACAGAGCGATCACGGTCCTCGCGCCGGAGGCCTGGGCCATCGCCACCATGCGGCTCAGTCGCTCGAGGTCATGGTCCTTGTTAAGTGAGCTGACCACGATCACCACGTCGATGTTCGCCGCCAGCACCTGGACCCGGTCGCGGTCGGCCGGTGAACGGCGGGCCAGAGTCGTCCGCCGCGGCAGCACCTCGTGAACCGTTCCGTCCCGGCCTGCCGCCACCCAGTCGCCGACCGCTGGCATTGCGGTTGCGTCGGTCGGCCCCTGGAGCAGTCGCCCCGCGGGCTTGCCGAGCATTCCGCCTTCGGCACTGACCAGGTCAACTATGTGGTCGCGGTGCAGGCCGGTCACCCGGGCCGGGATCTGGTCCAGCCGCGGTTCGACCCGCCAGGTTTTCTCCTCGAACTCCGTCCACCCGAGTGACTCGAGCGAGTGTCCGGAGGTGCTGCCTGTGAGTCCGCTCAAAGGGCCTCGTCCACGGGGTTGCTCCGGGTCAGGTCGCTCACAGGCTGGGCGATGCGCTTGCCGAAGCTTTTGCTGATTCGATCAGCGCCAGGAGTTCAGGCTCGCGGCC
This sequence comes from Solirubrobacterales bacterium, assembly GCA_040881895.1. GTDB lineage: Bacteria > Actinomycetota > Thermoleophilia > Solirubrobacterales > 70-9 > 67-14. The sequence continues at coordinate 23,793 of JBBECI010000022.1, read as the reverse complement.
CTCGCGCAGCAGGACGATCGGGTCGGGTTCGCCGTTGACCAGACCCTCGAAGAAGTCGCGGCGGTCGTTGTAGGTCGGGAGGTTGCCCTTGGCCCATCCTCTGACCTCGTTGAGGATCACGGCCAGGCGGGCGTACTCCTCGCCGTAGAGCTCGCCGATCTCCCGCTTCATGCGCTTCGCCAGCGCGGGGGAGGAGCCGGCGGTCGAGATCGCGATCGCCAGTGGCCCGGTGCGAACGATCGCCGGCAGGATGAAGTTGCAGAGCGGAGGGACATCAGCCACGTTGACCAGCATCGCCCGCTCTTCGGCGTCTTCGTAGACCTTGATGTTGATCTCGGAGTCGTCAGTGGCTGCAATCGCCAGAAACATCCCTTCGAGGTCAGCCCGGCCACCGTAGACGCGCTGATGCCATCTGATCGAGCCTTCTTCGGCCAGTTCACGCAGCGGGTCGCAGGCTTCGGGGGCGACCAGCACCACCTCTCCACCGCAGGCGAGAACGCCCTCCGCCTTCTCCAGTCCGACCTCACCACCACCGACCACCAGACAGTCGCGACCCTTCAGCTTCAGGCAGGCGATGTAGAACGGGGTGTTGAGCATGTCCCGGACGCAGGACTGGTCGCAGATTCCTTTGCGGAACTGACAGACACACTCTTTGCCTGCAAAGGCCTGGGCTGGCATAAAGGCAGCCTAGAAGGTGAGGGAGCGATCCGCCGAACCGTCGCGCGCCGGCAGCCGAGGCCAGGTGCCGGGTGGCCTTCGGCAGGGATGTAAAGATTGGCTGAAGGAAGGGTGATGCGTGTCGAAAATCTGCGGCCTGAACGGGGTGACACCGCCGGTGCTGCCGGTCGGCTCTGCTACCGTCGCCCATCAGATGCGACTCATAATCACCGAGAAAAACAACTCAGCCCAGAAGATCGCCGAAATTCTTTCCGGGGGAGCAGCCTCTGAAACCAAGTCGTTCACGGTGCCGGTTTTCAGGTGGACTGACGGAGACGGGGAACACGCCGTGCTCGGTACCGGCGGCCACGCCGTCGAGCGTGCCTTTCCCGAGGGCAAGGAGTACAAGCAGTGGAAGCTGGACCTGATCCCGGGCCTGATCGACGCCCCCCTGATCACCCGGCCAACCGACGGCAAGAAGAACGTCGTCAAGGCGGTTCAGAAGGAAGCGAAGGCCGCTGACACACTGGTGATCGCGACGGACTTCGACCGCGAGGGCGAGCTGATCGGCCTCGAGGCGCTCCAGACCTGCCTGGATGTAAACCCGGATCTTGAGCCCACAGTTCTTCGGGCCCGATACTCGGCCCTGACCCGGGAAGAGATAGAAGGCGCCTTCTCAGGACTTGCCGAGCTTTCCTACCCACTTGCCAACGCCGCCGCCGCCCGTCAGGACATCGACCTGATCTGGGGCGCCGCCTTCACCCGGGCAGTCTCGCTCGTCAGCAAGGCTTACGGAGCCAATTTCCTCTCGGTTGGCCGGGTCCAGAGCCCGACGCTCGGCCTGATCGTCGAGCGTGAACTCGAGCGGCGCGCCCATGTTTCCAAGCCCTTCTGGGAGCTCTTCGCCAAGTTCGAACATCCGACCGGTGCGAGCTTCGAGACCCACCACGCAACTGACAAGTTCTGGGACAAAGCCGAGGCTGATGCCGCGCTCGCCGGCACCGCGAGCCCGGGTTTGGTCAAGTCCGTGACCAGCCGCAAGAACTCGAGCAAGCCACCGACTCCGTACAACACGAACTCGTTTCAGGTCGATGCTTCCAGCCGACTTGGAATCACGCCCAAGCAGGCGATGAGCTACGCCCAGGACCTCTACGACGACGGCTTCATCTCCTATCCGCGAACCGACAACACGATCTACCCGGACTCGCTCCCGCTGAAAAAGACGGTTGCTTCACTGGTCAAGATCAAGGACTTCGCCGCAGCAGCACCGCTGCTCGACGCCCCGCTGAAGCCGACGCAGGGCAAGAAGTTTGATGCCGCTCACCCGCCGATTTACCCGACTCACGCCCTGTACCCCAGCGCGCTGGACGGCCCCAAGGCGAGGGTTTACGAGTTGATCGTCCGGCGATTTCTCGCCACGTTCTCGTCTCCGATGGTCACCGAGTCGACCCGCGCCGACATTGAGGCTGGCAGCGAAACCTACTTTGTGCGCGGGAAGGTCGTGCTCGACCCGGGCTACGCCGGCATCTACACATACGCCCGCTCTGCCGACGAGGAGATCCCGGCTCTGGAAGAGGGCCAGCAGCTTGCGCTTGAAGGCAAGCCCTGGCTGGTCGACAAAGAGACCCAGCCACCGGCCCGGCTTTCGGAAGCCAAGCTGGTCCAGATGATGGACGAGCAGGGGCTTGGTACCAAGGCGACCCGTCCGGACATCATCCAGAAGCTCTACAGCCGCAAGTATGTCCGTAACCACCCACCCGAGCCGACAGCCACGGGTATGGCGATGTACGAAGCTTTCAAGAAGTACGTGCCGGAGATGGCGACCTCTCAGATGACCGCCAGCCTCGAAGCGGAAATGGATCAGATCGCCGAGTCGAAGATGGACAAGGAGAGCGTGGTTGAAGACAGCCGCAAGCTCGTCCACTCGACCTTCAAGGACCTTCTGGAAGGCGAAGAGGCACTCTCGAAGATGATCTGGGCCGGAATGGACAAGGACCGAATCCTCGGGCCCTGCGTCGTTTGTCAGGAGGCCGGACGGACCAGGGAGGACGGCTCACCTAACCAGTTGCGCATCATCCGGGCCAAGAAGTCGGGCAAGTCATTCGTCGGCTGCTCAGGCTGGGAGGCGGACAACCCGGATGCCTGTGACCAGACTTTCCCGATGCCTCAGCCGAACTTCTATGAAGTCACGCCGCTGGAGGAGAGCTGCTCAATCTGCCATCGCACCCCGAGGGTCAATGTCAAGACCCGGGGCCGGGCCGGTCGGCCCTGGAAGCTCTGCTTCAACGATGACTGTCCGACGATGATCGAGATGCGCGAGAAGCGGGCGGAGCGACAGGCGGCTGCCGAAGCGAAAAAGGCTGCGGCCGAGGCCGATGGTGCGACCAAGGGCAAGGCCAAAGGCAAGGGCAAGGCCAAGGCCAAGCCGAAGAAGAAGTCGTCAGGCAAGGGCAAACCGCGCACGAAAACTGTCGCGGCCGCGAAAGCCGGCAGTGGCCCCGATCTGGGAACCCGCAGGGTGAAGCGCGCTGGAAGCCGCGGGAAGCCCGCCTCTCCGAAAGGCTGAGTGGGCGTGTTCATTGCGCTCGAGGGCGTCGACGGCTCCGGCAAGTCGACCCAGGTTGAGCTGCTGGCCGAGGCATTAGGTCCGGATACCCTGAAGATCCGCGAGCCAGGTGGCACGGAAGCCGCCGAGGCAATTCGCTCAACCCTCGCCGATCCCTTGATCCCGCTCGACCCGACGGCCGAGCTACTGCTGTTTTTCGCTGCCCGGGCCGACCTGGTTCGCCGGGTGATCCGTCCGGCGATCGAGGCTGGTCGGACCGTTGTCACCGACCGGTTTGTCGACTCGACCGAGGCCTATCAGGGGGTTGCCCGTGGGCTTGGCATCGAGGTGGTGCGCGACCTCAACCAGGTCGCGACCGGCGGGCTCCTTCCGGACCTGACCATTCTGCTTGCGGTCGACCCTGAAACCGGGCTTGGCAGGGCCGAGAGCGACGACCGCTTCGAAGCCGAAGGGCTTGCCTTCCAGCGACTGGTGGCCGGGGCCTACGAAGAGATCGCGCGGCGGGAGCCGACGCGAGTGGTCACGGTCGACGGCAGCGGCACCCCGGAGCAGGTCCACATCCGGATCATGGAAGCGTTGAACACCAGGACCATCTCTGGCGAAAGCGAAAGCGAAAGCGGAAGCGAAAGCGGAACCGGAACAGGAAGCGGAAGCAGCGGGGCCACCGCGGAACGGTCCGAAGGAGCTGAAAGTTGACCGCGCTCGAGGATGCGACAGAGGACCAGATCAGGGCCCGATCGGCCTTCAGCGCAGCGCTGCGTGAAGGTCCATCGCATGCTTATCTGATCACCGGTCCGGCCGGCTCAGGCAAGAAGGAATCGGTCAGGGCATTTGCCGCGGAAATCCTCGCCGAGGGCAGCCCTGACCCGGAAAGCACCCGCCGCAGAGCGATGCTCGACCCGTCTCCCCACCCCGACCTGGTCTGGCTGCGCCCGGTCGGTATGAGCCACGCAGTAGCCGATGTCCGCGAGAGACTGATCCGCCCCGCCCCGCTGAAGCCGTTTGAAGGCGCCCGGAGGGTCTTCGTGGTCGAGTCGGCAGAGGCGTTGAACGACGAGAGTCAAAACGCGATGCTCAAGACCCTCGAAGAGCCGCCGCCGCATGCTCACCTCATCCTGATCGCCTCTGAGGAGGAAGCGGTCCTGCCAACCGTCGCTTCCCGCTGCCAGCGGATTGAGTTCAACCCAGTGCCCGAGGACTCGATCGCCTCCCGGCTCGGACCTTCAATAACCCCGGAGACGGCACTCGCATCTGCCCGACTCGCGCGCGGCGACCTCGGCAGGGCCCGACTGCTTTCCGGGGCCCGCGGCGAGGTAATTCGAACCTCGGTCGAGAAGATGATGACCGGCGTGCTCGAGGACGAGCTGGCCGCTTCACCCTGGCTGGAAGTTCTTGGAGTGGCTAATTCCAGCGGCGATGCCGCCGCCGAGCGGGTTGAGTCCGAGCTTGCCGAAGAAGCCGAGGAGGGCGTCAAACGGACCAAAAAGGAGACTGAGGACGCGGTAAATCGTGCCAGGCGACGGGCCCGCACCGGCGTGCTTGATCTTGCGCTTTCGGTCGCTGCTTCCTGGGCGAGGGACTGGGCCGCCGTCGCCGCCGATGCCGACGAGGTTCTGTTCAATCCGGACCGCGCTGAACTGCTTCGCGAGCAGGCTCAGGGCATCCGGGTTGGCGCCGCCCGCGATGCGGTGGTCCAGATTGCCGATACGCGCCGTCGGCTGAAACTCAACGTCAGCGAGGAACTGGCCCTCGAAGCACTCTGCTTCCGCATGACGAGGCTCTTCAATCCGACCTGAGTCAGCCTTTGTCTATCTCCGGCTTGGTCGATTCGATCTCACCCGGCTGTTCAATCGTTTCGATTGCGCTCTGCTGGGCGAGCCGGGTTATCTGCTTGGCCTGACGAGAGGCGATCACGCTGAAGTTCAGCGCCAGCCCAAGCAGTAGCAGCAACACGGCTGAGAAAAGCGCGATCGTCACATCGCGAACGCCCAGCGCCTTGGCCAGCAGTTCGAGCAGGAACGGAAACGCAGCGCCAGCAAGCATCACCACGCCGAGCAGAAACCAGACGATGCTGTAGCGCTCGAGCAGTCGGTCGCGGCGGATCAGGTCGAGGATCAGCAGCATGAAGGCCAACGCCAGCACTGCCGCAATGATCCGCGTCTGCGGCGACAGTCGCACCACCGGTTCGGTGGCGGCCAGAAGAGCGTTCACGCTTCCCACACCTTGCCTTTCGATCCGGATTCGCTCACGGCCGTCCGTCCGGACCGCTCGTGCGTGGTCGCAGTTGCCCCACCAGCAGCACAACAAGGGTCTTGAAAATGTAAAAGGCCGATACCAGCGGCGTAATGAACGATTGCCCCTCGGCCCGCGGCAGCATCGAAACCGGGAGTTCCCGAACGGTCAGCCCGGCGCGAACCGCCTGCTGCAGCGACTCGACTTCAGCAAACTCCGAGGAGTAGCGACGAACGAAAAGCGCCATCGCACGGTGGTTCAGCGCTCTCATGCCGCTGGTGGTGTCAGTGAACGTCTGCCCGGTCGCGCTCGAGACCAGCAACGAGAACATCCGCTGGCCACCGCGCCTCATTGGTGAAGCCCGATAGTCCGTCTCACCGGCGAACCTTGATCCGACGACCAGATCTGCCTCACCCGACTCGATCACCGCGACCAGCCGGGCGAGCTCGGCTGCCGGATGCTGGCCGTCACCGTCGATCTGCCCACAAACCTCATAGCCGTGAGCCAGAGCGAATATGTAGCCGGTCTGGTGGGCCGCGCCGACGCCCTGGTTGAACGGAAGCGAAGCGACCATCGCCCCGGTACGGCGGGCCCGGGCTGCGGTCCGATCGGTTGAGCCGTCATCAATCACGAGCAGGTCGGCGCCAGCCAGGTTCTCCTTCGCATCTCCGATCACCGCCTCGATCGAGTGCTCTTCATTCCAGGCCGGGATGAATACGAGCGTCTTCACGCTGCGATTCTGACACGAGTCAGGGAATTGCCGATCCCGGGCCGTTCTCAACTAGGCTCCGCCTGTATGAGAAACCGCCCCCAGCGCCACAGGTTGCACCACATCGGGATGAGGTTCTGGCTGGCCGCTGGCTTCACCGTTGTCGCGACTCTGACCGTCGCGATCATGCTCGGCTCGGTCAACGGCTCCAGTCGGGAACTGCTCTCGGAACGGGCGACCGAACTCGGCCTCGGCCGGACAGTACGCCTCGCCGATCGCCTCGGAGCTTCCGATGCCAACATCGACGCGGAGGTTCAGGCCGCCAATGGCGAGGGCTTTGCCGCCTGGTTTTTCCTCCCCAACGGCGAGGTTGGTACGAACGAAACCAGAGTTCAGCCGGTTACTGAAAGTGGGAGGTTTGAAGAAGTCCGACGGTCCGCACTGGACGGGGTTCGTGAGTCACGGGACGCGAAAGGCGACCAAGTGACCCTGGTAGGCGTACCGGTCTATATCGACGGTGAATTGACCGGCGCGGTCGTGGGGAGGTACTCGCAGCCAGTCGTGATCAGCGACACATTGAAGTCGCTGCGCTCCGACAGCCTGCGGGCCGCGATCCTGGCAATCTTTTTTGGCACCCTGCTCGGTGTCGGGATCGCGTCGTTGATCACCGTCCGCCTCAAACGGATTGCCGCTGAAGCCGACGACATCGCTTCGGGCAACTTCGACGTCGAGCTTTCGGTGCGTGGGCGGGACGAGATCGCCGACCTCGCTCGCTCGCTTGAATCGATGCGCTCGTCACTGAAGGAGAACTTCGGCGTCCTGACCGCTGACCGCGACAAACTGACCGCCATATTTGACGGCCTCAACGATGCGGTCATGGTCGTCGACAACGAAGGTCCGGTGCGCTTCTACAACTCTGCGGCGACGGTTCTCCTCGACCGCGGCGGCTTGCCACCTGACTCGATGATGTCCCAGATCAAAAGGGCCGAACAGGAAGGATTCTCGGCCCACCCGGCAATCCGAATAGGGGATCGTGCGTACGCGATGCAGGCGCGATCCCTGCCTGACGAAGCAGCTGTGCTGGTGGTCGCCCGTGATCGCACCGACGAGATGCGCAAGGAGTTCGCCGAGCGTGACTTCGTCAGCAACGCTGCCCACGAGTTGAGAAATCCTCTGGCCGGAATTTCCGGTGCGATCGAGGTGCTCCAGTCCGGGGCCAAGGATGATCCGGTCGCTCGCGATCATTTCCTGAACCGGCTCTCGGCCGATGCCGAGAGGATGAGCCGCCTGACCCAGTCGCTCCTGACGCTCGCCCGGGTCGAGGCGCTGGGTGCCGGCGAGGTCGAGGTTGTCGGTATCTCGTCTGCTGCCGAAGACGCAAAGGCCGCAGTCGAGGTGCCGGGAGGAATCGAGCTGGATCTGGACGTCGAGGCTGACCTCGCAGCAAAAGGTGACCCAACTCTCCTTCGTCAGGTTCTGATTGGACTGGTCACCAACGCCATCAAAAACACGCCACCGCCCGGCAAGGTCACGATCCGTGGCCGCCGTGTGGGAGATCACGAGATGCTGCTCGAGGTGATCGACACCGGTACCGGCATCCCCCAGGCGGAGATCGACCGGGTGTTCGAACGCTTTTACCGCCGCTCTGAATCCCGCCGTCAGGAAGGCTTTGGGCTTGGTCTGGCGATCGCCCGCCGGATGGCCGATGTGATGGGCGGGGAGATGGGAGCCAACTCGGTTGAGGGCGAGGGCAGTACCTTTTGGGTGCGTCTCCCCCTGATAGACCAGACTGAAACCCTGATCGCATGAATAAATCCGCCGGAAAGATTCTGATCGCAGATGACGAGCCCTCGGTGAGGGACTCGGTCGGCTACGCGCTCGATCAGGAGGGTTTCGATGTGACTCCCGCGGTTGATGGCACCGACGCAGAGGCCAAGCTGGCCGGGGACTTTGATTACGACCTGCTGATTCTCGACATCATGATGCCCGGCAGGAGCGGGCTCGACATCTGTCGGGAAGTTCGCTCCCGCTCTGCTGTTCCGATCATCATCCTTACCGCGAAAGATGCCGAGGTCGACAAAGTCGTCGGCCTTGAGGTCGGCGCTGACGATTACGTGACCAAGCCGTTCTCGGTCCGCGAAATCCTCGGCCGGGTCCGTGCCCAGCTCCGCCGCCGTGAGCTGGACCGCTCGCCTGACCGTGAAGCTCAGCGCATCGTCTCTGGCCCGGTGACGATCGATCTGGCCCGTCATGTGGTCGCTGTGCGCGGCAGCACCGTGAGCCTGACCCGTTCGGAATTTCAGCTCCTGCGCCTGCTCGCGGCCCGGCCCGGCGAAGTCTTTTCCCGCTCCAAAATCATGGAGGAGCTTTGGCAGACCGAGTTCGACGGAGACGAGCGCGCCTGCGATGTCCACATCTCCAACCTCCGGCAGAAGGTCGAGACTGACCCCCAGAGGCCCGAACTCGTCCTCACCGTGCGTGGTATCGGCTACAAATTCAACGACGCCTGAATTCCGGAACACTCCAGCAGCCCCCGGTTCGAGGCTGATCCAATGACCGCGCTCGCCGACCTCGACATCCCGGAAATCGACCTGTCCGACCCGGACCTGAAGGGCGAGCGCTGGCACGAGACGATGAACGCCCTGCTGGCCGAGGGCCACTGGCTGGCCAGGGGTCCACTGGCCATCGTGATCCTTGACCGCGAGGCGGGCGAGCACTTCCTCCGCAGCCGCTCGGCAGTTTTTCCCGGCCTGCTGCTGGCAGAGATCTTCGGTGTGGAAGAAGGCCCGCTGTTCGAGCAGATGAGCCGCAACATCATCAATTCCGAAGGCGACACTCACCGGCGGCTGCGCGGCCTGGTCAACCCCTCGCTCTCACCCAGGGCGGCGGCCCGCTACCGCCCGATGATGCGCGAGATCCTCGGGCAGATCTGGAGCAATGCCCTGGCCGGGTCCGGGGCCCGGCCATCCGGACCGACCGGCAGTTCCGGGCCGACGGGAACAGAACAGGAGCCCACAGACACCGAGTTCGACTTCATGGAGGCGGTCGCCCGGCCCTACCCGGCCCGCACGATCGCCCGGATCATGGGCGCCCCCGACGAGGACGCACCCCTGCTTCACGACTGGTCGATGTGGATCCAGCGCCAGTTCGACCCGATAGCACTCGCTGACGCTCCCACCGTCGAAACGATGCAGAAGAAGGCAGGCGAGTTCTACGGCTGGGTCAGGCCGCTGATCGAGGCGCGCCGTGAAACGCCTTCCGATGATCTGATCTCGAACCTGATCCGGACCGAAGAGGAGGGGGAGAGGCTCTCCAACCAGGAGCTTGAAAATCTGATCCTGAACATCATGGTCGGCGGCGTCGACACCACCCAGAGTCAGCTTGCTCAGGCGATGCGCCTGCTGGCCGCCGACCCGGAGCAGTGGCAGGCACTGCGCTCTGACCCCGACGTGATGGCACCGCGCGCCGCGAGCGAGGCGCTGCGCTTCGAGCCGATCACCCCCTTCACGGCCAGGCTTCTTGCAGAAGATGTCGAGTACCGGGGAGTCACTTTCCCGGCCGGCACTCCGGTCATGGTCTGCTCCTTCACCGGCAACCGCGATCCGGGGGTCTTCGCCGACCCGCAGTCATTTGACATCACCGCCGACCGCGAGAAGGCACGCATCCTCACCTTCGGCGCCGGCATCCATTACTGCGTCGGGGCCAACATCGCCCGGGCTGAACTCGAGGAGGCCCTGGCCTTCCTCGCCTCCCGCATCGAAACCCTCGAACCTGCCGGAGCGCCCGACCTCCAGACAGTCAGCGGCATTTACGGGCTGGAATCCCTGCCGCTGAATCTGACCACGGCTTGAAGGTCGATCGGGGCCGGGCCATCCAGCGGGGCTGGCAGGTCCCGTTCGGTCGCACTCACGCAGCCGAGTCTGGCCAGCCGTCATTCGGGAGATTCCTGCTGCGCTACCGTTAGGCCTATGACTGCGCTTCTGCTGGGTGATGGAGGGCCACTGGGAAAGGCAACCGGTGAGTCGCTGCGCGCTCGCCTCCCGGACGAGACCGTCACCCTCGAGCGACCGTCAGACGACGAGGTCAAATCAGCACTGGAGGCCTCACCCGAGTCGGTAGTGATCGCCACCAGAGACGACGTCTTGGCCTTGAGGCTCGCCCTCCTCGTGGAGGCACTCTCCCCGGGAGTCCACCTCGTCGTCACCGTCTTCGATCGCACCGTCGCCGGTCGGCTCCGGTCGGCCGTGCCCCACTGTGAGGTCCTCTCCTTCGCCGAGATATCTGCCCCGACCCTGGCCGAACCCTGCCTCGATGGCTCGGCCGGAAATGCCGGCCGGTCCAGAACGGGACCGCTCGATCGCCCGGTCTCGGCGCTCTGGCCAGTCCAGACCGAGGCCAGGATCCTTGTCGCCGGCCTGATCGGACTCTTCACCGTGATCATCGCCGACATCCTGTTGCTCCTTCTGGCCACAGACCTCGGGCTGGTCGATTCGATCTATGGCTCGGTCAGGACCCTGACCACCGTTCAGGCCGAACCGGCCGTGAGCGAAGGCCCTGGCTGGTTGAAGCTCGCTTCCGCCCTCGGGATGCTGGTCACACTCGGATTCGCGGCCCTGTTCACGGCCGGCCTGATTCAGTGGCTGCTCGACCCGAGGCTGACCGGGATCGTCGGCCGCAGGGTCGTCCCCCGTCGTGACCACGTGATCGTGATCGGCATGGGACAGGTCGGACTCAGGCTCTGCACCTTTCTCCGGGACCACGGGGTCGGGGTGGTCGCGGTCGAGCTCGAACCCGAGGCCTCTGCGGTCCGGTTCGCGAGGGACCGCAAGATCCCGGTCCTGATCGGCCACGGTGAGGACCGGAGGCTGCTCGAAAGAGCCTTCGTGAGCCGGGCCAGAGCCGTGGTCGCGGCGACCTCGGATGACCTGATCAACATCGAGATTGCGATCACGGCCGACGCATGCCGCCCCGGAGTTCCGGTTGTACTGCGCGCACGCGAGGGCCTGCTGACGAAGGAGACACTGGAGCTGGTCGGCCTCGGGATCGTCAGGGACATCCACCGCGAGTCGGCCAATGTGATCGTGGATGTAGTCGTCGCCGCCAGAGGTTGACCTGGGAGCTACAGAGTCTCGAACCTCAGTCGAGCCGAGCCGGTTGAGCAGCCTCCCTGTCGGAGTCTGGACCAGAGAGAGTCCTGCCCCCAGCACCGCCCACAGACATCGGGCTCGACTTTTTTTGGCCAGCTGCCAATACGAAGTCCGCTTCTGGCAGATGGCCTGATCGCTCGAGCGGTGGCAGCCGCCAGAGCAGCGGCGGCGAAGTCCTGTCTTCTCACCACAGTAGTCCGGGCTCCTTTGCCGACCCAGATCAGTTCCGATGTCTACTCACGGGTTGACAGATCTGTTCTCAGGCAGCATGTTCCCTTGGCCGTCCGAGGTTTCGGCCGGGAAGAGCGAGAGGGGGAGAGTGGCGTGGACGAGAAGACTGGACAGCGGAGCAGGTCACGAGAGCTCCTCGGCGCAGTTATGGGCAACCCCCTCGTCGGTCTCTCGCCGTGGATCCTCTACTCGATCGTCGAAGGCAAGGGGCGCCTCGAGCTCTCGGCAGCGGTCGCGCTCGGTCTCGCTCTGGTCATCCTGTTCGTCAACTGGCTCCGGGGCTACTCGCCAAAGATGCTCGAGTTTGCTGACGTCGCCTACTTCGGGGCGCTGGCGATAGTTGTCGCGTTCGCCTCCGCCGGGACCCTGAGCTGGCTTGAACTCTGGGGTGGTGAGGTGGCCAACATCGCCCTCGTCGTCATCGCCCTTGGTTCGATCCTCGTCCGGCAGCCCTTCACCCTGCAGTACGCGAAAGAAGACGTTCCCGAGGAAATCTGGGGCACGCCCGAGTTTCTCCGGGTGAATTATCTGATCTCGTGGGTCTGGGTGATCGCCTTCGGCATCGAGGCCGCCTCAGGGCTCTACGGGGACGCCATCCTCGACAACTCAAACAACATCTGGACCGGGTGGATCATTCAGACGCTGCCGATGATCATGGCCGCCCAGTTCACTATCTGGTACCCGGCCAGGCTTGAAGCGGTGCGCGAGGGTCGCGAGGAAAGCGCCCCGGGCTCTCGGGAGCTGTTCGCCACCCTTACCCCCTGGATCACCGTGGTCGGTGTTCTGACGCTTTTCATGGGAGGCACGCCCGAATGGCTCAGCATCGCCTTCATCGTCGTCGGAGCAGTCCTGACCAAGATCCTCTCCGACGATGACCGGGAGAAGTCCGCCCCGGCTGCCTGACCTGTACCAAGGGAACCGCTGACCCCTTTGGTTGGGGTCCGGCTCCCTGCGTGTGCCCGCCGGCCCCACCGCCCCAGTGCCAGCGGTCAGCTAGGTTCCACGAGTGCCTGAGCCGCCCGCGACCTCGCAGCGCCAAGTCAACCCGCTTCGCTGGCGGTCACTGCTGTCGTTGTGCGTGCTGATTGGGCTGGTTTGGATTCTCTCCGACGGCTTCGTGATTGCGATCCCCACGATCGGCAAGGAACTCGGCGGCTCAACTAGCCAGATGGCGTGGGCGATCAGTGGCTTTGCTCTCGGCGCCTGCTTCTCAGCACTCTTCGGGCGCCTTGGCGACCAGCGCGGCAACCGCATGTTGGTCATTGTCGGCTGCCTGCTCTTCATCGCCGGGTCGATCGTTGGAGGCCTTAGCCAGGTGCCGGACGTGCTGATCGCCGCGAGGGTTCTCGAAGGCATCGGCGGCTACGCGATCTTCACCTGCTCGCTGGCGCTGATCACGCTCGAGTTCCCTCTGGGAGAGCGCGCTCGGGCGCTTGGGATTCGCGCCGCGTTCGCCTGGGCGGCGGCCGGTACGGCGGTGCTGATTCTGGCGCTGGTGCTGGAAGCGCTCGGCTGGCGGTCAATCTTCTGGCTCGCGATCCCGGTGGCACTCGGTGGCCTGGTGCTGACTATCTGGACAACGCCCGAGCAAAAACAGGGCGATCCCGGCTCCAGCCTTGACGGCTGGGCTGTGGCGGCGCTGGTCGCTTCATTCACCGTGCTCACTTACGCGCTGATTGAAAGTGATCAGATCGGCCTTGGCGCATTCGCCGGGCTGCTCGCGCTCGCCGCCGCGATCCTGGCGCTCTTTGCCCTGATCGAGAGGCGCTCGTCCGACCCGCTGATCCCGCCGTCGGTTTGGCGGCGGCCGACCTTCACGGGTTCGATCGCGGTCAACTTCATCCTCTCACTCGTACTGATGGGGATCTTTTACCCGCTGGCGCTTTACCTTCAAACGATCCGCGGCCTCGGCTCAGTCGAGGCCTCTACCGTGCTGCTCGGCGCGACGGTCGCGATCGTCATCTTCAACGTGCTCGGTGCGCGGATGGCCGGGCGCGGTCGCTTCTCGCTGCCCGTGTTTCTCGGCATGGGGCTGATGGCGGTGGGCTGCGCGGTGATTTTCGTTGGCATCAAACTGGAGGGCTCGACCGGGACTTTCGCTGGCCTCGTGATCCTTGGAGGCGCGATCGGAATTCAGCTGACGTCGCTCTCGACAATGCAGGTCAGCTCCGCAGGGGCAACACAGGGCGTGGCGGCCGGGGTGGTGGGAATCATGTACGGAGTCTCTGTAGCGCTGGGAACCGGCCTCGCGACGGCGATGATGCAAAACGTTGGCAGCTACGAGATCAGCCAGCCGGACGCGGCCAGCTCACTTCAAGGGATCCCGAGTGAGCAGGTACTCGGCGTTTTCTCCGGCTCAGTTCCGCTGAGCAGCTTTTCGCCGCAGGCAGCGCAGACGATCACCGCGGCGTTCGACCAGGGCGTAATGGTCTGCGCGCTGGTCTTCGGCTTTCTGGCGCTGGTCGGGCTGGCGCTCGCGGTCGCGCTGCTGCGCAACGTGACGATCGAGGAGTGACGAACCGCTGACCCCTTCATTACGAGTAGAAAGGGCTTTACTGCTGACAGCGCTGTTTATGAACCCCTGACGGCCACCTGAGAGTCACCGCTCCGCAACGGCGGTGAATCCGTGCCGAAGCCTGCGGTCGCCCCTCACAGTCCGCACGAATCCGCGCCGCCGGCCGCTCCCATGCTGCCGAGCCGCCCGGAGCAGCGAGCGTGAAGTACGCCTCCGGAGCGGCTCGGCATGGGGCAGCCTCCTCGCGGCTTACGGTGCCGTTGCTCGGTATGGCTTGCCGCAGCGCAGTTGGAACTGCACCACTGTTGGGTTCTTGGCCCGCGTCAGCTTCATCCTGATGCTGGCAGCTTTCTTCCCCCTGACCGTCATCTTCACGTCAACCAGTGAGCGGTTCTTCCACGAGTATTTGTTGTTGGCTGGGAACTCCTGAACGGTGTGCGTGGGCTTGCCCTTGCGCAGCATGCCTGCAGGGCAGGTGCGCGTCGCGGTCCGCGTGACGTTCTTCCTTAGCGCGTACTCACGCGCCAGAAACGCCTTGTCCTTGGCCTTATTTATCCAGTCAATCGTCTTGTCGCGGATCGGCACCGACGCGGCTTTCACGCCGGCTCCACGGCCAAAGAAACTTGATGTGCCCGCTGGGCATGCTGGGTTACCAAGTACTGGAGTATTATCGCAGACTTGGGTCGTTCCGGCTTGGTTCATACATGCGATTGCAGCCTGCCAGCCGCCGCTGCCGCCCCAGTTCGTCACACCCGCACCACCGGACCCGTAATCGCCGCTGGAGTTGCTTCCATCAGAAGAAGATCCATACCAGGCCTCAGAACCGAGGTCAGCGTCTCCACCGTTGCCCGTCTGCCAGGCAGGGAACGCACCTACTCCATTAGGTCCGAAACTGTACGCCAGCTCGTACCACGGGCCAGCGTTCACGTAGGACTGCCCATCAGTGCTCCACGACAGACCCGGCGAGCCGCCGGGCGCATTGTTGGCGCAGCTGACCGCCTGCTGCTGACTCGCGGCCTCGCCGATCGAAATCCAGCCAGTCACCGACTGCATGCAGTAGGTACCAAGCTCTGCCCCCGCCGTACCAAGCTCATTTGAGCTCCACGCACTACAAGCGCCTGACCCGTTGTCACCCCAGTTGTATGAGTTGGCCGGTGCGCTCTTGGCACCAACCGTGAGAGCAGCGAGTGCTAGCAGGACGGTGGCAAGGGCGACGGTTGTAAAGCGTTTATTGGCATGAGTGCGGGGCAGTTTTTTTATCATTCGCACATGATGTTGGGTGCGAACCTTCGATCATGCGCTGGTCTCTCGAGGTCGGTCGGTAGGTCCCTACGGATGTCGCCGCGCTCCATGCGTTCCGTGAGAGTGCCCGCCGCCTCCAGGATCGTCGGTCCCGCCGCACGCTTCGGCCCGTCGTCCTCGATCGGTAGCCCAACCAACCGCTCGCGCACGGGTGCCTAAGCCACGAACTCACCAAAGCCGACGAGCGGAATCGAACCGCTGACCCCTTCATTACGAGTGAAGTGCTCTACCAACTGAGCTACGTCGGCGCCTTGGGCATTGTAGGTGCTGCCCGTCCGGACCGTTCAGGCGGGTCTGGCCTCGGTGCTGGAGCCTCAGCCGCCGGGGCTCCGCCTGCCGGAGGACTCCACCGCACTCACTTGCCGAGGACGACGGGACTCAGGCAGTTGACGACTCCACGCCACGAAAGCGAGCCACCCTGGCCGTCGACATCCGCGTTGGTGACAGTCAGCCACCAGGTTCGCGGCGTGTACTCGCCGCTCAGTGGATTATTCGGTGACGAAGACGAAACAAGCAGGTTGATGTAGCCGCTGATCACCCCACCTGAGATCGCCTTGTAGCCCTTCGGACAACTGATTCCCGCGAAGGTACCCTTGCCGGCTTCAGTGACTATCGGAACCTTTGTGATTCGCGACCTGAGGGTTAGCTGCTGGCCGGCGGAAGCCTCTGCTCGATCTGCTGCAGCCGAAGCTCCGGAAGGTATGACCCCGGGTGGCAACCGTCCGGCCACAGTGGACCGGGGAACCGAAGCAAGCACTGTCGGCTGGTTGAGGGGTGAGGCAGGCATCGGCTTCTGGTTGAGTCCGTCCCCGACCACCGGTGCGACGCCGAAGCCCAGCCCTGCTGCGAGGATCACCACGGCTACGATTCGAAACCGGCGCCGGCGGGGACTGCCGTGCACGGGGCCGCGCTGCCCACTTCCGGACCCGCTTTCGGAACCTCCGGTGGTTTCACCCCCCGTGATTTGCCACCCTCCCATACGCGCATTCTTACACGCCGTAAGCAGGGTCTGCCCGGATTGACCTGATCAGGACTCCGGGCACCGGGTCGGCTGGCACGGGGGCCGGGCAAAGGAACTCCGTGGCCGGTGGCTTTAGACTGGATTTACTGTGAACTCTTCTTTCGCTTTTCTACCGAACATCGGCCCCCTTGAGATAGCCATTCTTCTGGTAATCCTGCTGGTCATCTTCGGCCCCAAACGGATTCCGGCAGCCTTCCGGTCAATGGCCGACGCCCTGCGCGGGTTCCGGGACACGGTCAGTGGCGAGGAAGAAGAAGCGAAGAAACCGGCCACGCTGGTTGAATCCTCGCGAAACGATGGCCAGGCGTCTGCTCCGG
Source organism: Solirubrobacterales bacterium (assembly GCA_040881895.1). Taxonomy (GTDB): domain Bacteria; phylum Actinomycetota; class Thermoleophilia; order Solirubrobacterales; family 70-9; genus 67-14. Next base: position 7,096 of record JBBECI010000022.1, on the reverse strand, counting down.
GGGACCAGGATTCCGGAGCCGCCGGACATTCGGGCGATAAGTCCGGAGCAAAGACCGACGCCTGACCCCAAGTCCGGCGCACCCCCACAGGATCCCGCCTTGATTCCGCTGAATATCCCCAATCTGCTGACCTTGTTGCGGATCCTTGCCGTCCCGGTGGTTGTAGTTGCCCTGCTGGACGGCACGCCGCATGGCGACGCGCTGGCTGCGGTCGTCTTCGCGCTTGCAGCGCTGACCGACGGCCTTGACGGCTACATCGCACGCTCCCGCGACTCAATCACGACTTTCGGCAAGCTGATGGACCCGTTGGCCGACAAGCTGCTGATCACCGCCGCGCTTGTTTCACTGGTTTCACTTGGCCGCCTGCCGGCCTGGGTTGCGATGGTGATAATCGCCCGTGAGCTGGCGGTTACCGTCCTCCGGTCAATCGCCGCCGAGCGCGGAGTGGTGATTGCCGCCAGCTGGATGGGAAAGGTCAAGACGGTGCTCCAGATCGGTGCCGTCTTCGGGCTGATCCTCTTCGATCCTGCACCCCTGGCGGTTGACCTGCTCGTCTACGCCGCCGTGGTGGCGACGGTCATCAGCGGGTTCGACTACTTCTTTGGCCTGCGCCGAAAGATCGAAGAACAGCGCGCGAGGGATCAGCTGGCGAAGGAGCAGGGGCAGCTGGAAGGTGCGGCCCTGAGCAAAGCAGCCGGCCAGTCCGGCCCGGTCGCCTAGCTACCGGCTTCGTTCAGCCACTCCCGCATCGAGAGGTGATGCCGCTGGTGACTGTCGCTGTTCATTTCTTCGCGCAGGTCGGAGAGCCGTCCGTAGCGTTCGGCGACCACGTTGTGCCGGTGGATCGTCTCCAGGTTTTCCTGCTGCGCCATCACAAAGGCATCGTCGGAGAGGTCGGGGAATGTCTCGACCACCTGACGCAGCATCTCCCTTACGCAGTCTTCGACGAAACGCGGCTGGGCGTGAGCCTTCTCGACCACTGACAGCTCGTCGGGGCGCTTCATCAGCTCGTATATCTCGGAGCTCATCGAGCTCTCAACCAGACGCAGCAGCTGCCGGGCGTCAATGTCGGCGGCCGATCCGTTGGCACAACCGATGTAAAGGGTGCCGATCCCCCGCTGGTTGTGGGTCGCGATCGGGACCATCTTGATGATCTCCGCAACCTGTTCCTCGGTGTATCCGCTCTCCCGGAGGCGGCCCCGGGCGACGTCGGCGACCATCTCCTGCGCGCAGGGGCAGGCGGTCATGCCCTGAGCCTCGACGCCGGTAACCGTACGCGTTTCGCTCTCGGCCGCAACTGCAGTTCCGAGCAATGTGTACATCTCCTGGGTGGGAATACCCGAGGCCGGAGCGGGCATCGTCTCCGCGTAGCGTGCCTTGACGGAAACCTCAGCTCTGATTCCGTGCTGCTTCGTCCGGACCAGTTCGGCGATGCGCGCGGCCAGCTGTTCGGCCCGCATCGAACGGGAGTTGACGACTTCGTCAATCGCCTCGGCGACGTTTTCCTCGAAACGGGACATATGGACGCCGGCCTGGTCGGGCCCGAGGTCCACAAAACATTCCATTTCGGCGTGAAAGTGTCCTTCATCTCCGATGCTGAGGACCTTCTCAACTCCGGTCACGCCGACACGCGAAAGGCTGACTCGAGTGGCGGGGCGGGATGCCTGCACATCGATGCCGTCAGGCGAAAGCGCTATCTCTGGGTTCATTTCCGTCTCACTGGGAAGGGGATGGGTTCGCATAAGAGTACCCGCCCGGGGCGCCCGGTGGTACAGATGCCTGATTTTCACAACCTGAGTTCGCAGTCTGCCTATAATCGACCCTTGTTGTGAGCGGCACAGAGTCCGGGCGGCAGGCAGCCGGATCGGGCGTAGAGTGACCGAATCGAGGATCTGAATGGAGATCGAGTCCGAGGAAGTCAAGGCGTTGGTGGTGGCGGGCCGGGAGCAGGGCTTCCTGACCTTCGAAGCTGTGGCCGAGGCCCTGGCTGAACTGGACATCAGCCGCGATCAGGTAGAGGAGCTTCACGCCCACCTGATTGAGCAGGGGATCGAGGTGATCGCTCGTGATGAGCCAGCGAGCAAGGCAGAGCCGACACCGACCGAATCCGTAGCTGAACCGGCCCTGGCCCGACAGAAACCGGAGTCGGCCGGCGAGAACCTTCAGGAGGGGGGACTTGATTCATTGCGGCTTTATCTGCGATCAATCGGACAGGTCGAACTCCTCACTGCCAGCCAGGAGGTCGCGCTTGCCAAACGCATCGAGCGTGGTGACATGGAGGCAAAGCGTCAGATGGTCGAGGCCAATCTGAGGCTGGTTGTCTCGATCGCCAAGGGCTACCTCGGCCGTGGACTGAGCTTCCTCGACCTGATTCAGGAAGGGTCGCTCGGGCTGATCCGGGCGGTGGAAAAGTTCGACTACCGCCGCGGCTACAAGTTCTCGACCTACGCAACCTGGTGGATTCGTCAGGCCGTCACCCGTGCGGTTGCCGACAAGTCACGCTCGATCCGGATCCCGGTTCACATGGTCGAGAAGCTCAACCGGGTTCATTTCGTCGAGAGGCAACTGGTTCAGGATCTTGGCCGCGAACCGGAGCCGGCCGAGATCGCCGGTGAACTCGGCTGGACCGTGCAGGAGGTGCGGGATGTCTGGCGCATTGCCCAGACGCCTGTTTCGCTGGAGAAGCCAGTCGGCGAGGGGGAAGAGTCCGAACTCGCAGACCTGGTTCGGGATGAGAACGCCATGGAGCCTTTCGATGAAGCCTCCCTCAACATCCGAAGCGAGAGTGTGAGAAAGGTGCTCGGTGGACTTCCGGAACGTGAGCGTGAAGTTCTGGTGATGCGTTACGGCCTCGGTGGGCAGTCTCCCCGGACGCTGGAGCAGTGTGGTGAAGCATTCGGCGTCACCCGCGAACGGGTTCGCCAGATCGAAACCAGCACCCTTCGCAAGATCAAGAACCTTCCTGAAGCTCAGGGCCTGCGCGAGGTCTCATAGAAAGACCCGCCCTTTCGGGCGGGTCTTTCCTGAAACGAATCAACGCTGAAGCGAATCAGGGCGGCAGCGAGCCGCCCTGATTGCGGGAAGACTCAGCCAGCCGCGGCCGACTGCCCGGCTTGCGCATCTGAGGAATCCCCGGACATCAGCTTCTTGACCCCGGTCACCAGAACCAGTCCGAATCCGACCTTCGCCAGCAGGTCGATCACGGCGAACACCGCGACCTCGCTGTCGAGGCTGATCGTCTCGGTTCCTTCGGTTCCAAGCAGCCACAGCACCGGATAGACGAACCAGAGGCCGGTCAGGATGTAGAGGAGCTTGTTGTAGAGCGCTCCGACGGCGCCGCCCTGCGCCTTGGCTGATGCCCGTACCGGGCCCCAGACCACGACGAGGACTGCGAGGAAGAAGACACAGCTGACAATGAACCAGACGTACTTGTGGGTCGAGTCGAGCGAAAGCGCTCCGAACAGCCCTGTGACAATCATCAGGATGTCGGCGCCGATCACGCCGGCCACCAGACCGGTGCGCTGGCGAACGTCCTCGCCGGCACTCTTGACAGCAGCCAGGCCGACGCCAAGCAGTCCGATCAGCAGCAGCGGCGTGGTGAACATCCAGTCGATGTAACGGGCGAAGTAGACGAGGCGGGACTCAACGCCAACGGCCAACCCGTCGTCGGTGAGGGCCACATCTTTGGCGGTAACGATCACATCACCCTGACCCTGTGCCATCAGGAGATAGAAGCATGCCGCGATCGCACAAACGAAAAAGCTGGCGATGGCGTGATGCGCGTGTTTTCCAAGGCCCCTGCCCAGGACGAGTATCAGTATGGCGCCGAGGGCCATACCGGCTGTACCTACCCAAAGCCATGTTTCCTGCATCGAGGTCATAACGAGGTCAGACATATAAAAAGAGGCTCCTTGAATTTGATTGCCGCAGTCCAAGACGGTGGCTGCGCTTTCTGGTACGAGAACAACACCGAGAGCATAGCGCCAGCCCGGCGGGTTAACTCGAAATCTCGAAAAGTCGGTCAATATCGCTGACCTTCCGTATCTCGGCAGCCGGAAGTGGGGGAGACAGGATTCGAACCTGTGTAGGCAGAGCCAACTGGTTTACAGCCAGTCCCCTTTAACCACTCGGGCACTCCCCCGGCTGACGGCGAAGTTTATTGATCTGTCTCTGTATGCGGCACCGCCCTCGATGCGCCGCCCCCGAATAAGGTGCCAGAGATGGATGCGCCGAGAGGATTCGTTTCCGACAACTGTTCGGGGGCCCACCCCGCAATGCTGGCGGCGATGGCCTCGGTCAACAACGACCACGCAGCCTCCTATGGCGCCGATTTTGAAACCGCCCGTCTGGACGAACTCGCAAGGGCCGAATTCGGGCCAGGGGCGCGGATTTTCCCGATGCTCAACGGAACCGGCACCAACGTAGCCGCCCTGCGCGCGATGGCCCGGCCCCATCAGGCGGTGATCTGCGCCGAGACGGCCCACCTCACGATTGATGAAACCGCCGCGCCTGAGGCGATCGCCGGCCTCAAACTGCTGGGCTGCCCGACCCCGGATGGCAAACTGACTCCCGAGATCGCCCATTCGAAGCTCACCGACCGCGCCGACCTCCCTCACATTGCCTGGCCGGCGGTTGTCTCAATCGCCCAGGTGACCGAGCTTGGCACCATTTACTCGCCGGATCAGGTTCGGGCTCTGGCCGACTTCGCACACAGCCACGGCATGCTCCTCCACATGGACGGCGCCCGGCTGGCAAATGCGGCCGCCGGCCTTGGGATCGGCCTTGCCGAGGCGAGCACCGACAACGGTGTGGACGTGCTCAGCTTCGGCGCCAACAAAAACGGGACCGTGTTCGGCGAGGCGGTGGTCTTCGCTGGCCGCGCCACGGACGAGGCCGACCTGGCCGACGGGTTCGACGTCCTGCGCAAGGGCTCGCTTCAGCTCGCCTCGAAAATGAGATTCGTCTCGGCCCAGCTCGTGGCCCTTCTGGAAGAAGAGCTCTGGCGGACATTGGCCCTGGAAGCCAATCGGGTCGCGGCCGCCATTGGAGAGGCAGCTGCCTGGATTGAGGGAGTTGAGCTCGCCCAGCCGGTCGAGGCCAACGTCGTGTTCATTTCACTGGAGCTGGGCAAGGCCCGGGCCTTCGCAGATCTCTGCGCCCCCCACCGGCCCCTGCTGTTTCCGATGGGGGATGTCGGCCTGATCCGTCTGGTCGCTTCCTGGGATTCCAGGATCGACGATGTTGACGGGCTCGTGGCCGACCTGCTCGCCGTTTTGCCTCAGGGCTGATTTGCCCGATTTTTCCCGGATGCGTGTCGACCATTGGCTAAGCCATACGATCCCCTCAGGTGAACGGCTCGAAAACAGAATCCGCCGGGATCACGATCGAGGATCTCGCCGGTCGCTCCGGCATGACCGTCAGGAATATCCGTGCCCATCAGTCGCGCGGACTGCTTGAGCCACCCCGGGTGGTCGGGCGCACCGGCTACTACGACGAAAAGCACATCGAGCGGATCGCCCTGATCCGGGAGCTCCAGGAGGAGGGCTTCAACCTCGAGGCGATCCGGCGCATCGTCGACAACGCTGGCGACTCGCCGGGTGACCTGCTCAGCTTCACTCGCACCGTTCGCGCACCGTATGAAGAGGAGCAGCCCGAGATCCTGACCTTGGAAGAGGTTGCCAATCCTTGGGGCGAGGAGGCGCTTGAGCCGGGGCTGATGGACCGCGTCGTTACCCTCGGCCTGATGCGGCCGCTGGGCGACGGCCGGTATGAGGTCCTCAGTCCGAAACTGCTGGCCGCCGGTATCGAACTGGCCGGGCTTGGCATCCCGGCGAGCGCCTCACTCGATGCCCTCGAGACCCTGAAAGAGCGCTCCAGCGCCGTGGCAGAGGTTTTCGTCCAGCTTTTCAACGACCAGGTCTGGGGTCCGTTCGACAAGGCGGGCCGGCCGGGGGAGGACTGGCCACGGGTCCAGGAAGCCCTTGGCCGGATGCGCCCTCTGGTCACAGATGCCTTCGTTGCCTCCTTCCAGTTCGCGATGGAGGACGCCTCCGAGCGGGCGATCAGCGACGCGATCCGCCGCGAGCTCGAATCCGGAACGAGGCCTTCGAAAGAAGGCAGCGTGGGCAAGGGCGGTACCTGAGATGCCCTTCCTGACGCAGAGGGTTCAGCCAGCCTGCCGGCGTCTGACGGATTCCCATGCCTTCCAGCTGACGATCTTCGCGGTGATCCTGGTCAACGCGGTTGTGCTCGGCCTCGGGACCTACGACTCAATAGATGCCGAGTCGGGCGACACGCTCTTCCGGCTCAACGAAATCTGTCTCGGCATTTTCATCGTCGAGATCCTGATTCGGATAGCCGCCTATGGCAACCGCCCGCTGGACTACTTCCGGGAAGGCTGGAACGTCTTCGACTTTGTCGTTGTCTTCGCGGTTTTCATACCGGGTGTCAGGGAGAACGCCCTGCTGCTGAGGCTTGTACGGCTGCTCAGGATCGTCCGCATCGTCAGCATTTTCCCCGATCTCCGGGTTCTTGTCAGCGGCATGGGCAAAGCACTTCGGCCGATTGGTGCCATGGCTGCCCTGACGCTGCTCCTGCTGTTCGTCTACGGCATGGTCGGTGTTCAGCTTTTTGGCGACGAGCTGCCTGAACGCTGGGGAAACGTCGGCAGCGCAATGCTCACTCTCTTCACCGTGCTCACGCTCGAAGGCTGGAACGACGTCCTTTTCACCGCTCAGGAAGTGACCCGTTTTGCCTGGATCTTTTTCGTCAGTTTTGTTCTGATCGCCTCGTTTCTCGTCATCAACGTTCTGATCGCGATCATCATCACCGCAGTCGAGGAGGCTCGCGAGGCGGAGCGCGTGGAGGAGATCGAGGAGAGGCTGAACAGGGCCGCCGAGGAAGGCAAGCCCCCCGACCCGCTGGCTGCGCTGATCGACCGGGTGGGGGAGATGCGCACAAGCCTTCATGAACTCGAAGTCGAACTTGGTTCACTCGACCTCAGCGAGTCCGGCCGGAGCCCGTGGCCTGAAACGGCCTCACGAACCCTCGGAGGTCCATCCGCAGCTGTTGCACTCCTCGGCGATCCGATAACCGA
>JBBECI010000021.1:0-5528 GCA_040881895.1 Solirubrobacterales bacterium | reverse complement strand
CGATGCCGATAAGGGGCGCCGGATCAGGGTCCGGGTGACCGCGACCAACCCGGCCGGAGCCGTTGAGGCCGTCAGCTCTCCGACCCTGGAAGTGCCCCCCGTCCAGTGGACCCACTTCCGTACGCGAGCCTTACGGGGCTCGTCGTCCAGGGCCCGAAGTCGGCGAAACGCGGCAAGACCGTCAGGTTCGTGGTCACCGTGAAAAACTCGGGTTCAATCGCGGCCCAGAGTGTCCGGATCTCGCTCAAGGGTTCCGGCGTGAACGGCAGTGTGCCGGTCGCCAGCATTGCTCCCGGTCGGTCCCGCAATGTTGATGTAGGGGTCCGCTTCAGCAAGACAGGAAAGGTCAAAGCGACCATCAGAGCAACCGCTGCCAATGCCTCCTCGGTCCAGACGGTAAAAACAATCACGGTCGTCAGGTAAAGCCCGACAACTCGGATGGCTCTCAGTCGAAAATGACAACCTGGCGGACGGCTTCGCCCCGATCGAGCCGGTCGAAGCCTTGGTTGATCTGCTCCGGTCTGAGTCGGTGGCTGAGCAGCCGGTCGACCGGCAGGACCCCGTCCCTGTACATCGCAATGAAGCGCGGGATGTCGCGGGACGGGATGCAGGAGCCGAGGTAGGAGCCCTTCAGGGTGCGCTCTTCGGTGGTCAGGGTCTGAGCCGGTATGACCAGCTTTCGATCCGGGTGGGGAAGGCCCGCGGTTACGGTCGTGCCGCCGCGGCCGGTGGCATCGAAAGCCTGGGCCAGAACCTGCTCGCTTCCGACCGTCTCGATTGCGAGGTCGACCCCGGCGGCGGAGTCGCCTTCATTTTCCGTAAGGCCTCTCGCGACGGCAGCTCTGACCTGTGCGAGTGGGTCGGGTGAAGCCGGGTCGATCACATCAGTTGCGCCCAGTTCCATCGCAAGAGCTCGCTTCTCCGGCACCGGATCGATGCCAATCAGTGTTGCCGGATCCTGCGAGGCCGCCGCGAGCAGGGCGGCGAGGCCAACGCCACCGAGGCCGAATATCGCGACTGAGCCGGCTGGAAGGGCATCTGCGGCGGTGTTCAGCACGGCGCCTGCTCCCGTGAGAACAGCACAGCCGAACAGTGCTGCGATTTCGAACGGCAGGTCGTCCGGGACCTTCACGGCGGATTTTTCCGAGACGACGATTCGGTCGGAAAACGCGGACACCCCCAGGTGATGGTGGATCGGGCTGCCATCTGCCTCCCTGATTCGAATCCCCCCACCGAGCAGGCTTCCGTTCTGGTTGGCTTTCGCCCCGGGGCCGCAGAGCGCCGGACGGCCTTCGCGGCAGAACCGGCAGGCCCCGCAGGCAGGAACGAAGGCGAGCACGACATGGTCGCCTGCGGAAAAAGGCGAATCCGGGCTGCCGGTCTGGAGGACTTCACCGGAAGCTTCGTGGCCGAGGGCCATCGGCATCACCCGCGGGCGGTTGCCGTTGATCACCGAGAGGTCGGAGTGGCACAATCCAGCGGCCCTGACCTGGATCAACAGTTCGCCTTCGGCCGGATCCTCAAGTTTCAGCAGGGTGGGCTGAAGGGGCTGACTTTCAGCGAACGGCGACGGCATGCCCATTTCGCGGAGGACGGCTGCCGTTGTTTCCACTGACTCGGCCACTTCAGCTCACCTGAGCAGTCGCTCGAGGGATGAGCGGACTGATTCCGGAATCGGCCGGGGCCGCCGGTCCGCCCGGTCAACGAAGACATGGACGAAATGGCCTTCGGCCAGAGGTTCGCCACTTTCCCGGAACAGACCGATCTCGTAACGCACACTGGAGCTGCCGATCCGTGCGACTCGGAGCCCTGCCCGGACTGCTTCGGGAAACGCGACTGAGTCAATGAACCGACAGCCCGATTCGGCGCAGACGCCGATCGTCGTGCCGTCATGGATGTCGAGTCTGCCCTCTTCGATCAGCCAGGAGTTGATCACGGTGTCGAAGAAGGAGTAGTACTCGACGTTGTTGATGTGGCCGTACACATCGTTGTCTTGCCAACGGGAGCCGATGGTGCGGAGATAAACAAAGTCGTCGGTGGTGGGGGCTTTCCTGTCAGACATGGGCTGATTATCGCTCCTGAGCGGGCGGACAGGGCGCACCTCGCGCAAGAGGCGCCGGGTGCTTGACTGTTCCGGTGTCTGGTCATTCCGAGAAGCCGACTCCCGCCGCAGTGGCCATGGTGTTTGGTGCGATCCTTTCGATCCAGATCGGTGCGGCGGTCGCCATCGGCCTTTTCCCCGAGATAGGTGCTGCCGGTGTGGTCTTCATGAGGGCGATCGTCTCGGCCTTACTTCTGGCGGCGATCTGGCGTCCGGGCATTGCCACCGTGCGCGAAAATCCCAGGCTCCTGCTCGTATTCGGAGTCGCCCTTGCCGGCATGAACCTCTGCTTCTACGAGGCGATCGACCGCATTCCGCTGGGTGTTGCTGTGACCTTGGAGTTCATCGGCCCGCTCACCGTGGCCCTGATCACCTCCCGCCGCCGCCGGGACTGGATCTGGGCTGGTCTGGCCGCGGGAGGCATCCTGCTGCTGACGGGTGGGATCGGAGGAGAATCCCTCGACCCCGTCGGGGTTGTTCTGGCGCTGGCTGCGGGTTTCTTCTGGGGCTCCTACATCCTGATCGGCAAGCGCATGGGCAGGGCTTTCAGCGGGGGTAAGGGTCTGGCGGTTGCGATGGCAGCGTCGGCAGTGCTGACGGCGCCCTTCGGAATCGTTGATGGCGGCACCAGTCTTCTGGAGCCGGAGGTGCTGCTGATCGGGCTGGCGGTGGGAGTGCTCAGCTCGGCGCTTCCTTTCACCCTTGAACTGGAGGCGATGCGCCGCCTGCCCTCGAGCGTCTTCGGGGTGATGATGAGTCTGGAACCTGCCGTCGCTGCCACCGTCGGATTCATCCTTCTGGGGCAGGGGGTCGTCCCGGTGGAGTTCGTCGCGATCCTGCTCGTCGTCGCTGCCTCTGCTGGCGCTCTGCGATCCAGTCGTGCCCCGACACCGATCGAACCCTGACCATCAGGCCCGCGGTCCCACCCTGACCCGAATCGGGCCGGTCGGCGGCAAACCCCGGCAGAGCGATAGATTCATGGTCCGCGGTGGGCGTAGCTCAGTTGGTAGAGCTCCTGGTTGTGGTCCAGGTGGTCGCGGGTTCAAGTCCCGTCGCTCACCCCTAATTTTGATCCGTGTAGAAGCTCAGTCGGGCAGGATCGGCACTGATACGCCGGTTCCGCCTTCCGCCAGGGAGGCGCGGGTGATCGCCTCCGAGCCAAATCGGTCGCGTAACTCGTCGATTGCGGCGTCGAGGTTTCCGTCGCCGCCAGAGCCGTCCAGATCGAGGCCGAGCTGAACCGCGTCGTCGGAGTCAAGTTTCTCCAGAGAGACACCCAGCAGGGTGATTCCGCGCTGCTCGATCATCGTGCCCGCATCGGCAAGCAGGGTACGGACCGCTTTGAGCACGTGGTCGGTCTGGTTGGTGGCGGCACTGAGGGTGTGGGAGCGGCTCACCTTTTTCATATCGTCGAAGCGGAGCGAGATCGATACCGTCCCGCAGACCTTTCCGGCTGCGCGCAGCCTGTGGGTCGTCCGGTCGACCAGCCCGGCGGCCAGAGCATCTATTTCCCGCATTGACTTCGACGAGCGCGGGAATGCACTTTGCGCGCCGATCGACTGCCTTGGCTCACGAGGCTTGACCGGCCGGGGATCGCGGTTGTTGGCCAGGTCGATCAATCTCACTCCTGCCGAGCTTCCCAGGGCCGCGACCAGCCTTTTTTCGTCGCAGGCAGCGATCTCTCCGACTGTCCTGATTCCCATTGACCTCAGCTTCTCCGAGGTGACCCGGCCGACGCCCCAGACCCGTTCGATCGGCAGAGGATGAAGAAAGGCAATCTCTTCTTCTGGCTCGATGACCAGCAGGCCGTCGGGCTTCGACTCGCCACTGGCTATTTTGGCGAGGAACTTGGTCCGTGCGATTCCTACGGAAATCCGCAGGCCGACTTTCTCAAGCACCTCCCTTCGCAACTTTGCTGCAACATCGACCGGTGAGCCAGAGATGTGTTCGAGGCCGCTGGCGTCGAGGAACGCCTCGTCAATCGAAAGTCCCTCAACCAGTGGCGAGGTCTCATGGAAAATTGAGTAGACCGCCTCGCTGGCCTCTGAGTACGCGGACATTCGCGCTGGCACCACCACTGCCTCCGGGCAGGTTCGTCTGGCCTGAGGACCGTTCATCGCAGTGCGGACTCCCAGCGCCTTGGCTTCATAGCTGCAGGCAAGTACTACCCCATCACCGACGATAACCGGCCTGCCGCGTAGCTGTGGATCATCGCGCTGCTCGACCGACGCGTAGAAGGCGTCGAGGTCGGCATGGAGAATCGAAGCCTCAGCGGTCACTCACGGATGGTCGCACCGCGAGAGGACGGAGCGCCCGCTCTGGCAGACTCCCAGACATGGAGATCTCCGAAAGCAGGATTCTGGTCGCAGGTGCAACGGGAGAGCTTGGAGGCCGCTTTGCTCGGGCGCTCAGCTCCAGTGGCGCAAAAGTCGCGGTAGCCGGTCGTGACACCACTCGGCTTGCGGAGGTTTCGACGGAACTGGGAGCCCCGGCTGTGAAGCTCGACTTTTCGCTTGAGGGCTCGGCTGCCGAGGCAGTAGCCGATGCCGCTGAAGAGCTCGGCGGCCTCGACGGTCTGGTGATAGCAACTGGTGCTGTGGCGTTCGGCCGCGTAGGGGAGATCCCGGTCGAAGCTGAGTCGGAGGTGTTTCAGACGAATACGACTGGGCCCGTCGCGCTGATTTCGGCGGCGCTCGGTGAAATCGGATCCGGCGGTGTAGTAGTGGCGATTACCGGGATAGTGGCGGAGTTTCCTACGGCCGGGATGGCTGCCTACTCGGCATCGAAATCCGCCTTGGCGGCTTACCTGGCCGCACTGCGGAGGGAACGGCGCAAGGAGATAGCCGTGATTGAAGTCAGCCCCGGGCACATGGAGACCGGTTTCGCTGATCGGACGGTTGCCGGTGAGCCACCGGCCATGCCGGAGGCAGCAGACCCGGATGAACTCGTGGCGGCAGTTATCGAAGCGATCGCATCTGGTCGGCGAGAGGTGCGCTGGGATATGAAGGACCGTGTACTGCGGACCAAATGACCCCCGTCCTGATTGCGAACGTCGTATCGACCTTCTTCATGATCGGATTGACCTGGTTTGTTCAGGTGGTTCACTACCCGTTATTCCCGATGGTTGGCAGTGATCGCTTCCCCGGGTATCACGAGCGTCACTCAGCTCTCACGACCTGGGTGGTGCTCCCGCCGATGGTGGTTGAGCTCGGCAGTTCGATCCTGCTCGCGGTGAGTCCTCCGTCAGGCGCGTCGGGGCTTGCTCTTCTCGGAGCTTTGCTGGCAGTGTCGATCTGGGTCCTGACTGCCCTCGCTGCCGCACCGGCCCACGGCCGGATCGGTCGCGCCGGACTTGATGAAACCTCTCTGCGATCCCTGCTTGCGATCAGCTGGGTTCGCACCGTTGCCTGGAGCGTCCACGGTCTGG
>JBBECI010000020.1:0-35076 GCA_040881895.1 Solirubrobacterales bacterium | reverse complement strand
CGAGGCCCAGATCGAGGCAAAGACAGGCAAGGAAGCGCGCGCCACCGTTCTTGGTCACGTCCAGCGAGGTGGTACACCAACCGCTTTTGACCGCGTCCTGGCGACTCGTTTCGGGCTTCATGCCATCGAAGCTGCCAACGAGGGTAACTGGGGCCGGATGACCGCCTTGCGCTCGACCGAAATTGACTTGGTCGACCTCGCTGACGCAGTTTCCGTGCTGAAAACAGTCCCTCCGGAACTCTACAGCGAAGCCGAAGTCTTTTTCGGCTGAAGCTCAGCGCAGCAGATTTGCCAAGGCTCCGGCGAGCTCCGGCTGCTTGAACTCATAGCCGTTCTCGGTGGCCAGTCTGGGGTACACCCTCTGGCCCTCGCGAAGCACGCTGCCAAACTCTGGTCCCCTCAGGATGTCCAGCGCAAATCCGGGGATCGGCATGAAGGCCGGTCGGTTGACAGCCTTGCCCAGCCGCTTGGAGAACTCCTTGTTCGTCACCGGGTTTGGCGCGGAGGCGTTGATCGGACCGACCGCGGCTTCGTTTTCCAAAGCCCAGAGTAGAATCCCGACCTCGTCATCCCGGTGGATCCAGGACATGTACTGCTTTCCACTGGCGATCGGTCCCCCGACGCCGAGCCTGAACGGGGTGAGCAGTTCACCCAGCAGTCCGCCTTTCGGGTCGAGAACGTGACCGGTGCGGATCTTGGCGACCCGGGTTCCCGTTCCGGTGACGGAATCGGCCGCCTCCTCCCAATCGACCACCACACCAGAAAGAAAGTCATCACCGGGCACGGCATCTTCATAGAGAAGTTCATCGCCGCGATCGCCGTAGTAGCCGATAGCCGAGCCTGAAAGAAATACCGAAGGAGGGTTGTCGCTGGTGGTGATCGCCTCTGCCATGTTTTTGGTCGACTTGATCCGGCTGCGGGCGATGCGTTCCTTCACTTCCTGATTCCAGCGCTGATTGATTGGCTCGCCGGCCAGATGAATCACGGCGTCGGCACCGTCAAGAGCTTCCGCCGGAGGCCGCTCTTCGGTTGACTCCCAACCCAACCATTGAACGGCGGGCTGCGCTTGAGCCGATTTTTCAGGGCTGCGACTCAGCCCCACCACTTGGTCCCCGAGGTCAATCAGTGCGTTGCACAGCGCTGAACCGACCAGGCCGGAAGCCCCGGTGACGACGACTTTACGCTTACCTTGGGAATCAGATTCTGTATTGGCCATGTCGGCAGTTTAGGGTTTCCGCAGAGCACGCCTCCGGCCGAACGAGGATCGTCAGCCTGATCCGCAGCAAATGGCCGGTGGCCGTGTTTCAGATGACAGGTCAGCCCATCGGAAGCTTTCGGATAATCGCAGGGAGTCAGGTGTCACGGATCATCGAATTGAACCCTCGAATCACTTTTCCAGCCTTCACGGCCTGCTTTGCCCTGCTCGCCGCCGGCCTTCTGGCTGCGGTGACGCCTCAGGCTGAAGGAGCCGGAAAAATCTGTTTCGGCGAAGAGGTAAACCGTGTCATCAATGCCAGCGACCAGAGTGTGCGGGTCGGATTCAAGGATGTCGTCTGGGTTTCAGCAAAGAACGTCAGGGTCATCGGGAAGCCCTACAGCCGGATCTGTGCCGGGGCCGGCAGCCAGACCGTGGAGGCAGGCAAGGGCCGAAGTCTGACCGACACGGGGCCGGGTAACGACCGCATCATCCTCCACGCAAAAAGCAACCTCAACACCGCCCGGGGAGGCCTCGGCAACGATCTGATTCTGGGCTCCAACGGCAATGACTTTCTCTACGGCTCCCCCCGGAGTGTCTCGCGCCAGGCAGCCGACCGGGATGTGATTCGGGGGCTCCGAGGTAACGACACCATTTACGACTATGGCGGAATCGGAAACCAGCTTTACGGCGTTACCGGGGTCGACACCATCCATTCCCTGGGCCGGGCGGTTTCCTCTTCGTTTGGAGGAAACGGCAGCGACGTTCTGTTTTCCGACGGTGGCAGGTCAGGTTCGGGACTTGAGGAGAGGCTTTTCGGGGATCGCGGTAATGATCGTCTGAACGCTGATCGGCCGGGGAGCGACGGCCCGGCCTTTCTCGACGGCGGTTCCGGCGATGACTGGCTCAACGGAACCTCATTCAGCGACACGATTCTGATCAAGGCGGGAATCACAAAGGTCAAAGCTGGCGGCGGAGATGATTTCCTTGTCTCCACTTCCGCTGGCGTGGTGACGGTGGACGGTGGTAGCGGGGAGGATCTGATCTCCTTCGCAACCCATACTCCAGCCACAGACCGACCTTTTACCGGGGTAGATGTCGACCTTCGGACAGGAGTGGTCAAGGGCAACGGCAAGCAGACCCTGAACGGAGTCGAAAACGTGATCGGTTCTTCCTTCGAGGACACCATTGCTGGTCTTTCAGGTGTCACCAACGAAATTTCCGGAGGCCTCGGTGACGATCAGCTGATCGGCCAGCTATCAGACAGGGACGTGGCCGACGGTGGTCTTGGCCTGAACGACTGCAGCGGCTTTTATTCGGTCTCGTTCTGTGGAAGTGATTCTCCGGGAAACATCGGAGCGGGCAGAGTCAGCATGAACATTGACCAGTCCGGCGTACTCTCTGTCCTTGGCAGCAGCGCCGCCGATCAGATCACTGTTGGCTTCGAGCGAGAAGGCAGTCAGTACCGGATAAGAGTTGATTCGGATCCTGTTCTCACGGGGCGCTGCTCGGCAGCGGTGGGCGATGAATCCCTGAGCATTTGTGAGTCAACCGTCGGCGACCTGAACGGCATCCTCGTCTACGGCGGCTCCGGAGCTGACCGGGTCGAGATCGAACCCTCGGTTCCGGGGGTGGTCACAGCATTGATTGACGGTGGGCCTGATGAGAACCTGCTCCTTGGTGGCAACACACGGGACACGATCCGGGCAGCGGGCTTCGGTTCAATCGTCTCGGGTGGTGCCAATGACGATCAGCTCTACATCTCCCCGGGGGGACGAATGTCCGGTGGAGCCGGCTCCGATGTTCTCCACTCGCAGGACCCTTGCCTTGGGGGCAATGTATCCGGCGGCACGGGTGACGACAACCTTGTCTTTGGAGGGTCACCTCAGGCAGTCACGGCTGATCTGGCCAACGGCTACGCCCGCTGGTCTGAAGGTGGGTGTGGGAAGTCCCTCCGACTGGCTCCCAACTTGGAAAGCCTCGAAGGCACCCGGTACGACGACACCCTGATCCTTGGTCGCAAGCTCAAGGGCCAGACGCCCAGGCGCAGCCTGCTCGGCCGCGGAGGAATCGACACACTCAACGCGCGAAACGGCGTCCGTGACTCGATCACGACCGGTGACAACGGCCGCAGAAACAGGGTAATCGCCGACCCGATCGACAAGGTCATCTGGGGCTGGGGATACGCCGCCTTCTGAGTGCCGGGCCCGCTGTGAAAAGCTGCCTGCCGTGTACCTGCTCTTCCTCGATGAATCCGGCACCCCTGAAGACGCCGTCTTCGCCCTTGGCGGATTCGTTGTGAAGGCAGAGGACTGGCATGTGCTGAGGTCGCGCTGGGACAACTGCCTCGAGTCGGCCGGATGGCCCACGGACCGGGAGCTGAAGTGGTCAGACACGGGGTCTGGCGCGGTTCCGCCCGAGGTCGCCGACGCGGTCTATGAATGCCTGCCGACCCTGCCGATCGAGTGCTTCGTGACCATGCTCTACCCGGAGATAAATGGATACGACGAGTTCTTTGCGAGCGACGAGGACACCTATTCAACCGGGCTGATGTTTCTGGCCGAGCGGTACCAGCGATTTCTCGACCACCACGATTCCTACGGTGTGATCGTGCTCGACAGCCGCCGTCGTGAAACCGACGACCGCCTGCGCCGGTTTTTCACCCTGATACAGAAGGAGGGCACGCCGTTCGCCGAACTCGAGCGAATCGTTGACGGCCTGCTTCTTGGCCCTTCACATTTTTCGCTGGGCCTTCAGCTGGCCGACCTGATCGTCAGTTGTTCCCGCGCGGCCACCTTCCAGCCCGGGGACAACAAGCGATGGTTCAAGGGTCTTGAGCCGGTTTTCGCCCGCCACCCCTCGACCGGCGAAGTCGATGGTGTCGGCATTAAGTACTTCCCCGACTCGACAAAGCCGGAGAAACCGCCAGAGGTCAGGCTGTTCAACCCACGGGAGCAGCTTTGAGTCCGCGCCGACGCATCCTCAAGTCCGAAGAAACCGACCCCGGGGATTTCATAGGAGCACTCAAGTCCATCGTCGTACCGAGGCCAATCGCCTGGGTCTCGACGGTATCGGCAGACGGGGTGGAGAACCTCGCCCCGCACTCCTTCTTCACTGTTGCTTCTCAACTTCCCCCGATCATCCAGTTCACTTCAATAGGTCGCAACGACTCGCTCCGGAACGCTCTCGAAACCGGTGAATTCGTGGTCAGCCTCGCCAACCGGGAGATGTTTGATCAGGTCAACGCATCTGGTACCAACTATCCGCCGGAAGTCAGTGAGTTCGAGGCTCTTGGAATCGAGGCGGAGCCGTCGGAACTGGTTGCTCCCCCGAGGGTGGCGGGCTCACCGGCCGCGATTGAGTGCGTCACTGAACGTACGGTCGAATTTGAGTACTCGGTGGTGGTTTTCGGCAGAGTGGTAGCGATAGCGATCGATGAAGCCGTACTGGACGGGGATCATCCGCAGATCTTGAAAATGAAGCCACTGGCCAGGCTGGGACTGGATGAATGGTCGGAAATCGGCCAGATTCTGAGCGTTCCGAGGATTCCGTATGAAGGCTGAACGGCGCCGCTAGCGGCCGAGAGTCGTGAAGGCGCCGGTCTCAATGTTGAAGCGGGCGTCACCGGCCAGCCTGGCTTCCTGAACCACCGCTTCGGCGACCATGGGCGCGACGTCTCGGTCAAATACCGAGGGGATGATGTAGTCCTCAGAGAGGTCGTCGTCGCTCACCACCCCGGCAATTCCCCGGGCGGCAGCCATCTTCATCTCTTCGGTGATCTGTGGCGCTCCGGCGTCCAGCGCACCGCGGAAGATCCCGGGGAAGCAGAGCACGTTGTTGATCTGGTTCGGGTAGTCCGAGCGGCCGGTGGCCATGATGCGCACGTATCGTGCGGCCTCTTCAGGCATGACTTCCGGGTTCGGGTTGGCCATCGCGAACACGATCGCGTCGCGGTTCATCTTGTCCAGGGCTTTGGCTTCGATAACGCCAGGGCCGGAGAGGCCGATGAACAGGTCCATGCCTTCAATCACCTCTTCGGGGGTGCCGAGCAGGTGTTCGGGGTTGGAGTTCTCTGCGTACCAGCGCTTGATCCCGGTCATCGCGCCGGATTCGTAATCGGGGCGAGTTGTAGAGAGGGCTCCGTCGCGGTCGCAGCCGACGATGTGTGTGAGCCCGGCGGCCAGCATCATCTTGGTCACGGCGATTCCGGCAGCGCCGAGGCCAACCATCAGTACCCGCAGGTCCTCGATCTTCTTGTCGATGATTTTCAGTGAGTTGAACAGTGCAGCCATCGTTACGACGGCGGTGCCGTGCTGATCGTCGTGGAACACCGGAATGTCGATCAGGCCCTTCAGTCTCTCTTCGATTTCGAAGCAGCGCGGAGCGGAGATGTCTTCAAGGTTGATCCCGCCGAAGGTCGGCGCAATCAGTTCGACCGTGCGTACTATCTCGTCCGTGTCGGTGGTGCTGAGGCAGATCGGAAAGGCGTCCACTCCGGCGAACTCCTTGAAGAGCATGCACTTGCCTTCCATGACGGGCATCGCCGCTTCCGGTCCGATGTCGCCGAGTCCGAGTACGGCGGTGCCGTCGGAGACCACGGCGACCGTGTTCTTTTTGATCGTGTACTCGAAGGCGAGGGTACGGTCTTCGTTGATTGCCGAGCAGACCCGGGCCACGCCGGGCGTATAGGCCATCGAAAGGTCGTCGCGGGTCTTCAGCGGGTACTTGTTTTCGACCGAGACCTTGCCTCCGCGATGCATCTGCATCGTGCGGTCGGTGTATTCGACCACCCGAACTCCGCGAACTGAGCCAATCGCCCTCAGAATCTGTTCCCAGTGGGCCTGGTCGACAGCGTCGATCGTGAACTCGCGCACCCGCTTGCCGTCGGCACCTGCCCCTGGAATCAGATCCACACCGACGAGCTGCCCGCCCGCACCGGCGATCGCCGCCGTCAATTTGCCTAGAGGTTCCTGACGGGCATCGAGTTCGACCCGGACTGTGACGCTGTACTGGGCGCTGACTGTGGCCATCGGCGCATCATATGCCGCGACCGCGATTGACCCTCCCTTCACCCCGGTCAGCAGTCGGCCAGCGCCTGCCGGTCCGGGAATCAGGGACCGGACCGAGGCATATGATCGGGTGGTGAGCGAAAGTGGCGAGAACCCCGAGCTTTTCCTGATAGACGGAAACAGCCTCGCCTACCGGGCGTTCTTCGCCCTTCCGGATTCGATGGCAACCGCAGACGGCCGACCAACGAACGCGATCTTCGGTCTCGCTTCGATGATGGTCAAGCTGATCTCCGACTACCGCCCGACTCAGATTGTGGTCGCCTGGGACGCAGGCATGTCAGGTCGCGAGGAGGTGTATCCCGAGTACAAGGCCCAGCGACCACCCAAGCCGGACCTCCTCCGTGAACAGTGGCCAAATCTGGTCGGGCTGGTTGATGCCTTCGGCTACACGAACGTCAAGGTGGATGGTTACGAGGCAGACGATGTGATCGCCTCCCTGGTCGCCGAGGCCAGGCGCAGGTCGATCACCACCGTGGTCGTCACCGGTGACCGCGATGCCTACCAGCTGGTCGGCGACGGGGTGACCGTGATGAGCACCGGGCGGGGGATCAGCGACACCAAGATTTACGACCGTGAGGCGGTGAAGGAACGCTACGGCGTGTTCCCGGAACTGGTCACCGACCTGATGGGGCTGCGGGGTGATACCTCGGACAACATCCCCGGAGTACCCGGTATCGGAGAGAAGACGGCTGCTGCTTTGCTGGAACAGTTCGGATCGCTCGAGGAGATCCTCAGCAACGTTGATCAGGTCTCGGGCGCCAAGCGAAAGCAGAATCTGGTCGAGTTCGCCGATGACGCCCGGATCTCGAAAGAGCTGGCCACAATGAAGTTCGACATCGATTGCGGTGTCGACCTCGACGCTCTGATGGTGGCCCGGCCGAACCGGGAGAACCTGCGCGAATTCATGCGTGACTTTGAGTTGCGGGCGGCGCTGAGTCGGCTGGAAGAGGCACTCGGGGATTCAGAGCAGGTGCCGGGCGAGCCCGATTCTGCCCCGGGGCCCACGGAAGTGATGCTTTCCGAGGGCGGGGTGGCTGACCTTGCCGAAGGCCCGATCGCAGTTGAGATGCACGGCGGCTGGGCCGCGACGGACGGCGAGTCCGTGGTCGCGGGCCAGGACGATCTGGCCGGATTCGTGGAAAGAATTTCGAGTCATCCACTGATCGCCCATGACTTCAAGGCGATTGGGGGCAGGAGCGGCTTGCTGGCGGCCCTGGAGGCGACTGAAGACGGGCCATCGATTCAGCACGACACGGTCATCGCCGCCTACCTGCTCGAGCCGACCCGCAGGAGCTACGCGCTGGACGACCTCGCTATCGCCGCTGGCCTGGCGCCGTCCGGGCTAGACGACGAAGGCGCACAGTTGAGCCTGGTTACCGAACCCGAAGACGAACCCGCAGCCACTTTCGCGCCGGAGATCGCAGCGACCGTCTGGAACCTGGCACAGATCCAGCGTCCGAAACTTGAGGAGTCCGGCCTGCTGCCGTTGTTTGAGGGGGTCGAGCAGCCGCTGATCCGGGTACTCGCGGCAATGGAGCGGATCGGCCTGAAGCTGGATGTCGGCAAAGTTGAAGAGATGAAGTCCGGAATGGACGAGCGGATTCTGGCCCTCGAGGCCGAGATCTACGAACAGGCTGGCCACGAGTTCACCATCGGCTCACCGCAGCAGGTAGGTCAGGTGCTGTTCGAGGAACTCGGGTTGACCCGCAAACGGCGGGGCAAGACCGGTTTCTCGACCGATGCCCGGGTGCTGGCCCAGATCCGGGACGAGCATCTGATCGTCGGCCTGATCGAGGAGTGGCGTGAGTTGAGCAAGCTGAAGAACACCTACCTTGATCCGCTGCCAAAGGAGATAGACCCTGAGACCGGCCGCGTTCACACCACCTTCGTCCAGACCGCCGCGCCGACCGGCCGGCTCTCCAGCATCAGGCCGAACCTTCAGAGCATCCCGATCCGGACCGACGTCGGCAGGCCGCTTCGCGGCTGCTTTGTCGCCGAGCCGGGCAATCTTCTGGTTTCGGCTGACTACAGTCAGGTGGAGCTTCGGGTCCTGGCCCACATGGCCGACGAGCCCGTGCTGAAAGGCTTCTTTCTGGCTGGAGAGGACGTCCACCGTGCGACCGCGGCGCAGGTTTTCGGAATAGAACCTGAGGAGGTAGACGACGCCCAGCGGTCAAAGGCAAAGATGGTCAACTTCGGGATCGTCTACGGCCTGACCGGCTTCGGTCTGGCCGACCGGCTGAACATCCCGCGGGCCGAAGGTGACGAGTTCGTCAAGGCCTATCTGGAACGGTTTCCGGCAGTCACGGCCTTTCAGGACAGGGTTGTCGAAGAGGCAACGGAGACGGGCTACGCGACGACCCTGCTTGGACGCCGTCGCCCACTGCCCGAACTGCGCTCCAGCCAGCAAAACACCCACCGTCAGGGAATCAGGCTCGCTGTGAACACCGTGATTCAGGGGTCAGCCGCGGACATCATCAAGGTGGCGATGATCCGTTGTCATCTCGCACTGACGGAATCCGGGCTCAGCTCACGTCTCGTCCTTCAGATTCACGACGAACTGCTCTTTGAGGGCCCGGCGGAGGAATCCGATGCGGTGATCGATCTGGCCCGGCGAGAGATGTGCGGTGCTTACACGCTTGAGCCTCCACTTGAGGTGGACGCCGGTGCCGGGCCGGACTGGCTTGCCGCCAAGTAGCTCTGGTCAGATGGAATGAGCAGCAGCTTGACCAGCCTGCTGGTCGTAATGGTGGGGGCCCAGCTGGCCCTCCAGCCACCGATCAACAGTGCCCTCGGAGAGCACATCGGCAAACTTGCGGCGGCCCTTGTCAGCTTTGTTGTCGGCACCATGATTTTGCTGCTGCTGGTTCTGGTGAGTGGGGAGGCAGGCAAACTTTCCGCCCTGGGGAGCGTTCCGGTCTACGAGCTGGCCGGAGGTCTTATCGGGGCCACCTACGTCGCGACTTCCACTTTCACGGTTGCCCGTATCGGCGCCGGGGCCGTAGTCGCAGCCACGATCACGGGACAGCTTCTGAGCTCTCTGGCAATCGATGGCCTGGGGCTGACAGGGGTCGATGTCGTGGCGGTCGATGGAGTCAGGATCATGGGGGCACTGTTGCTTTTCGGTGGCACGCTCCTCGTGGTCGGACGCGGGAGGCAAGTCCGGCAGGAACGGAGCTCTGGTCCGGCGCGATGGAAGGCCGACCTGCTCCCTGTCGCCGCCGTCTTTGCCGCCGGACTGCTGGTTGGCTTCCAACATCCCCTCAACGGACTGCTGTCGGACTCTTCGGGAGAGCTCGTCGCAGGCTTCTCCAATTTTGTGGTCGGCACCCTCCTCCTGCTTTTCCTCGTGGTGGTTACCGGCCGAGCCTCGAAACTGGCTGGTCTGAGTGGTGCTCATGCCTGGCAGTTCCTCGGGGGGCTGATCGGCGTAATTTCAGTGGTGGTGGCTCTTAGCGCGGTCTCAGTTGTCGGGGCCGCCGGGCTTACCGCAGCGCTGGTAACCGGCCAGCTACTCGGGTCGATCCTGATTGATCGGGCGGGTGCTTTCGGTCTTCCAGTGGTGCTGCTCACCGCCCGACGGCTGATCGGCGTTGTGTTGTTGCTTGCCGGCACACTTATGTGTGTTTACTGAGCCGAGGCGCTTTCCCCGGAGTAGAGTTGCCGCATGAGAAAGTCCCTCGTTTTGCTCGCCGTCCTGTTGAGCGCCTCGGCAATCGGCTGTGGCGACTCCGATGAACCGGCGGAAAAACCGGCAGCATCTTCACCTGGCTCCGCGGCGTCCAGCGGTGCCTCGCCCGCCACCAGTGACTCCCTTGACGGCCGGAGCTTTGAGGCCACCGATGCCAGAGGAATCGAGATCACCGCCAGTGACCCGCTCACGCTTGAGTTCGATGGCGACCGTGTCTCGGTTGACGCAGGATGCAACTCGATCGACGGCCGATACTCACTCACCGATGGCGTGCTTCAGGCCTTTTTGACCTCGACCCTGATCGGTTGTCCATCTTCCCGGGCAGAGCTTGAGATCTTTGTCTCGGAGCTTCTCCGCCAGGAAGCTGTGACATCACTTGTCGGTGACGAGCTGACTCTTGATGGCAAGAACGGCAACTCACTCACCCTGACCGACTGAAATCCGAGCCCGATCCCTTTTCGGCTTTGAGTGCCCCGGTAGGCTCATCTTGAGAACTTAATCCGAGGAGGCCGCGCTGATGACCGCCACATCGCAGGAAAAATCAACTCGCACCCTGAAGAACTACGTCAACGGGGCCTGGGTCGATGCGTCAGGAGCTGAACTTCATCCCGTGATAAACCCGGCCAACGGGGAAACAATCGCCCGGGTTCCATTCTCGACTGCGAGTCACCTCGACGAAGCGGTCAGGGCGGCCCGCGAGGCTCTGCCGGTCTGGCGGGGAGTAAGCACAATTGCCCGGGCACGGAAACTGTTTGATCTGCGCCAGATGCTCGAAGCCCGCAAGGACGAGCTCGCCCGCATGGTTGTCATCGAAATGGGCAAGACCCTGCCAGATGCCACCGCCGAGGTCGGCCGGATGATCGAGATGGTCGAGGCTGCCACAGCGATCCCAACCACCATGCAGGGCCGCATCCTCGAAGACGTCGCCCGCGGTGTCGACGCAGAGACGATCCGTCAGCCAGTCGGCGTCTGTGCCGCTATCGCCCCGTTCAACTTCCCCGCCATGGTCCCGTTCTGGTTTCTGCCGTTCGCTATCGCCTGTGGCAATACCTTCGTGCTCAAGCCCTCGGAGCAGGTTCCACTTACCCAGGCGCTGATCTTCGAGTCTCTCGACGCACTCGACCTTCCGCCGGGCGTGGTCAACCTGGTCAACGGGGGACGCGAGGTCGTGGAAGGCATACTTGAGCACCCCGGCATCGACGCCGTCTCGTTTGTCGGATCGGCGCCTGTTGCCCGGATCGTTTACGAACGTGCCGCCGCTACCGGCAAGAGGGTTCAGGCTCTCGGCGGGGCCAAGAACCACATGGTTATCTGTCCGGATGCGGTTGTTGAACCAACTGTGAACGGGCTGATCGGCTCCGGTTTCGGGGCTGCGGGGCAGCGATGCATGGCCGGTTCGGTAATCGTGCCCGTCGGCGAGGCTCACGATCTGGTGATACCCCGGCTGGTCGAAGAATCCTCGAAGCTCGCGGTTGGCAACGGACTTGATGATGGGGTGGACGTTGGTCCGGTAATCTCCTGCGACGCTCGCGACCGGATCAACGACTGGATCCAGCGGGCTGTTGACGACGGTGCCGATCTGGTGCTGGACGGACGCAGCCCCAGGGTCGAAGGCAGCGAGGGACAGGCAGCCAGCGGGGACGTGTCTGAAGGCTCTTATGTGGGGCCGACCATTCTCGACAACGTCAAGCCCGACGATCCGATCGTCGGCGAAGAGGTTTTCGGTCCGGTGCTGGCGGTGGTCAGGGTTGAGACCCTCGAAGAGGCGATTCAGGTGGTCAACTCCAGCCGATTTGGCAATGGAGTCTCGATCTTCACTGAGTCTGCCTCAGCCGTGCGCAAGTTTCGCCACGACGTTGAGGTCGGCATGGTCGGCGTGAACATCGGAGTCGCCGCCCCGGTTGCGTTCTTCCCGTTCTCCGGCTGGAAGGCTTCCTTTCTCGGTGACCTCCATGCCCACGGTCCCGATGCGGTCGAGTTCTTCACCCGCAAGAAGACGATCACCTCCCGTTACTTCTCTGGCGGC
This sequence comes from Solirubrobacterales bacterium, assembly GCA_040881895.1. Lineage (GTDB taxonomy): Bacteria > Actinomycetota > Thermoleophilia > Solirubrobacterales > 70-9 > 67-14. The sequence continues at coordinate 23,095 of JBBECI010000020.1, read as the reverse complement.
GCCACCAGCGGCAGCTACTTCGTCGAGCGCTGACGCCCCCGGGGGCCGTCAGGCTTTGCTCAGGGGACGGGTTTCCGTCAAAGCGCGAGACTCGCGTGTCTGGTACGCCCCGGAGGTACGGGCGAACTGCGGCGGGGCGATGCCCAGATAGCGATTGAAGGCGAAGGCACCGATCGTCCCGGTGAAGGCCGCGGCCAGCAATGGCCTGACCATTCTTGGTGGAATCCTGGGCAGCGCATTCTGCGAGTTGAGAAGCCATCTGAACTGTCGCTCGTGTGAAGCGTTAAAACGGTGATAGGCGGACAGAGCCTGCTCCCGGCTCTGATTCTTTTCCACAACGGCCCGAAGCTCGAGTCCGAGGGCGGCTCCGAAATAAAGCGCCGGCCGGATCCCCTCTGCTGTGAGCGGCAGGCAGTGACCAGCGGAATCCCCGACGAAGAACACACCATCATCGGTTCCGTCGCGCAGCTTGTGGGGGATCCAGTTGCCCTGCCAACCGGCGATTTCTGCCCCCTCGTCCGTGGCCAGCAGTTCGGTGGTTTCGCGCACGTGGAAGCGGGGGTCAAAGGAGCCGATTCCGATCCTGAGCTCATCGCCTGCCGGGAATGACCACCCGTAACCTGCCGGCACATACTTGCGGTCGATCCACACTTCAAGGTTCTCGTTGCGTCCTTTCGGATGTACCTCGAGCCCACGGGAAAGCGGGGCATCCGGGGGCTGGAAGGTCGAGTCGGAAGCCAGCACACGCTTCCAGCCCATCGCATCTACCACCAGCGGAGCGGTGATCGTGCCGCGGTCTGTCTCGACCCGGATCGGGCCGGCGGAGAAGCCGCGGCGTCCCGACCTGCTCTGGGCAGCCCTGCCGTTGACCTTTGCAGTCTCAAACTGGGCGTCGCAGCCTTGCCAGAGCAGGTCGCACAGGGTGCGGTAGTCAAAGGTGGAAAAGCTCCACGGGACCGGCAGGCGAAGTGAACCGTGAGCAGTGTGAACCAGGACCGAGTCAAAGCGCTGCCGCTCTGAAGCGAGCAGACCCAGTTCCTCCAGCCAGGATGTGGGGACCACACAGGCGGAGGTCTGGCGCTCACCGATCTCGTAACGATCGATCAGCAGCACATCGGCACCCGAACCGGCCAGCTGTCTGGCTGCCATCAGCCCGGCAAAGCTGGCGCCGCAGATCAGGACATCCCGTTCTCCACCGAGATCAGTCCGTTGCTCACCACGCTTGGTCGCCCGCCTTGCCATCAGGACAGATTAATGAAGCAGCGGCACGGGTAGCACCGCCGATCCGGCAGAGAACAGCAGGCCCTCGACCGGCTGGTATGCGGATCAGCCGTGCTTCTGCCATCATCCGGCGCTGTGACTACTAAAGAATCCACACTCCTACACGCCCCAGAGGGGGTTCCGGTCGAAGGTTCCAACGGTCTCTTGATTGAGGTCGATGGCCGGATCGTTCCAAACTACGCAGCGACGATCGTGTCGTTCGAGGAAGGCGACGTCGTCAGCGGCAAAGTCGTCCGAATCGACCGTGACGAGGTTCTGCTCGACATCGGCTACAAGTCGGAGGGGGTGATCCCGGCTGGAGAGCTATCAATCCGCAAGTCGGTTGATACCTCTGAAGAAGTCGAACTCGGCGAGCAGATAGACGCGCTGGTCGTAACCAAGGAAGACGCCGAAGGACGCCTGATCCTCTCCAAGAAGCGAGCCCGCTTCGAGAAGGCATGGCGCAAGATCGAGGCTGCCGCTGAATCCGGCCAGCCGGTCGAGGGCGGAGTGATCGAGGTCGTCAAGGGTGGCCTGATCATTGACCTCGGCATTCGCGGCTTCCTGCCCGCTTCGCTGGTCGACATCCGCCGGGTCCATAACCTTGAAGAATTCACCGGCCAGACGCTCGAATGCAAGGTCATTGAGCTCAACCGGAGCCGCAACAACGTCGTTCTTTCCCGTCGCGCCGTGCTCGAAGAGGAGCGCAAGGAAGTTCGCGACCAGATCCTGGACCGTCTGCAGCCTGGCGAAGTGGTCGTCGGCAAGATCTCCAACATCGTCGACTTCGGGGCGTTTGTTGACCTCGAGGGAATCGACGGCCTGATCCACATTTCCGAGCTCTCCTGGAGCCACGTCAACCATCCGTCAGAGGTCGTGGCGATTGGTGACGAGGTCAAGATCAAGGTGCTCGACATCGACCGCGACCGCCAGAGGATTTCGCTGGGTCTCAAGCAGACCCAGGAGGACCCGTGGCAGCGTGTGGTCAGCACCTACCGCTCCGGCGACGTGCTTGAAGGCACGGTCACCAAGGTCGTCTCCTTCGGTGCTTTCGTCGAAATCCTGGATGGGGTCGAAGGCCTGGTTCACATCTCGGAACTGGCCGACCACCACGTCGAGAATCCGGCCGAAGTGGTCGAACTCGGAGCCAACCTGAACGTCAAGATTCTCGAGATCGACGAGGAGCGCCGTCGGCTCTCGCTCTCGATCAAGCGGGTCGAGGGCCAGAACATGCTCCTCAAGGACCTCGGTGCCGCCATCGAGGCAGCGTCCGATACTGACGAGTCAGCTGTGGCCGATTCCGGTGAAAGCGAAGTTGCCCCTGAGGTGGTGGCGGAAGTCGCCGAGGCAATCGCTGAAGTTGAGGTCGCCGAGGCTGCTGAAGAGGCTGAAGCTGAAGAGGCAGTCGAAGAGGCTGAAGCTGAAGAGGCTGCTGAAGAGGCAGTCGAAGAGGCTGAAGCTGAAGAGGCAGCTGAAGAGGCAGTCGAAGAGGCTGAAGCTGAAGAGGCAGTCGCGGAAGAGGTCGAGGCAGCCGAAGAGGAAGCTGTTGTCGAAGAGGCTGAGGAAATCACGGCAGAGGCCTCCGAAGGAGACGAGAAGTCCTAACGATCGGGCTGACCGGTGGCGTTGCTTCCGGCAAGTCTGCCGCACTCGAAGCTCTCGGGCGCCTCGGTGCCGCCACGATTTCGGCGGACCGCATCGTTCACGATCTGCTTGACAGTGAGCCGTTAATCTCCTCTCTTAGGGAACGTTGGGGCGAAGACATTGAGTCCGGCGGCGTAGTCGATCGGGCTGCTGTAGGCCGGCGCGTCTTCACCGATCCAGTCGAGCTCGCCTGGCTTGAGGAGCAGGTCCACCCGCTTGTCCAGAGTGAGATTGCCAGCTGGTTCTCCACACTTCCCGCCGACTGCCCGGTGGCGGTCGTCGAGGTACCTCTGCTTTTTGAGGGGGAGATGGCTGACCGTTTTGACGTCACAGTCGCGGTCACGGCTGACGAGCCCTTGCGCCGTGAGCGGGCGGAATCCCGTGGCCAGGTCGGGCTGGAGGGCAGGGAGGGCAGGCAGCTATCGCAGGCCGAAAAAGCCAACAGGGCCGACCGGGTCATCCGCAATGACGGCACGACTTCCGACCTCGAAAAGAGCCTTCGCGAGATGCTGATCGAACTGGGCGCAGAACTGCCGACCGACCCCCCCGTTTAGCCTGTAGGCCGGGTATGGCGAATATGAGGACTTCATCTCAGAAGGGGACCAGGAGCCCGGGCAGGATTGGCCGATCGATAGTCGTGCTGGCACTTTTGCTCGCGGCAGGGCTTTTCGCCATTTTTTTCATGTCCGACTTTTTCGAGCGCGGGATTCGCGAGGTGTCTCTGCCGCTACGGCACGAAAACATAATTCGGCAGCAGTCCGAGGAGAAAGAAGTAGACAGCGCTCTGATCGCGGCGGTCATCTACTCCGAGTCACGCTTTATCGACCAGACATCATCCGCAGACGCGAGAGGGCTGATGCAGATCACCCCACCGACAGCCAAGGAGATTGAAAGGCTCAGCGGCGGTACCTCTTTTGAGCTGCAGGACCTCAGCGATCCAGACATCAACATCCGATACGGGACTTTCTACCTCGCGCACCTGCTCGATATATACGACGGTGACCTCGTTGCCGCACTGGCCGCATACAACGCCGGGCCGGGCAATGCCGAGGAGTGGGGCGGCTCGGAAATGACCCTTGAAGACATCGAGTTCCCCGAGACGAAGGCCTACGTAAAAGGTGTACTCGAGAAGCAGCGCCAGTACCGCCATGAGTACGAACTGGAGCTGGGATATTGAGCCGGCTCCGCATATTCGCGCTGGCGGGTGCAGTCGGGCTTGTGCTCGCCGACTCGTCAATCGTAGTCCTTGCTCTGCCCGAGATCTTCCGTGAATTTGACACCTCAATCGCGGGGGTCGCATGGGTCCTGATCATCTTCAATCTGGTGCTCGCCCTCCTGGCGGTTCCCGGTGCCTGGGCAGCCCGGCGCTACGGACCCGGCCGCTCGGCTGCGATCGGGCTTGCGGTCTTTGCCGGAGGCAGCCTCGCCTGCGGACTCGCTACCGGACTCGGCCCGCTCCTGACCGGGCGCGCGGTCCAGGCTGCGGGAGGAGCAATTGCGGTAACGGCCGCCCTCGAGCTGCTGATTTCGGCCACCGGCAGTGAGCGCAAGGGGATCGCCACATGGGTTGCGGCCGGTGCTGTCGGCGCGGCTGTCGGTCCGGGTCTCGGGGGAGTCCTGACCGAGCTCGTCTCCTGGCAGTCGATCTTCCTGATTCAGGTTCCGGTGGCGATTGTCGCCGCCGTCCCGCTCCGCGATGCGATTGCCGAAGAAACCCGCGAGTTGCGAGTTCCCGAAGCTCCGGTCAACGGAGACTCCCAACCGCATATTCCTGCGAATATTGCGCTGGCTCTCGTATCGGCAGCAATTGCCGCGACGCTTTTTCTGATCGTTCTGCTTCTGATTGAAGGTTGGCGTCTGAGCCCGATCGAGGCAGCGGCTGTCGTTACCGTGCTGCCGCTCTCCGCCTTTGTCGGGGCCCGTCTCGGGCGAAGCGTGCCTTCGGAGCGAATGCGCGCATCCGCGGGCGCGGTTTTTCTGGCCGGGGGACTCGCAGGGCTGGCACTGCTTCCCGAGGCCTCGGTCGTCTTCGTTATCCCGCCACAGATACTCGCTGGCATCGGGCTCGCGCTGGTGCTTTCCGCCCTCACCGAAGCCGCGGTAACCGGAAGGTCCGCGGCTGGGATCCACGGTGGCTGGACCATCGCCGCCAGACATGCCGGTGTAGTTGTCGGTCTCCTCATCCTCACACCGATCTTCACCGCGCAGCTTGAGACCAATCGGGTCAGCGCACTCGATTCAAGCACCGCAATTCTGCTCAATTCCGACATTCCGCCGATTGAGAAGCTGGAACTCGGCAGCAGCCTGGCGGAACAGATCGACCTCCAGGGAAATCAGGTTCCTGACGTCGCCGAGGCCTTTGAGCCGCTGCCGTCGGACCCGATCGAGCGTGATGAATACGAGGATGTCCTGACCCAGATCGAGGATCAGCTCGACCGCGCGGCCACGCATGCCTTCTCGAGTTCTTTCCTGATCTCGGCACTGTTCGGGCTTCTCGCCTTGATCCCGATCGGACTTACCCGGAGGTTGGATCTGTGACCGGCGAAGAACCGACCGAGCCGCTGGACTCCGGCGATGAGCCCACCGAAGCACCGACCGAGAAGCTGGTGACAGATGATGAGGCTCCCACGGAGCCTCAGGAATCCTGGGCCCCTCACCAGCCGGAAGTCAGGCGTGGCTTGGGGATACTTGTTGCGTCAATACTCGCCTCAATGGCCCTGATTGTGAGCTACATCCTGGCCGGGGGCCTTGACTTCAAGCCCACCCCGGTGGCCGATCCGTGCGACTCGCAGGTGTGGTCTGATCCGACGGGACTGGAGGATACGGCTCAGCAGCTGGCCTTCTCGACCCTTGACGGGGCAGCCTGTCAGCTCGGTGTCAGCCGCGAGGAACTTACCCGGGCGCTGGCGAGCGATCAGGCCACTCAGGTGTTCCTGGTCGATAACGATATTTCCAGAGAGCAGTTCGATGAAGCGATCAAGGCAGGTCTGGAGCTCGCCGTCAGCGAGGCTGAAAATGCGGGTGCGATCAATCCGCTGGTCGCTTCGGGAATACGTCTGGGGATCCAGTTCATTCCAGTCTCCGAGCTGGTTTCGTTGATTCAAGGGGCCTCAAGCGCGATCGGCGGCCAGTCAGCACTGGGCGACCTGCTGAAGGGCGATGTTTCGGCGCTGGGAGAGATTCTCGGTGGAGATTCGGGAGGGGGAACGGGACCCAGCGGTCTCGAAGATCTGATCCCTCCGGACCTTGGCGAGCAGCTTCGCGACCAGCTGCCGCCCGAGATACAGCAGATCCTGCCTGAGGGAATTGAGGATGATCTCGGCAGGCAGCTTCAGCAGGGGCTCGACAGCCTGCTCTCCTCCTGACGGTCAGGTTTTGCGTGTAGCGACTGCCAGCAGGGCGATCATCAGTGGCTGAAGCGGCAGGCGGGCCCAGAGCATCCACCGCGGGATGTCGCGTCTTGAGACCACGGGAACGCTGTCGGGGTCAGTCGCCATGTGAACATTCGCCGGAAAGACAGCGATCAGGAGAGCGGCAAGCCACCAGAAGCCGAACCTCGCGGTGCGGTTGCTCAGCAGCGCTACTCCACCGGCGATTTCGGCGACGCCGCTGATCGCCACTGACTCCCGGTGGAGTGGTATCCAGTCAGGCATCATCTGCTCGTAGAATTTCGGAGTGATGAAGTGGAGTGCTCCGGCGAGTATGAACACGAAACCGAGGACAGCTCTGAGGGGCTTCATGATTCAACCCTAGGCGTAGCGAACATGCCGTTGTCTTGCGGTTGGGTTGCCATGGCTTGTTAAGGTTGATCGGTGTCAGAGTTCGTACTGAACCCCGCCTACTCACCGCTGGCCGATCAGCCATCGGCGATTGCCTCGCTGAGTGAGGGCCTCACAAGCGGCGAGCCCATCCAGACCCTGCTCGGGGCAACCGGCACCGGCAAGACGTTCACGATGGCCGGGGTTATCGCGGAGGTTCAAAGGCCGGCCCTGGTCATGGCTCATAACAAGACTCTGGCCGCTCAACTCTGCAACGAGTTTCGTGAATTTTTCCCCGACAATGTTGTCGAGTACTTCGTCTCCTACTACGACTACTACCAGCCCGAAGCTTACGTACCGGCCCAGGATCTTTACATCGAGAAAGACTCGTCGATAAATGATGAGATCGACCGTCTGCGCCACGCCGCTACCGCGGCGCTACTGGCCAGGAGAGATGTGATCATCGTCGCCTCGGTCTCCTGTATCTACGGCATCGGCTCACCCAGTCTCTACCGCAACCAGATGCAGCTGTTCAAAGTGGGAGAGACGGTCGATCGGGACAAGGTGCTCCGGAAACTCGTCCGGCTTCAGTACGACCGTAACGATTCGAGCCTGACCCGCGGTGGCTTCAGGGTTCGGGGTGAAGTGATCGAGATCATGCCGTCCTACGCCGAGACTGCCTTCAGGATTTCGCTCTTCGGTGACGAGATCGAGTCAATCCACCATTTCGACCCACTTACCGGCGAGATTCTCGATGTCGTCCAGCACGTTTCGATCTGGCCCGCCACGCATTACGTGACCGAGGAAGACTCGGTCGAGCGCTCGCTTGATGCGATCCGGAACGAACTCGACGGCCGGCTGGCGGAACTCGAAGCTGAGGGCAAGGACCTTGAGGCCCACCGTCTGAGGCAGCGCACGATGTACGACCTCGAGATGATCCGGGAGACCGGCTTCACCTCTGGAATCGAGAATTACTCCCGTGTATTTGATGGCCGAGACCCTGGCACCCCGCCCCATACGCTGATCGACTACTTCCCGGAGGACTTCGTCACCTTCATTGATGAGTCCCACCAGACGATTCCCCAGATCGGAGGTATGTATCTGGGCGACCGTTCGCGCAAGCAGACCCTCGTCGATTACGGCTTTCGCCTGCCTTCGGCGATAGACAACCGACCGCTCAAGTTCGAGGAGTTCATGGAACGCACCAACCAGCTGGTGCTCGTGTCTGCCACCCCCGGCCAGTTCGAGCGGGCCGAATCGAGTCGTGTGGTCGAACAGATCGTGCGGCCGACCGGGATAGTCGATCCCGAAATCGAAGTCCGGCCGACGCTCAACCAGATCGATGACTTGATGAACGAGATCAGGTTGCGGTCCGGGCGCGAGGAGCGCGTGCTGGTTACGACCCTTACCAAGAAGATGGCTGAGGATCTCACCGGATACCTGCTTGAGCACGGGGTCCGGGTCAGATACCTCCACTCGGATATCGACACGCTTGAACGGATCCAGATCATCCGCGAGCTCAGGTTGGGGGAGTACGACGTGCTCGTAGGGGTGAACCTGCTGAGGGAAGGTCTCGACATGCCCGAGGTCTCTCTGGTGGCCATCCTCGATGCCGACAAGGAGGGCTTTCTGCGCGGCGAGACCAGTCTGGTCCAGACGATCGGCCGGGCCGCCCGTAACACGGAGGGCAGGGTGCTGATGTACGCCGACCGGGAGACCGACTCGATGAAGTCAGCCATTTCCGAAACCGATCGTCGCCGGGCGATTCAGGTCGCCCATAACAAGAAGCACGGCATCACTCCGACCACAATTCGCAAGCGGATAGCTGAAGCCGGCAACCTGCTGGCCATGGAAGACCGCGCTCCGGCCAAGCGGCGTCGCGGGCGCGACGGAGACGACTTCCAGGGCCCTGAAGACCTTGAGCGTGCAATCGTCGGCATGGAGGAGGAGATGAACGCCGCCGCGGAAGACCTCCGCTTCGAGCAGGCCGCCCGGATCCGGGACGAGCTCCGGGAGCTGAAGCGCGACCTTGAAGGCATGCGGGCCTGAGACCGCATCAAATGGTCTCCTGATGTTCTCTATTGTTCAGTCGGCAAACTAAGAAGGGCTGGAGAAATGGTTTTGAAGTCTTCTGGGATTTTGGGTGCTGCAGTTACGGGTACCTTGCTCTTTGTGGCGACGATCATGGCGTTCGCCATCGGCGCCACCACCGCAGACGCCGGAAAGCAGCGGCAGTACAAGGCCCCTGCTGTGACCACGACTCTCGAAGCCACGGTTCGCGGCTCTATCGGCCAGATCTACATCGAAGGGGCCGCGCCGGGTTCGACCTTGCTCGTCGTCAACCCAGACGGCAAAGTCATCCGCACCAGCAGATCAGACACCCTTGGCAGCAAAATATTCCGGGAAGTGCGGCCCACCTTCGGCTACCGCGTGCTCCAGCGCCAGGGCAACGAAGTTGCAGGTTCGCGCAAGTTTCGAGTCCTCAGGCCTGGTGACAACCCCTCGGAGTCCTACTACGAGAATCTTCCTGCGCTGGAAGAGGGCCTCAACTACGTGAGGATGCGTGACGGTGTCACGCTCGCGGTTACCGTTCGCCTGCCGATTGGCAAGGACATCGACGACGGCCCGTTCCCCACTGTAATCGAGCATTCGGGCTACGGCACGGCAGCTCCCGGCGACTTGCTCGCTTCGCTGCTCGGCGGCGGTGGAGGTGGCGGACTGCCAGCTCCGGACGGGGCCACGGTGATCGGCTCGGCCCTGGCGCCGCTGCTCGGTTACGCATCGGTCAGCGTGCAGATGCGCGGTTCAGGCTGCTCCGGTGGCGCCTACGATCTGTTTGGCTTTCCCACTACTTACGACGGATACGACATCGTCGAGACCGTCGCGGCTCAGGACTTCTCCCGCGGCAAGGTGGGCCTGGTCGGCATCTCCTACTCGGGTATCAGTCAGGCATTTGGGGCCGGGACGCGCCCGCCCAACCTCGGGGCGATCGCCCCGATGTCGATCACCACTGACATCTTCAACGGCACTGGCTACCCGGGTGGAATCTTCAACTCCGGTTTTGCCCTGTCATGGGTACAGGATCGGGTAAGTGATGCCCGTCCCGCCCCTGAAGGTGGTCAGTCGTGGGCCCGCAGGATGATCCTCGACTTCAACGATGCGGAATGTCTCAGTAACCAGAAGCTGCGCCTCCAGACCCTCAACGTGCTCGATCTGATCGAAGACAACCCGTACCGGACTCCGCTGTTGTTTGACCAGCGCGCGCCCGGAAACTGGCTCAAGCGGGTGGACGTGCCGGTCTTCCTCACCGGTCAGTACCAGGACGAACAGACCGGTGGGAACTTCCTCAGCGCGCTGAGCAACCTGGACGGCGATCCCGATGTCTGGATTAAGTTGCAGAACGGGGTACACAACGATTCGATCAGTCCGTCCACGGCGACCCAGTGGCTGGAGTTCCTTGAGATCTTCGTCGCCAAAGAGGTTCCGGAAATTCCCGGCCTTTTCGTCGGCCCCTCCAGTCCGTTCCGGGCGTTGCTCGGCGAAGCGTCCGACTCGATTGAGCAGTCCGCTTACATTGATCTGCCCAACGTGTCGGCAGCCGAAAGGGCGTTCCGCCGGGATAACTCCCGAGTAACGTTGCTCATGGACAACGGCGCCGGCCTGAGCGGCAACGGCGCCCTCGGCACTACCTGGAAGTTGCGCTACAACTCCTGGCCACCGAAGGCCGTCAAGCCGCGCACCCTCTTCCTTCGCCCTGGTGGCGGCCTGGGCGCAAGGCCGGAAGCAACCAACCGTCAGACCGTGAGCTATCAGGCAGATCCAGACGCCAGGCCGGAAACCAACCTCGTCAGCGGCGGGGTGGGAGCAGCTCAGCCCAACTACAACTGGGCACCTCTGGCCGACGGCAAGGGCGTCGGCTTCACGACCGCGCCGTTGTCCCGGGACATGGTCATCGCAGGAGGCTCCAGCGTGAACGCCTGGCTGAGGTCGAACGCACTGGACACTGACCTTCAGGTGACTCTTTCCGAGGTCAGGCCCGACGACAAGGAAACTTACGTGCAGTCGGGCTGGCTCAGGGCTTCTCACCGCAAGCTGAAGCCCAACGGCCAGAATCCCCTGAGCATCGTGCCGACCCACCTGAGTAGCGACGCGGCACCGCTGCCGTCGGGCCGGTTCACCCAGGTCCGTGTGCCGATCTTCCCGGTCGCTCACGCTTTCAGGGCCGGATCGAAGATCCGGGTCACGATCATGGCTCCCGGAGGTGACCGCTCGATCTGGGAGTTTGCGACGATCTCCGACGGAGAGACCAACGAGATCCTCCTCGGAGGCAACTGGCCCGCTTCGCTGACCCTTCCGGTCCTTGAAGGGGCGACTGCACTGGGCACGCCGTTGCCTGACCCGACTGACCTCCGCGGCCAGCCGAGCAGGCTCTACGAGGTCGCTTCCAACGGCGGTTGATGCGCTTTCCGGCCACCGGCCCCCGGACGTCACTCCCCGGGCCGGGTCCGGTAAAGACGGGCCTCAACTAGGCTGGCCGCAGTGAACCGGGAGCAGATATCAAGGAGCGACTTCCCGCCGTCGGACAACGGCTATGACCGTCCTTCGGTCAACGCGCACCTGGAAGCTGTCGCTGCCTTCGCGGCCGCCCTCGAGGCACAGGTGAAGGCACTTGAAGTTGAGCGCGACGCCTCTCGGCAGCAGCTTGAGGCCCGCTCCGCCCCGGATCGGCCTCCCGGTTTCCCCGAGCCGGATTCCGCCGTGGCGAAGGGCGGGGTCGAAGCGGATGCGCCAGAGGATGGCCTCAAGGAATCTCCACTTGCCCTGGATAAAGATGAGGTGTCGGCCCGGCTGGTCGCAACCCGGCTGGCGCTCGAAGGAGCGGAGCGGGAGCAGATCCGCGAGAAGCTCGAGGCGACCTACGACCTCGAGGACACCGATTCGCTGATCGATGACGTGCTCAAGCGGCTCGTCTGAGCGCGCCAGACCGCTGCCAGCCGACGGCCAGCAGCCAATCGAACATCTGTTCGTTTCCCTAGAATAGGCCGAGTGACTCGTTCAGAACGCATAGTTATTACGGGGGCGCGTGAGCACAACCTGAAGGGCATCGACCTTGACCTGCCTCGTGACGCGATGATCGTCGTCACGGGTCTCTCGGGTTCGGGCAAGTCGAGTCTCGCATTCGACACGATCTACGCTGAGGGTCAACGACGGTACGTCGAGTCACTCTCGGCCTATGCGAGGCAGTTTCTTGGTCTGATGGAGAAGCCCGACGTAGACTCGATCGAAGGCCTCTCACCGGCAATTTCAATTGATCAGAAAACGACCTCGCGCAACCCGCGCTCGACGGTCGGCACGGTTACCGAGATCTACGATTACCTCCGCCTGCTCTGGTCACGCATCGGAAAACCACACTGCCCGGAGTGTGGGGAAGAGATAACCGGCCAGACCCAGGAGCAGATCACCGACCGGCTGATGACCTTGAAGGTAGGCACGCGCTTCATGGTCATGGCGCCGGTGGTCCGGGGGCGCAAGGGCGAGTACGGAAAGCTCTTTGAGCAGTTCCGGGCCGACGGCTACACCCGGGTCGAAGTCGACGGCGAGATGCGCATGCTCGATGAAGAGTTCGAACTCGACAAGAAGTTCAAGCACGACATATCGGTGGTGGTCGACCGACTGGTGATGAAGAAGGACCTCAGGCGGCGGCTCTCGGAGTCGGTCGAAGCCGCAGCCGGCATGGCTGACGGACTGGTCGCCATCGAGGTGGTCGACGGAGAGCGCATGCTGTTCTCGGAGAGCTTTGCCTGTCTGAAATGCGGCACCTCAATGCCGGAACTCGAACCCCGAATTTTCTCTTTCAACGCTCCTCACGGTGCCTGCCCGAGCTGCTCCGGGCTCGGCTTCAAGCGTGTGATCGACCCGCAGCTGGTCGTTCCGGACCCGACCATGTCGCTTGCCGAAGGCGCCCTTCAGCCCTGGAGAAGCGGCTATTCCGGCTACTGGCGACGGTTGATCAGGTCGGTCGCGAGTACCTACGGAATCGACATTGACCTCCCCTGGCAGGAGCTGACTTCCGAGGAACAGGATGTCTTCCTCTACGGCACCGGCACTGAGCGCCACACCATCAGGACAAAAAGCCGTGCCGGGCGCCAGCGTGGCTATGAAGTCAAGTTCGAAGGTCTTGTCAACAACCTCGAACGGCGGTATCAGGAGTCTGACTCGGAAGCCACCCGCGACCGCATCGAGGAGTACATGGCCGAGCAGCCCTGCCCTTCCTGTCAGGGTGCCCGGCTCAAGCCGGAGAGCCTGGCGGTGACGGTCGGAGGCATCTCGATCCGGGATTTCACTGAGATGTCGGCAGCAGGGGCACGAGACTGGATCGAAACCCTGCAGATGACCGATACCGAGCGGGCGATCGCCCGTCTGATCGTCAAGGAGGTTGCCGAGAGGCTCTCCTTCCTGGTCAATGTCGGAATTGGCTACCTCTCGCTGTCGCGCTCGGCCCGGACCCTCTCCGGCGGTGAGGCCCAGCGAATCCGCCTGGCAACCCAGATCGGCTCGAGCCTGGTCGGGGTCATGTATGTCCTCGATGAGCCATCCATCGGTCTCCACCAGCGAGACAACGAGAAGTTGATCGGAACCCTGGAGCGTCTGCGTGATCTGGGAAACACGGTGATAGTCGTCGAGCACGATGAAGGAACCATGAAAGCCGCAGACCATCTGGTTGATCTCGGACCTGGTGCCGGCGAGCACGGGGGAGAGATCGTCGCCTCGGGAACCCCACTGGAGGTGCAGGCCAACCCCCGCTCAATGACTGGCCGGTACCTGTCAGGTGCCGAGCAGATCGAAATCCCGGAGCAGCGCCGGAGTGCTGACGGTCAACTGACGGTTCGCGGAGCGCGTGAGCACAACCTGACCGGAGTCGATGTCGAGTTTCCACTGGGCGTGCTTACCTGCGTCACGGGGGTTTCGGGTTCCGGAAAATCAACTCTCGTCAACTCAACCCTTTATCCGGCAGTGGCTAACCGGCTTCACCGCTCCAAGCTCCGACCGGGTCCTCACGACGGAATTGACGGTTTGGACCAGATCGACAAAATCATCAACATTGACCAGTCGCCGATCGGTAGGACGCCACGGTCAAACCCGGCAACCTATACCGGTGTTTTTGACCATATCCGGCAGCTCTTTGCTGCGACCCAGGAGTCACGGGCGCGTGGCTACAAGCCGGGCCGGTTCAGTTTCAATGTCAAGGGTGGGCGCTGCGAAGTCTGCCGTGGTGATGGTCAGATCAAGATCGAGATGCACTTCCTGCCGGATGTGTACGTGCCCTGTGAGCAGTGCCACGGCCACCGTTACAACCGCGAAACACTTGAGGTTCGATTCAAAGGAAAGTCAATCGCTGACGTGCTCGAGATGTCGATCGAAGAGGCGTATCCGTTCTTTGAAAGCATCCCGAAAATCGCCAGGCGCCTCCGGACGCTCAACGATGTCGGTCTGGGCTATGTCCGGCTCGGTCAGCCTGCGACTACCCTTTCGGGCGGTGAGGCCCAGCGGATCAAGCTGGCCTCCGAACTCTCCAAGGTTGCGACAGGAAACACCCTCTACATCCTCGACGAGCCGACGACGGGCCTGCACTTCGCTGACGTGCGCCGTCTGCTTGAGGTGCTTGCCAGGCTGGTCGACGCCGGTAACACGGTGGTTGTCATTGAGCATGACCTCGATGTGATCAAGACTGCCGACTGGGTTATCGACCTTGGCCCCGAGGGCGGGGATGGAGGCGGTGAGGTGGTCGCCACCGGAACCCCGGAACAGATCGCCCAGGTCGCCGCGTCTCACACCGGCCAGTTCCTGAATGAGGCCTTCGGAGCTCTTCCAGTCGCAGCATGAACCACTCCCGCGTGAGGGCTGCGCGCATCAACGCTTACGGGGAGCCACCGGAGCCTGGCCAAGCTGACCTGCCGGAACCGGGGCCAGGCCAGGTTCCCGTCACAGTTGAGCTAGCCGGGCTGAACCCGGTCGACATCGCGATCGCCTCCGGTAATTTCGATGCCGGCGCACCTGAACTGCCATACACGCCCGGATTGGAAGGAATCGGCCTCACACCAGATGGAAGCCGGGTCTGGTTCAACGTGCCGGTCCTGCCGGTTGGCTCATTCTCGGAGCGTTGCGTAATCGATGAGGCTCGAGCGATCAAGCTGCCGGATGGCGTGGAGCCATCGCAGGCCGTCCCTTTCGGCGTGGCTGGAATGGCCGCCTGGCTGGGACTCGAGTGGCGTGGCCAGCTCAAGCCGGGGGAGACGGTGTTGATCCTCGGAGCGGGAGGTACGGTCGGGCAGATCGCAATTCAGGCGGCAAGGCTGCTGGGTGCCGGCCGAATAGTGGCAGCGACACGCAGTAAACGTGGCCAGGAGCGCTCTCTCGAGCTGGGTGCCGACCTGGCCCTCGGCACAGACGGCGAAGCGGGCGATCTGGCAGCGGTCTTCCGTGAGGCGACGGAGGGCGGTGCAGACCTGGTTTTAGACGGACTCTGGGGAACTCCAGCCGAGGCCGCCCTGAGCTCAATCGCCGATGGTGGAAGGCTTGTCCAGGTTGGCAACTCCGCTGGCAGTGAGGCGCGAATCAAGGCTGGGCCGCTGCGTGGTGGTCTCGTCTCGATTGTCGGACATCGAAACTTCCACGCACCTCATGAAATCCAGGCAGAGGCTCTCAAGACGATGTGCTCTCACGCCATCGAGGGCCGGCTGGAGGTAGGACTTCAGGTATTCCCGTTAGAGAGAGTGGCGGAGGCGTGGCTGCTTCAGCAGCAGAGTCCGGGCTACAAGCTCGCTCTCGCCCCCTGAGCGACCCGGAGGCGGCGCGTCTGGCCCTCCCTTTTCTCTCTGAC
Organism: Solirubrobacterales bacterium; assembly: GCA_040881895.1. GTDB lineage: Bacteria > Actinomycetota > Thermoleophilia > Solirubrobacterales > 70-9 > 67-14. Next base: position 7,552 of record JBBECI010000020.1, on the reverse strand, counting down.
CGTTACTCGACGAGCAGAGAAGCGCCGATTACTCCACCGTTGTCACCCAGCGCTGCGACCCTGACGGTGGGTGGATTGTCGGGGTCCAGCAGGTAGACAGCCATGCCGTCGATGATCTGTGGCACAAGGGTGTCGGCGAAGCGCACCCCGAGCCCACCGCCGATTACCACCGCTTCAACATCCAGCAGATTCACGGCAGAAGCGATCCCGGCCGAGAGAGCAGTCACCGCACGGTTGAGCAGGTCCTCGGTCATTTCGTCCCCCTCTTCAAGTGCGTGCCACCAGACAGTGCTGGTGAGGCTGGTCTTGCCTCGCTTCTTCATTACCTTGAAGAGTGAGGTCCGGCGGCCTCTCTTGACCTCACGGCGGGCCTTGACTTCCATCGACTTGCGACCGGCATAAGCCTCGACCGTGCCGTGCAGCCCATTGAGGGCGCGGGCTCCGCCTCGGCGCACGAGAGTATGGCCGATCTCTCCGGCCCGGCCGCGACCCTTCCAGGGCTTCCCGTCAAGGATGATCCCGCCCCCGACACCCGTGCCCCAGAAGACGCCGAGCAGGCTGTTGAAGCCAGCTCCGGCCCCGAGCAGATACTCGGCATTTGTACCGACCTGCACATCGTTTCCAACTGAAACCGGCGTGCCGAGCGCCTTGCTCAGTTCAGCACCCAGCGGGTAACTTTCCTGCCAGTTCGGCAGGTTTCCAGCCCCACTGAGTGTGCCAGCAAGACTGTCTACTGATCCAGGGGCACCTATCCCCACACCTGTGAGGCTCGCGGTCTCAACGCCAGCCTCGGTAGCAGCGGCCTCAATCGTTGCAACGATCGTCCTGATGACATCGCTGGGGCCGCCACGCTCAGGGGTGGGCTGCTTGCTGTAGGCGATCACCTCGTGGTCCGAACCGATGATTGCGGCGGCGACCTTGGTGCCTCCGAGGTCGATTCCGCCGACAAGTCTGCCGGCAGGCTTCCTGACAGCTGCTTCCGGCTGGGCCGAAGCAGCCGGGGATTCAGCTTGTGTTGCCGATACATCCCGTGAGGTCCTTATTTTACGCCTTAGCATTACCGTCTCCATTGGTCGCCGACATGGCGTCAGGATAGCCGCCTCTGAGAAGGTAAGGGCGTGGATGATCAGACCGGCTGGCGGATGTGGCGGCACAAGCGTCGTTGGTACGAGCGCAATCAAGGCCCGCTGAGGAGATTTCAGCTTGATCGCGAAATGGCGCGGCGCGGTGCCTACGTCCGGCATCCGATCGAAGGTCAGGTTCTTGATTACCTCAGGTCAGGTCAGTTGGAGATCGGTCAGGGCACACACTTCGAGCCCGGCTGCTGGATAACCATGTCTCCCCAGGCCAAGGTGACGATAGGGGAGGGTTGCTATCTCAACCGGGAGACCATGATCGCCGCAGAGCGAGAGGTGACGATTGGCAGTCACGTCATGTTCGCCAATGGCTGTTTCATCGGCGACGCGAGCCATCGGTTCGACGACCCCGCCCTTCCGGTTACATGGCAGGGCTTCAGCACAAAGGGTCCGGTCAGGATCGGTTCCAACTGCTGGTTTGGTGTCCACTGCGTCGTCACCGGTGGGGTGACGATTGGCGACCGCTGTGTGGTCGGCTCGAACTCGGTGGTTACCTCCGATCTGCCGCCGGGAACAATCGCTGCCGGAGCGCCCGCTCGCGTAGTCAGGGAGATCGAGTTCCGGTCCTCAGCAGATCAGGGCAGCGGCTCCCAGTCCCACGAATAGTCCGACTCCAGATTCTCCCCACTGAGCCGTTGGCGTAGTGCCTCGAGTTCGGAAGGCTCCACGCTGTAGACGTGCTCGGGACCGGGGAACACCCCTGACCGGACCTCGTCGGCATAGCTGGAAAGACCACGCTTCATCTCGCCGCGCACATCTGCGTACTGCTTGACGAACTTTGCCATCCTGCCGGCGTTTATGCCAACCAGGTCATGAAGTACCAGAACCTGCCCCGAGGTGACGTTTCCGGCACCGATGCCGATTGTCGGCGCCGTCAACCGGTCATTGATCATCTCGGCTACTGCCTGAGGGACGGCTTCAATCACGATTGAGAAGCAACCGGCTCTATCGAGCGCAACTGCGTCTTCGGCAACCTGGACAGCTTCATCTGCTGTGCGCCCCTGTGCCTTCAGTCCGCCGAGTGCTGTCGCCGTCTGTGGAGTCAGTCCGACGTGGCCCATGACGGGGATTCCGGCATTGATTATCGCTTTCGCCCGGTCGACTGAAGTACCACCGCCCTCAAGCTTGACCGCGTCGCAACCGGCCTCCTTGACCATGCGCTGGGCGCTGGCGATGGCCAGTTCATTCGACGCTTCATAGGAGCCGAAGGGCAGGTCACCGATCAGGAGTGGAGTCTTGAGGCCGCGACGTACCGCCTTGGCCAGCATCGTCATCTCTTCCATTCCGACCGGCACTGTGGTGTCGTAGCCGAGCACGCAGTTCGCGGCGGAATCCCCGACCAGCACGATGTCAACGCCGACCTCTTCGGCAATCTGGGCCGATGGGAAGTCGTAGGCGGTGACCATCACGATTGGCTTACCCGCCGCTTTCATTTCCGCGAGGCGAGTTACTGTGACCGGCTTTCTGTCTTCATTTTCCCTGTTTGCGGAACTCATTTTCTCCTCGCCTGTTTGTCGGGTTCGATCAGGATGTTGTCGATCAGTCTTGTCCCGTCGACATCGGCCGCGACAGCGACCAGTATCGCTTCGTTTGAATCGTCTCCGGCGGGATCCAGGGTGCCCGGATGACGTGCTTCGAAGTATTCGGGTTTGATCCCGGCTGCTTCCAGCCTTCGCCTGCCCGCGGCCAGAGCGCCCTCTAGACCTTCGTCGGGGTAGAGCGATTCAGTCTCCAGCAGGGCTGACCAGATCGCTGAAGCGCGTTCCCTCGCCGGGGTAGAGAGGTACGCGTTCCTCGAACTCATCGCAAGACCATCACGCTCCCGCACGGTTGGCAAGACCACTATCTCCGTCCGGAACTCGAGGTCCTCGGCCATCCGTGCGATCACCGTGGCCTGCTGTGCGTCCTTCTGACCGAAGAAAGCAAAGTCCGGATCAACCGCGTTGAGCAGCTTTGCGACCACGGTCGTCACCCCGGCGAAATGCTCCGGCCCACGCCGGTTCAGGTCACCGCAGAGGACTCCGGTGAGCCCCTCGACTTCGACCCTAGTCGCGAAGCCCGCCGGATAGACCTCCTCCGGTGTGGGTGCGTAGACCACATCAACGCCCGCCTTCTCAGCGATCGCAAAGTCGCGATCCTCATCGCGTGGGTACTGGCTCAGATCTTCCTCCGGTCGAAACTGTGCCGGGTTGACGAACAGGCTCATGACCACGTGGTCACAGCGTTCGCGGGCGGCCTCGAGCAGCGACACATGTCCTTCGTGCAGATAACCCATTGTCGGTACCAGCCCCGTGACCCCGGAGTCACCCCGAAAGGAGTCGCGAAGCGCATGAACCTCTCTGGACTTCCGCAGGACTTTCACTGGACAGCCTCGGAAGTCTGCCTTGCGGCCAACGCTCTTGTCGCATCCGCCAGAGTGTCGTAGACAGACACCAGATCCGGGCGAGTGCGGCTGATCGCTTCCCGGTGACGGTGAACGGTTTCCTCGTCACCCCGTGCGATCGGGCCGGTCAGAGCGCTGGAGCCTTCTGACACCCAGTTTTCGAGGGTGCGCCGAACCAGGGGTGCGAGGACGGCACGCGGGTCCTGAATACCGCTGGATTCAAGTAACTCCGACGCCCCCTGCTCGAGGGTCACCAGAAAGTTGGAAGCCATGCTGGCCGCAGCGTGGTAAAGGGCGCGGTCGGCTTCGTCCACGGCGAACGGCTTCATTTCGAGGGCCACGGCGAGACCGGTGGCGGTTGCTTCGGCAAGGGCGTCCGTGCCAGCGACCGCCGCCGCCGCTCCGGCCAGGTCCGCCTCGCCATCCGGCAGCGTCTGGAGAGGGTGTAGGGAAAAGCAACCTTTTTCGGCTCCAGCGGCGCGCAGAGGTTCCAGCGTGGTCGCCCCGCTGGTGTGTCCAATCAGGCGGGGAACTGCGCCAGTCCGGCCGATCTCCTCCGCTGTATCTGCGATCGCGAGATCCGGCACACAGAGCAGCACGCAAGCTCCCGCAAGAACCTCGGGGTCGGGAGTGCGTCCGGTCATGTCGACCTTGATCCCGGCCCGGCGGGCTGCCGAAGCGATCGAGTTGCCGGCCCTGCCGGATCCGACGATTGTCAGCGCGCCGGGCGCGCTTCCTGTTTCACTCATGATGCCGTTCCAGTTCCCTTTCGGTGATACCAGACGGATTGGTCTTCTGATTGAACTTCGTAGAACATTCACTGCCATCCAGTCCGTCCCCGAAGCTCGGGTGACGGCCATCTTTGATTATAAGCTTCTCCCATGGCGGAAACGGCTGAAGCACGCAGAGAGCAACTGGCTGCCCTTTCCCACGAGAGCCAGACATGTACCCGTTGTGACCTCAGCCAGTCCCGTAACACGGTCGTCTTCGGTGTGGGCGCCCCTGACGCCGACCTGATGTTCATCGGTGAGGCCCCCGGTGGGGAGGAGGACCGCCTCGGTGTGCCGTTCATCGGGCGCTCGGGAAGGCTGCTTTCCCGGCTTCTGGAGGATTCGGGGATCTCCCGGGACGACGTATTCATTACCAGCACACTCAAGTGCAGACCACCGGGTAATCGTGATCCGAAGTCGACAGAGACGGAGAGCTGCCGACCGTGGCTGTTCGAGCAGATCCGGCTGGTCGAACCCCGTGTGGTGGCGACACTCGGCAACTTCGCCACCAGACTTCTCAGCGGTAATCCGGCTGGCATCACGAGCGTTCACGGCAAAGTGCAGGTTCACACCCTCGGCACGCGCACGGTCTTTTTGTATCCCCTGTTTCACCCGGCTGCGGCGCTGCGCTCAACCGGAACATCCGAGCTGCTTCGCAAGGACATCGAGGCACTGCCCGATCTATTGACCACGGAGCTCCCGGGGACTCAGGGCGTCGGCGGGCCTTGACCACCCACGCCTCTGACAGCCCTGAGCAGACCGCCCGGATCGCTTCGGAGCTGACCATTTCCATTGAGCCTGGCGATGTGGTCCTGCTTACGGGAGAGGTAGGGGCTGGCAAATCAACGTTCGCCCGGGCGGCGATGAGAGCGCTGGGAGTCGAGGGTGCCATCCCGTCTCCCACCTTCACGATCGGGCGGCTCTACCAAGGCTATGGAAGCCTGCCAGTGGCCCATCTGGACCTCTATCGAATCGGTTCCATCAAGGAGGAAGACCCGGGGCTCCTGTCTGAGTATCTCGATCCCCGCGGGGTGGTTTTTGCCGAGTGGCCCGGGGAAGACTCGGCCGAACTGGTGAAACGGGCGAAGCGGAGTCGCAAAGTCCTGATCGAACACATCGATCGTGACCGACGCTCGATCAGCATCAGTCCACCGGAGTCGCCCGAGCGGCCCCTTCCCGTTGGCTAGGGCGCGGTCTGCTCCACCTGCTGCCTTGCGTCATCCAGCTGCTGCTGCGCTTCATCGACGGCATCATTGAGCTGCTGCTTTTGGTCTGAGGGGAGATTCTCGAGCGCTTGCTTCTGCTGTTCGAGTTGCTCCTGGGCGTCCTCCAAAGCCTGAGTTGGACTGTCGATCTGCTCATTCACCGAGTTTTGGGCATCGTCAACTGCCTGGTTCACCTGTTCCTGGGCACCGCCGCAGGCGGCAAGTCCGGTCGACATGAATACCGTGATCGCCGCCGCGGTGGCGAAACTCCTGATCTTGCTGTGCATCGAAACTCCTTCGCCAGTGAGAGAATGGTGTTTGTGTTGGGCTCCGACGATCACTACACCCCCATGGGGTCAATCGCCTCGACAGTTCGAGTTTATCCGGGGCTGTCATGAAGGTAGTTGGATTTGACTGCGCCACCGACGATGCCGTACTGGCGGCCTGCGACGGGCAGGAAGTCATGTTTGAGCGGAGCTTCCCACCGGGAGCCAATGGTCGTCCGACGCACACCCGCTCGCTGCTTGGCGGAATCAGCTCTGCCGCCGATGCACTTGGCGGCTGGGGCAGTGTGGATCGGATCTCAGTCGGCCTCGGCCCTGGAACCTTCACTGGTCTCCGGATTGCGGCTTCCACTGCGTCCGGACTGGCACTTTCGACGGGAGTTGCGGTGACCGGCGTTTCGACCCTCGAGGTGATGGCCCTGAGCCTTGGTGCTCGGGACGGTCTGAGGTTCCCGGTTCTCGACGCCCGGCGCGGGGAAGTCTTTGTCGCCGCCTACGACGCTCAGGGAGAAGAGGTCCTGCCCCCGGCAGCGTTGCCTCCGGAAGCAGCAATCGAGTCAATCCTGGGGATCTCAGGCCCGGTGACGGTCGGCGGACCCGGAGCAGTACGATTCGACCGACTGTTCGCCGACGCCGGGATCAGTATTGAGAGTCCGGAATCGGCGAATGGCCGGTTGAGCGGGGTCGCGATATGCCGGCTTGGTGCCGAAGCACCGACTCCCGAACCTGGGCAAACCCCTCAACCGATCTATATCCGTGAACCTGATGCCAAACTCTGGCTTGAACGAGACACCCGTGAGTCAGCCCGGTGAACAGGGGCGCGTGTCGGTGCGTGCTCTCGCCTACGCCGACCTGCCCGATGTTCTGTCGATTGAGAGAAGGTCCTTCACAAGTCCTTGGTCGCCGGGGTCGTTTGTAGCCGAGATGTCGAAGGATTCCACTCTCGCCCTCGCCGCCGAATTTGAGGGGAAAGTGGTTGCCTACCTGATCATGTCCCGTTACGACGAGGCCTGGCATTTGATGAACGTCGCCGTCTCGCCTGAAAATCGCCGCAGGCATCTGGCGACGGCCCTCATCCGAAAGTCATTTGGGATGCTTGGCCCGGAGGCACCGGTGACCCTGGAGGTGAGGCCTTCAAACCGTTCGGCCATAGCCCTCTACGAAGAGGTCGGCTTCCATTCCTACGGCGCCCGAAAGGGCTACTACCCGGATAACGGGGAAGATGCCCTGATCATGTGGCGAGGGAACCCGGCGGTGGCGGGGGTCCCGGAGGAAGTCGGCTGAGCGGGTGCCAGTACTCGCCATCGAGACTTCCTGTGACGACACCTGTGCAGCAGTCGTTGAGGGAAACAGGATTCTTTCCAGCGTTATCTCCTCCCAGGGCATCCACGAACGCTACGGAGGGGTCGTACCCGAGGTTGCTTCGCGACATCACCTCGAGCTGATTCTCCCGGTTGTCGAGGACTCACTCGAGCGCGCCGGCATAAGCCTGGACGAAATTGAAGCGCTGGCCGTTACCGCAGGACCAGGGTTGATTGGCGCCCTGCTGGTCGGTCTGAGCACTGCCAAGGCGATTGCTGCCCCTCGACGGCTTCCGTTGATCCCGACTGATCACCTCCATGGCCACGTTGCTGCCAACTTCCTTGAGCCCGACCCCCTTGAGCCGCCGTTCCTGTGTCTGGTCGCCAGCGGTGGACACACGATGCTGGCTGCCGTGCGAGACCACAGCGGGTTTGAGGTCCTTGGACAAACTCTCGATGATGCGGCCGGCGAG
>JBBECI010000019.1:0-35673 GCA_040881895.1 Solirubrobacterales bacterium | reverse complement strand
AAGAGTACGACCACGAGGACAAGTACCCCGAGCCGATCGTCGAACAGATGAAGGAGCTTGGGCTTTTTGGTGTGACCATCCCCGAGGAGTACGGCGGCATGGGTCTGGATCTGACCACCTACACGATGATCGTCGAGGAGCTGTCCCGTGGCTGGATCTCGATCTCCGGCGTAGTCAACACCCACTTCATCGGCTCCTATCTGCTGATGAAGTTCGGCAGCGATGAGCAGAAGCAGACCTTCCTGCCGAAAATGGCAACTGGAGAGGTTCGCGCCGCTTTCTCACTTTCAGAGCCTGAAGTCGGATCCGACGTACAGGCGCTCAAGACGACCGCCAAAAAGGATGAGGACGGCAACTGGGAGATCAACGGCCAGAAGATGTGGGTCACCAATGGCCTCGGGTCCACTCTTGTGTTCCTGCTCGCCAAGAGCGATCCGGACGCTGATCCGCGCTACAAGGGCATGTCCTGCTTCATCACCGAGAAAGAGCCGTGGGTCAACGAGAACACCGGGCCATGGGCCGGTCTCACTGTCCCGCCGCCGATCAAGAAGATGGGCTACAAGGGCGTAGAGTCAACCGAACTGGTCTACGACGGCTACAAGTGCCCCCCAGATCGTATCCTCGGTGGCGAGGAAGCCGGCCTGAACAAGGGTTTCGGACAGATGATGGATGCCCTTGAGGTCGGTCGCGTCAACGTCGCCGCCCGCGGGGTCGGCATTGCCCAGCGCGCTCTGGAGCTGGCGCTTCGTTACAGCCAGGAGCGCAAGACCTTCGGCAAGCCGATCGCCGAGCATCAGGCGATCCAGTTCAAGCTTGCCGATATGGCGACCAAGATCGAAGCCGCCAGACTGGTCACCCGGAAGGCCTGCATGATGAAGGACGCAGGCATCCGCTCCGACCTCGAGGCCGGTATGGCCAAGCTGATCGCCTCAGAGACTGGCAAGGAGTGCGTCGAGGACTCGTTCCGGATCCACGGTGGCTACGGCTACTCGAAGGAGTATGAGATCGAGCGGCTTTACCGCGACGCCCCGCTGCTGCTGATCGGTGAGGGTACTTCCGAGATCCAGCGAATGGTCATCGGCAAGAAGCTGCTCGAGCGCAACAAGATCTGATCATGCCGTCCACGGCGCAGATGATCGAGTCGGCCATTGCGAACCTCCAGAACGAGGTTCCGGCCCTGAAAAAGCTGAAGCTCATCTTCGGACTCGACATCCGCGCCAAGGGCGACATTCAGGTTTACCGCGTGGAGGTTCCCGGGCCGAACATAAGCAAGGGCAGGACAGAGGATGAGCGGTGCCGAATCGAGATTGACCGGTCCCAGTTCAACACTCTCGCTGATGAGAAGAGCACAGCAGCCTCATTCAGGCGGGCTGCTGAAACTGGCCACATCAGGTTTGAAGGCGACTCCAACGTCGCCAAACTGGTCGTTCGGGTCTTCGAAAACCACGAGCAACGCGCCAAGCTGAAAAAAGTTCACTGACGATCCGCAGACCTCTCGTCCGCGGTCAAAACAAAGGAAAACCAACAGATCCATGAGCGAAGCAAGCACTGATTTCACGACCGACCAGCGCGAACGCGAAGAGAGCGGCTCTCATCCGTACGGCCGCTACCTCGAAGAGTTCGAGGTCGGTGCCGTCTACAAGCACATGCCGGCAAAGACCGTCACCGAGTACGACGACCATCTCTTCTGCCTGCTGACGATGAACCACCACCCGCTTCACATCAATGACGTCCACGCCAATGCTTCCCAGCAGGGCCGGAATGTTGTTGTCGGTCCGCTGGTCTACTCGCTTGCTGTCGGTATGTCAGTTTCAGATTTCTCCGGCAAGGCGATCGCCAACCTGGCCACCGACGACCTCAGTCACCCGCACCCGGTGTTTCACGGAGATACGTTGTTTTGCGAGTCTGAGGTCCTTGAAGTTCGCGAGTCGAAGTCGAAGCTCGATCGCGGCCTGGTCAAGGTCCACACCAGAGTTTTTAACCAGGACGGCGTCCTGGTGGCTGAGTTCAAACGGACCGCTCTGATCCCGAGGAAAACCCCCGGCGAAGCCCCGACCCAGTAGCGGGCAACTGTGTCCGGACAACTCGATGACTCGGGGGATCGCTATTTAGCGTTGATCAAAAAGACGCTCCAGTTTTCCCTCTGGACCCAGCCGCCCCGGCCGATCGCGTATTTCGAGCCCCTTCGTCCGAGCCCGTTCAAGCGCATGGCCCTGGGACTGCTTCGGCTGGCGTCCAGGCTCCTGAAGACCCGGGGACTGCTCATCGCAAAGGACGTCAGGCCTGATCCTGAACGACTTGAACTGGGAGTGGTATGGCCCTTCCCCAACTACGGGGAGACGATGATCGGGCCCAGGCGAATGGACAACCTCGAGTACTGCATGAGGACAGTAATTGAAGAAAAGGTACCGGGGGACCTGATCGAGACGGGCGTCTGGCGCGGTGGGGCATGCATCTTCATGCGGGCAATCCTGGCTGCCTACGGCATCACCGACCGGACTGTTTTCCTTGCCGACTCCTTTGAGGGTTTGCCACCGCCGAGCCCCGACAGGCCTGAGGATAATGACGGTGACGACTTCCACAAGATGAAGGACTTGTGTGTCGATCTGGAGTCGGTCAAGGAAAACTTCCGGAAGTACGGTCTGCTCGACGATCAGGTCGTGTTCCTGAAGGGCTGGTTTTCGGACACGCTTCCAGTTGCCCCGATGGAGAAGATCGCTGTTCTCAGACTGGACGGCGACATGTACGACTCAACGATGGTCGCCCTTGAGAATCTCCATCCCAAAGTGTCGCCAGGAGGTTTCGTGATCATCGACGACTACAACCTTGAGCCCTGCCGGGCGGCTGTCATCGATTATCGGGATCATCATGGAATCAAAGCTGAGATGGTCCGGATCGATGAGGCCGGAGTCTTCTGGAGAAATGCCGTTTAGCCGGTCAACTTTCCCTTCAGGCCTCAGTGAGGGCTGTCGGACGCGTGGGCCGGGGGCCTGGACTCTTCCGCCAGTGAGGTGATCTCCAGGACACCGCTGGCGGCCTCCTCGAGGACTTCGGTGGCCTCCTCCGGTGAGCGGGCGTAGAGTTCAACCAGCAGGTGGACGGCGATCTGGTCGCTGTGGTGCTTGTGGAAGCGCACGTGGGTGAAGAACTCGCGCGTACCGGCTTCGCCGAAGGCCCCGTAAGTGAGGAACTCAACGGCCTCGGGCCCGGAGCAGGCTTCGACCCGGTCTGCGTCCACGGTTACGGTGACCGATGCGACCCATGGTGTCCCCGCGACCATGCGCTCCCAGCGATCGCCGACAGGCACGACGCGATCTCCTTCAAAGGTCAGGTGGGGCTGGTCGTGCATGCAGTCCAGGCACTGGACGACTGACTCCTGGATCTCGTCCACCCCTTCGGTCGGCAGGCCCGTTTCGGGGTCAACCTTGCGGATCGCGTCGTAGTGAACCTGAACTTCGAGATTACGGGACCAGCATCGGTAGCAGCGAAGCCACGATGAGATGCCGCTGTCCAGCGTCACTTGGCCTGGTTTATTGCCTTGATGAGGTCTTCCGGCGAGCCCGCGGTGATCTCTTCCAGACTGCCGTCAGCCTTGCGGATGGCAAAGGTGGGTGTTCCACTGAAGCCGGCCTCGATTGCCTCGTTATCGATTTTGAGAAGAACCTGGTCCCACTTTGGCAACTCGCGATCGGCCTGCCACTTGTCGATATCGGGGATGCCTGCTTTTTCAGCGATATCAAGCAGGAAGTCTTCAGTGACATAACCCGAACCTTCGAGCCCCTGGTTAGCGTAGAAGTTCTCGACAAACTGCTGGAGGAAGTTCTGTTCCGAAGCTGCCAGAGCAGCTTTTGCCGCAGTGACCGACTCTTCCCCGAGAATGGCCCAGTTGCTGAACTCGTACTTGGCGGTGCCATTTCTGACCGGACCTTCGATCAGATCCGGTACGAGCTGTTCCGAAGCGGCCTTGCAGCCGGGGCACTGGAGATCAGCAAACTCGACCACGGTTACGGGAGCTTTCGGGTCTCCGAGAATGACGCCATCCTGCGGGATTCCAGCGAGAAGCTCGTTGACATCGTTTGAAGACTTGGTCGTCTCGCCTTCACCACTCAGGCTCACCGCAACCACGGCCGCAATTGCTATCACCGCAAGGAAAGCCACGATGCCGATGATCTTGGTCATGCTCTGGCGGCGGTCGCTGCCCTTCGCTGAGGCCTCGGCCTTGAGGCGCTTTTCACGAAGTTCTTTTCTTTTCTGCTGTGGTCCTGTAGCCATTGGCGGTAGATCCTACCTAAGTGGATTCTCGGGGGTGTCTGTGATTGAAGTGGAACCGTCGGTTTCAGGCTGGTCGGCGAGCGCGTCACTGTGGGCGTCAATATCGGTCCCGTAATACATCAGCAGCCTCGTCAGGCAAACAATGAAGAGCAAGGTCATCGCGATAGCGCTGCCACGACACCAGACACAGATGCTGTCGATAACCACGTACTGAAGGAAGGTCAGGTACACACTCATTCCGAAACCAAAAAACGAAAGCACAAAACCGAGTAAACGCCCGCGGTCTCCGCTGATCAGGGTGGTTGCGAAGATACTGACGTAGCCGAGCACTCCAAAGTAATAGAGGGGCACTCCAAGCAGTTCGGCGTACTGGCTGTTGAGCACCGTTGCGCAGCCGCCGTCGAGACCGCACGTCGGGATCTTGTCCTGAATCTGCTCGACCATGATGTAGCTGGCAATTCCCAGTCCGACCAGCGCGATCAGACCCGCGATAATTCGAAGTGTGCGCTCGGAAGGCTTGCGCAAAGCGCGGGATTCCATGTAAAAAGCCTACACAGGCTGTGCTGTTCCGCTGCCCGAGCGCTGGTTGCGCTCGGCGACGAGGTCGACCATTTCGCTCATGATCCCGTTCATATCGAAATCCTTGGGCGTGTAGACCCCTGCGACACCCTTCAAGGCCAGAACCACTGCGTCTTCGGGCGGGATGATCCCTCCGACCACCACCGGCACGTCGACACCCTCTTCCGCGAGAAGCCGCACGACCTCGGGGACAAGTTCGAGATGGGAACCGGACAAAATTGAAAGTCCGACGATGTCTACGTCCTCCTGAAGGGCGGATTCAGCGATCTGTTCCGGAGTCAGCCGGATCCCCTGATAAACGACCTCCATGCCCACGTCACGGGCTCTCAAGGCGATCTGCTCTGATCCGTTGGAGTGACCGTCGAGGCCGGGCTTCCCGACCAGGATTCGGAGGCGGTGACCGATCTGTTCGGAGACCTGATTAACCCGGTCACGGACTGCGGTAAGTGATTCGCGGTTGCCGGCGGGCGCGGCCCCTCCGACCCCGGTTGGCCCACGGTAGGCACCGAAGACCTGGCGCAGAGTCTCGGCCCATTCGCCGGTGGTCGCACCTGCCTTGGCCGCTGCGATCGTCGCCGGCATGATGTTTTCATCGCTCTCGGCAACCCTTGCCACCTCGGCAAGCGCTTCGTCCACGGCCGTCTGATCACGCGCTGCCCGCCAGGCCTCCAGAGCCTCGATCCGCTCACGTTCGACTTCCGGATCGGGCTTCATGATGCCGCCGTCGGAGCTCGCAGTGAGCGGAGAGTGTTCAGTCGTTGTGTAGCTGTTGAGGCCAACCACTTTCTGCTCACCGCTTTCGATTCTGGCGAAGCGCTCGCGGTTTGACTCAACCAGCCGAGCCTTCATGTAGGGCACAGCTGCGACCGCTCCGCCCTTCTCCTCCACCACGGCCATCTCATCCCTGGCACCTTCGATGAACTCTTCGACGAGGCCTTCCATCACCGTTGAGCCTTCAAAGATGTCCGGGTATTCAAGGATGTCGGTCTCGAATGCCAGGACCTGCTGGATCCGCAGACTCCACTGCTGGTCCCACGGCCGGGGGAGTCCCATCGCTTCGTTCCAGGCTGGCAGCTGCAGGGCCCGGGCCCGGGCATCTTTGGCCAGAGTCACGGCGAGAGCCTCAAGCACGATCCGCTGGACGTTGTTCTCCGGCTGGGCCTCGGTCAGCCCGAGTGAATTTACCTGGACTCCGTAGCGGAAACGCAGCATCTTTTCGTCTTCGACTCCGTAGCGTTCCCTTCCGATTTCAGTCCAGATCCGACCCATTGCCTTCAGTTTCGCGATCTCCTCGATGAACCTGATCCCGGCGTTGACAAAGAAGGAGATCCGCCCGAACACCTTTGGAAAGTCCTCGTCCGCCACCTGTCCGCCGGACTTGACCTCGTCCAGCACGGCGATTCCGGTCGAGATTGCGTAGGCAATCTCCTGAACGGGCGTTGCGCCGGCTTCCTGCAGGTGGTAGCTGCAGATGTTGATCGGGTTCCAACTCGGGACTTCGTTCACGGTGAAGGCGACCATGTCAGCGATCAGCCGCATCGAAGGCCCGGGCGGAAAGGCATAAGTTCCGCGAGAGAGGTACTCCTTGATGATGTCGTTCTGGGTCGTGCCCTTGAGGTCTAACCGGTCGACACCGGTCTCCTCGGCGGCTGCAACATAAAGGCCCAGCATCCACGCAGCGACAGCGTTAATCGTCATCGAGGTGTTCATCGTCCCGAGCGGGATCTGATCCATGAGCGTTTCCATGTCTCCCAGGTGGGCGACCGACACTCCGACCTTGCCCACCTCTCCCCGGGAGAGGATGTGATCAGGGTCGTATCCGGTCTGGGTCGGAAGGTCGAATGCAATCGAGAGGCCGGTCTGACCCTTTTCGAGGTTGCTTCGGTAAAGCTCGTTGGAACGTCGGGCATCGGAGTGGCCCGCGTATGTGCGCATGACCCAGGGGCGGTCGGACTCGGGCAGACGGTGTTCGTTCATGAGAAGAAAGATACCGTCGATCGACTCCGCACCCTTTTACCTTCAGCTGTGTTTAGGCTTTTTGTATGCACTTCCTTACGATCCCCTCCACATCCGCGTCCCGCACGAAAGCATTGGCCCTCGGACTGCTCGCAGCAGCAGCCGCATCGCTGTCACTGGTTAGCGCTGCTTCGGCGCAGTCGGTCGCGATTTACTCCAACAGCCTCAAGTCGGCTAACGGTCGTGACCAGATCATCAAGAAGGGTCCCGGCACCTGCACCAGGGGCGGATCCGCAGTCGCACTGCGCTTCACTGCGGGCAAGCGGACCAAGGCCTGCAACTTCGCCGTTCCGGTGGTTGGCCGGGACATTGAGCTGGGCGCTACCGGAAGGATTTTCAAGTCGGTTCCGGCCAAACTCAAGAAGAGCATCTTTCTTGCCCTGAACCTGCGACACGCCAGCGACGGAAGCCAGTATCAGCTTGCGGTCTTTCCCAGTGGCCGTCGCTTCCAGATTCGCAAGACTTTCCCCAACGGCAGCACGATCGTGCTCAAAGCCGGTCGAGACGTGCCGAGCATTCGCGACTTCGGTGGGGCTAACCGCATGGGACTCCGCGCGTACAACGGGGTTTCAGATCTCCCGACCAGCACCGCCCGCCTCGTCGCCTATGTGAATGGCAAGATGGTGGGTGTGGTTGACGACGAGCGTGGCAGCGAACTCAAGGGACGCGATTCGAGCTTTTCAATTGCCTCTGCCAGGAACGCAACCGGCACTACCGGCAGCTTCAATGATGTGGTCGTTCGTATCCCGAGCCCGTTCTGAGTCAGCTTCCGACTATCGGTGTACACCAGACCGGCAGCAGCGGCTTGTCGTAATAGTCGATGACCTGCTCGCGGATCGCCGAAATCTCCTCCGAGAACCAGTAGCTCTCGAAGTCGGCTTTGTCATTCCAGGTGATGACCTGCCGGAAAAGCAGGGGATCCTCGGTTGAGCGGTAGATCCGCCAGTCCAAAGCTCCGTAATCAGGTGCCTTCGCCGCAGCAGGCTCCCAGAGGTCGATCCAGCGTTGCGCCCTGAATGGGGTCACATGCCATGAGAGCTCGCTTATGTATGCCATCAGACCGGCTTCTCCTTTATCCGGTCAGCGCTCAGGCGCCGACCTCGGCCCGGATTGCTCCCGGACCTTCGATTTCGCAGCCTTCGTCTTCGCTGGTTGCACCGACCATGATCGCGATCTTTCCGAGATGCTGGTTCTCGTGCATCATCTGGTGAGCACCAGGCACCCCGTCGAAGCCCATTGTCTTCCACAAAACCGGGCGAACCTTGCCCTCGGCCATCAACTGGTTTGCCTTCATGCACTCGTAGGCGTTAGCGAAGTGGGAGCCAATGATCTGCTTCTGGCGCATCCACAGGTAGCGGACGTCGAAGTCGAGGTTGTAACCCGAGGTCGCGCCACAGATCACGACTTTGCCAAACGGCTTCACCATGAAGACAGACGTCGGGAATGTCGCTTTGCCGACATGCTCGAAAATCACATCTGGCTTGTCGCCGAGGATCTCCTGAGCACGCTTGGAGAATGCTCGTGTGACCGCGAAGCGGGCCTTTTCCTCCTCCTTCGATTCGGTGCCCGTCCTCATCATTCCCGCGAACTCGTTGCGGTTGATGTAGCCGACCGCCCCGAGCTGCTTGACCAGCTCGCCCTTTTCGTCTGAAGAGACGATTCCGATTGCATTTGCTCCGGCTGCCTTGCAGAGCTGGACGGCAAACACTCCGAGTCCTCCTGCGGCACCCCAGATCAGGACGTTCGTTCCCGGCTGGATATTCGCCTGGTGCATCAGCATCCGGTAGGCGGTGAAATAAGTCAGACCGTAGGAGGATGAATCCACCCAGGAGAGGTTCTTCGGCTTCGCGAGGAGCTGCTGGGCCTGAACCTTCGTGAACTGCGCGAACGATCCCCAGGTTGTCTCGTAGCCCCAGATGCGCTGGCTTGGGGCAGCCATCGGATCGAGTCCATGGACTTCGACGTCCTCGTAAGAAGCCTGATTGCAGTGAACCACGACCTCGTCGCCGGGCTTCCAGCGGGTGACTCCTTCACCAACCTTCCAGACGACACCCGAGGCATCGGAGCCTCCGATGTGGTGGCCGAATTCCGGGTGGTCGCCATATCCGAAGACCGAAACGGGCTGTCCGAGCGCGGCCCAGACATTGTTGAAGTTCACCCCTGCGGCCATCACTCGAACCACAACCTCGAAGGCTCCGGGCTCCGGCGTCTCAATCTCTTCCAGCTTGAAGGCATCCTTCGGCTCGCCCTGGGTCTCCTCACGGATCACCCATGCCGCCATCTTCTCGGGCAGTTCCCCCGGTTCGACTTCAATCTTGCTCACATCTACGAGATCTATTGGCACTTCGCTCCTCTCGGGTTCTTCAAGGTCGGGAGCATCCTACATTCAGAGAATGTTTAGGCTAGACTCAAAATAATCATCATGTCAAAGAAACTTTCTTTCCGACCATCGACGCCACGCGTTCGGCGCGGTGAGGCCTCGCCTGACCGGGACGGCCGGGCGGCCACCGGCCGAGGGAGATTCACCGTTTTCGTAACTGTGGTGGCTGCGGCCGTACTGGCATCCGGCTGTTCGAATCTTGGTGAGAGGACTGGCTCGGAGGCGGTTGGCAGCGGCGAGGTGGATGTGGTCACAACCACAAACTTCATTACCGACACGGTCAGGCAGATTGGTGGTCGTCGGGTATCAGTGAGGGCTTTGATGGGCCCCGGGGTTGATCCGCACCTCTACAAGGCGAGTGCCGGTGATGTGGGCGCGCTTCGAGATGCCGATGTGATCTTCCACGGCGGCCTGTTTCTGGAAGCCAAGATGGAAGAGGTCTTCGATGAAATCGGCGAAAGCCGCCCCGTCCGTGCGGTTACTGATTCGATGCCCCGAGAGCTGTTGCTGGCTGCTCAGACGGGCGCATCTGCCGAGGAGGAGTACGACCCGCATGTGTGGTTTGACCCCACACTGTGGCGGTACGCAGCACAGGAAGTGCGGGACGGATTGACCGAAGCAGACCCGAAAGGGGCGAGGATCTACAGTCGGAACACCCGTGAGTTCCTTGCCGACCTGCGGAGGATGGATCAGGAAACCCGAAGAATCCTCGTCCAGATACCGGAGCGCAGACGGGTGCTGGTCACCTCTCACGATGCCTTTCGCTACCTCGGACGGCGTTATGGGGTCGAGGTGGCTGCCATTCAGGGGATATCGACAGCCGCAGAAGCAACTACAGAAGAGATCGAACAAATTGCCCGCCTGGTCGCTGAACGCGGCGTCAGATCCGTTTTCATCGAGTCCAGCGTTCCGAGGCAGACGGTCGAAGCAGTGCTTGCCTCGGCGAGGGAGATGGGTCAGGACACAACTATCGGAGGCGAGCTCTACTCCGATTCCGCGGGGGAGCTCGGAACGCCCGAGGGCACGTACCAGGGCATGTTCAGGTCAAATGTGGAAAAGCTCTTCAGGGGGCTGCGGTGAGTGTCGGCACGGGAGCTCCGGCTCTGGAAATTCGTCGCCTCACGGCCTCCTACTCTTCGAGGCCGGTGCTCTGGGATGTGGATGCGACCATTCCGGCTGGAACGCTCGCCGCTATCGTCGGACCCAACGGGGCCGGCAAGTCAACCTTGATGAAGGCCGCTGTCGGACTGCTGAAGCTCGATGCTGGTCACGTGCTGATCGAGGGTCGACCGGCTGGTGAATCGCTTGACAGGGTTGCGTATGTGCCGCAGCGTGACGAGGTCGACTGGGACTTTCCGATAACCGTGCGAGAGGTCGTTGAGATGGGCCGGTACCGATCGGCCGGATGGATCCGCCGCCTGAAACAGGCTGATCAAAGCTATGTGGACGAGGCACTTGAGAAGGTTCGGATGACGTCCTTTGCCAGGCGCCAGATAGGCGAACTCTCGGGCGGGCAGCGCCAGCGGGTATTCATCGCCCGGGCACTGGCTCAGGACGCTCCAGTGATGATGCTGGACGAACCTTTCTCCGGCGTCGACGCGCGCACTGAAGCTTCGTTGCTTGAGCTTCTGGCTGGGATCAGCCGAGCCGGACGCACGGTGATAGTGGTGCATCACGACATCGGTACGGTGCGGGCGTGCTTTGACTGGGCCCTTCTGCTCAACATCCGTACGATCGCCTGTGGCCCGGTCGAGCAGGCCCTCTCCGCGGAACACCTGCGACGCGCCTATGGAGGCCTGGCCGGCGAAGAAGGGACGGGGGAGGCTGTGTGGATCGGCTGATCGAACTCATCCCGCTCAGCTATACCGACTCTGTCGTCCTGGTCGGAGCGGTGATTCTTGGGACTGCCGCCGGCGTGCTCGGGGCCTTCGCCGTCCTCCGGCAGCGAAGCCTTGTGGGTGACGCACTTTCCCATGCGGCTCTGCCGGGAGTCTGTATTGCTTTCATTGCAACCGGCGCAAAGGATGCGACCACTCTGGCATTGGGTGCTGCCGTCGTCGGATTAATTGCCGCAGGCCTGATCCTCGCAATCGAGCGGACCGGCCGAATTCGTCCGGACGCGGCGATCGGAGTGGTTCTGACCGGCTTCTTCTCGCTCGGGATAGTGATGCTCACCTTTCTCGGCAACTTCAACAACTCGAGCCAGGCCGGGCTTGACACCTACCTCTTCGGCCAGGCTGCGGGGCTGCTTGTCTCCGACCTGACGGTCATGGGCTTGCTCTGTGTCGTTTCCCTTGGGCTGGTCGCATTCGCCTTCCGGCCGCTGAAGACGGCTCTGTTTGACCTTTCCTTCGCCGGTTCCGTCGGTTTGCCAGTCCGGCTCCTGGAGTTCGCAATGACTGCATTGCTGGTGGTGGCAATAGTGATCGGGGTACGAACGGTCGGAGCCATCCTGATGGTTGCGATGCTGATCGTGCCGACCGTCACGGCGAGGCAGGTGACAAACCGCCTGTCTACTTTGCTGCCGGTTGCGGGAATTACAGGAGCGGTGGTAGGAACGGCTGGGTCTCTGATCTCTACCGGGGCTGGGGTTCCGACCGGACCTGTGATTGTTCTTGTCGGCTTCGTCGTAGTGATGTCCGCGATCCTTTTTGCTCCCGGAAGAGGCGTCGCCTGGAAGGCGCGGCGGGTCGCCGCTGAACGCCGGCGGGCGCTCAACGAGGGCGTGCTGATCGACCTTGAGACGGCGGTTCACTCCGGGGCACCGCCGACCGCCGGCCAGCTCGCCTTACTCAGTGGGCGACCGGCAGCGCTTGTCAAGCGTGCACTGCGTGACCTCGATCGGGCCGGTGCCCTGCGGCGCGACGGCGAGAGGATCTTCCTTTCCGAGTCGGGTGCGGCCGCCGTTCACTCCCTTCTTGACCGCCGCGACCTCTGGAGCGCATGGCTGGAATACGGCTGGCAGATCGAGGTCCCGGATGCCCGTGAGCCAGATCCCAGAGACCTGCGCGGCTCGCTTGGCGAGGAGTTGACCGATGAGCTGGTCGCTCTTTCGAGGAGAGGCTCCGGTGAATGACGATCTGGCGATAATCCTTACTGCGGCGCTGCTGGGCACTTCCTGCGGGCTGCTCGGGCCGTTCCTGGTGTTGCGTCGTCAGGTTCTGCTGTCCGACGCTGTTGCCCATGCCGTTTTACCGGGCATCGTGCTGGTTTATCTCCTGTTCGGTTCGAGGGCACCCCTTCCGGTGATACTCGGTGCCGGGCTTTTCGCCGTGATCTGCGTGATCGGCATCGAACGGATCCGGGCCACCGGGCTTGTAAAAGCCGATGCGGCGATCGGGTTGGTCTTTCCCACTCTGTTTGCTCTCGGGGTCATCGGGGTCACCACGTTTGCCCCGGGGGTTCACCTCGATCTCGACTCAACGATCTACGGCGACATCGCCTTCACACCGTTTCGCACCTGGAATGTTTTCGGGATCGAGATGGCTCGATCGCTTCCGCTCCTCGCTGTGGTGGCGGCTGGAAATCTGGCGATGCTGATACTCCTCTGGAAGGAACTGAAGGCTTCTACCTTCGATCCGGTGTTTTCGAAAGTGAATGGCATCTCACCGGAGCTGATCTCGAGGATCGTGCTGGTTGCCGTCGCGGTTACCGCCGTGACGGCATTTGAATCGGTTGGTGCCATTCTCGTCGTGACAATGCTGATCGTTCCCGCCGCGACGGCATACCTGCTCACAGTGAGGCTGTTACCGCTGATCGTGGTCAGTGTGCTCGTCAGCTGGATAAGCGCCTTCGGTGGCTACAGCTCAGCCGTCGCACTGGATGCTTCCATCGCGGGGGCAATGGGCCTTGTCGCGACGATCTGTTTCTCACTCGCGCTCCTTCTGTCTCCCCGGTACGGGGCGATCGCCAGAGTTTTCACCCGCCGGAAGGGGCGACTTCGAGTTACGCCGCCTGGCTTGCCGGTGGCTCCAGGGGCAGCCGGAGTCTCAGGGGGTGAGGACGTCGCCGGCTGAGGAGATCCGGCTCGGACCGATGAGCAGCAGGGCGGTACCGGAGCTCGCAGGGGAACTCAACCGGTAAATGCCGGTCCTGAGGCCGGCCGTGAACGATGCAGGCGAAGACGGCGCCATCGGATAGACCTTGTCGACCGGGCCTTCCAGCACGAGCGGCGCCTCGAGCCGCGTGATGTTTGAAATGCGGAAGTCGACGACTGCCGGGTCTTCGGGGTCAGCCTGGTTGACTGGCGCGTTCCAGTTCTGGTTGAGGTTGACTGGCAGCTGGCCCGGAAGCCCGATGCCACGAGGTGCGACCTCAATCGCCTCGGCGGTGACGGAAACGCTGACCACCGGCACAACCGGTGGTCGGGGGTCGTTCTTATGGCTCTCGGCAGAGCAACCAGCCAGCACTAATGCGGAGACAAGCACGGCGGATACGCAGAAAAGTGTTCCCCTCACGAGAGGCAATCTATCCGACCCGGGGGGCGTTAGCCCAGCCAAATTGATTCCCGGTCCTGAAGCATCTCTTCAAGTTCGATCTGGATATCGCGCCGGATGCGCTCGGCGATCAACTGGATCCGGGCCGGGTCCGAAGCAGTTTCAGCGGGGTATTCGGCCATGTCAACGGGCTTCATGAAGTGGATTTTGAACTTGGATGGCATGTACATGAGGGGTGCGGCGAGACCGAAGTGGGGGAAGGATGGCGTGATCGGAAAGTAGATCAGCCCGGTCAGCTTCTGCAGGAGGGGGATGTGAGCAAAGATCGGCATCGCTTCTTCGGCTCCGATCAGGGCGACTGGCACAATCGGAACCCGAGCCCGGATTGCGGTCCTGACGAAACCTCCGCGACCGAAGCGCCGCAGCCTGTAACGCTGCCAGTAGAGCTTGCGCGATCCCTTCTGACCCTCAGGGAAGACGATCGCGAGCCTGCCCTCGTCGTGGAGCAGGCGCTGGGCGTTCTCACGATGTGCCGGGACCAGACCGATCTTGTTGGCCAGCATGGATACACCCGGGTAGCCCTTGAACCAGTTCTCACCGAGCATGTAGAGCGGCCTCGGGTTGCTGTGCTCATTGCGGACAGCCTGCATGATCATCGGTGCATCGGGAGGCAGTGCCCCGGAATGATTGGAGACGAGCAGGGCGCCTCCCTCGGACGGGATGTTCTCGATCCCGCTGGTTTCGACCCGGAACCAGTGGTGGTAGTAGAAGTTGAGCAGTGGCTCAACCAGAGAAATGACACGCTCCGAGCGTCCCCAGTCGTCGAGGGAGCGATCGGTTTCGTCGGCCGGAAGTAGCGACCTGAGCTCAGCCAGAGCGGCTTCAGCCTCCTCCGGGCTCTCGATCTCAGAGGTCTGGGCGTCGGAAGCGTACTGATCGGAGCGTGGATCCCACGGTGGAATCGGACTCCTCTTTCCCTCAGTCGGTTCCTTGCCGCTGGCCGTATTCGTTCCCGATCCTCCGAACAGCGGGCTGTCGGATCCGAGTGGCGCACCTCCGAGACCCTGATATCTGGAGCTCACGGGGTTGCCTCGCCGATGAAAGGAAGCGAAACCACCCTGGCGGTGACGTCACCGTTGCCGGCTGTCACGCTCACCTCAGCACCCGGCTCCGCTTCCTTGCGGAGGATCGCCAAGGCAATCCTGCCGGAGGCGGGGGAGATAACTGTCGAACTGATGGTCCCAAGGTCACGCTCGCCGAGCCGGATGGAGTCGCCCTCGGCGACCGGGCCATCCAGGCGAAGACCGCGCAGGAACCGGTTCGGCTTGCCACGATAATGGAGCCTTGCGACTGACTCCTGGCCGATGTAGCAGCCCTTGGTGAAGTTCACGGTCCGTTCGACGACTCCCGCCTCGGCGGGCATGGGGCTGGCGGCCATCTCGTTTTCGAACCGGGGCCTGCCTGACTCCACGCGGACGATTTCGGCGGCCGGCTCGGAAACCGACACCGCCCTATCAGCTATCAGTTGCTCGGTCACAACCGCAGCATCCTGCGGTTCACAGAAGAGGTCGAGGCCAGAGTCAGTGGCAACGGCCAGACATTCGGAACCGGCGATCGTTGCCTCCGTGAAGTCCATTTCATCTCCTGGAGCAAGCCCGCTGACCGAGGTCGATCCCGGACCGAGCAGGGAAATAAGAGCAAGATTGGCTTCTTCGACCACGACATCACGGCCGATCATGTACGTCTTCAGATGCTTGAACAGGCTCGGCCCCGCCGCGGGAGAAGTGTCGGCCTGGAAGACTTCCTCACTGCGGCGCAGTACTCGCATGTCGGCCTGTATGTGGCCTTTGCGGTCGAGCAAAAGTGCGTAGCAGCCACTGCCAGAGGCAAGGCTTTCGGCATCGTTGGTGATCTGCCCTTGCAGGAATTCAGCGGCGTCCGGACCGGTTACCAAAATAACCGCCCTTTCTCGGGCGAGCAGGGCACACTCCTCTCGGATTTGCCGATACTCGGCATCAATGTCAGGAATCAGCTCGGCAGGCACACACCGATTCTACGCCCGCGCCGTTCCCGCTAGGCTCTGCCCATGCCTTTTGCTCAGGACTTTCAGGAGGTTCTTGACTCGCTGCCCGATGACTGGACCGACATCGAGTTCGATCTTCGGATCGACGACGAGAACCGCTACATCGACGCCGCCGTCATGCTCAGCCTCATCAACGCCCAGCCCTACTCGAAGGCCGAGTGGCATTTCCGGATCGCGGTCGCTCACAGTTTTGGCCACGCTGCCGCGGCTGAGACTGTGACGGCGACTCTTGGAAAGCTTGATGCCGAAGGCTTCACCGGGCAGATCATGCTGCGGGAAGTCCGGGAGGGCCGCTCGGAGATCGTCCAGATGTGGGGCAGGCCGGAGAGTGTGCGTGAGGAGTTTCGGCTCCGTCGTTCAATCTGAGGTTTTGTCTTGGCACTGATCATCGCTTTCGTGCCTGACCTGATGCTGTCCAGTCGCGTGTCAGGCGCTCTGACCGCAGCAGGCCACGATGTCGTCGCAGGCGCAGTTTCTTCAGCACCCGAACTTCCGTCGGGAACGGAACTTGTCGTCTGCGATCTGGAAGCGGTAGATCCGGCAGTGATTGCCGCCTTGACCGTGCCTTCGCTGGGCTTCTACTCCCATGTTGATGTTGAGACCCGTCGCCTGGCGTTGGAAGCCGGAGTGGACCTGGTCGTACCGCGCTCACGGATGGCGAGGGAGCTTCCCGACCTCGTCGCCGGACTCCTTTGACCACTTTACTGCTGCCGGTCTATATAGACTCGCGCCGAATGCAATTCAAGACTCGACCCACCTGTGTCGGCGAGGGCAGGAGGACTAGACTCCTCCGAACTTGTCAGTTTCTGGTGGGAAGCCACATACATACGCCACGGGAGGTTTGATTTAAATGCAAGATCGCGGTCTCTCCGCATACATCGCTGAACTCGTCGGGACGTTTTTATTCGTCTTCTTCATTACCACTGTCGGCGTTCTCTTCGTCGCTGCCGGTGATACGGCCCAGTTCGGGTCCGACTTCGCGGTGATCGGTCTTACCTACGGCTTCATTCTCACGGTGCTGATAATCGGGGTCGGAATGGCCAGTGGAGGTCACTTCAACCCGGCGATCACGTTGGGCGCTGCGCTGATGAAAAAGATCGCCCCGGTTGATGCGATCATTTTCATGCTCGCCCAGCTTTCCGGTGGTGTCCTTGGCGCCCTGCTGACCAAGAGTCTGCTCGAAGACGAAGGCCGCGCTTCAAACTACGCTCTTCCCTCGATCAGCCCGCTGATCGGCGGAGCTTCTCAGGGTTTCCTCGTTGAGGGTCTGGGCGCTTTCCTGCTGGTTCTGACGGTGCTCGGAGTCGCGCTTGGAATCAAGGCCAAGAAGGAGTGGGCTCCGCTCGCTATCGGTCTTACCTTTGGCGCCCTCGGTATGGTCATCGGACCGCTCACCGGTGCTTCGGTCAACCCGGCCCGCTGGTTCGGATCGGCGTTGATCTCAGGTGAGTTCGCCAATGCGTGGGTGTATGTGCTCGCCCCGCTGGTCGGTGCTGCACTGGCATTCCTGTTCTACAAGTTCGTAATCGCCGGAAGCGATGCTTCCGAGGAAACCGGAGTGGCGCCGGGAACTCAAAGCTGATTCGAGCTGAACCCTCGTCCGAGGGAGAGCTTCAGGGATCGGGGCGGCGTTGCGGCCCCTTTCTCTTGCAGGGGAACATTCGACGGTTGCGCTAGGTTGCTTGTCAGATGCGCAGGGTTACCTTTTCCCGGAATTACACGATCTCGCTCTCGAGAACATGCCAGTGCTTCTGCAAGTACTGCGCTTTCGCGACCCATCAGGCTCACATCCATCCGCCGGAGGAGGTTGAGCGCCGGCTCGATGAGGCCGTGAAACGGAGGGCCAAGGAGCTGCTTTTTCTGACTGGCGAGAAGCCGGAGGTCAATCCGATCGTTGCCGAACAGTTGCGCGCCTGGGGCCACTCCGACTTCACTGGCTACGTCAGCTGGGCATGCGAGCGGGCACTCGAACGGGGGATCCTTCCTCACACCAACATCGGTGCGGTCTCCGCAGGTGATCTCGCCCGGCTGCGTGAGGTAACCGCCTCTCAGGGACTGATGCTGGAGTCATCTTCGGAGCGGCTTATGCAGACCGTCCATGCTGGTTCGCCGACCAAGCACCCCGCGCACCGGTTGGCAACTATCGAAGCCGCCGGCAAGCTGAAGATCCCGTTCACTACCGGCATCCTCGTCGGAATCGGAGAGACTCCTGAAGAGAGGGTCGAGTCTCTGGAGGTGATCGCAGCCCTTCAGGCGCGGTACGGGCATATCCAGGAAGTGATCATCCAGAACTTCGTGCCTCATCCGCGCTACTACGGTCAGGAGCCGGCCGACATAGCGGCCGAGGCATCCGACAGGCGCTGGCGTGAGGAACAGGCCCCGACTGCGAACCTCGATTCCGGACTTTCTGCCCCGGCGCCGGGGGAGGCAGGCTCCGCCCGGGAGGTGGAACCGGCCCGGGAGTCACGCACGGTTCCCCTGCCCGACTGGGCCTGCCCGATCTCTATTGATGACCTGAAGTTTTTGATCTCCGAGACGGCGCGCCTGATGCCCGATGTAGGGATTCAGGTTCCGCCGAACCTTTCCGACTGGTGGCCCGAGCTGATCGATGCCGGCGCAACCGACCTCGGCGGACTTTCGGCCAACGGTGACCACATCTCGCCCGAGCATCCTTTTCCAAGTCCGAATCAGGTTCGAAAGGAGCTGGCGCCGCGTGGCCAGGCCCTGAATGAGCGACTCTGCGTCTATCCCGGGTACATGAACTCGGAGTGGATGGAACAGGGTGTGCTGGACGTGATCAAGCTCAAGTACTGGAGTTTCATTCCACGCCTGGGCTCGGGCAGGATCAGCGAAGAGAAGATAGACCCCGGGATCGCGTTTGAGGCAATTGCGAAGGGTCGCGAAGGGGTTCGCCTGAGTGAAGACGAGCTCACCGCCCTTTTCTCTGAGGCCCGGCCAGAGGTCATCGAAACGATGAGGGTAGCCGCTGACAGCCTGCGCGCAGAACTCGCCGGTGATACGGCTACCTTCGTGGTCAACCGCAACATCAACTTCACCAACATCTGCACAGTCGGATGCGCGTTTTGCGGCTTCGGGCAGGGACGACGTTCGCCGGATGCTTACGAGACCTCGGAAGCTGACTTTGTCTCCCGGGTGGAAGAGGCTGTCGCTTTCGGCGCCACGGAACTCTGCATGCAGGGTGGCATCCACCCCGACATAACCCTCGAAGACTACGGCCGCTGGTTGAGGTTGGCCAAGAGCGTCGACCCGGAGATTCATCTTCATGCCTACTCGCCGATGGAAATTGACCACATGTGTGAAGGCTCCGGGCTGCCCCCGTCGGAGGTCTTCGAATATCTGATCTCATGCGGCCTGGGATCAACCCCCGGTACGGCGGCGGAAGTGCTTGATGATGGCGTCAGACAGAGAATCTCGCCGAACAAGCTCCCGGCTGCCAGATGGGTCGAGATAATCGAGGCAAGCCATAACGCCGGACTGAAATCAACTTCGACCGTTATGTTCGGCCACATCGAGGAGCCTCGCGAGCTGGCGCGCCACATCGAGGTGGTCCGCAGCCTGCAGGAGCGGACCGGCGGGATCACTGAGTTCGTTCCGCTCAGCTTCATCCCGTTCAACACACTCCTCGGCCGAACTCACGGAGTCGAGGAAATCTCAATCGAAGAGAACCTCAAGCACACAGCGGCCTTTCGCCTCGGTCTCGGCCGCTCGATAACCAATCTTCAGGCAAGCTGGGTCAAGATGGGCCTTGCCGGTGCAACTGAAGCATTGCGCTGGGGAGTCAATGATCTTGGTGGCACCTTGATGGAGGAGAGCATCTCGCGAATGGCCGGCTCTCAGCACGGAGACCGGCTGGAAGCGGACGAATTGATCACAGCAGCTCACCGTGCCGGCAGGCGGGCCGCTCAGCGCGACACCGGCTACAGGCTGCTCAGGGCATGGCCGGATTCCTCGGCCGACGCGATCGGTGCCCATGTTCCCGAGCCGGCGATGGCAGGACTGACTGCGGGGCCCGGAGGGGCCTGACTGCCGCCTCAGCGAAAAAGATCTTCGTCTGCTGGTCGCAGCTGAGCGGCGCAGCCGGGACCATCAGCTTCTGTAACCAGGTGGGCGAGCCCCCGGATCAGCACGGCCGGGGTCTGGCTGGTCTTGTCTCGGCCGAGATCAGCTGCAGCTGCGAGCTGATCAGCGGTGGCAATCACGGTCGCGGCAAGTTCCCGGCCCTGCGAATCGTTTTGCCCTCGCCAGTCGTCAAGTGGATCTAGGCCCGCGCAGCCGATCGCGACTTCGGCCTGACCGAGCCGCCAGGCGCGGCCGAAGGAGTCGGAAATAATGATCGCGGGGTGAACTCCACAGGCTTTCGCAATACCTGCCCGGAGCCGACGGGCCGAGGCGTCCGGATCTTCGGGCAGGAGCACGACCGTGGACTCCCCGGGCACATTTGAGGAGTCGATGCCTGCGTTCGCACAGATGAAACCGTGTCGGGTTTCGGTGATCAGGATTCCTCGCCCGGCATCCGTCCTCACGATGTCCACGCTTTCGTCCAGAATCAATTCGACCAGCCGGGGATCGCGGTCGAGCTCACCGCCGATTGCCATTGCCCGGGCTCCGGGCGTCACTTCATTGAGGTCAACCAGCCGGCCCTCCTCTTTGGAAACCACTTTCTGCGAAACAGCAAGGATGTCTCCTTCGGCAAGCGGTATGAGGGCGGCCAGACCCCCTGCCAGGTCGTCGCCTGGTGAAATCTCCGGGAGGCCGGCAAGTGGCCGTATAAGTATCCCGTCGGGCTCAGCGATCAAGTCAGATTCCCAGAACTCTTGCCGTATTGACCGCATGGCCGCCTTTGAGGTCGAGGCTCGTCGTCAAGGCGACGATGTCGGCCGGGGTGTCGAGGTCCAGACTGAGGCTGGACACCTGCTCCACTGCGAAGGGTACGCCCGCCTCGCGGGCGATCAGCTGGTGACGCTCGCAGCTACCTTCCCCGAAGGCCGGGCGGATGACTTTCGGCGGTACCAGGACCAGGGCGTTGGTTCCGGTTCCGTGGCGGTCCGGCACTATCGCCACGAACGGATCCGGAAGGCCTGTCAGCAGGCGGTCGAGTTCACGCGGGTCGAGCAGAGGACAGTCTCCGGGGAGCAGTACAACGCAGTCTGCCCCCAGCTCAACCGCACGATCGACTCCGGTGACGGCTGCCACCGAGTGACTCGTATCTTCTCGGTCTCCAACTACTTCGGCTCCGGTCTGTCTTGCCAGTTCGGCAGCGACGGGCTCGCCGGTGACCACGATTGTCACGGAGACAATGCGGGAACCAGCGACGGAGGCGAGAACGTCAGCCAGCATTGCTGCGACCAGTTCGAGCCGCAGGGCTTCATCAACAGAGCCGGCGAGGCGCTGCTTTGCGTGAGTGAAGCGCTTGGCGGTGATCACCGCGGCGCAGTTCAATCCTCGATCAGCTTCCTGCCGACCTTGAAGACGGCCCGCGCTACTGACGTCCGGCTCTCAGGACTATGCATGAGGGTCGGGGTGGAGAAGCTGCGAACGTCGGTGGGTGGCGCCTCGGGATCATCGGCATCGAGGACCATCGCGTCGATCAGCCCTTCGTAAAGGGAAGCGACACCGGCAGTTGTGGTCGGGCGGTCCAGCGCACGCATGAAGTTGTCTGTCGGCCCCTTCAGCACCTTGCCGGCGACGTACGGACTGACGGCGAGCACGGGTGCGTCTGCGGCGACGATCGCCTCTCGCATTCCGGGGATGGCGAGGATCGGCCCAATGCTTATCACCGGGTTCGATGGGCCGACCACGATCAGTTCAGCGGAAGCGATCGCTTCGAGGGTTTCGGGCGTCGGTTCGGCTTCAGCTATCCCGTCAAGCTCGATCCCTGCGACTTCTGGCTGGCCACCGTCGAGGATCAGGTATTCCTGAAGTCCGCGCCAGCTTCCGTCGCACAGGATCCTGGTCCGCACCGGCGTGTCACACATCGGAAGCACGCTGGCGGACACTCCAAGCCCGCGTGCTATCTGACCGGCGGCGTCGGTCAGGCGGCCGCCTTCGGCCAGAAAGTCGCGACGGTAGAGGCAGGCGGCGAGGTCAAGGTCTGACAGAGAGAACCAGTGGGGCGCCCCGAATCGTGTCAGGCGCTCGAAAACCCGGAAAGTGTCGTCCTTGATGCCCCAGCCGCGGGCCTCGTCGATGTCACCCGAAAGCCAGTAGGTGATCAGGTCGGGGTCGGGTGACACATGTACCCCGAGGGTTTCGATGTCGTCGCCCGTGTTGGCGATCACCGACAGGTCTGCGCCCACCACGGCCTGCATGCCTGCGGCAAGTTTTGCTCCTCCGGTCCCCCCGGCGAGGAGGACCGTCTTCACGAGAAGGGGTCGCCGTCAGGAAGACCGGTGAAACTGATTCCGGCGTGAGTCTTGTACCGGATGTTGATCGAGATGAGAAGAGGGGTTAGCTGCTCGACAATGCGTGAAGTCTCCAGCGGCCCGGCGTTCACCGGACGCAGGCCTTCGATCCGCCCGATCAGCCTTGCGACCCCGGCTTTGTCTACCTTCCGATCCCCGCAGATGGGTACGTCCTCGCCGAGCTTCGTTTCCAGAGATGACAGGCTTGCCGCGCTGACTGTGTGAAGAGCCGAGACGACTGTCACTCCTTCGGGAGCCATCTCCTGAGCCTGCTGTGCGGCCGAGCCCTGCCAGACCCCGATGGTGCGGGTCGCTTTGCCGCTGATAGCCGCAGCCAGGGGCACTGAGCAGTCGACCAGAATCTGTCCGGGAGCAAGCACGTTCTTCAGGCTGGTCATGTACTCGGACTGGTTGCGGAACGGGACGGTCAGAAAAATCAGATCCGCCTGACCGGCGGCGTCCTCGTTGCTCATACCGACCACATCACCGCCGGTTTCTGCCGCAACTTTCGCGGCCGCCTCCTCTGCCCTCCCGGCATCACGTGAGCCGATCACAACCTTTGCCCCGGTGGCCGCCCATCGTTTGGCGAGACCGGTGCCCAGGGCTCCGGTTCCGCCGATGATCGGGATCGTAGGGGTATCTTCGCTGGAGGTGTCGCCGTTCTCGTTCACGGGTCGGAGTCTAAGACCTTGATCCCCGCTCTTCGCTCTGGCTGGACGAGGGGTCACCTGGGGGTGCGGTCCAATCAAGCGGCGCAGGTCGTCAACTGCTCCCTCGGCGTATCCTGAGGCCATGTCATTTGAAGATCTGATCGGCACTGAACGCGAAGAGCCCTTTACCGTCGGAGGTCTGTTGGTAACCGACGTTGGTGGAACGCTTGCCGCCGGCGTACTTTCCACTCCGGGCATGATCGGGATGATGGAACACAACGCGACCATGTTGATTCAGCCGACACTCCCTGATGGCGCCGCAACAGTCGGATTCGAGGTTTCGATCAAACACGTGGCCGGAGCCTTCACCAACTCCCCCTGCGTAGCCTGGGCTCGGCTCGACGAGGTGAACGACGGGCGGAAGTTCCGTTTTTCGGTCGAAGTACGCGAGGGCGACCGCATCATCGGCGTCGGCGTACACGAACGGCGGATGATCCAGATCCCTGCGCCTGAAGCCACGGATCAGTCTGCGACGACTGACGAAGACTGAGCAGCAGACTGTGAGCGAATCGCCCTCGAGACTTCCCGGAACAGTCCGTATCCGTGAGGTGGGTCCACGGGACGGTTTCCAGAACGAACCGGAGGTAATTCCGACAGCCGAAAAGATCCGGCTGATCGACATGCTCTCGGCGACCGGACTGAAGCGGATCGAAGTGACTTCCTTTGTTCGGCCAGATGTAATCCCTCAACTCGCTGACGCAGGCAAGGTGCTGGATGGAATTACAAGGGCAGAGGGGGTGTCGTACTCGGTCCTGATTCCTAACCGACGCGGCCTTGAATTTGCCATCGAGCGCCGGGACCGGTTTGATGAAGCCAACTTTTTCCTTTCGGCTTCCGAGGCACACAACCAGAAGAACGTAAATCGCTCGGTCGAGGAATCTCTGGCTGGTCTTGAGGAGACGATTCCCGCAGCGAAGGACACGGGACTCAGATGCGAGGGCGTGATCTCAACCTCCTTTGGTTGCCCCTACGAGGGGAAGGTGCCGGTGGAGAGGGTTCTCGAAATCGCCAGGCGACTGCGAGATGCCGGCTGCGATGAGGTTGGCTTCGGCGATACGACTGGCATGGCGAACCCGCTACAGGTACGCCGGTTCTTCGGCCGGGCGATGGATGAGCTTGAGGGCGTCGAGCTGACTGCTCATTTTCACGATACGCGAGGTCAGGGTCTGGCTAACGTGCTGGCAGCATTGGAGCAGGGAGTTGATTCCTTTGAGACCAGCTTTGGAGAGCTGGGTGGCTGTCCGGTTCCACCCGGCGCGACCGGCAATGTCGCAACCGAAGATGTGGTCTCGATGATCTCCGAGATGGGGATCAACACAGGAGTCAACCTGACCGCCCTGATCGCGGCATCGGCGGCTGCCCAACAAGTGCTCGGTCGCCAGCTTGGATCCCATGTCCTGAGGGCGGGACCGGTTGACTGGCATCCAGGCACCTGATTTCGGTCGGGTACCGCCGGTCAGCCGGTCGGGTTCGGTTGTCTACCGAAGCGCGGCAGGGGTCAGAAGCGGAGCGGGTAGGCTCCGGCGATGAAGAGTGATGCGTTCAGAGCGGCGGCCGAGGCAAAAGACTTCGAGGCAGTCGAGGCACTGTTCAGCGAAGAGGTGACTTTTCGCAGTCCGTTCGTTTTCAGGCCATACACCGGCCTCGATGCACTGCGCTTCATCCTGACCAATGTTGCCGGAATTTTTGAGGATTTTGTCTACGTTGAGCAGGTCGAAAGCGGAGGCACTGCAGTGCTGATGTTTGAGGCGAAGGTCGGGGACCGGGATCTCCAGGGTGTCGACATTCTCAAGTTCAACGATGAAGACCTGATTTCCGAGATGACCGTCATGATTCGTCCTATGTCCGGGCTTGAGGCTCTGGCAGGGGAGATGGGCAAGCGGCTTGAGGCTCTCGGAGTCGAACCCGCCTGATAGCCGTTAGGCTCCCAAGTCGGTCGCCCGCCTCCTGCGGGTATCAACTTTCGACTCGAGGAGCCCTGCATGGAGATCAAGAAGGTAGGCGTTGCCGGTTGTGGCCTGATGGGACACGGAATTGCTCAGGTGAGCGCTGAAGCCGGATACGAGGTTGTCGTTACCGAACTGACCCAGGAGAAGCTCGACAGGGGTATCGCCAAGATCGAGAAGCAGCTCGGCCGCGCGGTCGAGAAGGGCAAGCTTGAGCAGTCCGAAGCTGACGCAATCCGTGGCCGCATCGACCCGACTCTTGATCCAGGCGAGTTTGCCGATTGTGACCTTTTGATCGAGGCGATCACCGAGGATCTCGATCTGAAGCTCGACTTCTGGAGGCAGGTTGATGAAATCGTCAGTAAGGATGCTTTCTTCGCGACCAACACCTCTTCGCTTCCGGTAATCGATCAGGCAGCCGTCACCGGTCGTCCGAGTCAATTCCTTGGACTTCACTTCTTCAACCCGGTTCAGCGGATGCCGTTGCTTGAGGTAATCCAGTCGGTGACCACTGCGCCCGAGGCGATGGCCACCGGCATGGCGTATGGCGCAAAACTGGGCAAGACCACAGTCGAGACCAAGGACAAGGCTGGATTCATCGTCAACCGCCTGCTTGTGCCTTACATGCTCGACGGCATCCGTGGACTCGAAGAGGGAATTGGCTCGATCGAGGAAATTGACAGCGCGATGAAGGCCGGCGCCGGTCATCCGATGGGGCCACTCGCTCTTTCCGATTTCGTCGGTCTCGATACGCTCGCCTTGATCGGCAACGTGATGTTCGACGAATTTCGTGAGCGTCGCTTCGCCGCCCCGCCGACCCTTCGCAAACTGGTCGCCGCAGGCTTCTACGGAGTCAAGTCAGGTCGCGGCTTCTACGACTATTCCGGCGAGAAGCCGGTCCCGGTCAACCCGGGCCTGTAGGTCAAAGGCGGAGCCCGGAGCTGCACAGTGACCAAAGTCGACCTCGATCCCGCCCTTGAAGCTGCGTTTGGCGGTGGCCCTGAGCGCCACCACGTCAAGTCTGCAGAGCAGGGCAAGCTGCCAGTCCGTGAGAGAGTCGGCTTGCTGGTGGACGAGGGCAGCTTTGTCGAAGACGCGCTGCTGGCCAACTGGGACAAGGAGGGGCTTGGTGCCGACGGTGTAGTCACCGGGACGGCGCTGGTCGAGGGCAGGCCAGTTGCCCTGATGGCCAACGACCCGACCGTCAAGGCCGGGTCTTGGGGTCCGAAGACGGTCGAGAAGATCCTCAGGATCCAGGAACAGGCGTTGAAGCTCGAGATACCGATTGTCTACCTGGTTGATTCGGCAGGTGCCCGGATCACGGATCAGGTTCAGATGTTCCCGGGTCGCCGTGGGGCCGGCCGGATCTTCTACAACGAGGTGAAGATGTCGGGGCGGGTCCCGCAGGTGTGCCTGCTCTTTGGTCCAAGTGCTGCCGGAGGCGCTTACATCCCGGCCTTCTGCGACGTCGTGATCATGCATGCCGGTAACTCTTCGATGTACCTTGGCTCGCCCCGCATGGCCGAAATGGTGATCGGCGAGAGCGTCACCCTGGAGGAACTCGGCGGGGCAAAGATGCACACCTCCAAGTCTGGCTGCGGGCACTTTCTGGTCAAGAGCGATGAGGAGGCAATCGAGACCGGTCGCCGCTACCTCTCATACATGCCGACCAACTGGCGGCAGAACCCTCCTGCGGCGAGTCCTGCGGAACCTTCATCGTCGACTGACTTTGACGCGATCGTTCCGCCGGATGAAAACCAGCCATTCGACATGTGCGAATTGATGGACACCCTGCTTGATGCAAATTCCTTCACGCAGGTCCATGAGCGCTGGGCCAAGGAGCTGATCGTCGGCTACGGTCGGCTCGACGGCGAAGTGATCGGCGTCGTCGCCAACCAGCCGCGCCAGAAGGGTGGCGTGCTGTTCGTGGACTCTTCGGATAAAGCTGCACGGTTCATAAATACCTGCAACGCCTTCAACATTCCCCTGCTTTTTCTTGCGGACGTTCCCGGCTTCATGATCGGGACTGCAGTCGAGAGGCAGGGAATAATCCGCCACGGTGCCAAGATGATCTCGGCTGTTTCCGAGGCGACCGTGCCGAAGATTTCGGTTGTAGTTCGGAAGGCCTACGGAGCCGGACTGTACGCAATGGCGGGTCCGGCATTCGAGCCGGACTGCTGCCTGGCACTGCCCAATGCCTCGATCGCTGTGATGGGTCCGCAGGCAGCCGTCAACGCAGTTTTCTACAACCAGATTCAGGCGATCGAGAACGAAGCCGAACGCGAGACCTTCATCGAAGAGAAGCGGGCCGAGTACGCCGAGGGAGTCGACTTGCTCCACCTCGCCTCGGAAATGGTGATCGATGCGGTAATCCAGCCAGAGTCACTCCGCAGCGAACTGATCCAACGGTTCAGGTCTGCCCGCGGCAGAGATCGTTCCTTTTCCGAGCGCCGAAATCCGATAACTCCCGCGTAGCACGGGACTACCTTCCAGTCCGATGACATGGACTCGGATCAGTCTCTGAGCATGGTGTTGGCGTACTCGACAAAGAAGTCGAGGCTTTGAGGATTCGCCAATGAGTCGCGGCTGGCCGCTTTCTCCGGGGAGGTACCCATCAGGATGCGTTTGACCGGGACTTCCAGCACCTTGCCACTCAGGGTCCGCGGCACCGAGTCGACCGCGACCATCTCGTTTGGAACATGTCGTGGCGAGCAGTACTCGCGGATCTCCCGCGCGACTCTCGATCTCAGGTCATCGTCCAGTTCCGCACCTTCGGCCAGAACCACGAACAGGGGTATCCAGCCTTCAGTACCGGTCCGGGGGATGTCCACGACAAGCGCGTCAACGATGTCCGGGTCAGCGAGTACTGCCCGGTAGATCTCGCTGGTTCCCATCCTTATGCCGCCGCGGTTGATGGTTGAGTCCGAGCGGCCGTAGATGATCGCCGTGCCACGATCGGTGATCTCGATCCAGTCACCGTGTCGCCAGATTCCCCGGTAGGTGTCGAAATAGCTACCTCGATACCTGGAGCCATCTTCGTCTCCCCAGAGAAAGAGTGGCATCGAGGGCATCGGCTTGGTAATTACAAGTTCACCAACTTCACCGGTCAGGGACAGACCCTCTTCGTCCCATGATTCGACCGCAGCACCCAGCGAGCGGGCCTGAAGCTCACCCCGGTAGACCGGCAGAGTGGGAACGCCGCCAACGAAGGCAGTGCAGAGGTCGGTTCCCCCGCTGGTCGAGAACAGCCAGGTATCGGTGCCCAGCTTTTCGTAGATCCAGTCGAACCCCTCCGGGGCGAGCGGTGAGCCAGTGGAGCCAACTGCGCGCAGCTTCGACAGATCCCGCCCGTTTGACGGTTCAATTTCGGCCTTCATGCAGGCCGCGATGTATGAGGCTGAGGTTCCGAAGCAGGTCACTTCGGCGTCGGCCGCCAACTGCCACAGATTCCCCATTTCCGGGTGGCCAGGGTTTCCGTCGTAGAGCACGATCGCAGCATCCGTGAGCAGGCATGAGGTGAGAAAGTTCCACATCATCCAGCCGGTCGTGGTGAACCAGAGGATCCGGTCGCCAAGCTGGGCGTCGAGGTGAAGGTTCATGGTCTTGAGGTGTTCGAGCAGGATGCCACCCTGGCCCTGAACTATCGCCTTCGGCAGTCCGGTTGTGCCAGAGGAGTAGAGGATCCAGAGGGGGTGAGAAAACGGCACCCGGGTAAAGCTGAGTTCGGTTCCGGGGTCAGTCTCGAGAAGGGTCTGCCAGGTGATTGCGCCGACGGGTGCACCTTCGAGCGTCTCACTGGAAGGCGCGTCGTCCGTCGATCTTCCGCCGAGGTACGGCAAGATCACGACCTGCTCGACCGAAGGCATCGAATCGGCCAGATCCCGCACCATGTCGCGCCGGTCGAACCCCTTGCCCCCGTAGTCATAACCATCGACTGCGAAGAGGACCTTCGGTTTGATCTGGGTGAACCGGTCGGCCACCGCACTTGCGCCGAAGTCAGGCGAGCAGCTCGACCAGACAGCACCAAGGCTCGAAGCCGCGAGAAAAGCTACGACTGTTTCCTCCGTATTCGGCAGATACGCGGCGATCCGGTCTCCGGACCCGACACCGAGTTTCTTCAGCCCGGCCGCCGCATCAGCGACCTGCCGCCGAAGCTCACCCCAGGTGACGGCTCGGAGGTCGCGCCTCTCCGAGGCGGCGAGGATAGCCACCTCATCGTCTGCACGTTCACGGAAGATGTGCTCTGCGTAGTTTAATTCCGTGCCTTCAAACCACCGGGTGTCTGGCATTTCGGCGCCGTCAGTCACTCCGTTGGCTACCCCGGAGGAGATCACCTCAAAGTAGTTCCAGATCGACTGCCAGAAGGCATCGGGATCGGATACGGACCACTGCCAGAGTTCCTCGTAGTTATCGAAAGCCAGTCCAGAGCCCGCTTCGAGCCAGTCGCCGTAAGCGGTCAGCTGTGAAGATTCGACCGCCTCTTGAGACGGCAACCACAGCGGCTCGTCCATCAAGCCCGGCTCGCCTGGTTCATTCAAGCCCGTCTGCTTCCATCATGACCTTTTCGATTACATCGAGTCCGACGTCGCTGGCGGTTTCGCCCTGACCAACAATGGTCGTGGCCCTGAGTCCTCGACGACGGGCAAGAAGGGCGGCGCTTGTCCGCCGCAGGATGGCTGGCTTTGGCCTGAGCGGACTCTGCGAGCTCAGGTCTCCGTTCATTCGCAGGGTCACAAGGTCGCCTTCTTTAGCCGTCACCAGAATCGGTGGCGCACTGAGCGGGCCGGTGCCTCCACCTTGGCCCTTTACGAAGTTGACCACGACGGGGTTACCTTCCATTGGACTCCGCCGGCGCCCGAAGAACTTCTCCGCTCCAGCGGCCGATCGGCTTTCAGCTCCGAAAAAGCAGACGGCAACCGGGGGGTCGGCATCGGGCTTGTTGAGGAGTCCGTCCAGGGTTGCGATCACATCCGCGCTTGCCAGCAGGTCGGCCTTGCCTGCTTCTGGATCCCCTGAGAAGAAGCCGTCAACCTGAGCGGCCACTACGCCGAGAAGGACTGCTGAGGCGAACACCTGCAACAGCTGGGTGCCCGTCCCCTCAATTGCGGCGACGTTGAGCATGGTCGCCAGAAACAGGGGGACCATGCCTCCCCAGAAAAGTATCCGGTCGGTCGTCAGCCGTCCTGAGATGCGCCTTGAGAGCCACTCTCCTACCGGATAGGAGCTCTGGAGGTCGTATCCGGAGCTGAGCAGGATCTCGACCTGAGACCAGGCCGGGCCGGGAGGGGGGGAGATAACGTTCTGCGAGGCGCGGGTTGGTGCGAGTCGCCCCAACAGCGGCGTGCCCAGTGCCCGTTCGGAATAGAAGGAAAAGGCCGCGATCAGACAGATACTGGCGCCGATCAGTGGAGAGCTGATCGAAAGCAGCCCGCCACCCAGCGCCAGTAGCGAGTGGAGAGAGGTGATCCAACCTGATGCAAGACGGACCGACACTGACTCAACCGAAACTGCCCGCCCTCGCGATCGAAGCTCATCAGCGAGGCGGTTGGCCGCCTGTCGCTCCGCATCGCTCCCGGCCACCCCGGTCGGGGGCTTTCTGTCTCGCTTCGTTTCTACGGTGACTGCCTTTCGATGAATGCGGCGGGTGGGAATCGAACCCACATGCCCTCGCGGGCAATGGATTTTGAATCCATCGCGTATACCAGTTCCGCCACCGCCGCAGGAATCGCAAGTTTACGAAGAACCAGCCCACAGGCTGGTTCCAGGGGAGGCCCTGTCTTTCCCCCCGGGGCCACTAAGTCGCGTTTGGTGCGGCTGAGCCTGCGGAGTCAGACCCGAAATCGCCCGTGGTGCCGGAGTCGCCGGAGCCGATCGGTCGTTCCTCTTCGACATGCCACTCCTGCTTCACCGCAATTGAAGCGGCGACGGCCAAGGCGATCTGGACCGGGATCAGCAGAAAGGTGACCAGTCCGAGCAGGTCGGACGGGAGTGCTGCCTCGGTAAAGCCCGCCTTGTCCCGGGCAAACCAGGACTCGAAACCGATCGCCGCAAAGATCAGCATCAGAACGGCCAGTGCGACACTGATCGTGATCGCCCCACGGCTCCACCGCCCGACCATGACAGTCAGAAGGGCGTAGACGAAGACGATCCCGAGAGAGATAGTTCCCCAGTATCCGCCGCCGTTCAGAACCGTCCAGCCACCGAAGATGACGATCAGCATCAGGGCAATTGACACAACCATGAGCAGCATCACGACCAGTCGCATCAGCTGCGATGAAGCCTTCGCGCGGTTTGGTCGCCACAGCTCGTAGCCGGGCCTCGCCTCTCCTACCATGCTGCGATCATAGAATCAATCTCGGATGTGCGTCGTCGCATCCATAATTTATGCGGCTTCGCTCACCGGATGTCGCGATTTGCGGACGTGGCGGAACTGGTAGACGCGTCAGGTTTAGGTCCTGGTACCCGAGAGGGTGTGGAGGTTCGAGTCCTCTCGTCCGCATCAACCCCCTGGCCATATGATGGCTCGCCATGACGAGCGAAATTACCCACGGCGTGTCCTCATACTCCAAGCTCGAGCTGCTCGAGCTGCAGCCCGAATCTGACACTGGCAAGGCCCCGATCCTGTTCGTCCACGGTGCTGGTCACGGTGCCTGGTGCTGGGAGAACTGGATGTCCGCAGCCGCCGACGCTGGTCACGCCGCCTATGCAGTCTCGCTCTCCGGCCACGCAGGGAGCCCGGGGACCCTTCTCAGGTCGAGCCTCGGCACCTATATCGACGATGTAATCCGGACTGCCGCCTCACTTCCCAGCCAGCCGGTGATCGTCGGTCACAGCCTCGGTGGACTCGTTGTCCAGAAGGCGATCGCGCGCTATCCGGCAAAGGGAGCGGTGCTGGTGGCGTCGATTCCGGCCCGCCCGGGGATCGGAACCCTCGCATCGATCGCCCGGAGACACCCGAATGACGCCGCAAAGATCATGGTTGGCGGCTCGCTGCCGATGCGGGCCGAGTATCTGTTCAACCGCCTTGATCCGGAAACCGCCTCCGCATACGCGAACCGTTGTGGCAACGAATCACCTGCGGCCCAGTTTCAGGTGTTGCTCCACCTGCCGGCCGGTCCCCCAAAGGGCGGTGCCCCCGTGCTGGTGATGGGCACACCGAACGATGCTCTCGTACCGATCGCAGACGTTCGCAACACGGCAAAGAGAGTGGGAGCTGAACTGATTGAAATCCCCGGGATAGGCCACGACATGATGCTCGACGGAGGATGGCAAGAGCCGGCCGAAGCCATGCTCGGCTGGATCGACTCCGCGGTTGATTCGGCCTGACCCCTTCGGCCGTTTTTGAGCTCTCGGCCCACCGGCCCGATGAGGTCCCGGACGGAAGTCCAGCGTGTTGCCACCGCCGCGCGGTGAGGCTCCCGACGCTAGGATGGACAGCCCCGGGGCTATGATGTCAACGGCTAGCATGACGGTCTCCAAAACCGTTCGTCTAGGTTCGAATCCTAGTAGCCCCGCTCGTGTTGGCCATGTTCGGCAAGGTTTTTTCGGGTCCGGTTTCCTATAATCCGGACCCTGCTTTTTGATGCGGGTGAGGTGTATCGGTTGCACAGGAGCCTTCCAAGCTCCTAGGGCGGGTTCGACTCCCGTCACCCGCTTCAGCAGTCCCGGATGGCAGGCCAGACACCGGGACTCCATAACCAGCCTCTCCCTATAAAGTGCCGGATTCACGCACGGGGCGTGGCGCAGTTTGGTAGCGCATTCGACTGGGGGTCGAAAGGTCGCTGGTTCAAATCCAGTCGCCCCGATACAGAGCGCTGTTCCGTCAAATCGCGACAAACCGCGACACGGAAGCGAAACTGGCTCCCTCAAGCGGCTCATTGGTCGCCGGGATAAACCTGTGAGCCCCCGACCTCACCCGCTGCCATCACACCACCATCAAGGGCGACCCGAGCCCTAAAGCCCCAACCCATCGAGCCATCTGGCCCACGCATTCCTCACGCCCCTGGTCAGCCACCTACTGCGATGTCCACACCGAAGAGGTCCGGCCGGTGCCGGGGTGTGAGGTCAATCGACTGGAGGGGAGCGAACATGAATGAGGTAATCGGACGCGATCTGTGTCGTAGTGGAGTGGGTAACCCTGAGGTGATCCACCGTGCCTCATGCCGCTATGCGAGGAAAGAATTGGGTTGGCGTTGGGCAGAAGGTCAGCCGGTCAGTGCCTGGAGCTCCTGAGGGTGCTGACCTGCCCGAGGGGGAGGGCGGTCAGCGTTTAGGGGAAGAGGTAGGGGCGCAACATAACAACCCGGGGCCTTCAGTTGGCGCGGGCGGGCCGCGGCTCACCGGTCATCCTCCCGCGGGGAGAACCTCAGACCCTTTCGACCGGGTTGCTGAACTGTCAGGCGGGCTCCGAGACAGGTTCCGCTGTCCCTCCAGGTGCTGACAAATCATCGGCTGGTTTCCGCGGCTGGGCTGGCAGGAAGGCAAAGCAGATGATCGCCCCTGTGGCACAGACTCCGGAAGCGACCAGACAGCCGGCGGCCATACCGTCGAAGAAACCGGTTGAAGCAACCTGTGTGAGGCTGCTCGCGGCCCCGGAGGCACCGCCCTCCGCGAGACGTTGGGCGGCAATGAGTGCTCCCCCGACTGACTCCCGGGCCGGTTCCAGCGCAGCCGCAGGGATCGTCCTCAGGACAGCTGAGGAAAAGGCTTCCTGGTAGAGAGATACAAAAACGCTTCCGATGACTGCCACCCCCAGGGTCCCTCCGAGCTCCCGCGTAGTGTCGTTTACAGCGGAGCCGATCCCAGCTTTTGCGTTGCTGACTGCGCCCATGATCGACTCCGTGGCGGGCGCGCTGGTCAGTCCCATACCCGATCCGAGCAGCACCATCTGGCAGGCTATTTCGAGGTAGCTGGTTTCGACGCTTGCGGTCGATACCCAGACGTAAGCGATAGAGAGCAGGGTCAGGCCACCACCGACCACGAACTTCGTTCCGAATCTGACCGCAAGCTGGGTACCGATGACAGATGAGATCGCGACCATCGTCGCCACGGGCAGCAGCCTGACGCCGCTCTCCAGTGGGCTGTAACCCTTCAAAAACTGGAAATACTGGGTCGCCAGAAAGATAAAACCTGCGAGGGCGAAAAAGGCAACAGTGACTGAGATGGAAGCGGCTGAAAAGCGCAGGTTGCGAAAGATTCGAACGTCGAGCATGGGCTGCTCCGTGTGGTTTTCCCAGGCAATGAATGCTCCGATCAAGACTCCTCCCAGGGCAAACAGCCCGAGAGTCTCGGCCGAACTCCAGCCCACTCCGGGGGCTTCGATGATCGCGTAGACGATCGTCCCGATCATGGCCGTGGAAAGCAGGAGCCCCAGCGGATCCAGTCTCGGTGCCTCAGGGTCTCTCGATGTCGGTACCACCCAGGCCACGAGGGTGATCGCAAAGAGCGCAACCGGAAGTTTGGCAAGGAATGTGGCCGGCCAGGAGAAGGACTCCAGCAAAGCACCACCGACGATCGGGCCGAGGGCGATCGCTATTCCGGTGCTGGCCCCCCACAGCCCTATAGCCCGGGCTCGCTCACCTCTTTCCGTGAAGACGTTGGTGATGATTGAGAGGGTCGTCGGAAAGATGATCGCAGCACCTACGCCCATGATCGCGCGGGTAGCAGTCAGCGCCTCGGCGCTGGTGGCAAGAGCGGCTGCGCCGTTGCCGATGGCATATACCACCAGGCCGACCATCAGCGTCCCCTGTCGGCCGAATCGGTCCCCCAGGCTGCCGGCAGCTAAAACCAGCGCGGCGAAAGTCAGGGTGTAGGCATCAACTATCCACTGGAGGTCTCTCGTGCTCGCTCCGAGGTCTGCGACCAGACTCGGGAGCGTCACATTGACCAGGGTCACATCCAGATTGACCGCAAATGCGCAGAGGCAGAGGGTGAAGAGGATCAGCGGGCGGCGACTCATGATCGAAAGATATAGGGCAGCAGAGACGAAAAGGCGGCGGCCCTGCTGGCTCAGGTAGCGCGGGCGGGTCGGTGTTCGACTCCGCTCGCGCCGGTATCCCGGCGGATTGAGACGAGGGCGCCCAGAAAGTCACTTTCGACCCGGCGGATGGTGTGAGTCGCCCAGGAAGGCGACATCATTGCCGGGAGGGAACGGGCAATCACCTGGAAGCGCCCGCCCGGTCCGGGCCAGGGCAAGTGGCCGGTCCGAAGCGCGCAGCTCCGGTAATGGAGATCGGTAAAGAGCAGCATCAGGACGGCGGCAATCCGGACAGGAGCGGTGCCGCCGAGTTCGAGGCCCTCGAACAGCCTGCGATATGCCGGCGCCCGGCCCAGCGCCATCGCCAGAAGCTCCTCGCGGACCTTCCGGACGACTGACCGAACTTCGGTCCCACTGACCTCACTCCCGAGGTAGGGCTTCAGGGCAGGGTGGTAGGAGACCCCACGCTTCAGGTCAGTCTCGATATCCCGGGTCACGTTGGCGAGCTGGATCATCTCGCTGACCAGCAGTGCGTCTTCCCTGACTTCACCGGAAATATCCCGGTCGGACACCTGATCGAGGGTGAACAGCGCCGGGTAGCCGATCACGTTCCGACAGTACTTCGCCAGTTGACCCTGGTCCTCGAGTACTCCGCCCTGACTGTGGAATGCCCTGGTTGACCACACCATGCCTGCGGACATCGACCGCACCAGTGTGGAGATCTGCTCTCGTGAATCAACGCTCAGGGTCGCAAATACGGCGTCGACCAGGTGGCAGCGATCGATCAGGAGGAGGTAGACGAGGTCACGGTCATCCCGGGCCAGGCCAGCCGAGAGCGGGGAGGGGGCGGCCG
>JBBECI010000018.1:0-6034 GCA_040881895.1 Solirubrobacterales bacterium | reverse complement strand
ATGACCACCGGCAGCGCGCCGCCGCCGGTCCAGCGCCACAGCCGCTCGACCGTCTCGTTGGCCTTGAACTTGTGGGCGTCGGTGTAGCCCTTCGAGCTGAAGGGGACCGAGCAGCAGGAACCGGCTACGTCCTCTGGGATCCACACCGGGCTGCCGGCCCGCGCGGACACGGCAGCCAGGGCTTCGGGCAGGCTGAGGTCGGGTCCGGCACCATTCGACCCGGCTGAGCTGCCGTTGCCCGATGCCTTCGAGCGGCCGAACATTCGGTTGATACAGGCCGGCATATAGACGGCTGCGGCTCCGACCGGCGCGGTTTCCGGAAGCTTCGGCGGGGCGGCCGCGGGCATGTTCTCGCCCCAGGCAGGCATCAGGTCGTCGCTTACGAGCTTGCGGGCGGCGCCGGTCAGGCCGCGCACGCCGCCTTCGCCGATCACCTTCTGCATGGCGCCGCCAAACTTCAGGCCGCCGCGGGCGAGGCTTTCGACCTTGTCCCAGTTTTCGGCGACCTTGAGGGCGTTCTTCTGCTCGCGCGGGCTCTTCTGGGCCTTGCGGAACTCCTTCATGAAGGCACCGGTGTCGATTCCGACCGGGCAGGCAAGTTCGCAGGCGCCGTCGGTCGCGCAGGTCTCGATCGCGTCGTACTCGAACTCCTCCAGCAGGGCACGGCGAACCGGGGTGTCGCCTCCCTGGCGGACCATCTCCCGCCGCAAGACGATCCGCTGGCGGGGGGTGGTGGTCAGGTTGCGGCTCGGGCAGACCGGCTCGCAGAAGCCGCATTCCACACAGGTTGTGGCGACCTCCTCAATCGGTGGTGTGGTCATCAGGTTCTGGAGGTGGCAGTCGGGGTCGCGGTTGAGCACGACGCCGGGGTTCAGGGCGCCCGTCGGGTCGGCCAGTTCCTTGACCCGCCACATCAGCTTGGTCGCCTTCTTTCCCCACTCGAGCTCGACGTAAGGAGCCATGTTGATCCCGGTCCCGTGCTCTG
This sequence comes from Solirubrobacterales bacterium, assembly GCA_040881895.1. GTDB lineage: Bacteria > Actinomycetota > Thermoleophilia > Solirubrobacterales > 70-9 > 67-14. The sequence goes on along the minus strand of JBBECI010000018.1, from coordinate 5,049 downwards.
CCTTGAGCGAGCCTTCGTACTTGTTGCAGATCAGCTCGACCAGCTTGCCCATGAAGGCCTCGTAGCGTTCGAGGTCTTCCGATTTGGAGAAGTCGGGAGTCAGCATGAAGTGCAGGTTGCCGACCGATGCGTGGCCGGCGACTCCATTCAGAAAACCATGTTCGGCCAGCAGCGAGCGGAGATCTTCGGCCCCTTCGGCAATCCGGGCCGGTGGCACGCAGACGTCTTCGACGATCAGTGCGGTGCCCGGCAGGCGCATCTTTCCAACCAGCCCGTGGAGGCCCTCGCGGACCCGCCAGTTGATCTCGATGATCTCCTCGTCACGGCTGAATTCAACCTCGCTGATCAACTCCCGGCCGTCGAGCAGCTCCATCGCCTCCTTCTCCTGCTTGTCCAGCGATTCGTCGTCCTCACCGCCGAACTCGACCAGCAGGGCGGCGGTGGTCGGATCGAGTTCCTTCCAGTGCTCGGGTGCGCCGGTCATGTTCCATGAGGCGACGATCAGTGCTGGTGCGCCCATCAGCTCGACCGCAGTTGCGCCCGCAGCGACGAGCTCCGGCACGGGGTCAATCGCGCTCGGGATGTCGGGGAAGTGGATCCAGGCGAGGGTCGTCTTCTTCGGGATCGGGCGGGTGTTGAGGATCACGCGGGAGATGAAGCCGAGGGTGCCTTCCGAGCCGACCATCAGGCGCCGGTAGATCTCGACCGGGGTCTCGGCGTCGAGGAAGGCACAGAGCCGGTAGCCGGTGGTGTTTTTGATCTCGAACTTGCGGCGTATCTTTGCCGTGAGTTCCTGGTCGGCAAGGATCTCCTCACGAATTTTCAGCAGCCCGGCGGCCAGTTCCGGCTCGGCGTCAGCGAACTTCTCTTCGGCATCGGGCGCGGTCGAATCGACCACGGTCCCGGAGGGCAGGATGAAGGTCATCCCGGTGACGGTCGAGTAGGAGTCGAACTTTGTCCCGCATTTCATGCCGCCGGAATTGTTGGCGACAACTCCGCCGACCGTGGCGATCTCCAGCGAAGCTGGGTCTGGACCGAGCCTGAACCCGTACGGATTCAGCACCCGGTTGACGTCGGCCATCATCGCGCCGGGGGCGACTGAGACGCTGCGGCCCTCGTCGAACACCTTGATACCGCCGAAGTGACGGCGGACGTCGACCAGGATGCCTTCGCTCTGGCTCTGACCATTGAGGCTGGAACCGCCGGCGCGGAAGGTGACGCCGATCCCCTGCTTGCGACCGAAGGCGAGCACTTTGCCGATGTCCGCGTCGGACTTCGCCATGACCACAGCTCTGGGCAACATCCGGTACGGGCTTGCGTCGGAGGCGTAACGGATGATGTCGCTGGCCCGACTGAGCACCTGCTCTTTGCTGAACAGCTCTACCAGCTGCGAGCGCAGCGGCTCGGGGGTGCCTTCTGCGACCCAGTCCGGGGCGCGGTCACGCGCTGCCTCACCCTGCTCCGGTGCGATTCTGGTTGGATCGGGCTGCAGCAGTGGCATTTTCAGAGTCTCCTGAGTCGTCTAAAAGAGGTTCATGCCGGGCTGAACGGGAACTTCCACCAGCCGTGGCTTTGAGTCGGCCAGGGCTTCGGCCAGCTCTTTGTCAACTTCGTCGGCGGTGCCCGCCGTCCTGCTTTCGATCCCGTAACCGGCGGCTATCCTGGCTGTTTCCAGGGCGGGCAAATCGAGGCCCGGGGAGCCGGTCACCTGCTCGATTTCCGCGAACCACTTGAGGATCGCATATTCCTCATTCCGCAGGATGAGGAAGGTCACTGGCACGTTGTAGGCGGCGGCGGTCCAGAAAGCAGTGACCGCGTACTGGACTGAGCCTTCGCCAAGCACGCAGACGACCGGCCGGTCGGGCTCGGCGATCTGGATGCCGACTGCGGCGCTGAGGCCGAAGCCGAGTCCGCCGCCGCAGCCGAAGAAGTAGCTGTTCGGCTTCGAGATCCGGAGCTGGTTGCGGAGCGCAAGGGTGCTCGACGGAGACTCAAGCACGATGATCGCGTCCTCGGGGAGGTGCTCCTTGAGGATCGAACAGACCACTGATCCGCTGATTGTGTCGCTGTCTTCCATCCGGGTCGGGCCAGGCCAGGCCGGCGGGGCTTCGCGCTTGGTGCCGTCGAGCTGCTCGAGCAGGGCGGCGAGGGTCAGCTTGACGTCGGCGACGATCGCGTCGCCCATCGGGGCGCGGGCGGCCTCGTCTGGATCGGAAGTGATCTGGACCAGCTCGGCACCTTCTGGAAGCAGCGGTCCGGCAAGGTTCGGGTAGTAGGGGAAGACCGACATGCCGACGACGAGGATCAGGTCGTGGCCTTCGAGGGTCTGGCTGACCGGGCCGATTGCCGGAGGCAGAACGCCGCGCCAGTGCGGGTGGCTTTCGGGAAAGCCGAGCCGACCGCCGCCAGGGGCAGGGCAGGCCCAGACTCCGAGGTTCTGGTTTTCAGACAGGGCGACCATCTCTTCCCAGGCACCAGCCGCGTCTATGTCCGGCCCGGCGACGGCGATCGGGTTCTTCGCCGCCTTGATCCGCTCGGACAGGTCGACGACGGAGGCGGGGTCGGCCGTGGCCCGTCCGCTGACGTTGCGGTTGATGATGTGAGCTGCATCCGAAGCATCCATCTCGACATCCCAGTCGTCCATCGGGATCGAGATCATGACCGGGCCGCAGGGGGGCAGCGTGGCGAGGTGGATCGCGTGGGCGATCGCCAGGGGCACATCTTCAGCGCGGGGAGGCTCGTAGGTGTACTTGACGAACGGGTCGGGAACCCGGACCGCATCGCGGTTGGTCAGGTTCGCCTGCACGGTCATCAGCGAGCGGGTCTGGTTGCCGACCGTGACGACCACTGGAGAGTGGTTCGCCTGCGCGTTGAACAGCGCACCGACCGCATTGCCGAGCCCGGGAGCGGTGTGAAGGTTGACCAGCGCCGGACGGCCGGTGACCTGGGCATGACCGTCGGCCATTCCGACAACAGCTGCCTCCTGAAGCCCGAGCACGTACTCGAAGTCATCGGGGAAGTCCTGAAGCATCGGCAGCTCGGTCGAGCCGGGATTTCCGAACATCCGGGTCATCCCGTGCTTGCGGAAAAGGTCGTAAGTCACTTCGCGGACGGTGGGCATGAATGGGAGCCTATAGACGTACAGGTGTGTTCGGGAAGCTCCGTGGAACCCGGCCGACGGTGCCTCGGGGGGGGAGGGCTGTCAAGATGCCAGTGTGCGTCGGTACCTCGCCATCCCTGTTGTTTTGCTCTCGTTCCTCTGGGTCGGTTGCGGCTCTGACGAGACTTCGACGCCGATCGTCTGCCTGGAGGGCCCGGCCAAGATCGAGACCGCTCTGGTCACCGCTCCGGATACAGTCCGGATCGACGGAACGGTTCCGATCAGCGATTGCCTGATCCGCAACCAGCCGAACGGGGATCTTTTCAACTTCGGAAGCGACGCTGTCAAGGTGGCGACAAAGCTGGGTACTCAGGCGGGTGGTTCAGGTACAGGGGCGATTCAGGCAGCGATTCAGGTCGGCTATCTGGTCGGAGCGATGGAGAAGGGCTCGGAAGACACCGACGGCATCCACGCGGCTCTGCTTGACCGCTTGAAGAGTGCCGCTACTTACAGAATGGGTGGCTCTCCTGGAGCTCAGGTTCACTACGACGCCGGTGTCGAAGCCGGGCGTGGTTTCGGATAGAGGGGGGCGAGGGAGATGGACGAACAGCTCTGGGGCGGCGAGACCACAAAGGCGATTGACAACTTTCCAGTCTCGGGCGAGGCGATCCCCTCATCGGTGATTCACTGGCTCGGCCGGATCAAGGCAGCAGCCGCCCGGACAAACGCTGAACTCGGCCTGCTGGATGAGGATCTAGCCGTCCGGATCGGAGAGGCTGGAGACGCGATCGGCACCGGTGTCCACGACGAGCAGTTCCCGGTCGACGTGTTCCAGACGGGCTCTGGCACTTCCTCCAACATGAATGCCAACGAGGTAATCGCCAGCCTCGCCGGTGAAGGGGTTCACCAGAACGATCACGTGAATATGGGCCAGTCGTCCAATGATGTCTTCCCGTCGGCCGTGCATCTGGCCGCGCTCGATCAGGTCACCAATGACCTGCTGCCGGCGATGGACGCGCTCGCGTCCGCCCTCGAAGCGAAGGCCACTGAATTCGCTGATGTGGTCAAGGCCGGCCGGACGCACCTGATGGACGCAGTGCCGGTCACCCTTGGCCAGGAGTTTGGTGGATACGCCTCGCAGGTAAGGCTCGGGATCGACCGGGTCACCGGCACACTCGGCCGGGTCGGGCAGATCCCGCTTGGCGGCACCGCCACCGGCACCGGTCTGAACACCCATCCCGACTTTGCTGAAGGTGTGCGCAACCTGCTTGTGGAGCAGAGCGGGCTGGCAATCGGGGCCCCTGATGACCGTTTCGAGGCCCAGGCCAACCGAGACTCGCTGGTCGAGCTTTCCGGAGCGCTCAAGGTTTACGCGGTGTCACTGAACAAGATCGCCAACGACCTCGCTCTGATGGGGTCGGGTCCGCGCGCGGGTATCGCTGAGCTGCTGCTGCCGGAACTGCAGAAGGGCTCTTCGATCATGCCTGGCAAGGTGAACCCGGTGATACCCGAGGTGGTAATCCAGGTTGCCGCCCAGGTTGTGGGAAACGACGCTGCAATCACCATGGCCGGCTCCCAGGGGCAGTTCGAGCTGAACGTGAGGGTGCCGCTGATCGCCCGCAACCTGCTCGGCTCGATCAGGCTGCTCGCTTCGGCCTCCGGCCTGCTGGATACGAAGTGCGTCGCCGGCATCGAGGCGCATCACGAAAACAACGAGGGCCACGCCGAGGCGACACTGGCCACGGCAACCGCGCTCAACCCGTTCATCGGCTACGACCGCGCAGCAGAGATCGTCAAGGAAGCAGCAGCCTCAGGGCGCGGCCTGCGCGAGGTGGCGCTGGAGCTCGATGTCGAGGAAGAGGTCCTCAAACAGGCCCTCGACCACCACAAGATGGCCCACCCGCACGACTGAGCGGCTCGTTTTCGGGCGCGTCAGCGGGCAAGGCGAC
>JBBECI010000017.1:0-6185 GCA_040881895.1 Solirubrobacterales bacterium | reverse complement strand
GACCCACTGGAACAACGCCAGGGAGGGTTGCTGTGTCGGCCGGAGACCCGGACTGGGGGTCTCCGGTCGGGATTTTTCTGTTTCGGGGGTCTAGACTGCTCGAATGGCCCCAAAGACTGCTACTCCAGAAAAGACTGCGACACTCGAGTCGCTGAACCCCGCCACCGGAGAGGTCGTCGGTGAAGTCCCGACGATCACGCCGGATCAGGTGCAGGGCATCGTCGACGAAGTCGGCACTGTCCAGCCCGCCTGGGCACAGCTGAGCGCATCTGACCGTGCCGGGTACATCGATCGCACCGCAGCGATCCTGCTCGAGCGGATCGACGACATCGCAAAGCTGCTGACCGCAGAGCAGGGCAAGCCGATTTCCGAGTCCTACACGATGGAGCTCCTGCCCTCGATCGATGCCTTGAAGTGGTGTGCCAAGGAGGGGCCGAAGATCCTTAAGGACGAAAAGATCAGCTTCCCGCAGGCGTTGTTCAAGAGCAAGACTTCAAAGTTCCGCTTCCAGCCGATCGGCGTGGTCGGCGTGATCGCCCCGTGGAATTACCCGTGGACGATCCCGGTTCAGGAAATCGCCATCGCACTGCTCTGCGGCAACGGTGTGGTGCTCAAGCCGGCCAGCCTCACTCCGCTTCTGGGCGAGGAGATCCAGCGTGCCTTCGAGGACGCCGGTGTGCCGCAGGGCCTGATCCGCACTGTCCACGGTGGCGGACGGATTGGCGACGCCCTGACCAAGTCGAGCGCCGGAAAGATCTTTTTCACCGGATCGGTCCCGGTCGGCTACAAGGTCGGCGAGGAATGCGCCAAGCTGATGAAGGGCTGCGTTCTTGAACTTGGCGGCAAGGACCCGATGATCGTGCTCGAGGATGCGAAGATGGATTTCGCCGCCGCTGGCGCACTCTGGGGATCCTTCGCCAACTCCGGGCAGACCTGTGCCGGAATCGAGCGGATCTACGTACAACGCGAGGTCAGTGATCGCTTCATCGGTGACCTGGTTAACGGAGCCAAAGGCCTCAAGGTGGGCGACCCGACCGAGGTCGACACCGAGATAGGACCGATGGTTTCCGAGGACCAGTACCACCTGGTCAACGAACTGGTTGATGACGCGATCGCCAACGGGGCCGAGCGGCTCTGTGGAGGACCGGTTGAGGTCGAAGGTTTCCCGGGCAAGTTCATCGCCCCGACCGTGCTGATCGGAGTCAATCACGACATGCGGATCATGAAGGAAGAAATCTTCGGGCCGGTGGTGACGATCATGACCATCGATTCCGACGAAGAGGCACTCCGGCTGGCCAACGATTCCGAGTTCGGGCTCGGCGCTTCGGTCTGGACCGGCGACCGCCAGCGTGGCGAGCGCATCGGTGACCAGATAGAGGCCGGAATGGTCTGGATCAACGACCACATGTTCACCCACGGTGCCTGCCAATGCACCTGGGGCGGGGTAAAGGACTCCGGCCTCGGCCACTCCCACTCGAAATTCGGTTTCTACGAATGTGTCGAGATCAAGCTGGTCACCTACGAGCGTGGGCTCGCGCGGAACTTCTGGTGGCATCCATATGACCAGACCTTCTCGGATGCGATCCGGTCTTCGGCCAAGCTGCTTTATGGCAAGGGTGGGGAGCGAATTGAGGGGCTCAGGACCGGTGCCGGGCCTCTGCTCAAGGTGGGTCGCCGGGTCATCCGCCGCGGCGATTGACAGCCGGCGCGGAGACGGTCAGGGACCAGCCACCAGGTCGCGCGGTTCCCGTGCGGCGAGTCACCCGCGGGTGAAGGGTAAGAGGCCATGATCCGCTGGGTTGTGATTTTTGCCGTTGTCCTGATTGCCGCCGGGGCGCTCTTCTTTGGCATCCGGACTGGTGACGACGGCTCGGGTGACGGGGGTAACGGGTCACCGGCCGGATCCGCACCCGACCGACCGCAACCCGTCCTGACTGAGTCGAGCTGTCCGCCTGACCTCTCGAACTGTGTGGTTGCGAGTGGCCGGGTGATCTACGTCGAAGCGGTTGATCCCGACGGGGACGGGGATGCGCACCTGATCACCGAGAGCCAGGAGGGAGTCAGCGCTTCCGGGGTGACGATCTTTGATGTGCGATCCGACCTGCGACCGGATCCGTTGCCCGAGGTCGGTGATCTGGTCGGTGGTGCCGGCCCTGTGTTTCGAGGTTCTTACGGCCAGAAACAGATCGAAGTGGTCGAGTTCCACGTCGCCCGTTAGCTGCCTCGCGGGCGTCCCTGCAGCCCGGGCCGTCGCGGGCTGAGACAATCCCCGAATGGACGACCGGCCGGAGGCGGCTACAACTGGCGCGGCAATCCGGCTGCGAGGACTGAGGCGCGAGTATGGAGACCGGTTGGCGCTACGCGATATCGACCTGACCGTGGCCCGGGGAGAGACCCTGGCCCTGCTCGGCCCCAACGGTTCGGGCAAGAGCACGATGCTTCGGATTCTGGCGACGCTTCTGCGGCCGACCTCCGGTGAGGTCGAAGTGCTCGGCTGCGCTCTGCCGGATGAGAGCTGGAAGCTGCGTGGCCGAATCGGCTACCTCGGCCATGAACCGCTTCTTTACCGCGATCTGACCGGCAGGGAGAACCTTCAGCTCCAGGCAAGGCTCCACGGAATCCCCCGAAAAGAGGCCACGGCCCGGATTGACCACGACCTGAATCTGCTGGAAATGGGCCGGCGGGCTGACGACCGCGTGACCGGTTTCTCTGCCGGGATGCGGCAGAGGATTGCGATCTGCCGGGCGGTTCTCCACCGCCCTGAGCTGCTGCTGCTCGACGAGCCAGATTCCAACCTCGATCCGGAAGGACGAGAACTCTCCCGGGCTTTGATCGGCCCGGCCGAGGGGCGAACCCGGGTGCTCGTCTCCCATGAACCGGAACGGGCCCGCGCCGAAGCCGATCAGGTGGTCACGCTTGACCGGACTGGCGCGATCGCAACCGGACCGGATGAGGCCGGCCCGGCGGATGCGCAGCCGGCGGGGGCCATCCGATGACTTCTTCCCGTGAGGCGTTCATGGCACTGCTGGGCAAGGACCTCAGAACCGAGCTTCGGACCATGCGGTCGCTCCCGGCGATGGTGCTGTTCGCGGTGACAACCTTCATCATCTTCCGTTACGGGCTCGACCGAACCACGCTTTCCGGCAGCCTCGCTGGAGGAGTCCTCTGGACCACCCTGCTGTTCGCGGCGATCCTCGGGATCAACAGGATTTTTGTCTCTGAACTCGAGGAGGGGGGCTTTGATGCGATCCGCCTGGCCCCGGTTGACCGCACCGTGCTCTTCACCTCAAAGGTCGCGGCACTGTTCATCTACCTGGCCGTTCTGCAGCTGATCGTCGTTCCGGTCTTTGCGGTCTTCTTCCTTTCGGACTGGTCGGCTCTGTTTCCGCTGGTTGCCGTCCTGTTCGGGGCCAACCTCGGGTTCTCTGTTCTGGGGACGCTTATCTCCTCGATGGCGGTCAACTCCCGGGCCCGTGATCTGCTCGTTCCACTGCTGCTGCTACCTCTGGTTGTGCCGCTGATGATTGCGGCCACTGCAGCCTCGGCCGGGCTGTTCGATGCGGCTGGTCCCGAATACGACGGATTTGGCACTTGGCTGCTTGTCGTGGGTCTATACGATGGAATCTTCCTGCTGGTCGGCTACGCCGTGTTTGATTTCCTCCTGGAAGACTGAAACCGGCACCGGAAGCAGACATAACATGACCGGACGCGGACTCAAAACCCTCTCGATAGCAACTGTCCTCTTTCTGATGGCCGGTTTCGCGCTTGTGTTCCTCTGGGTTCCGATGGACGCCGACCAGGGTTTCAAGCAGAAGATCTTTTACCTGCATGTGCCGCTGGCGATAGTTGCTTTGATGGGATTTGTCGCCGGTGGGATCGAGGGGTACCGTCACTTGAAGAGCGGCGATAGCCGTCACGACGCAAACTCGTATGTGTTCATCCACATCTCGGTCACCTTCGGCGTGGCCGTACTGGTCACCGGGGCGATCTGGGCCAAGGCTTCCTGGGGTTACTGGTGGGTGTGGGATGAGCCGACCCTGGTCAGCTTCCTGATCGTCTTCCTTCTCTACTGCACCTACTACCCGTTCCGGTACGCAATCGAGGACCGCGATCGCCAGGCCCGCTACGCCTCGGTCTTTGCGATCACGGCCGGCGCCTTTGTACCGCTGAACTTTCTGGCGGTTCGAATGGCCGAATCGGTCATCCATCCGCGTGTTTTCGCCACCTCTGAAGGCGGCCTGCCCGACTCGATGCTTCTCACCTTCTTGGTCTGCTTCGTCGGCATCGGGCTGCTCTGGATCACACTCGTCAAGACCGAGATGGTTGGCAAGAAGGTCTCCGGGCAGGTCTCCTACTTGCGGCGCAGGCTCCACGAAGATGGGGCCGGTGGCTCGGTCGGTGGCCGGATAGCTCCGACGGTGGAGGCCAAGTAGATGTTTGATGCGACTCCAAGCGAGGCCACGGGTTACGTCTTTTCTGCCTACCTCTTCTTCCTGCTGATGGTGCTCGTCTACATCGCCATCCTCGGGGCCAAGTTCCAGCGGATCAACCGTGAGCTTGGTGAGCTGATCGAGCAACTGAAAGCCGAGGATGCCGAGGAGCCAGGCGCAGATCTGGCTGAAATGTCCGTGGAAGTGCGAGCTGATCCGGCCGACACCGCCGATCCTCCTCCCAGGGAAGAAAGCAGTGTCTGAGCTCTTCCTGCTCGGGCTGTCCCACCGGACTGCCCCGCTGGACCTTCGTGAAGCCGTTGCTCTGACCGAGGGCCGGGCTGCCGGTGCGATGAGTGAGTTGATTGCCGACGCAGCGATCCGCGAGGTCACCACTGTCTCAACCTGTAACCGGACCGAGATCTACCTGGTTGTTGACGATCCGGTCCGGGCGGAGTCGCTGGCTTTGTCAGTGCTCTCTCGCCAGGCCGGTATAGGACCGACCGGACTCGCCCCTCACCTCTACTCCATGGCCGGGAGCCAGGCGGCCAGGCATCTGTTCCGGGTTGCAGCTGGCCTGGAGTCGATGATCGTCGGCGAGGCTGAGATCCAGGGTCAGGTCCGTCGTGCCCATGAGCTGGCCCTGGTCGAGGGTGGTTCCGGCCCGGTTTTGACCAGGCTGTTTCACGGTGCCCTGACCGCTGGAGGCCGGGTCCGTGAGGAGACCGGGATCAGCCGCAAAGGAGTCTCGGTTCCCTCCGTTTCGATCGAACTGGCCGAGCAGGCGATCGGTGATCTCCGGGGGAGACGGGTGGTAGTGGTGGGAACTGGCGACACCGCCGCTCTGGTCGGTCGGGCCCTGTCGGCCCGGGGCGCCTCGATGGTCTTTGTCGCCAGTCGGCATTTCGACAAGGCCGTCGGGCTGGCCTCCCGCTTTGGTGGTGAAGCCGCCCGGCTGGATGAACTTTCCACACACCTCGTTGAGGCAGAGGTTGTGGTCTCGGCGACCAACTCTCCCCATTATGTGGTTGAAGTTGAGGACCTCGCTTTCCGGGAGGGGGCTTCGGACCCCCGGCAACTTCTGCTGATTGATCTGGCGGTACCGCGGGATATCTCCCCGGCCTGCCGGGACGAGCAGGGTGTGATCCTCCATGACATCGATGATGTTCAGCGGCAGGTTGAGCGGAATTCAGGTGTGCGTGAGGCAGAGAGTCACGAGGGCGGACTGATCCTTGATGCCGAACTGGCGCGCTTCGAGCAGTGGCTTGCCGCGCTTGAGGTGCTGCCGACCGTGGCGGCGTTGCGCGGGTTCGCAGACGATGTGGTCGAGCGGGTGCTCGCCGAAAACAGCAGTCGCTGGCAGGACCTGAGCGAGGCCGACCGGGCGCGCGTTGAAGCCATGGCTCATGCGATTGCCGGCCGGATGCTCCATGCTCCGACGATGCGACTCCGGGAGATCGCGGGCAGCGACCGGGCGTACGAATCGGTCAACACCCTGCGAGAGCTGTTTGCTCTTGACGTGGACACTGTGCCAGAGGTCGAAACTGATGCCACGGTGACTCCAATCCGCGGCCGGAGCGCCGGTTGAGTTGAAGGTCGCGACCCGGTCCAGCCCCCTGGCGCTGGCCCAGGCACGCCCGGTAGCCGAGGCGCTCGGTGCGAGCGGCATGCTCGAGGTCGAGACTGACAGCGAGCCCGGTGACAAGGAGCGCTTTGTGCGCGGGGTTGAGGCGGCGGTGCTTGATGGCCGGGCAG
>JBBECI010000016.1:0-37241 GCA_040881895.1 Solirubrobacterales bacterium | reverse complement strand
CGTATACGACATGCACCTCCGGCACAGCCACGGCCACACGGAAATCCTCATCGAGGGCTCCGGCCAGTCGCTCGAAATAGCGGTCTGACATCAGGATGTCATCTTGGGGAAGCCAGCAGAAGTAGTCAGTTTCAGCTTCCTCCAGGAGTAGATTGCAGTGGGCGACCCAGTCGAGGTGATCGCGCCTCTTCACGATCTGGACGATCGGATTTCCACCGAACAGGCCCTCAAGCCTTGCGGCTGAATCGTCAAGACCCGAGGCATCGGATATGACGACCCGACTCCATTCAGGCGCCTTGGCTACATTTTCGATGATCCCGGGTATCCATCTCTCTGCCTGGTGAATCGGGATCGCAATGGTCAGTTTTGGCCGCCCCGGATCAGTCACACCCGTAGACCGATCTGCGGCTCGGTGCCGGTCAACTCAGCCACACATAGCTCTGATGTGAGGGGGGCCGTGGTCAGCTTTCCGCCGTTCAGCGACCACCAGCCTCCCTGCCGGTTGATCTCCGTCGCCCTCCTGGCGTGAAGACCGCTCGAGGTCTCATCTATGTCTGCTTCACCCTCGCCGATGATCCAGGCCGCCCCGTAATCGACCACCTCCAGCCCCTGCAGGCCGGGAACTATCGCGGCCAGGCCTTCGAGGGTGGCCTCAGCCACATCCCGATCAGGTTCCGTCCCAGCCGAAGGCGAGCTGCCAATGAATGTACGGGCTACCGGATACCAGCTCACGTACACATCTCCATTTGGCCAGGGCACAATGTCGCCATAGGGGCCCTGAACAAGGGTGAGCGGCGCCAGGTCGACCTCAGCCTCCCCTCTGGCCAGGACCTGATGCTTGATCCGGTAAGAGGCCGAAGGTACCTTCCCGAGAGCCTGTCGATCGAGTTCGAGCCGGTTCTCCCAAGAGCAGTTGAGTACGGTCTCGGCCTCGATCTTCCCCGACCCTGCGCCAGAACCAATCTCAAGCGCAAACCCTGAAGCGATCGGCACGACTCCTTTCACCACCACTCCAGTCTGCACCTCTACCAGCGGGTTCGCGGCAGCCGCAGCAAGGAGCCAGTCGCACAATGCTCTTGGGTCCACCGAGCGCTCTGGAGTCGAGAACCAATCCCCCGAAAGGCCGGGGGCCAGCAGGGCGTGGCTCCCCCGATGGCGAACGGGTTCGACCCGGGCTGAGCTGCCGAGATAGTTGTCACCGAGAGCACCGGAGGCGGCCTCAACAATGGAAACGACTTCCTCATAGTGCCGCCCGAGGGCCGCGGCATCTGCGAGGCCGGAGTCAACGACGCAGTAATCGAAGCCTTCCGAGCAGTTGGCCTGCCAGTCGACCTCGCCACACCAGCCCTCAATCAGGTCCGAGAAGGTGAGTGCTCCTTCGACCATCTTCCGAGCCGTGACACCAGATTCATCGAGTGCGTAGACGAAGCCGAGATGCACCTTACCCTCGTTTCGGTAACTGGCCCCCCTGAGCAGCTGCGAACGACTCTCGAGGATCCGGCTTCGAATGCCCCGGGCGGCAAGGGCCAGAGCTGCCGTAACCCCCTGCAGGCCACCACCGATAATCAACATCTCTTCGTCAGGTCGGCTCCGGCTGTCCGTCGCTGCCATCCCTGTTTTTCTGGACCAGTCAGCCATCGCAGAAGTCAGGCTAGCGGCACAGCGCAGGGGCCTTCGATCACCGGCCGCCGAGGCGCGAACGCAGCAATCGGATCGCGGTCCGCCTGACTGCCCAGAAGCGCGAATGGACATCGCTTCCGGCTGGCCATCGACCCAGCCAGATCCGGAAGACCGGAATAGAAGTTCTATCCGGGATGCGGGAGGCCAGACCCACATCGATAACCGGGGCTCGTCCGCGCCTCCAGAGCCGTCTGCTGGCCACCAGATGAACTCCTCCTCTTTCGGCGGGCCCTTCTACGCTGGTGCTCAACGGTCGGCCATCGACCGTGAGCACCCAGTCCGAAGTCTGACTGTGGGCGGCAACCTCTGCCCTGATCCTTGTCCAGGGCCTACGGGGGGTGTCGAACCGAACCCGGGATGAACCATCCGGGGCCGCCTCACTCAGCGGGCGGCCTTCCGGATCGTCCTCAAGGATGCCCCAACCAGGGAAGTCGCCTATCACGGCACTACGCTGCCACCGATACGACCTGAGCCCGAAACGCCCGTGGAATCCTTTCTGCCGGCGACCCCAGCCACCTGCCGATGAAGGTGCAGGGCTTTTATCGGGATTCCCGGCCAGCACCGGTTCCGCTCCGGAAGCCATTATTTCGGCCTCGAGCCTTCTCCCCAGATCGGGATCCCGGGCGAGCTGCCTGACCAACTCCTCCTGCCTGGAGCAGTCACGCTTACGGAACGCGACGGAACTCCAGGTAGCGGGATACTTGAGTGTGGTCGGCCTGCCCGAGACGGCGATGCCTGCGCCGAGGCGGAAGCAGGAGTTGAAGAAGTGCCAGTCGACCTGTGGAGTGATGCTGGCACTTACCGGCCACCGGGCGATCCTCGGGCTGTCCCTCAGGTGAGCCATCGACGAGGGCGGAACGAAATGATCGGGGGTGAAGGGGCGGGATCCGGCGATCAGATCCCCCGTCGGACTGCCGAGCATCAGTGTGGTCGAGTGGACGAGGTCGGCTCCGGTCGCGAAGGCCTCCAGGAGTCCTTCGAGGTGATCCGGTGCCCAAATGTCGTCGTGCCCGAGGTAAGCAACGACCGGAGCGCGAGCGAGGCGACGGCCCTTCTCGTTAGGACCCGTCTGGCTGCCACTCCTGAACCACTTCCTGTGCCACCGGACCCGCTGGTCTCCAATCGCCCGGACCACTCCTCTGGAGCCCGTGTCAAGTCCGTCTTCGACCACGATGACCTCGACCTCCCGGACTGTCTGGGCCAAGGCGCTCTCTATTGTCAGCCGGAGGGCCGCAGGCCACCGGTACGAGGCGATCACCACCGATACCCTCGGTTCGGGAAGCCCTTCCCCCGGCCTTTCCATCGAACGGATCGACCTCAGAAAGGTGAGGGAATCAGGTCGGTGTCTGGTGGCAGGCGTCGCTTGTCCGGATCCGAATGGTCGTACATCACCGTAGGCAGGTTCACGAAGCAGGCCTCCGTGGTGCCGACGTTCTTCACCTTGTGCCAGACGCCGCGCGGAATCATCAAAAGGTTCCGGTTGCGCTCGGTGAAAGTCAGATCCATGACCGCTCCACTCGTCGGCGAGTCAGCCCGGCCGTCAAACAGCGCCCATCGAAGGCGCCCTGAAAGGTGGACGCCTCGGTCCTCCTGACCTTCGTGGCAGATCCAGCCCTTGGTCACCCCTGGTTCCAGCGTCGCCAGGTATGCGTGGACCATTTCGGATCCCCTGACCTCATCCCAGTCGGCCCTCAAAAGTTCAGCCACCTCACCGCGATCGTCCGGTCTCGTGACTACAGGTCTCACGACAACTCCATCGATTGGGTGACCGATCGGTTCACCTGAAGGGGTGGTGAGCGATGCGTCCTTGATTCCGGCGTCGGCCGGAAGACCGGAGCTCTGGTTGGTCATAAAGGCACGGTATCCCATTGGCCGAGTAGCAACCACGACCGGGTGCCGTGATTTCATCTGCCTCAATACAGTTTGTCTGTGGGGCAGGTACGAGATCGGGACGACGAGAGTGCAGATGGCCGGGAGGTCGTGGAGGAAACGGTCAGGGTCGCCTTTTTCTCTCCAGAACCCTCGAATCTGAAGGCAACCTGGTCGTTTTGCGTACTCCCGGTTGAGCTGGGCCGAAGCCACGGGATCGAGGGGTCGGTCTTCAGCGCGCCGGCCCCCCGGCTGCACGATTACATCTGGCGTCTCTGGGCAAAGAGACGTCTCCCGGGACGGCTTGCCTGGGGCATCTACTGGTACTTCATCGTCCTTCCCTTCCGGATCCTCCAGGTTGCAGGTCTCGGCAGGTTCGACGTGGTCTTTGTGCAGCGTTCGATGTTCCGGATGAGTTCCCGCCCTGTGTTCGAGTGGATCGCCAGTCGAATTTTTGGCAAGCCGATCGTGCTGCACATTGACGACGCCCTCTGGATCCGGTTCCCGAGGCGCCCAATCGAGAAGCGGTGCCAACTGGCGGAGCTCGTGGTCACCGGAAACTCGGAGACAGCTGACGTCATAACTTCGGCCGGGGGGCAGGTCAGAAAAGTTCACTTCGGAATAGAGGTAGAGCGGTACTCGGCCAGGAAACATGACGAAAACCGGGAGCTCGTGATCGGTTTCACGGGAACGGGAGGCGATGTCTATCTGAACGAAATATCCGACCCCCTGTCCCGCGCCCTCGAGGAAACCGGCTCGCGACTCGCATTTATTGGCGGGCCGGGACCTCCCGACCTCCCCGCACTCGAACGGCACCTTGACTGGCTGCCCTGGAACGACGACGCCCCGACGGCCTTCCTTGAGACATTCGATGTCGCGATCTGCCCGCTGATCGACGATGAATGGACTCGCGGGAAGGAGACCTTCAAGATCAAGGAGTACATGGCCGCCGGACTCCCTCAGGTCCTCTCGCCGGTTGGCTACGGCCTCGAGGTGATCGAGGACGGAGTCGAGGGTTTCTTCGCCGAAACACCGGATGAATGGTTCGAGCGGCTGATCCGCCTGATCGGTGATCCGGACCTCAGGAACGAAATGGGCCGGGCGGCACGTATGCGAATCGAGACCGAATTCAACGTCAACCAGATGATCGCGGGTACCGCCGCCGTGTGCCGGGAGGCAGCGGGGAAGAAGGGAGCCTAGGAGTCCCGGCTTCCATCTGGCAGGGAGAAGTACCTCCCGGTCGGGTCGCTGCCTCGAGGGCAATCAGTTGGGGGACGGAACTGCGCCGAATCCGCTCATTCCGGGTTCGACTACCTGAGAAAAGTGAATGACCGTCACCTGAGCGTCGGCTTCGATTGGCCGGTCGTAGATCTTCTCAAGGAAGGACCGGGTCTCATCGACCCGGCGGAACTCCGGATTGTCCCGCTCGACATCGCGGGGCGAGAGATCGGAGAGGCGTTTGACCTCGACCTCATCGATCACTGCGGAGAAAATTTTCTCCCGGCGCGAATGCCGCGAACCGATCGTCACCCAGACGATCTGGCTGCGCTCGTACTTGGCGGATTTATCTCCAAGGCGGATCGCAGCCGTCTTGCGACCCCGCCGGAGTTGGTCTGCGAACAGCGGTGAATAGAAGTTGAGTGAGTAAAGACCCGAAGCCATCTGCTCAGAATATGTAGTTACCGAGCTTGGCGGGTTCCAGGACGGTCACCTGGCCACGACCCGCCCGAACCACACCCGAGCGCTCGAGGTCTGCGAGGAAGCGGCTGACGCTTTCCCTTGAGGTGCCAGCGAGCTGAGCCAGATCGGCCTGGTTCATCCGAATCGTTATCTCGCGGGTGGATCCATCGGGCGCTTCTTCAGCGACCAGTTGCGAAAGCACCCCGGCCACACGCGACGGAACCGTCTGAAAGGACTGACGTGAAATGCGCTCGTTGGAGGCACGGAGCCGGCGGGTCAGGGCAGCGACCATCTTGACCGTGATCTCAGGGTTGCGCTCCAGCAAAGAGCGCATGTCACTGGCGGGCAGGGCGAGCAGTTCACCCTCGGCGCCGAGGGTTTCCAGGCTGGCTGATCGGACCTCACCATCCAGCATCGCAAGCTCTCCCACGATGTCACCCTCTCCGAGCGTGGCCAGCGTTATGGCCCGTCCGTCAGGGTGACCGCGGGTCACCCGAAAAGTCCCCGAGCGCACGATGTAGCAGGCGTCGGAGTGGTCACCTTCATGGAAAACCCGCGTCGCAGCCGGAAATGAACGTGGCACAGCAACGCGGGAAACCCGCTCCAGTTCCTCCGCCCTGAGCTCCGCAAACAACGGAACACTTCGGAGAAGCCCGATTATGCTGTCCTTCTCCTCGTCCACAGCTGCAGTATCGCAGCCCGGCCATGGTGCTGAGACAGACGGATCCTTCCGCACGGGGTAAAGGTTTCTGGCCTGGATCACTTTCAGGACTGGCAGGCCGGGCACCAGTACGTGATTCGGTTGTCATCGCCCTGTCCCCGGGACTGGATCCTGCCGCGGCAGTCCGGGCATGGACCGCCGCTTTTCCTGTAGACCCTGCCGGGTCGACGGCCGGTTTCGACCCCGCGCGCCATCTGGACGGCAGCTATTTCAAGCACCTGATCGATCTCCCCCCGCTCGAAGGTCATAACTGCGCGCCACGGGTCCAGGCCCGCCTCAAAACACGATTCGGACTTGAAGATATTGCCGATACCGGCCACCAGCCTCTGGTTCAGAAGAGCCTCGCCCAGCCCAACCGTCCCTGCCGCAGCGACGTTGGTACCAGCTCTTGCGACTGCCTCGGAACCGCCGAGTATGTCTGGTCCGAGCCGGGCGAGACGAATGTCACGGGCGAGCTCGACCGGCCTGACCAGCCGAAGTGTCGGACCGCCGAACTCGACCAGCTCCAGCTCGCCGAGGTCGAGCACAAGCCAGGCCGAACGGCGCGGGCGGCGCCACCGCTGGCCCGGTCGGTAGACGTACCAACCGCCGGTCATCCCCATGTGTGCGTGCAGGACGAGGTCTGGAGAAAAATGGAGGAGCAGGTGCTTGCCACGGGTCTCGGTCCGCTGGAGCCGGTGTCCGGCAAGCCGGTCGGCAGTCCGGGCGAGCGGGCTTCGCGGGTTCGGAGCCTCTGCCGCCAGCACCTCCCGTTCGCCGAAAGCCGCCTCGATCCGGCGGGCCATCCGGACGATCGAGTCTCCTTCAGCCACTGGCGGGCACCATCAGCCAGGCACCACCATCTTGCGCGGCTGGCGACTGAAGCCGGCCGCCAGCAGCAAGGGTTCAAAGTTGGATCCAATCAGCGGCTCGCCGTCGAAGCGCTCGATCTTCAGCGGCGGGATCGTGCCCTGCTCTGCCATCTCGACGAAAGCGGCGAGCAGGCGAGTGAGTTCAGCTGTCTCGAGTCCCGGCACAAGCCGAAGTATTCCTTTGCCTCCCTTTTCGAGAAAGAGCAGCGGTGCTCCGGCGCGCATCAGCAGAAAGGAGCCGGGTGTGCGGGAGGGCCTGCGACGGCTCTCCTGTTTCGGCCAGGGCAGGGTCGCCCCGTATGGATTGGCCGGATCGGTGGAGGCAAGGATGCTCAGCTCCTCGTCATCACTCGACTGGGAACGCAGCCGCTCGACCGCCCCGGCCAGAGCGAACTGGGCACCTCCGAGGCCCTCAATGAAATAGCCGCGCCGGGCTGAGCCGAGCACTTCGAGGTTGGAGAGCTCCGGGTAGAGCGTCGAGAATCCACCCGGCACACCTTCAGCCAGAGCCATCTCCCGCGTCAGGATTCCGTGGCGCTCGAGCATCAGCTCCGACTGTGCCCGCAGCCGCGGACCAACAGCGGGCGCATTGCGGAAGAGAGGTGCGGTCAGCGACCACCGTCCCTGAACGGTCGGCCCGGCAGCGGCGCGGCGGCGGGAGAAGCGGCGGCCAGGCGTCTCGCCACGCGGGACCGAGCGCAGCCGGGGCGCACGCAACGGGGCAAACGAGTCATTGGTGATCTCCCCGACGAAGGCAAGGTCCCAGAGCGCAGAGTGGAGCTCCTCGGGATTGTGATCGAGCTCGGCAACGAGGTCCAGCCAGAATGTCGGGCCATCTTCAAGTCGCTCCCGTATCGAGTCGTGGACGGGACCCTCCGGCAGCTCCAGCCGGGCGTTGGCCGGCGGCGGGCCTGCCAGCCGCACGTCCTCCCGGAAGTAGAGGGCGACCCGCCCGTCGCTGCGGCCGATCGCTCCAGCACCGATCCAGACGACCTCGCCGCTGGTGCAGAGCTCGTCCAGCCAGGTCCGGCTGTAGCTGCCCACCCGGCGCGGAAGCACGTCGCGCTCCCAGACGGCAGGAGTCAGTGCGACTCCCTGGAGTGGCACCAGGATCTCACGCAGCCGGTCCGGTCCGGCCCCGGCGCGCCGATAACGGTCCACCCCCTGCCAGGAGGCCAGAAAGCGGGCGTAGGTCCGGGCATCAGCAGGTTCGACCTCCTGACGCAGGTGAGCGAGGCTCGTCCGGCGGACCCGACGAAGAACGTCAGCTTCGCACCACTCCCGCTCGGTTCCGCCGGGCAGGATCTCACCGCGGACCAGCACACCCTCGGCCTCGAGCTGCTTGAGCACGGCGGTCGGATCGACCCCGTACCGGTCACGAAGCTGGATGGTCGGGAAGGGGCCGTGGCTTCGGGCATAGCGGGCGAACAGGTCGGTGAGGGGCTCAGGCTTTTCTTCGAGACAGGACTGGGGCAGACCCCCTGGCGGAGAGACTCCGAGCGCATCGCGGTACATCCCGGCGTCCTCCGAGGCGATAAACCGGGCCTCGCCGTTCACCCTGACCTCAACTGCCCGGCGCTCTTTGACCAGGTTTTCAACCATGGATCTGCCCGAATAACCCTCAGCCACGCGCGCCTCTATCTCCGGCAGGGTCAGATCCCCGATTCTCCGGAGGATCTGCTGAAGGGCGTCGCGGTCTTCAGCCCGGCCGTGCTCGCTCAGATGCTGCAGCGACTCCTCGACTTCAAGCAGCGCATCCGGCTCGATCAGCTCCCGCAGCTCGTCCTGTCCGAGTAACTCCCGCAGCAGCTCCCGGTCCAGCGACAGCGCCGCCGCCCGGCGCTCGGCGTTCGGCGTATCGCCCTCGTACATGTAGGTGGCGACGTAGTCGAACAGCAAGGACGAGGCAAATGGTGAGGCGGTCGGGGTTTCGACCTCAACCAGCGAGATCTCCCGCGAGTGGATCCCCCGCAGCAGGCGGTCGAGTGCTGGCAGGTCAAAGACATCCTGCAGGCACTCTCGGTAGGTCTCGAGGATCACCGGGAAGCGGGGGAAGTCCCGAGCGACTTCAAGCAGGCTCTGGGACTTAAGTCGCTGCTGCCAGAGCGGGGTCCGTCTGCCGGGGTACGCCCGTGGAATCAGCAGAGAGCGGGCGGCGTTCTCCCGGAAACGGGCACCGAACAGCGCCGAGGCGCCCAGTTCGCGCACGACCAGATCCTCGAGTTCGTCAGGCTCAATCAGCACCAGGTCGCTGGAGGGTGGCTCGTCGGCGTCTGGCAGGTGGATTGCGATGCCGTCGTCGGAATAGATCGCGTCGGCTTCAAGCCCCTCTTCGTCACGAAGCTTGCGGGCGATCGCCATCCCCCAGGCCGAGTGCACCCGGCCGCCGAACGGGGAAAGCACGCAGAGGCGCCAGTCGCCGATCTCATCGCGGAAGCGCTCGATCACGATGGTGGTGTCGGACGGAACCACCCGGGTCGCCTCCTGCTGCTCCTGGAGATAGGCGACCAGGTTGCGGGCAGCCAGCGGGTCGAGGTGGTGGGTCTTCTCGAGTTCAGCCGGGTCGGTGTCCACAGCCTCGCGGCTGAAGGCTCCGATCGCCTCACCGAGCTCAGCGGGGCGGCCAATGCCGTCGCCTCGCCAGAACGGAATCGCTCCGGGAACCCCGGGCGCCGGGATCACGATCACCCGGTCGCGGGTTATCTCCTGAATCCGCCAGCTCGAAGCACCCAGCAGGAAGACCTGTCCGACCCGGGCCTCGTAAACCATCTCTTCGTCGAGCTCGCCGACCCGGCGGCCGTCCGGAAGGTGAACCCCGTACAGGCCGCGGTCCGGGATCGTCCCGGCGTTGGTGACCACAAGCGAGCGGGCACCCTTGCGTCCTTCAATCGTTCCTTCGGTGCGGTCCCAGACCAGCCGCGGTCGGAGTTCAGCGAAGCGGTCTGACGGATAGCGCCCGTCGAGCATGTCGAGCACATTCTCGAACTGCTCCTCGGATAACTCAGAAAAAGACGCCGTATCCTGAATCAGACTGAGTGCTTCCTTCGTTTTCCAGCTGTCCAGAGCGGCCATCGAGACGAGGTGCTGGGCCAGAACGTCGAGCGGATTGGCCGGGATCACGGTTTCCTCTATCTCGCCGTCACGCATGCGCTGGGTGACCACCGCGCTTTCGAGCAGATCCCCCCTGAACTTGGGGAATATCCGCCCCTTGGAAACCTCGCCAAGACCGTGACCGGCTCGCCCGATGCGTTGAAGCCCGCGGCTGACCGACTTGGGTGACTCGACCTGGATGACCAGATCTACGGCACCCATGTCAATGCCGAGTTCAAGCGACGAAGTTGCAACCAGGCAGGGGATCTGGCCTGACTTGAGCTGTTCCTCGACCTGGGTTCGCTCTTCATGGGAAAGCGACCCGTGATGCGCCCGCGCCAGGGGCAGGCCGTCTCCGGCAACCCCATCGCCGCCTCCCACAGTTTCCAGTTCGGCACTTTGATCCCCGGCAACTTTTTCCCGGACCAGTGTTGTGGCCGGGGCGCCTTCGGTGGCTGTGAGGTGTGGATCTTCTCCTGGCCGTCCGTTTTCGTCGAGCTCGTTCAGGCGCTGGGCCAGACGTTCGGCGGCACGACGGTTGTTGACGAAAATTATGGTCGAGGTGTGCTGCCTGACGAGTTCGAGCAGCTCCGGATAGATCGCCGGCCAGATCGACCGGATCTGCTCCTGCCCGTCTTCGACCACCCCCGGGTTGCTCATGTCCTCAAGCGGCACGACGATTTCCAGATCCAGTTCCTTTCGTTGACCGCTGTCAACGATTGTGCATTTACGCTTCGGCCCGACGAGAAACCGGCCGATCCGCTCGAGTGGCCTTTGAGTTGCCGAAAGTCCGATCCGCTGGATCGACCGGTCGGCCCCCCGGCCAGCCGACTCCGACAGGTGATCCAGCCTCTCCAGAGTCAGCGCGAGGTGGGCGCCACGCTTGGTCGCCGCGACCGCATGGATCTCGTCGATGATCACGGTCTCGACCGAGTGGAATATCTCGCGCGCCCCGGAGGAGATCATCAGATAGAGCGACTCGGGGGTGGTGATCAGAATGTCAGGCGGCTTGCGGCGCATCCGGGCGCGCTCTGACTGAGGCGTGTCGCCGGTGCGAAGTGCCACCGACACTTCGGCACCAACGCCGCGTAGCGGTGCCTTCAGGTTGCGCTCGATGTCGTAAGAGAGCGCCTTCAGCGGGGAAACGTAGATCAGCTTTACCCCGGGTTCCCGGTCGGGAGTGCGGACCAGACTGTCAATCCCCCAGAGGAAAGCGGCCAGGGTCTTGCCAGAGCCAGTGGGGGCGCAGATCAGGGTGTGATCCCCGGAGGAAATCGCCTGCCATCCGCGCCCCTGGGCCGGTGTTGCCGACTCAAAGGCAGACTCAAACCACCGCCTGACTTCAGGGGTAAAGGGAGCCAAAGGATCCTGGGTCGGTTTCGCAGCCATGCTTAAACCCCGGAGGTTAGACCCCGCGGGGGCCCGGCTGCAGACAATGCAGCCCCGGGGCAGGGAGGGGAGGTGGCTGCGGCGGGGCCCGGGGGCCGGTCAGAAAGGCAGTGAGCCGGCTACTTCGGCAAGCCTGGGCGCCGAGAGATCCCGCTCGGAAAGCAAGGGTTCCTCAACTGGCCACTCAATGCCGACCTCCGGGTCATCCCAGGCGATGCCGGATTCAGTCGCGGGGTCATAGTAGCTGGACAGCTGATAGACGACGTCGGCCACTTCACTCAGCACGCAGAAGCCGTGGCCGAAGCCGGCCGGGACGAACAGCTGGCGATGGAGATTGTCATCGAGCCTGTGGCCTTCCCACTGACCGAAAGTCGGCGAGCCGCTCCGGAGATCCACCGCCACGTCGAAAATCTCTCCCCTTGAGCATCGGACGAGCTTCGCCTGTCCGGGGTCAGTCTGGAAGTGGATGCCGCGCAGGGTGCCGTGGGCTGAACGTGAGCTGTTCTGCTGGATAAATTCAACATCCACACCGAGTCCACGCCAGACAGCAGCGCGAAAGCTTTCGACGAGAAAGCCCCGGCCGTCGCCATGAACGTCCGGTTCGATCAGAGACAACCCCTGCAGTCTGGTCTCCAGCCTGCGGGTCAACGCTGCGCCCCGTCGCTCATCCGAGCTTCCGGCCGTACTGGCGCTCGTAGTACTCGCGGTATTCACCGGAGCGAAGTGACTCCCACCATCCAGGGTTCTCCCGATACCACTCGACAGTGCGCTCGATGCCCTGCTCGAACTCGACCTGAGCCTTCCAGCCGAGAGCTTCGACACGCTCCGAAGCGAGCGAGTAACGGGGGTCGTGACCGAGGCGGTCTTCCACGCGGCGTATCAGCGATTCATCCCGCCCGGTCAGCTCGAGTATCCGAGTGACCACCTCGATGTTGGGCAGCTCGTCCGGCCCGCCGACGTTGTAGACCTTGCCGGCCTCGCCTTCTTCGAGCACGAGATCGATCGCCCGGCAGAAGTCCTCGACAAAGAGCCAGTTGCGGACCTGCCGGCCATCCCCGTAAAGCGGTATCTGGTCCTCATGGAGCGCGTTCAGGATCACTAGCGGAATCAGCTTTTCGGGATGCTGGCGTGGACCGTAGTTGTTGGAAGCCCTGACGATCAGTGAATCGACCCCCCATGTGTGGCGGAAAGCCGAGACAAGCAGATCACCTCCCGCCTTGGACGCCGAGTAGGGCGAGGAGGGGTCGAGCGGGGAGGCTTCGGTGAAGGACCCCTCGGCGATCGACCCGTAGACCTCATCCGTGGAGATCTGGAGGTGTCGCACACCTGCGTCTCTGGCGGCTTCCAGCAGAACAAAAGTCCCGAACACATCGGTCTGGATGAACGCATCCGGCTCGGCGATCGAACGGTCAACATGGGATTCGGCGGCGAAGTTCACCAACGCGTCGCAGCCCGCGACCAGGCCGGCGACCACCTCGCGATCGCAGATGTCTCCCTGAACGAACTCGAGCCTTTCCTCCGGCAGGCCTTCGAGATTGGCGAGATTGCCGGCGTAGGTCAGCTTGTCCAGAACCACCACCCGGTCGTTCGGCCTGGACTCAAGTCGGTTACGCACAAAGCTGGAGCCGATAAAACCGGCGCCGCCCGTCACCAGGAGCTTCATCCACTCACGCCCTCTATCGCCCGGGACCGCTGAGCGAGGTAGCTGGTCAGGCCGTCCTGCCAGGAGGGCAGTTCGATCGCGTTGGCTATCTCGCTTATCAGGGCAGAGTTCGCAGGGCGGGCGGCTGCCCGGCCGAGCATGTCGCTGGTCGCACCCAGAGTCACGACTTCCATGTCAGCCCGTTCGAAAATCTCACTGGCGAACTCATACCACGAGCAACTGCCGGCAGCGGCCATGTGGTGAAGGCCGTAGGAGTCAGTGTCGAGCAACCGGATCAGGCCGTAGGCGAGATGCCAGGTGTAAGTCGGTGAGGTGATCTGATCGTGAACCACCAGTACTTCTCCTGCCTCGCCGAGCCTCAGCATGGTGTCCACGAAGTTAGGCCCACCGATTCCGAAAAGGCCGGCCGTACGGACCACGAACGACCTCCGGTTGGCTTCAATCGTCGCCTGCTCCCCGGCCAGCTTGCTGCGACCGTAAACCGAGAGCGGAGCGGGTAGATCACTCTCGAGGTAAGCGCCTTCCTTGCCCCCGTTGAAGACATAGTCAGTCGAGATGTAGAGGACCTTTGCGCCGACCTCGCTGGCCATCGCGGCAACGTTGCCCGCCCCGGCTACATTGACTTCCAGACAGCGCTGCTCCTCTGACTCGGCTCCGTCAACGTCGGTCCAGGCGGCACAGTTGATGACAACATCAGGACGGTCAATGTTGATCCGGCGCCTGACTCGCTCGGGATCGGTCACATCAAGACTGTTGTGGTCGTGTCCGGTGACCTCGTGACCGGCGTTCTCGGCTGCCAGCATCACGTCCCTCCCAAGCATTCCGCCTGCTCCTGTGACCAGCAACCTCATCAGATGATCTCGATCTCTGAACGGTCGCCGACAAGCATCTTGAGGGTCCTTGCCGGTCCGTCGCTTTTGCTCACCCTCACATGGCGTCCCAGCAGACTGGCCTCCAACCGGCTGGGCAGGTCCTCCACAACCGAGTCAGCGAGCACAATCGAGTTCTCTATCTCTGACCTCCGTACCTTCACCCTGTCGCCGAGGGACGTGTAGGGGCCGATGTATGAGTCCTCAATCACGGCTTCACGACCGATCACTACGGGGCCGCGAACCAGAGAGCGCCTGATCACCGCTCCTTCTTCGAGCACCACCCGACCCTCTAGCCTCGAATCTTCAGAGCTGCCCTCATCAGATGACTCGATCTCATCGAGTACAAGACGGTTGGCTTCAAGCATGTCGTCAAGCCGGCCGGTGTCCTTCCACCAGCCACCAACGATCCGGGAACGCACGTCTCCGCCGTTATCCACGATCAGCTGGATCGCCTCGGTGATCTCCAGTTCGCCGCGCCAGGAAGGCTCGAGCTGCCGTGCTGCCTCGATTATCTTCGGCGAGAAGAGGTAGACGCCGACGAGCGCCAGATCGGAAGGAGGATCCTCGGGCTTCTCAACCAGCCGGACGACCCGCTCGCCGTCAAGCTCAGCGACTCCGTAGGAACTCGGATCAGAAACCGGGGTCAGCATGATGGAAGCATCGGGCTGCTCCGCTTCAAAGGACTCAACGATGTCGGCAATTCCGTCCCTGAGAAGGTTGTCGCCCAGATACATGGCGAAGGAAGAACCACCCAGAAACTCCTCGGCAGTCAGCACGGCGTGAGCAAGGCCGGCCGGTTCCGACTGAACTATGTAGGTGACTTCCGCACCGAAGGCAGAGCCGTCGCCGACCGCTTCCCGGATCTCAACGCCTGTAACAGGAGCGATGATGATGCCGATCCGGGTTATTCCAGCTTTGACCAGAGCTTCGATGCCGTAGAAAAGCACCGGCTTGTTGGCAACCGGCACGAGTTGTTTGGCTGAAGTGTGGGTGATCGGTCGCAACCGGGTTCCGGCACCGCCGGAAAGGATCAGTCCTTTTAGCTCGCTCATCCGCCCTTAGGCTACTTGGATCAGCGAATGAATCTGGCTCAGTCGGAAACCGGGCATTCGTCTATGCAGAGAGTTCAATGACAACCAGCAGCGAGGTCAGTAGACCCCGCCGAGCTTGCGGTGATCCCAGCTGACCGTCTTAACGGGCTGGAACTGGAGCACCGTGCGCTTGGGCGCCTGCGCCCTGAACGCCTCGGTTGCTTCCGGGGTCACCTCCTGGCCTTCCGGCGCATACCTGGTCACCAGCTCAGTGGCAAATTCAACCACCAGTTCCGACTCCTGATGGAAGACTGTCTCGCACTCCATCTGGACGCCGCGCAGCTCGGCGTATTCGTCACCGGCCTCAATCAGCACAGTCGCCCGCGGGTCACGCTCAAGATTCTTGATCTTCTGCGACTTGGTGAAGGTCCAGGCCCAGATCTCGCCATCCCGGACGATGTACCAGAGCGGCATCAGATGGGGCCATCCACGTGGTCCGAAACTGCCCACCACCGCCACCCGCTCCTCGTTGAAGAAGTCCAGCCTCCCGGCCTCGTCCATCTCGATCAGCTTTCGGCGGTTCATCGGGCCCGAGTCTATTGCCCTTCACCGAGGATCCAGCCAGACCCAGCGAACCGGCTACTCACCGAGATCATCCGGCAGGCGACCCTCGTTTCCCAGTTTCTGGAGATGAGCCTCCATCACGACCGCTGCCGCCGGTCGAAGCAGTTCCGGTACGTCAGACCAGACCTCCTCAAGCAGTGCCATCCGCGAGCGCTCGCCACGCTCGAGGGCTTCAATCAGGCCGCTCTCCCGCGACTCCCGGTGTGCGAGGTACTCGCTGATCTTCGCCGGAGGGTCGGTGATCCAGGGACCATGACCCGGACAGACAAGTCCGGGGCTACGGGCTGCGACCAGCCGAAGTGAATCCATGTAGGCCGCCAGTGAGCCACCATCCGGTGGGACGTAAGTCGAACCCCAGCCGAGGATCAGGTCGCCGCTGAAACAGACCCCATCGGCGGTAAAGAGGCAGAAATGATCTACCGCATGGCCAGGTGTAGCGACGGCGGTCAACCATGATGCTCCGTGCACGGAATCACCAGCGCCGTACTCGAGGCGCAGACCGTCAACCAACCGGACGACTTCAATTCCGAGCGGGACGACCGCGCCAGTGTGATCGTTATGGGAGTGGGTGAGCAGGACCCCGGCCGCCCCTCCGCGATCCTCTATGGCGGCTTCCACCACTGCCAAATGCCGCTTGTCATCGGGGCCCGGATCGATTACCCAGCAAGGGTCCGTACCGACCAGATAGGTGTTGGTGCCGGTCAGCGTCATCGGGCCGGGGTTGTCGGCCAGAAGCCGCAGGATCTCGGGGTGCCCGGGCGGGCTGCCCACCGGATCCATCTGATCTTCAGCGACGGAAGTCACCTCTCCAGATTACGCCGCCACGCGTTTCGAGCCCGGCTCAGGCAGCGAGTTCGCGGCTGATCGCCTCGCGAGCTTCAGGCGGGTCGAGCACAACCAGATCACCGGCTCCGCGAAGGATCTCCCGAACCAGCCATGAGGTGCCGGCATACGGCAGCTCGACTACCACGGAACCGTCGCTGAGCTCTTCGACCACATTGCGCTCCTCCCGCAGCCAGCGGGAACGCTCCGGGGACACCCAGACCCGAGCCACGGAAGCCTCGGGCACTTTGCCGTCACTCATCCAGCCCTCGACTCCGGCAAGCTCGGTCGCCTCCTGGCGTGGCTCGAAGCCCTGGTCGGTAATCGTCACTTCCTTTATCCGGTCCAGCTTGAAGTGGCGCATCGCGCTCCGCTCCGGGTCGTAGCACTCCGCATACCAACCCTCGCGGCCGTTCTCCAGCCGATATGGCTCGACCGTGCGCTGGGAGAAGGTGTCTTCGTTCTCCTTGTAGTAGTTGAGTTCGATCACTCGCCGCGAGGCGATCGCCTCGTTGACTACACGGGCGGCCTCCACACCACCGGATTCCACCGCGATCGCCAGGCCCTCGCGGGCAGGATCGTGACCCAGCGCCTCAATGATCTTGTCCCGGGCGGTATCCAGCCGGGCTTGGGGCATGTGGTCCCCGACCAGATCAATCGCGGCCACCAGAGCCTTGGCCTCAAGCGGAAGCAGCCTGGCCGGACGGGCGAACGAATCACCGTACGGCTCGGAGTCGACCTCGATCACATCACCCTTGATTTCCGCATATAGAACGTAAGTACCGCCACCGAAGTTGACAACGTTGAGTACGTCTATGTCGTCACGAAGCTCCTCTCCTGAAAGCTCAAAGAGAGAGCAGAGTTCCTTTACCGAGAGCGTCTTCTCTTCTTTGGCTGCTCCGATCAACATGCCGGCGAGAGTGACCAGCCGGCCAAAGCGCTCCGGACGGATCGCCGCGGAAGGGCGTTCCTTGCTGCGCTGGCGGCGCTCTTTCGCCGGTGGTGGAACGGCCTCCGCCGAGTCGGCGATTTCGAAGCCCTTGACGTGGCGGTCACGCAGCAGCGAAACCCTGTCCTTCGCCACCTGACTGAGCTCGGGTGGATCAAGAACTTCGGCGTTCCGGCGCCACCTGAGCACCCAGGCGAGCAGTTCACGCTCGCTGGCGTAGCCGGTCTCGAGCACGATTCCTTCACCTTCCACACCGTCCTCGGCGGTCGCCGGTCTGACCTTGCCATGCCTGCCGAAGTCCCGCTCGATGAGCCAGGCTATCCGCTCCCGGAAGAAGATCTTCGCCGTACCGGCCTGCTGCCCGAGTTGCCAGTCTGCGAGATCGGCGTAGTCGCGTCGCTCGAATTCCTCAGGCGATGTGAAGTCGTGTTCGGACTTGGTCGCGTAGCCGACCTTGCCCTGAATACGGGAGAGCCTGAACACCCGCACCGCGTCCCTCTCGTGTGCGAAACCGATCAGGTAAAACTGACCGCCCCGGAAGACGAGGTGGTATGGGTCTACCTTCCGAGAGCCGACCTCGTCCCGCTCCATCGTGTGGTACTCGAAGGTAATCGTCTTGTGGCGGGAAATCGCTGTCTCGATTCGGGCCAGGCGCTGAGTCAGATCCCGGGAGGACGTGGATGCGAATTTGACCATCGAGATCGGTGTGTTATCCGGATCCGTGAGCGGGTTCGGATGGCCCCAGGCCACCTGCTGGAGCGCCAGCCTGAGCGGCTCTGCGTAGGCAAACTCACTCTCGGTGAGCAGGCTGAGAGAAGTACGCAGGGCGGCCAGCTCGTCGTCGGTGAACTCAATCGCCGGCAGGTAGAAATTCTCTGGCGGGAGGGAGTAGAGCTCAGCTTCAAAGAATCCGTCGCCGGGCCGATCCACCTGGAGTTCGATCCCGAGGCTGTCGAGTTCGGCCCGGTCAGCGTAGAAGCGGCGTGCGAAGGCATCCTCGTTCATCACGCTGTAGCCCTCGACTTCCCGTTTGATCTCCAGAGCCGAAACGGGCCTGCCCTGAGCCATCAGGAAAGAGATGAGCGAGAGCTGGCGGATTAGCTTCTCTGTGTCCTTTGCCATCAGCCGTTGACAATACCCGTGGGAAGTTCACGGCCCCCTTGAACAGCGCGCATTTTCCGCTATTTATGCGCATTTTGGGCCGCTAATTGACCTGCGCGACACACTCGTAAACATCAGACCGGCGCGCGACACGGGCCAAGTTGAATCGTTCTGATGTCCGGCCTCAGATCAGCCAGTATGGGGAGACCGGCCACCGGCGGGCAGCCCGTCGGACTTCGGCAGCAGCGCTCAGCTGGCGGTGGCGGTAGCCCGCCGCTCGGCGTAACGCTCCGAGCGCTCGAGTGCCTCCTCTCGATCCATGTACGGCACCAGGATCGAGAACAGGATGTCGGGCCCCACTTCCGGCAGGTAGCGGGTCCGCTCGTCGACAATCTCGGCCCGGATCACCACAGCGGCGCCGCTGACAGACATCAGCGCAATCGAATTCGACAAGCTTTCCCTGCCAGGCAGGGTGCGGCCCCGATCGACGAAGCTGGCGATGATGCGAACCGCAGAGAGGTACCTCTCGAGCGCCAACTGCCCAGCCGAGAACATGTCGACGATGCACATTTGGGCGAAGGCCGGCTCAGCTGCCATGAAGTCAAGAGCGGTTTCGATCCCCAGTTCGATCTGCTCGGGCCAGGTCAGGGCGGGGTCCTCGCAGGCCCTGATTACCTCGGTGACGAAACGTCCGAGGATCGCGTCGTAGGCGGCGAGAAAACAGGCTTCTTTGTCGGGAAAGATCTCGTAGAAGGTTGAGCGCGACACTCTTGCCTGGGCAACAATTCCGGCGACGCTCACGTCGGCATATCTGTTTTCCGAACACGCCTGCGCCATGGCGTCGAGCAGGCGATCTCTCTGGGAGCTGACCACAAACTCACGAGGAAGGTTGTGACGTCCAGAAGGCAAAGGCGTGGCGGCGCCGTCGAGGGATTCGGCCGGTTCCGTCGTGCCAACTCCGTCACTCATTCGTGAACCTCGGTCGCCAGCATCGCTTCCATCGCAGCTTCGTAACCCATGAAGGGAACGACAGCGAGAAACATCATCTGCGGCAACAGTTGCGGCAAGTCCTTCCCGTTGCCAGCCAGAGCTTCGTTGAAAATCAAGGCCGAGATTCCACCAACAATCACCCGAGAGGTTTGAGCCGGAACCCGCTCCGGGTTTTTGATCTTCTGGCGGGCGGCATCAAGGAAGGGAAAGAAAGCACTGACGGCTTGCTGGTACCGGTCACGGGCCCGGGCGCCGGCACCGAAGCCTTCGATGATCCCGACCCTCACCGCCACCGGATTCTGGGTCAGGTATCGAAGAAGGCTGCGAATGCCACCTCTAACCCGCTCTATCCAGTCACCGCTGTCGTCGGTCGCAAAGCCCTCGGACACGAAGGCGAGCAGGCGATCCATGACAGTCGCGTAAGCAGCGACAAAGCAGTCCTCCTTGTCGGCGAACTGCTCGTAAAAAGTTGCCCTCGAAACCCCTGCGGTCGCGATGATGTCTGCCACAGTGGTGCCGACGAAACCCTTTTCAGCGACCGCCTCGATCATTGCTTCGACCATCCGCTCTCGCTGAGACTGAATCACGACGTTCCTTGGCAGCCCGTGGCGGCCACTGGGCAGTTTGCCCGGTGACTTGACGCCAGAGTCCTCGTGTGACTGCATCATTCGGTATCGTTCCTGAGTGGGTCTTAACTGTACGACCCGGTTTATGATAGCCGAATTTCGTGCAGACAATGGTCGGAAATGGGTACACGACGGAAGCTGCGCCTAAACTCCACCTAATGATTTCCGCACCGGACAGCCAGAGCTGATTTTGAACATCGGGATCATTGGACTTGGTTACGTCGGGCTGCCTTTGGCAGTGGCCTTCGCCCAAGAAGGCGACCAGGTGATCGGGCTGGACCTCGATCCCGAGAAAGTCGCCTCGCTAAATCGCGGTGAAAGCTACATTGAGGACGTCGCTTCAGATGAACTTGCCCGGCTTGGCGGGCTGATTGAGGCGACCGACAAGGCTGCTGAACTCGCCCGTTGCGATGCGGTGATCATCTGCGTTCCCACCCCCCTCACCGGATCACGCGAGCCGGATCTGTCTTACCTCGAAGGAGCGGCGCGCATGCTTGCCGACGTGCTCAGGGAAGGGCAGGTCGTGATTCTGGAATCAACCACCTACCCGGGCACCACCCGAGACCTGCTCGCGGGCGCGCTTGAGGCCTCCGGCCTGAAGGCAGGGAACGATTTTCACCTCGCTTTTTCTCCCGAGCGGATCGACCCCGGGCGAACCGACTACACCGTCAGAACCACCCCGAAACTGGTTGGCGGACTCACTCCGGCAAGCACCGAGGCCGCAAAGGCCGTGTACGAACGCATCTGCGACAGAGTGATTCCGCTTTCCGGACCCGAGGCAGCAGAACTCTCGAAACTCCTGGAGAACATCTTCCGATCAGTCAACATCGCTCTGGTCAACGAGCTGGCGCAGCTCTGCGATCGGCTGGGAGTGGACGTCTGGGAGGTAATCGACGCCGCGGCAACCAAACCGTTCGGCTTCATGCGTTTCGAACCCGGTCCCGGAATGGGCGGCCACTGCCTGCCCGTGGATCCTTTCTACCTCGCATTCAAGGCACGCGAGCACGACTTCTATCCCGAGTTCATTGAACTGGCCGGCAAGATCAACCAGTCGCAGCCGCTGTTTTGCGTAAACCGGATCGAGCGCCTGCTCAACCAGAACGGAAAGCCGGTCAACGGAACAAAGATTCTGATTCTGGGGGTCAGCTACAAATCAGGCGTAGGGGATGTGAGGGAGTCACCCGCGATTAAAATCATCCGGCTGCTCGGGGAGCTAGGAGCAAGCCTTGACTACCACGATCCGCACGTCCCCCGGCTTGCCGAAAGCGGACTCGAGAACTCCGACCTTGGCGAAGCCCTCGAACTTGCCGACCTGACCGTGATCGTCACCTCCCACCCGGAGTTCGACATCCCCGAGATTGTCAGCAAGAGTTCCCTGGTACTCGATCTCCGGGGCGTCACCCGGGAGATCGACGCCGGACACGTAACCCGCCTGTAGCCATCCCGGTGGCCAACCCCCCGGAAGGTCGTCAACTGAAGCTTTATGGCTTCGCCATAGCTTGGCTGAGAGAGGTTATGTACGCTGCTGTTTTCTTAACATAGCCTGGCCTGAGGCTCAAAGAGATGACCCTGCCCGGCCAGTTTCCTCGCAAGTTTCACAAACCCCCTAACTACTAAAACTCATCACCAGAGCCAAAAAAGTCGGATGGCGGGCCGACTCAAGGGAGAGTGAGCCGACCCGCCTGTTTCCGATTAAATCGCTGCTGGGGGTAGGGAAACCCTCAATCAACGTGTTTTGAGGTTCGTCACCTTCAGTGAAAAACCTGCTCAGACAGCATTGTACACTAGACACCAGAGTTTATGTGAAAACCGCCCCGCGAGACTGGTGGAGCCGTCAGTCAGCCGCTACCCATACGTTCTGGTCATGACCGGGGCCGACGCCCACCAATGCGATCGGCACCCCGACGAAATCGCTGATGTACCGGATGTAATCGAGCGCCTCGGCAGGCAGATCTGCCTCGCTGCGACAGTCGGTAATCTCGTCGTGGAAGCCGGGAAGATCCTCGTATTCGGGGGTGACGTTGTGGAGGATCGACTGGTGATAGGGGAAGTCCTCAAGCACCGCCCCCTCTCGCGAGCGGTACCGGACTGCGACCCTGATCGTGTCGAGCCCGGCGAGTACATCCAGCTTGGTCATCGCCAGGGCCGAAGTGCGGTTCAGCCTGACCGCATACTTCAGCGCGACGAGGTCGAGCCAGCCGCAGCGTCGACGGCGGCCTGTCGTGGTTCCGTACTCATGCCCGCGGTCGGTCATGAATTGACCAGTTTCATCGTGGAGTTCGGTCGGGAAGGGTCCGGAACCGACTCGAGTCGCATAAGCCTTGACGATGCCCCAGACCTCATCGATGTCGGTCGGCCCGACCCCAGCACCGACGCAGGCAGCTCCGGCGATCGGGTTGGAGGAGGTGACGAACGGATACGTCCCGTGGTCCAAATCAAGCAGGGCGGCCTGCGCTCCTTCAAAAATAACCTTTCGCCCGGCGTCGAGTTCATTCCAGCAGAGTCTGGCGGTGTCGGCGATATACGGCTCGAGACGGTGGCCGTAAGCGAGGTAGTCCTCGACGATCGAGTGCAGGTCAAGCCGGTCGTCCGGCAGGAGTTCGTCAGAGACTTCTGCTTCTTTCTGGAGCTTTCGTCGACGGACCGCCAGTTCGCGCAATGCCTGCTGCTTGCTGTCAAGTGCCGCCATGATCTTCTTGCGCAGGATCTTCTCGTCGAGCAGATCCTGAACCCTTATGCCAAGTCGCAGCGCCTTGTCAGCGTAGGCCGGTCCGATACCCCGACGGGTAGTCCCTATCGAGAGCTTCCCGAGCTTCAGTTCGTCAGCTGTATCTAGAAGGATGTGGTAGGGCATGATCAGGTGAGCATTGGCCGAAATCCTCAGCTTCGAGGTACTGATTCCGGCTCGCCTCAGCCCCTCTATTTCCTCGAGCAGAACCTTGGGATCGACCACCACGCCGTTACCTATCACGCAGTATTTGTCCGCGTGGAGGATGCCCGATGGGATCAAGTGAAACTTGTACTCCACGCCATCGCGCACGATCGTGTGGCCGGCGTTGTTGCCACCCTGAAAACGGACTATTGCAGAGGCGTCTTTGGCGAGCAGATCGGTGATCTTGCCCTTGCCCTCATCGCCCCACTGGGTCCCGACTATTACCAGTCCCGGCATCAGCGCTGAGTCTACGGAGTGAGGGCCGGCACGGTCACTGGCCCGGTGGCTGAACCCGCATGCGGTTATCTGTCCCATAGAGCGGTAACGGATCGCCACAGATCTCGACCAGCCTGGAAACGATCCTGTCCCCGAGTTGCTCCTCGAGCTCGGCCTGATCGAAGTTGGTCGTAACCATGACCGACTTCTGACGCTCATACCGCTCGTTGATCAGGGCATAAAGCTGCTCGAGCACCCACTCAGTTCGTTTCTCGGTGCCGAGATCTTCGAGGTGGAGCATGTCCACCTCGCAGAGCCGCTCGAAGAAATCGGCATAGGATTCGTCGCCGGGATCATTGTCGTAAGTTGAGCGGATTCGGCCGAGCAGCTTCGGCAGTGAGTAGATCGCGGCAGTTCTGCCGCGCTTGAGGATCTGCTTCGACACCAGCATCGCCAAGCTGGTCTTGCCGGTACCGGTGTCGCCCATCAGCCAGACCCCGCGACCGGCGGCAAGGTTTCCATCGAGGTCATCGACCCAGTCCCGAATTGCGTTGACCACCACTGAGTCGATGTCGTTGATCGGTGGCCTGTCGAAGGAAACCCCCCGGTAGCGAGCCGGGATCACCGAGTTGATTCCGACGCCGCGAGCCCGGGCCAGCCGGGGCTCAAGGCAGTCGCACTTATAGGCGAGATCGTCGTCACCAAGAATCCATCCTGAGCCGTCACACTTAGCAAAAGGGCATGGTCCGACTTTGCCGTTCCCGGAAGCGGCGATGGCCATCAGTGGGCCTCGGCCTGTTCGGCCCTGACCGCAGAGGCGCTACCTTCACCGGCCGGATGCTCCGGAGCGCGCTCGGCAAACCTCGGGTAGTCCGGCAGAAAGGTCAGGTTCACGGTGCCGATCGGCCCGTTTCTGTGCTTGGAGATGATCACTTCGGCGGTACCGTCGCGCTCGTCGGCCTTGCGATAGATATCTTCGCGGTAGAGGAACGCCACCAGGTCGGCATCCTGCTCGATGTTTCCGGAGTCGCGGAGGTCTGAGAGGATCGGGCGTTTGTCGGTGCGGGACTCATTGGCACGGGAGAGCTGGGAGAGGGCCACCACGGGTACTTCGAGTTCGTTTGCCAGCAGCTTCAACCCACGGCTGATCTGGCCGACCTTCTCGACCATGCTCACCCGCGACTCATCCATGCGCATCAGCTGCAGGTAGTCGACGATGATCAGGCCGAGGCCTTCCTCTACCTGGGCGTGAAGCCGGCGAGCTTTGGCGCGAAGGTCGAGCAGCCCGAGGTCGGATGTCGTGTCGATCCAGAGCGGTGCTTCCTCGAGCCTGTTGCAGGCATCGACCACCTTGCCCCAGTCGCGTTGGCTGACCTTGCCCTTGCGCAGCCTGTCGCCATACACCCTGGCCTGAGACGCAATGAAGCGCTGGGCGAGTTCTATCTCGGACATTTCGAGAGAAAAGAAGGCAACAGCACGGTTTTCCCGGACGGCGACGTTCTCGGCGATGTTGGCTACAAAGGCACTCTTGCCGACCGAGGGCCGGGCGGCGATGATGATCAGGTTCGACGGCTGAAAACCCCCCGTCATTTCATCGAGATGACCGAAGCCGGTCGGGGTGCCGGTCATCTTGAGTTCACCCTTGGAGAGCTTCTCCAGCCGCTCTACCTCGTCGTTCAGAACGTCGTTAAGGCGTCGGAAGTCCCCTGCCTGTTCCTTGTGGGCGACATCGAACAGAAGCTGCTCGGCCCTCTCGGAGAGCTCTCGGCCAGAGCCATCCCGTTCCTCGACCCAGGCGCCGATCTGATGGCTGGTGTCAAGCAGCCGGCGCAAAAGCGAGTTTTCCTTGACGATCTCCGCGTAATGCAGGGCGTTGCCGGGAGCGGGGACCTTGGCCGCCAGCTCGGAGACATAGTTCTTGCCACCAGCCGCCTCGGTCAGACCTGCCGTGGTCAGGGCCTCGTTGACGGTGAGTTCGTCACAGGGACGATCCGAGCTGTAGAGGTCGAGCATGACCCCGTAAATCGCCCGGTGGCGGTCGAGGTAAAAATCAGCGGCCTTCAGTTTTACGTCATCGACGACACGGTTGACCGCCGGATCGCTTACGAGCATCGCACCGAGGACGGACTCCTCGGCCTCGATGTTTTGCGGTGGTACCCGGGCTGCTATTTCTCTTCGGCGACGATCGTCTTGACCGATGCCGTGGCGCC
Source organism: Solirubrobacterales bacterium (assembly GCA_040881895.1). Lineage (GTDB taxonomy): Bacteria > Actinomycetota > Thermoleophilia > Solirubrobacterales > 70-9 > 67-14. The sequence continues at coordinate 11,925 of JBBECI010000016.1, read as the reverse complement.
GCCCGCTACTTCGACGTCGATCATGTAAGTACCGACCTGGTGGATCGGAACATCAAGGCGGATCTTGCGCTTGTCTACCTTCAGACCACGGGCATCACGGATCGCTTCGGCGATTTCCTTGGTGGTGACCGACCCGTAAAGCTTGCCGTCTTCACCAGCGCGATGCTGGATGGTCAGAACGGTCTTGGAGAGCAGCGAGGCTGTCTCGGCGGCGCGGGCAATGGCTTCACGCTCGGCCTTGTCGGCGTTCTCCTTGAGGCGTATAGCTTCCTCCAGGGCGCCCGGAGTAGCGGGCTGAGCCAGACCGCGAGGCTGAAGGTAGTTGCGAAGGTAGCCGGGTGAGACTTCAATGGCGGTCCCGTTTTCACCGAGACCCTCAACATCTGCCAGCAGGATGGCCTGAGCCATTACCGCTCACCCACGTACGGGAGCAGAGCAACTTCGCGGGCACGCTTGACCGCAACCGAGAGCTGAGCCTGATGCTTGCGGGAAAGTCCGGTCACCCTGCGGGAGCGGGTCTTGCCCTTGTCCGAGATGAATCGACGCAGGAGAGTGAGGTCCTTGTAGTCGATGTTCTCGGCAGTTATCTTGGTGTATTTGCGCGGGCGTATGCGCTCGCTGAAGCGCTTTCCGCGTCGTTCTGATCCTTTGTCTCTTGTGTTAGCCAATTTCTTTTCGTTGCCTTATGTAGTACCGACCCTGAGGGCCTTCAATTTGGGCCAGCAATGGTAGCGATTCACAGCCTGCTTCGGCCGCCTCCCCGCGCCCCGCAGTCCGGACCGAACCCGCCACGCCCCTGAAAGATGCTCGGAACGGGGAATGCAGTCAACCGTCCGGCTGACCGGGATTAGAACGGGATGTCGTCGTCTGGTCCGCCACCGGCCGGCGCGAAGTCACCGGTGTCGGCTGGCACGTCCGCCTGTGGCGTAAAGCCGCCTTCCTGGCCGCCACCGCCGCCCGGAGCGGAGCCGTCACGGGAGCCGAGAAACTGAACCGAATCAGCGACAATCTCAACCGTCTGCCGCTTGCCGGAGCCGTCTTTGGCCTCCCACTCACGCCAGTCGAGTCGACCGTCTACCGCAACCGGACGGCCCTTGGAAAGGTAGTTTGAGCAGTTTTCGCCCTGGGCGCCCCAGACTGTGACGTTGAAGTAGTTGGGCTTGTCCACCCACTGACCGCTCTGGTCCTTGCGGCGACCGTTCACAGCTACACGCAGGGTGCAGACTGCTGTTCCGGTTGGTGTGTTCCGCAGTTCCGGGTCGGCGGTCAGGTTGCCCGTGATCGTGACCCTGTTGATGTTCTCAGCCATTGCGTATTCGCTCCTTGTCGTTCATTTCGTGCATCCCGGAATCAGGGTGAATGTCAGATGGATTTAACCATTTCTGACACCGCTCAATCGAACCTAGCGGGAGGCGTTGACTGAACAAGGGGCCGAGAGCGTGAATTCGCCCCCCCATCCCGCAATCTGCGAGGAAAAGTGATGGGCCGACCGGCTCCGGCTCAGTAATCGCGGGAACGGCGCCGGGGACGATCGTCGTCGTCTCCCGTGGGCGCCATGATTACCGCAGTAGCCGGTGGCGCTGGCAGTACCGGATCGGAAGGATCGACCCGAAAAATCCGGAACCGCATCACACCATCGGCAATCTTCAGATTGTGATTGAGGTCGTCGAGAAGCGAGGTCGGTGCTTCGAAGCGCAACCAACGGTATTCCGACTCGCTCTTGTGATCGATCTCGTAGGCCATCTCACGGACGCCCCAGTTTTCTTCGTGAAGCAGAGTGCCGGCAGACTCGATCGAAGAACGCGTGTCCGAGGTGAGCTTTTCACGGCCTTTTTCCTCGACGTCAAGGTCGAGCATCAGGATGAGTTCATACTGGCGGGCTGCTTCAGACAAAATCGACGCGGGACTATAACGGGCTTCGGGGGGAGAGACCGCCACCCTCAGACCTGAGGGTCACATGTCCAGCCTCAGAATTGACCGGACAAGAGCGATCAAGCTCATCGCAGCGGCCGGTCTGATCCTGCTTGCGATTTCCATTTTACCCGGGCTTATGAGCCCACGGCCTCCCCCCGCAATACCGGCTGATGTCGGGTTTTCAGCGGTTGAAACAGCCCCTCGGGCTTCGCCCTCTCCAGCAGCGAGGCAACAAAGCCCCAGCAAATCGGCCCCTTCCAGCCTGAAACGTACCGAGCAGCGGCTGCCCGCGACGAACAGGAGGCCGGAGCCAGCTCTACCCACCGACCAGAAGGCCGACTCACCCCCTGAGTCGCCGGCGACACCGGAACCTTCCTACGAATCCGGACCCGTTTACACCGCGCCAGCCACTGCCTCAGCCTCACCTTCAGCGCCGCCGTCCATTCCGGCGGACGGCTCACAGGAGTTCGCCCCGCGCTAGTCCGCCCGATCGGCGATCTCGCTGCGCACGAGGTTGATATCCGCAACCTGCTCGTCGATCCAGTCCCGCGGGTTACGCGAGACGATTACCTCACGCAGACCGTCGGCCCGCTCCCGTCGCTCGCGGTGGGACATGGTCAACGCCTGGTGGATCGTGTCGGCCTGGTCCTGAATGTCGAACGGGTTGACGGTCAGGACATAGTCCTCGAGCTCTTCATGCGAGCCGGTGTTCTCGGAAAGCATGACCACCCCGTCGCGGAGGTTGATCGAGGGAGCCTCCTTGGCGACCAGGTTCATCCCGTCGAAAATCGAGTTGACCATGAGCAGGTCAAAGTGTTTGTAGCGCGCGACTGCCTCGTTGAAGTTTTCGTATACGCGAAGGTCAATGGGCATCCAGTCGGTCGTGCCGTGACGGTGGTTGACCACGGCGACCAGCGCTTCGATCCGTTCGAGGTACTCGGCGTATTCCGGCACGTCCTGGCGCGACGGCTGCAGGTGGGCGACAAAAGTAACCCGCTCCCTGAACTCCGGGTGCTGGGTCAGGAAGGTGTCGAACGCGGTGAAGCCGCGAAGTATGTTTTTTGAGAGATCCGCCCGGTCCACACGAAGGATCAAGTGCTCCCGCCGGCGTGCCAGTACCTCCTTCTCAGCCTCGGCAACCTCCGGGGAATCAGCCGCCCGGGTCAGTCGCTCGGAGTCGATTGGCAACGGGTAGGCGCGGACGATCGTGTGGCCTCCCGGATGGTCAACCCTGAGCTCTTCGTAATCGACTTCGTAGCCCATCAGACGGTGGCAGCAGGCGAGAAAGTTGACGCAATAGGCAGAGGTGTGAAAGCCGATGATGTCGTTGGCGAGCAGACCATCGAAGATCGCCTCGCGTATCCGACTCGGCAGAATCCTCCAGCTGTCGGGCTCTGACCACGGGATGTGAACGAAGTGGTAGAGCAAGGCGTCGGGGCGGGCAGCGCGGATCATTCGAGGGGCTGTGTAGAGGTGGTAATCGTGGAGCATCACCAGCGGGCGCTCGCGGTCTGCGACCTGACGGATCACCGCGTCGGCAATGTCCTGGTTGACGGTCTGGTAGCCGAAGTCCCACGCGTCCAGTTCGCTCTGGCGGATGTCCGGAGCGTTCGATAGGTCCCAGAGGTAGTGCTGGATGAACCACAGCATCGGGTTGGCGACCACGTTGTAGAAGAGGTCGAACGCCTCAGGATCGCTCTCGACCATAAGTACCTTGTACGAAACGTCGTTGATCTCGATATCGAGCGGCTCAAAGTCGCTCTCGGCCGCTACCACGACGTCTTCCTCGGTCATCGCCGAAGCGATCCAGAGAGCATCGCGGTTGGCAACCAGTCCGGAGAGCGCTGTCACGAGGCCGCCACCGCCCCGAATCAGCCGCCGCTTCCCGTCCTCGTCACGCTCAAACTGTGCCGGGCCGCGGTTCGAAACGATTATCAGCGGCTGCGTCGGCTCCTCCGAGATCACAAGCCCAAGTGTACTTCCGGTGGCATACTCCGGGTGGGGTAGCTGCGGATCAGCGGCCTGAAAGTGCGGTGGGGCGCTCCTGAAGCTCGACTTCAATCGTGATTTGCTCGCCATCCCGGATGATCTCGAGATCCACCGTGTCACCCGGCCGGAGTGCGCCGATAATCCTGCCAAGATCCTCCGAGCGGTTCACTGGCTCGCCATCGGCAGCGATAATCACGTCACCACCGGCCGTGAAGCGACCGCCCTGAAAAGCGATCTCTTTCTCACCACCTCGGACACCGGCAGCTTCGGCGGGCCCACCCTCGACCACCTCGGCCACGATCGCTCCGCGCTCTACCTTGATCCCGAGCTTCTCTGCGAGCTGCGGATATATCGGCTGGGTGCTGACTCCGATGAAGGCGTAGCTCACTTCACCGTTTTCGCGCAGCTGTTCCACTGAGGCTTTAATGGCGTTGACCGGTACTCCGAATCCGACTCCGTCACTCGCACCCGAGCCCGTCTGAATCTGCTGGCTGATTCCGATCACGCGACCGCCCGAGTCGAGCATGGGACCGCCGGAGTTGCCGGGATTGATCGAGGCGTCTGTCTGAATTGCGCCTTCGATCTGGAAATCAGTCAGCGATCTGACCGAGCGACCGGTCTGGGACACAACCCCGGTCGAGAGTGAATGATCCGCTCCAAACGGACTGCCGATCACGGCAACCGGTTGGCCAACCACGACTTCATCGCTGTCGGCCAGCTCAAGCGGCTTCAGATCCACAGCATCAGGATCGACTCTCAGCAGGCCCACGTCGGAGAACGGATCGAAACCGATGATCTCCGCCGGAACTACGTTGCCGTCCTTGAATTCCACGAAGACACGATCTGCCGCAGTACGGTTTTCACCTTCGCCGTTGGTTATGACATGGGCATTGGTAACCACTTCGCCGTCGTCATTGAAGACAAAGCCGGAGCCACCTGCCGCCTGCGCCTCGAAGGGCCCGGCATTCTCCGCTCCGAAGATCGAGCTGACCGAGATCACTCCGTCGACGGTGTCGGAGTAGATCTTCGCCGGATTGAAGACCCCCCCTTCGGCATCGACCGTAACCGGGCTTGCCGGTGAAATCTCTGACACGTCGCTGGAGGCACTGACGGCTGGTTCGGCGGGCCCGGAGGAATCCGAGGAACAGCCCACCGCGACAGGAAGCGTGACTGCAGAAACCACGAGTGCCAGGACCAGTGTGGCTCGCGGGGTCAGTCGTGACAACCGGTCTGTGAGGGGCAGAGACATAAACCGTGAGGATACGGAACCGCGCGCTCGGGGAGTCTCAGCCAAAGTGGTCAAAACCTTCAGGAGGCGACATGGGGTGGCCCGCCGCGGTCACTGTCACCCCTGATCCGGAACGGACTTCGCCGATCAGGCCAAAGCGGCAACCCAGCGGTGCGAGCCGCTCTTCAACGGTCGCGAGAGCCGCCGGCGGGAGAGTGAACGCGAGTTCGTAGTCCTCACCGCCGGCGAGCACTAAATCGGCCACGCTGCGACCCGAGGCTTCAGCAATTTCCAGCACACCGGCCTGGACCGGAATCCTGTCCTGATCAAGTTCGATCGCTACACCCGACGAACGGGCAACGTGACCGAGGTCAGCAGCCAGTCCGTCACTGACATCGATCAGCGCGCTCACTCCGGAACCCCTCAGAGCCCGCCCGACCGCGAGCCGGGGCTGGGGTGCCAGCTGCCTGAGAACGAGTGCCTGGCGCGTTTCCGCCGCCAGCGCTCCACCTTCACCGAACTCGGGATGCCCGAGCAGGATCAGGCCGGCCGAGGCGCCACCGAATTCACCAGTGACGGCAACGAGGTCCCCCTCCGCAGCACCGGAACGGAGGATCAGCTGCTCGCCCGCCGGAGCCCGGCCGACTGCGGTGACCGAGACAAACATGACCGGCGAAGCAACTGTGTCGCCGCCAGCCAGAACCGCGCCGAGAGAGGCCGAGACTTCAGCGAACCCGTCGGCGAGTTCTTCCAGAAAGGCTCGCGAGGTTTCGGCCGGAACCCCGAGTGTCACGTAGACCTCTCCAACCTCGGCGGCCATAGCGGCAATGTCAGAAAGAGCCGTCCCCACTGCCTTCTGTGCGATCTGAAGCGGACTGGCCCACTCCCGGCTGAAATGAACTCCCTCGACTACCGCATCGACCGATGTCGCAGTCGGGCCGTCGTGAACCGTCACCGAAGCGTCGTCACCAATGCCGGTCAGGACCGGTGGCTCAGAGCTCGAAAGCTGCTTAAGCCGGTCAATCAGATCGAATTCACTCATCCCGCTATCCATCGCTGTCTGACACTATCCCTGTTGGATGGCGGAGGAACCAACCAGCGACAGCAAGAGCAGGCCCACCGGGCTGCTTCACAGACTGGGACACCTCGGGGCGACCGTAGGCCGGCAGAAGCCGAAGAAGAAGTCCACCAGGCTGATAGTGCAGGGTGGTCTGGCTGCGGTGATTTTTGGCTTCCTCCTGCTTACCGTCATCTCGCAGTGGTCCGAACTGCGTGAACAGGGTGTCGCCTTCAACCTCATCTGGCTTGTTCCCGGAATTATCGCGATGCTGGTCTTCTACGCTCTGAGCGCTGCGGTCTGGGGGCTGATCCTGCGACTACTGGACAGCCCGGTGACTGCAGCCGAAGCACAACGGATCTGGGCCCAGCCGCTCCTGGTCCGGTACATCCCCGGCAGTGTGCTTTTTGTTCTGGCACGGGTCCTGCTGGCTGAGAAGGTCGGTGTTTCACGGCGAGTTGCGACAGCAGGAATCGTCTACGAACAGGCGGCGGCAATCACCGCCGCACTCAGCATCGCAACCTGGTTTCTGATCGCCCATCCGGATACTCAGGATCTGTGGTTCCGATGGCTTCCTGTCCTGATCATCCCGGTGATGGTGCTGCTGCTCAGCCCCCGGGTGTTCGGGCCGGTCAGCAGCCGGATACTGATCGCACTCGGACGCGAACCGCTGCCAAAGATGATGTCCTTCGGGGGAGTGCTGGCCGTCTACGGCTGTTACCTCGTCCTCTGGTCGGTGATGGGTATCGGGGTCTTCTTCGCGGCGCGTTCGGTTTATCAGGTAGCCCTCGTCGACTTCCCGATAGTCGCCGCCGCCCAGATGATCGGCTACCTGGCAGCAGTGGTTTCCGCAGTCATGCCGGCTGGCTTGGGCGTGCGCGATGCCGCGTTCGCCTGGGGTGTGAAAGCCGCGCTTCCGAGTGGAAGCTTCGGAGTCGGCGCGGTTATTGCCATAGCGGTCAGGGCAACCCAGACGGTGGTCGAGCTGATCTACGTGGGGGCCGTCACCTGGTACGCCCGCCGCCGCAGGATTGAGGAGGAAAGCCTGACCGACCTGGTCCATGAGGCCGAGGCGGAAAAAGAGCTGAAGACCGGATCGGCTGGAACCTGACCTCCCGGCTGAATCGGGCTCAGGGAGAGAATCCTCCGGAGTTACCTGAGGGCGGAGTCGGAGCGGGTGCCGGAGCGGGTGCCGGAGTACCGGCGGGGTTCTGCCCGACGCCCGGCGCGTAGGCACCCGACTCATCCTCGGAAGATGGTTTGTCATCCTCCATCTTTTCCTCAGCATCCAGGTCGTACTCGCTCTTGGTGTCGGCCGACACCGTGTAATCGCCAGCGAAGTCACCCCAGATCATCGGCTCCGACGGAACTGGCGTCTCTTCACACGGAATACCGGCACCGGAGTAAAAGCTTCCCCAGATGCTGGCCGGCACTGAGCCACCGTCGAGGCCGGTACTGATGTCGTTCGATTCCGGGTATCCCACCCAGGTGGCGGCGGCGAGGTTCGGCTGGTAGCCGACGAACCAGGCATCGATCTGGTTGTCGGTCGTACCGGTCTTTCCTGCCTGACCTCCGCAGCCGGTGTAAGCACCGGTACCGGTGCCACCGACGATGTTGCCGTGAAGGATCTTGGTGATCTCATAGGCCACCGGTTCGGTGAGCACCCTCACGGACTTCAAGCGTCCGGGGCGGTCTTCGTCGCCATTCGGGAAGATGACCCTGTCGATTGCCGTCGGGTCGTGTCTAACCCCACCGTTGGCGATGGTCGCGTAAGCACCGGCCATTTCCAGCGGCGAGACACCGATTGTGAGGCCTCCAAGCGTCTCGGCCGGATAGCCATCGAGTTTTGTCTTGATACCCAGCGACTTGGCCATCTCGGCAATTTTCTCCGGCCCGACGTCGAGCGCAAGCTGGGCAAAAACCGAGTTGTCTGAAGCGAGCGTGGCTGCGGCCACACTCGTCGTGCCGGCATAGCTGTCGCCGTACGTGCGGACCTCCCAGGCACCGTAAACCGGGTCGTTTATGTTCAGTGGCTTCGACTCGTAGTAAGTGGAATCCGGGTCGACACCCTGCGCGATCGCGGTAGCGAGGGTGAAGGTCTTGAAGGTTGAGCCAGGCTGCCGTTTGCCCTGAGCAGCGAGGTTGAACTGGGAATCCGTGTAGGAGGCCGAGGAGACCATCGCTCTGATGTCGCCGTCCCTTGGATCCACAGCGACCAGAGCCGCGGCCGGCCCACCGGAATAGAGATTGGCGGAGATTGCGTCCAGGCCCGCCTGCTGGAGTGCCGGCTCGATTGTGGTGTAGACCCTGAGTCCACCACGGCGGACTGTATTGACCCCATATTTCTTGATCAGCTCGTTTTCGACGTAATCGAAAAAGAATGGCTCTTCGCGATCGAAGAGCCCGCCCGCCGGATCTAGCTGAAGACCGGTGGCCTTGGCCTTGTCGGCCCGGTCCTGAGAGATCATGCCGAGGTCGGTCATCGAGTCGATCACTTCATTTCGCCGCACCTTGGCGCCGTCAGGATTCTGGATCGGGTTGTAGTCCGTCGGTGCCTGCGGCAGACCGGCGAGCAACGCCGCCTGAGGAAGGGTCAGCTCTTCGACCGATTTCGAAAAGTAGACCTTGGAGGCTGCCTTGCCGCCTATCGCAGTGCGACCTTCATTGGTGCCGTAAGGGGCGGTGTTGAGGTACTGCTGGAGGATCTTCTGCTTGCTGTTGATCTCTTCGTAATCGAGCGCCATCTTGGCCTCCTGGATCTTGCGCTCGAAATCCCGCTTCGGGTTGGTGATGTAGAGGTTTCTCATCAGCTGCATCGTCAGGGTCGAGGCACCTTCACTTATCTCACCGGCCTGAAGGTTTCGGACGAGCGCGCGCAGGCCACCCTCCAGATCAATGCCGTTGTGGCTGTAGAAGCGCTCGTCTTCGATGGCAATAGTCGCCTGCTGAAGAGTTTTCGGCATCTGATTCAAAGAGACCGGCGTCCGCACCTCATCCGAATCAATCAGCCCCAGACGGCTTCCATCAGCGGCAAAGACAACCGAGTTCTGGCCCTTGTCGATCGGCTGGATCTTTGCCACGTCAGGGGCTTCATTGGCGATACTCAATACCCAGCCGCCGGCAGCCAGAATCCCGGTGAAGATCAACCCGCCGACGACAGCTGTCAGCGCGACTATCTTCTTTCGCGGCCCGCCGTCTCGCCGACGCACACGTTTCTGGCGTCTGGTCATCCTCCACAGGGTAGCGAGGCGGGGCTTCAGCCTTCGTCGGAAGGCTGGACTGGACGGACCTCTTGCAGCAGACCGCTTCCGGACGGGGCCAGTGTCCGGCTCACCGGGCAGCTCCGGTCGCCTGCGGGGCTCAAGTGTGAGAATGACCCCGAATGGAAAACGCTGAACTGCTCGAGCCTGCCGGAGACTCCGGCAAGACGACCTATCCCTTCGCCACCTGGTCACCCATGGTTGCGCTTGCTGGAGCGGTTATCGCCCTCCTGGCCGGTGTTGTAATCGGCCTGCCTTTCTTCATTGCTCAAAGCCCTGACGCCGGACAGGACCTGAGCCTGCTGGCAAAAGTCGCGATCCAGATCTGCACAGCGGTCGGTTTCATCATCGTGCCTGTCGCGCTGGCCAGCCATTACGGGGGCGGCCTCCGGGCCTCAATGCGGCGCCTCGGTTTCGTCTCCTTCAAAGCCGGTTCAGCGGCAAAGTGGATCGGGATCGGGATCCTCGCCTACTTTGCTTTCGCGATCGTCTTCATGACGGTTTTTGGCCGTCCCGAGCAGGAGGACATCGCCGGGGATTTCGGTCCGATCGGGCTCCAGATCCTCCTGATTGTCTTCCTCGCACCTTTCGCCGAGGAGATCTGCTTCCGCGGGATGCTGTTCGGGGGGCTGCGGACGAAACTGCCGCTGTGGGCGGCCGCGCTTGGCGCCGGCCTGTTTTTCGGGCTGCTTCACTACTCGACGGGGCCGTCGGCAGTACCGAGTCTGGTCGCTCTCGGCGTGATCTTCGCCGTCGTCTATGAAAAGACCGAATCGATCTGGCCACCGATCATCATGCACGTGGTCAACAACTCCTTCGCGCTCATAGTCCTCACCGCGTCGTAGGATCCACCAGATGCGAGACGACGGTGATGCCCGCAAGAGACTTGTCGAACTTCTTCGAGAGCATTCGCTGGTACTCGGCGACGTAACTCTCTCCAGCGGGAAGAAAACGACCTATTACATCGATGCAAGGCGTACGGTCATGCGGCCCGATGGCCAGCGCGCGGCTGGCGAGCTGATTGCCCGACACGCTACCGAGCTCGGCGCGACCGCCGTGGGCGGGCCTGTGATGGCCGCAATCCCGCTCGCCTGCGCCGCAATCTCCGTCCCTCAAGGCCGCGACCTGGTTGGTTTCTTTGTGCGCAAGGAGCGCAAGGAACACGGCCTCCAAAGGTGGGTTGAGGGGGGTGCCGAGCCCGGGGACCGTGTGCTGGTGGTCGAAGACACCGTAACGACCGGCGGATCGACCGTTTCAGCGATCGAGCGCATCCTCGATGAAGGCTTCGAGATCGCCGGGGTGCTGAGCCTGGTTGACCGCCTGGCCGGCGGCGGTGAGGCGATCGCCGCGGCCGCAGGCGCTCCCTACGAAGCTCTGACCACAATCGATGATGTCTACCCGGACCGCCCTGACCGCGACAGCTGAAACTGAAGCTCGGCCGGCCTAGCTGTCGGCCTTATCTGCTGCGTCGGCACCGGTCTTGGTCACGAGTCGCTTGCCCATGCCTCCCTTCAGCAACCTCCTTGCCAGCGCGGGCCACAGGATCCTGACGAGTGCCGCGATCACGAAGAAGCGGGGGACGTATCGCTCGGCGACCCCGCCCGGCCCGACCTCCCAGATTGCCTCAGCCGCAGTTTCGGGGCTGGCGACCAGCCAGCTGGTAATCCGGTTGGCCACCAGTTCAGTCGCCGGAAAACCCTCTGTGGCGATGAAGCCCGGCATCACCAGGCCGACATGCACGCCGTTGGTTCGCTCCTCGAAGAACAGGGAGTCGGTCCAGCCGGTGAGCGCATACTTGGAGGCCGAGTAGGCACCGGCGCCGGGTCGGGAGATCCTGCTCGCGGTGCTGGACACATTGACGATCGAGCTTGGGGCCGAGTTTCTCAGCATCGGGAGAAGTGCCTCGGTCAGTCTCAACTGAGCGTCGAAGTTGATCTCCATCGTCCTGCGGACGTTCTCCCAGCCGCCCTCCTCGAAGGTTCCCCTCCAGGCTGCGCCGGCATTGTTGACCAGACAGTCGAGGCGGTCGTGGTGTTCTTCGACATGGGCCAGCACCCGCTCGGGGGCGTCGGGTTCAGTGAGGTCTGCCACCAGCCAGGTGGCGGGCGCAGGAAGCCTTGCGGCGAGCTCCCGAAGACGATCCTCCCGTCGGGCAACCAGAACGAGTTCGGCACCGGGCTCACGGGCGAAGCGCCAGGCCGTCGCCTCGCCGATCCCGCTCGAAGCACCAGTAATGAGAACTATCAAGTTGCCCTTCCTTTCGTCGGTTGGCAGCTCAATTTCAAGAGTTGCTACCAGAGTTGATCAAGTCTGAAACCGCCTCGCGGAACACGGTTGTGTGACGGTCTACATCAGCCTCGCTCGTCACTGGAGACATCAGCGCCATGTTGTGGAAGGGCGTAAGCAGGATGCCGCGGTTCAGAGCGTGGAGATGAAGGTAGCGCTCCAGTTCGGGATCGCTGGCATCGTGGGCCTGG
>JBBECI010000015.1:0-37247 GCA_040881895.1 Solirubrobacterales bacterium | reverse complement strand
ATGGCTCCTTCCCGACCAATACCCAGGCGCGAATTGCCTATGACCTGCTTGACGAAGGCTTCGGTGTGGGGGCGAACGCCGGATTCCTCATCGCCGTCGCAATCAACTCGAAAAACACCGGCGCCGTTCAGTCAGAGCTCGGCAAACTCGGTGACGCCCTTGATGCGGCAGATGGAGTTGCGTCTGCCTCCCCGCCTTCGATCAGCCCAAGCGGCACAGCGGCGACCATCAACGTCACACCCACCACCGGTCCTTCCTCTCAGGATACTTCGAGTCTCGTCGGTGATCTGCGGAGTTCAACCATTCCGGATGCGACGAAGGGCTCTTCGCTCACTGCATTCGTAGGTGGGCAGACCGCCAGTTATGTCGATCTGGCCAGCTTGATCGGGGATCGGCTCCTGCTGACCATTGGAGTGGTTGTTCTGCTCGGATTCATCCTCATGACCATGGCGTTCAGAGCGATCGGGATCGCTCTCATTTCGTCTTTGATGAATCTGTTGACGGTGGCAGCGGCATTTGGTGTTACCACTGCTGTCTTTGAAGTCGGCCGGGGCACAGCGCTGATCGGACTCGATGGGGCGATTCCAGTCGTCAGCTACGTCCCGCTGATGATGTTCGCCGTGTTATTTGGCCTTTCGATGGACTACAACGTCTTTCTTATGGGTGCCGTCCGCGAAAAATGGCTTCAAAAGAAAGACTCCAGGGCAGCCATCATCGAGGGGCTCGCGTCTACCGGCAAGATCGTCAGCGCTGCCGCCCTGATCATGACGGCAGTCTTTCTGGCCTTCGTCATCAACGGTAATCCGATCGTCAAGCAGTTCGGCGTAGGCACAGCGGTGGCAATCATCATCTACGCGACCCTGGTTCGATGCGTACTGCTGCCGGCGACAGTCGCTCTTTTCGGAAAAGGGGCGTGGTACATGCCCCGCTGGCTGGATCGGGCGCTGCCCAACATCTCGATTGAAGGCGATCAGTACTTCGAAGACCTGGCGGAAAAAAAGGTGGGCGCGGAAGCGGAGGGCTAGACGTCCTGCGAGCCCCGGGCAACACCAGTTCGCGATCTCAACGCGCAGGGGTTTCGAGTGGGCGATCCTGGATTCGAACCAGGGACCTCGTCCTTATCAGAGACGCGCTCTAACCAACTGAGCTAATCGCCCGCACAGAAGCGGTAATTCTACTGTGGTCCGCGAAGCTTTTCTGCCAGCCCGGCGGCTTGGTCAAAGTCCTCGACCTGTATTTCGATCGCCAACCCACCAGCCCGCGGTCGGATCTTCACCGGCAGATCGAGGCCCACCTCGAAGGTCCCGGTGAGCTCCGCAATCGCTTCCTTCTCTTCCGTTGAAAGTTGCGTAGCGCGGGTCTTCGTTTTACCGGCCTTTCCGGAGGACGCCGACCGGGCTTCCTCCTCCGTCCTGCGGACTGACCATTCCCCGCTCAGAGCTGTGCGGGCAAGATCGCGTCGGCCGTCGTGGTCGCCGACCTGGAGGATGGCCCGTCCGTGACCTTCGCTCAGCTGGGCTGATTCCAACATGGCGAGAACCTCGTCCGGCAGGTCAAGCAATCGGATGAGGTTAGAAATCTGGGGGCGACTGCGACCGACACGGCGGCCCAGCTCTTCCTTGGTGACACCAAGATCCTCGACCAGGGCAGCGCAGGCACGAGCCTCTTCGACAGGATTGAGATCCTCACGAACCATGTTTTCAATCAGTGCCACCTCGAGACGATCAGCCTCATCCGAGTCACGAACGACCACTGGAACACGTTCAATTCCAGCCTCCTGCGCGGCGCGCCAACGACGCTCTCCTGCTATTAGTTCGTATCGTTCGTTACCAAGTTCTCTGACCAGTAACGGTTGTATCACCCCGCTTGCGGCGATTGAGTCGGTGAGGGCCTGCAGGGCCTCCTCGTCGAAACGTCGGCGTGGCTGATTCGGGTTTGGTTCGATTAAATCCACAGGCAACTCCCGAATATCGGTCCCGGAAGCGGACACGGGCAGGATCGCCCCAAGCCCGCGGCCCATTCCCCGGCGCTCAGCCACGCGCCTGAACCTCGTTTGCCAGAGCCAGATATGCGGCTGCTCCGCGAGAAGCGGGTGCGTAGTCAATGATCGGTATTCCGTAACTGGGTGCTTCAGCCAGCCTCACGGTCCTCGGAATGACGTTGCGAAAGACGTCCTCCCGGAAGTGCTCGCGAAGATCTCTCTCGACATCCTGAGCCAAGCGGGTCCTTTCATCATGCATCGTCACAACGATCCCGGCCAACTCGAGATTCGGATTCAGTTCACGCTTGACCGTGGCCATCGTCTCACGAAACTCAGCCAGCCCCTCCAGGGCCAGATACTCCGCCTGAACCGGCACGATCACGCGGTCCACCGCAACCAGGGCATTCACCGTGACCGGTCCGAGCGCCGGAGGGCAGTCCATCAGGACAGCATCGAACTCTTCCCGTAGCGGTCCGAGCTGTTCGCGCAGGCGAAAGTTGGGGTTTTCAAACCGGGGGAGTTCGACTGCCGCGCCGGCCAGATCCCTGCTTGCCGGCACAACCCAGAGGTTTTCGCTACCAGACTCCCGTGCAGCCTCGGCCAGCGTGAAATCACCGGAGATGACTTCGTAGGTGGAGGGTCTGGCATTTCGATCGAGGCCGAGTCCAACCGTCGCGTTGCATTGCTGATCAAGATCAACGACGAGCGTCTTCTGGCCAAGTGAGGCCAGAGCCGCAGCCAGATTCACGGTAGTAGTGGTCTTTCCTACGCCGCCCTTCTGGTTGGCGACGGCATAAATCAGACCCATCTGTTTAGCTGCCAGGAGTTCATCGCCGGTTCAGCTTAGAGCCTTTCTCACCGGCACCGCGAGCCGTTGCCGACCGCGGGCTCAGCCCGCAAACGGGCGCTTGCGAGCCATGCCCGGCCTCCTTGGCAGCCGCTCCGGTGTCGGCCCCGTCTTGCGAATCACGTAGAGGTGTCGATCCCTGCTCGCAGGAAAGGGGCGAACCGTTACAACCCGGTCGAGACTCATCGCGAGCTCTGCCTCAACGGCACCGAGCGCCAGTTCATCTTCCAGCTCACGGGCTCCCTTCCACGCCACGAGTGAGCCGCCCTCGCACAGCAGTGGGGAGGCCAGTTCGGCCAGAACCGAAAGCGGGGCTACGGCGCGGGCCGTGGCAACCGAATAGGCGTCGCGACCCTCAGCGGCGGCCCATTCCTCGGACCGGGTCTTCATGGCTTTAACGTTGTCCAGCCCGAGGGTGGAGATCGCTCGCTCCATGAAGTCCACCTTGCGGCCAATGGAGTCGATCAGATCAAACTTTGTCGCGGGGCGGGCAGCAGCCAAGGGTATTCCCGGGAATCCTGCTCCAGAACCGATATCAACCACCGAATCCGCGTTTTCGAGCTCCTCAAGGACAGTGCCGGAAAGACTGTCGAGCAGATGGACCTCCACCCCGGAATGCGGGTCGACGACCGAGCTGAGCGAGGCCGGGTCAGTGGCCAACATCTCCAGCATCGGCTTCAGGCGGATGATCAGGGCCGGGTCCGGGTCAGGCCGGACTGGAGTACTCAATCGGTAATCAGCGGGGCCACCACGACGCGGCGCTGTGGCTCGTCCCCGGTGCTGTAAGTCTCGACCTCAATATTTTCCTTCAGGAACTCATGCGCGACGCGACGCTCGCGCGCCGGCATCGGATCAAGTTCGATTTCACCGCCGGTTGACACCGCTTTCTCTGCCGCAAGCCTGGCGCGACCCGTGATGACTTCCTCGCGCTTCTCCCTGTAGCCGGCGGCATCGAGCACGACCCGCTTGCGTTCACGAAAGCCCTGGAAGGCACCCTGGAAGCAGAGCAGTTGGAGCGCGTCGATTGTCTGGCCCCTCCGTCCGATCAGAAGGCCGTAATCCTCATCACCTTCGACGGTTGCGGTAATCGATTCCTCGTCCTCTTCAATTACGACTTCCCCATCCAGGTCGAGTTGGTCAAGGACGCGTTCAACCAGAAGTTGTACGCGATCGGCAGGTTCTGTCGGCCACTCAGTCGATTCCATACTCGCCAGTCTACGGCCCTAGCGCCGGCGTTTCTTCTTGCGAGGTGGAGGTGGAGGCGGGGCTTTTACGGCCGCCGCGACCGCCGGGTCAAGCTGGGCGGGAGGTGGAATCACCTTGTTGACAACAGCCTGCTGGCCAATCGTCCAGAAGTTGGTCGTGATCCAGTACAGGATCAGGCCGGCTGGAAACCCGATAATGAACGGGATGAAGATAAATGGCAATGCCATCATCAAAAGCCTCTGGTTGCGATCTGCCGTCGTGGCCATGATCAGTCCTGAGACCAGTTGGGTGCCGACATAGAGAACGATCAGGGCGATCAAGACTGCACCCGCTGCCTTTGCTGTCAGGTCCGGGATGAAAAGGAAGGACTCGCCCCACCCACCCAGTTGACCTGTGGCAGGGTTCAGCACCTCACCACACGGCACAGCGGACTGGCCACACATGTCGTCTCTCAATGGGCCCCTCAATGTGTAGAAGAGCGTGATGAAAATGGGCATCTGGGCGATCAGGGGAATACAGGAGGCAAGCGGATTGATCTTGTTCTCCTGGTAGAACTTCATCATCTCCTGTGACAGGCGCTGACGGTCGTTCTTGTACTTCTCCTGAAGCTCCTTTATCTGCGGCTGAAAGGCCTGAAGAGCCCTCATCCCCTTCAGTTGCTTGTAGGTAAGCGGGATGAGCAAAGTCCTGGTCGCAATCGTCAAAGCAATGATCGCCCCTCCCCAGCTGAGCCCCCAGCCGTGGAAAGCTTCCAGCACCGCATTGGCCACGTCAATCAGTGGCTGGAGGATGTTGGCGATAACTGTTACAGCTATTGGAATCAACGAGGTTTCGAGTCTCCGTGGTATTCGGCCGGATCCGTCGGGCCGACTTTCAAAGTGAACTCTTCGCGCACGGGATCAAAGCCACCGTGGCTGAAGGGGTTGCAGCGCATAATTCGCCAGCAGGCGAGAACTGTACCCCGTACGACTCCGAAGCGTTCTACCGCCTCGATGGCGTAGGTGGAGCAGGTCGGCTCGTATTTACAGCGTCTGGGCGTGAGGGGGGAGATCAAGCGTTGGTAGATGTGAACCGGTGCCAGAAAAATCCGTTTCACGTGGAACGCCCGGCTCCATCGGGTGGTGGCTTCTCCCCTAACACCTCTTCTACGCATCCAGCGGCACCAGTCAAGCCCTGCTCTTCGATCAAAGGTCCCAGCGCAGGCCTGGCAACCAGAACAAAGTCCTCGACTGAATTCTCCTGGCTGACTTTGGCCCAGAAGGCCTCCTTCAGCAGTCTCTTAATCCGGTTGCGAGTGACAGCGTCGCCGAGTTTCTTTGACACGGATACACCCAGCCGGGCTGCGGGACTGTCCTCGTCTCCCCGCTTGAAGCGATAGAGCACCAGGTATCGGCTTGCTTTGGAGGAACCTTCCCTGTAGGCCCGCTTGAAGTCACCGCTGCGGGAGAGGCGGCGGCGTCTGGGGGAGCCAGAGCCGGAGCGAGCCATACTCAGACTGAAAGGCGCTTACGGCCCTTGCGGCGCCGACGCCGGATTACTTCGCGGCCACCCTTGGTGCTCATTCGGGCTCGGAATCCGTGTGTTCTGGCCCGCTTGCGTTTCTTTGGCTGGTAAGTGCGCTTCATGAGAGTCGCGGAGTATAAGGGTCAGCCGTCCAACTTGTACCTCAAAGAACTTTAATCCGCGATTTGCGAAGCAGGGGCTCGAAAGTGAGGTGTCCCGTTGTATGGTCGGTGATGGCTCGTTTCGGGCCACCCGAGACCCACATGACGCCCACTGCAAAGCAAGAAAACCCGCGAAAAAGCGCCGTTTATTCCGGTGGAGATTCGGTTATTGAGCTCTGGCGCGAAGTCGGCAGGAGTTTGAACTCGAGCCTCCCCGAGTCCACTTTCAGAATGTGGTTGGCTCCGCTTGAGCCGGTTGGCAGACGGGGCCAAACACTTTTTCTCCAGGCTCCGGAATCAGTGCGAACCTGGGCTGAAAAACGTTATGGCGACCTCATACTTCACGCGGTCAGGAGGGTTGAGTCGTCGATAACAGAGATTACTTTCGCAGAGCTCCCCCTTGATCAAGAGAGCGACTCCTGGACAACGGGCGAGAAAATCACCAACCCGAACCATCAGTTCGACCGATTTGTAATCGGACCGGGTAACCACCTTGCCCACGCCGCCTCACTGGCTGTGGCGGAGGCTCCGGCTGAGGCCTACAACCCTTTGTTCCTGTATGGAGATCCCGGGCTTGGCAAGACTCACCTGCTCGGGTCGATCGCCAACTACCTCGAACGCAACCTCCCCGAACTGGTTGTTCGATTTACAAACGCGGAGGCTTTCACATCGGAATTTGTCGCATCACTTCGAGAGAATGGCACCGCTGAGTTCAAACGCCGTTACAGAAATATCGACGTCCTCCTGATAGACGACATCCAGTTCATAGCGGGAAAGCCTCACACTGAGGAGGAGTTCTTCCACACATTCAACGTTCTTTATGAATCCGGGAGCCAGATTGTTCTGTCAGCAGACAGGTCTCCCGCCGAGATAACCACTCTGACTGATCGCCTTTCGGACAGATTCGAGTGGGGTCTCACTGCTCAGATCACTGCCCCCAATCTGGCTACGAGACTCTCTGTGTTGAGGCACCTCGTAACCGAGGCTGGTCTGGAGGTGGTTGACCAGGAAGCGTTGACGCTCCTGGCCAGGCGGGTGGAAACTAATCTTCGTCAACTCCACGGGGCCCTTACTCGAACGATCGCCGAAGCATCTCTGCGCTCCTCACCCTTCGACAGTGCCCTTGTCGCGAGGGTTTTCCCTGAAAAGAAGGTTGAGACGATCCACTTGACACCGGAGAGGATCCGAGACGTGACCGCAGGATATTTCGGGACCGACGTGGAGACCCTTATATCTCGCAGGCGGGACCGACAAACCTCCACTGCCAGGAATGTAGCGATGTTCCTCACGAGAGAAATGACAAACCTCTCCTTCCCTCAGATCGCTGCTTTGTACGGCGGTCGTGACCACTCCACCGTCATCAGTTCAATCGACCGTGTCTCCAGTCAGGTCTCAGTTGATCCTGAAGTCACGACCGCTGTGGACTCACTCCGCGCTACTCTCCACACATCAGTCATAGGGAAGCAGTAAGACGCCGGAGTGGGTGAAAGAATCATCCTGTCTCCACAAGTGGCCGGCCACAGACCCCTTTTATAATGGGAAATCCCGGCTATACCTTTCAATGCACAGACTTAATAAACCAATAGGGATCAGTAAATGAAGTTCTCAATAGAAAACTCAGAGCTCTCTTCGAAGCTTTCCCTCGCAGCCAGGACGATCTCAACAGGTAGCGTGAACCCGGCTCTGGGTGGCATCCTTGTTACGGCCGAGGAAGGCCGTCTCTCATTCAGTTCAACCGATGGGAATATGAGCCTCAAAACTCCGGTCCATGTGGACGGAGTCATCGAAGGTGACGGCAAAGTTCTACTCCCTGGCCGCCTTTTTTCAGATATATCGAGACTGCTTGGGGCAGGCAAAGCAGAGATCGAATACCGGCCAGCGGAGCGGGATATTGCTATTCAATCCGGGAGCTCGAACTTTCACATCCGCACTCTTTCCAGTGAAGATTTTCCTCCACTCCCTACCCCTGGCGAAAACCCGATTAAGCTCTCCCGGCATTCCCTGATCGAAACAATCGACCTGGTTGCCCGAGCTGCTTCAAAAGAAGATATGCGCCCGGTTCTCACCAGCGTCCAGGTGCTGGCTTCTGGAAACAGCCTGACGATGGTCGCGACCGACTCCTACCGCCTCGCTGTCAAAGAGACCAAACTGAAGGAAGCGGTTTCGGTTGAGATAGACAGGAACATCCCCGCGCAGGCTCTGAAGGAGTTGTCCAAACTCCTGGCATCCAGTGAGTCGGAAATGGTCAGTCTGACGATCACCGATCGGGAGGTCATCTTCGTCGTTGACGGAACCGTGCTCTCAACCACGACCGTGGATGGCCAGTTTCCCAACTACCAACAGCTTTTTCCGGAGACTTACGATCACGACATCAGACTGCCTCGGATTGAACTGCTTGAATCAGTCAAAAGGGTGAGCCAGATGGCTCAGAAAAACAGGCCCCTCAAGGTATCCCTGTCACCTGGCGAACTAACTATTTCCGCTGAGACACCAGACCTCGGAGACGCAGAAGAGAAGCTCCCGGCCGCATTTGAGGGTGAGGAACTGAGCATTGGTTTCAACCACGAGTTCTTCAGGGACGGCATCGAAGCCGTGCATGGCGACGAGATTCTGTTACGGCTTATTTCCCCGCTCCGCCCTGGACTTCTGGAGCCGATTGAAGGCGATGGATTTCGCTACCTCGTTATGCCTATCCGCCTCAACGAGTAACCGTGCTGGTCACCTCGGTTGCGGCTGACCGGATCCGGTCGCTCGACGGGGTAAAACTCGAGCTGAACCCGCAAATAACCGCCGTAGTCGGCCCCAACGGCGCCGGCAAGACAAACCTCGTTGAAGCCATCTACTTCGGTCTGGCGGGGAGATCCTTCAGAACGGGAGACCGCCGTGACCTGATCCCATTCGGCTCTCCCTGGGCCCGCTCCACGGTAAGAACGGACGACGGTCGAGGCTCTCGCCATGAATTCATGGCAGCGGTCAGTCGTAACGAAGGAACCAGGTTCAACATGGATGGAGCACCGATTGAGCGCTCCAGTGCCTTGAACTACCGTCCGATGGTGACCGTCTTCTCCCCGGATCGACTTGAGATAGTGAAGGGTCCTCCGGCTACCAGAAGAGCTCACCTGGATTCATGGGTAGCAGCCAGGTGGCCTGGTCGAAGCGAGTTGCGCGCGGCCTTCGGGCGCGCTCTGGCACAAAGGAACGCCCTGCTCTCACGAATAGCGTCCGGTTCTGCCGACGGAAGTCAACTGGGGGTGTGGAACCGTCAGGTGGCAGAGACAGGCGCGGAGCTGAGCCGGGCCCGGGCGGAAGCAGTAGAAGCTTTGTCTGGATACTTCGAAAAGTCAAGCGCTGATCTGGGTCTGGAGGGGAGCAGCACGCTCTCGTACCGCGCTGGAGCTGTCGGGGATCCGGACGAGCTTGAACGAGGTCTGGAGGAGAGGGTTGACACTGACCTCCGCCTGGGGCGCACCAGCTGGGGTCCCCATCACGATGAACTCCGACTCGAACTGGGAGGTCGCCAACTCCGGCGTTTCGGGTCTCAGGGTCAACAGAGGATAGGTCTCCTGTCCCTTTTTTTTGCCGAGAGAGACGCCCTGCTGGAAAGCGGAGCCGACCCACCGTTGATGCTCCTGGATGACGTAATGAGTGAGCTCGATGCTCACCGCCGAGAGCTGCTGGTAGAACGCCTTCTGGAAGGAGGCCAGAGCGTGATCACAGCAGCGGAGAGCGAACTCGTACCGGAACGAGAGGGCGTGGGCGTGGTGCCGATTCAGGGCCTGCTTGAGAGAACAGCAGAACACTCCGTCAAAACAACCGGGGCAGATACAGGATGAGGGATTTACGAGGAAGAAGCGCGAGGCCTCTCAGGGCTTCAGAGGCCCTCGCGAGGTTCAAGGCCGAGATCCAGCCAGAGACACCTCTTGCCCGAATCCAGTCGATCTGGGAGGAGGCGGTGGGTGAGAGAATTGCGGCCGTTACCAAGGTTGTGGAAGAGGTAGAAGGAGTCCTTTACGTCGACTGTGCCAGTGCCGTCTGGAGCCAGGAACTGAGCCTCATGGAGCCGCGCTTGAGGGATATTTTGGGGTCAATGGTGGACTCCGATCCACCAAGAGAGCTGCGTTTCCGGACCGTTTCCTGAGACGAACTGCATCAAATCATTTACGACCTTGTAAAAAATGTGTGATTTGCAGGGATTTTTCCTTTAGGGCGGGTGTTTAGATCCGACCAGTGCTGGTATCATGGAAGGTGAGAAATGGTTTTCCAAGGCTCTCTCCTTCTGGTGAGATCTGAGCTGTTCGGGGCCATCTACCGGCACTTGAAAGGCAGTAATTGGCTGACAACACGAGCAGCAGCGATGCGTCTTATGGCGCAAAAGACATCACGGTTCTCGAAGGCCTTGAGGCTGTCCGCAAGAGGCCCGGTATGTACATCGGCTCCACCGGCCCCCGCGGCCTGCACCATCTGGTTTATGAAGTGGTGGACAATTCGGTCGACGAAGCCCTGGCTGGGCACTGCGGGTCAGTCTCGATTGCCATACACCCGGACAACAGCTGCACCGTTCGTGATGACGGTCGCGGAATACCGGTGGACATTATGGAGAAGGAGCAGAGGCCGGCCGCCGAGGTGGTGCTTACCGTCCTCCACGCTGGTGGCAAGTTCGGTGATGGCGGCGGCTACAAGGTTT
Source organism: Solirubrobacterales bacterium (assembly GCA_040881895.1). GTDB lineage: Bacteria > Actinomycetota > Thermoleophilia > Solirubrobacterales > 70-9 > 67-14. Next base: position 26,865 of record JBBECI010000015.1, on the reverse strand, counting down.
CCGGAGGCCTTCACGGGGTCGGGGTGTCTGTGGTCAACGCACTCTCCGAAAAACTCCACCTGCGGATTCGCAGAGACGGCTTTGTCTGGGATCAGGATTACGAACGCGGTCATCCACAGGATTCCCTGGCCAAAGGGGAAGCCACCAACGAGACCGGGACTGAAATCACCTTCCTTCCCGATGACGAGATATTCGAGGTAGTCGACTACGACTTCATGACCCTTGTTGACAGACTTCGCGAGACGGCATTCCTGACTCGCGGACTCAAGATTGACATTGTCGACGAGCGCCCGGACGGTGACACCGAGTCGTTTCAGTACGACGGCGGAATCGAAGATTTCGTCAGGTATCTCAACCAGAACAAGGAGGAGATGCACGAGAAGGTTGTCTACTTCGAGGGGAGTGAGGACGAGGGCGCTGTCGAGGTCGCCATGCAGTGGAACGCCTCTTACCAGGAGTCGATCTTCAGTTTTGCCAACAACATCAACACCCACGAAGGCGGCACCCACATGTCAGGGTTCCGCTCGGCGCTAACGAGGACGTTGAACGCCTACGCTCGCGGTAAGAGCATTCTCAAGGAGAAGGACGACAATCTGGCAGGCGAGGACGTTCGCGAGGGCCTGACTGCTGTTATTTCGGTCAAACTTCACGACCCTCAGTTCGAAGGCCAGACCAAAACCAAGCTTGGCAATCAGGAAATTCGTGGCCTTGTCGAAGAAACGGTCAACCGCAAGCTGGCCGAGTTTCTTGAGGAAAACCCCGGAGAGGCCCGCCGGATAATTACCAAGGCGGTAGAGGCCTCAAGAGCGAGGATGGCCGCTCGCAAGGCCCGGGATCTGACGCGTCGCAAATCGGCGCTTGAAAATTCGACTTTGCCGGGCAAACTCGCTGACTGCACCGTTCGCGACCCGCAACATGCCGAGATGTTCGTGGTCGAGGGTGACTCTGCCGGTGGCTCGGCAAAGCAGGCCCGCGACCGCTCAACCCAGGCGGTTCTGCCCCTCAGGGGCAAGATCCTGAACGTGGAGAAGAGTCGGATAGACAAGGTTCTGGCCAACAACGAAATCCAGGCGATGATCACCGCCATCGGAACCGGCATTCACGATGAGTTCAACATTGAGGAGGCCAGGTACCACAAAATCATCATGGCGACGGATGCTGACGTTGACGGGGCACACATCCGAACCCTGATTTTGACCTTTCTTTACCGGCAGATGCAGCCACTGATCGACGCCGGATTCGTTTACATAGCCAAGCCGCCTCTCTACAAAGTCAAGCGCGGAAATCAGGAGACCTACCTCGACAAGGAGTCGGAGCTGGAGGAGCTGCTTCTCCGCGATCGGTTTGACCAGTTTGAGATCGAGGATTCCGATGGCAAGTCACTGAAGCTGACCAAAGATCGCTGGCAACGTTATGTGCGTCAGTCGAAGGAGTACGAAGGGTGGTCCACCGCTCTTCAATCCGAATTTGGCAACGAGGTCATCAGATTTATTGCCGAGTCGCGAATACTGGACGAGGCGGTTATTTCGATCGATGAAGTCCGCAAGGTACTGGGCGCTGCCGATCACGAAGACGACATTTTCACAACGGAAATCCTCGCGAGTAAGGGGGAGGACACGGTGGTCAAGGCGATTCACAACAAGTCCGGACTGGCCCGCAACCATGTGCTGCCGGCCCGACTTTTCGAGGGCACTGAATACCGTCGTTTTGCCGATGTTCACGAGCAACTACTCTCTTCGCTCGGAAGGCCCCCGTTCAGGGTGACAATGAAGGACCGTGTGGAGGAGGCGAGGACGTTCACCGACCTTCATCGCGCAGTGCTGGACCTGGCCAAGCACGGCGTCCAGCTGACCAGGTTCAAGGGCCTTGGTGAGATGAATGCCGACCAGCTTCGGGAAACGACGATGGATCCTGCGAGCCGCACCCTCCAAAGGGTCACTCTTGAAGACGCAACCGCCGCCGACCAGATCTTCTCGATGCTGATGGGCGACCAGGTTTCGCCGCGCCGCGACTTCATCGAGACCTACGCCAAGGAGGCGAGCAACATTGATGTCTGATCTTTCATTACCTGCCCGACAGGGTTATCTGACCCACCTCCTTTGCTTTGAGGGGACCGTCGCCTGATGGCGCTTGAAGCCCTGACCGGCCACATCGAGGAGCGCGAACTCGAACTGGAAATGCGCTCCTCCTACATCGATTATGCGATGAGCGTAATCGTTGGCCGCGCGCTTCCCGATGTCCGTGATGGCCTGAAGCCCGTACACCGCCGGGTCCTCTACGCGATGCACGACCTCGGCCTCCAGCCAACCCGGCCCTACCGAAAGAGCGCCACTATCGTCGGAGAGGTGATGGGCAAGTACCACCCTCACGGCGATGCCTCAATTTATGACACCCTGGTTCGGATGGCACAGGACTTCTCCCTGCGCTACCCCCTCGCTGACGGACAGGGGAACTTTGGATCCATCGACGATGATTCGGCCGCCGCGATGCGCTACACCGAGGCTCGCCTCACTCGTCTGGCGACGGAGATGCTGCGCGATATCGACTCCGACACGGTTGATTTCGGACCCAACTACGACGAGTCGCAGCGGGAGCCGCTGGTTCTTCCGTCTCGTTTCCCGAACCTGCTCGTAAATGGCGCTTCAGGCATTGCGGTCGGTATGGCGACCAACATCCCGCCTCACAACCTGCGTGAAGTTTCCGGTGCGGTGGCAGCTTTCATCGACGACCCCGAAATTGACCTTGAGGGTCTCATGAAGCACGTCAAGGGGCCCGATTTCCCAGGTGGCGGAATTATGGATCCGAGCAACATTCGCGAGGCCTATGAAACCGGCCGTGGCAGCGTGCGGGTTCGCGGCAAGGTTCACTCCGAACCGTTAAAGGCTGGCAAGGAAGCGCTGATAGTGACGGAGCTGCCGTTCACGGTCAAGAAGGGCGGCGACGCCGGATTCATTGTCAAGATCGCAAATCTGGTCAGGGACAAGAAGCTCGACGGCATTTCGGATCTGCGGGATGAAACTGATCGCACCGGCATGCGGGTGGTAATCGAACTCAAGCGGGGCGCGGTTCCCAATGTCGTACTCAACAATCTCTTCAAGAAGACACAGCTACAGACATCGTTTGGCATGAACATGGTTTCGCTGGTCGAAGGCGTGCCGCGGACTCTCGGACTCCGGGACATGATCCGCCATTACGTCGAGCACCAGCGGGAAGTCGTGACCAGGCGTACGCAGTTCCAGTTACGTCGGGCAGAAGCGCGCGCTCACATCCTCGAAGGCCTGCTGATCGCGCTCGACAACCTCGATGCCGTAATCAAGCTGATCAGGTCTTCGCCGGACCCCGATACTGCTCGCGACGGGCTGATCGAAGGCTTTGATCTGTCCCGCGCTCAAGCCCAGGCGATTCTCGATATGCGACTGCAGCGTCTGACAGCACTGGAGTCGGAAAAAATCCGGGCCGAGCATGCGGAACTAATGGAACTGATCACCGAACTTCGGGCAATCCTTGGTGACGAAAACCGGGTTTACGCAATTGTGCGCGAGGAACTGCTGGAGCTGACCGAGACTCACGGTAATGACCGGCGTACCTCGATAGAACCCTTCGGAGGGGATGTCAACATCGAGGACACAATCGCTGAACAGCAGATGGTGATCTCCCTGACCAAGTCCGGTTATGTGAAACGGATTGCCGTCGATTCCTACCGTCAGCAGCATCGTGGGGGCATCGGGGTCACCGGGATGGATCTCAAAGAGGGCGACTACATCGAGCACCTTCACATCTGTTCGACCCACGACTATCTGCTCTTTTTCACCAATACCGGCAAGGTTTACCGCAAGAAGGTCTATGAGCTGCCCGAAGGGCAACGGACCGCGCGCGGGAGCGCGCTGGTCAACCTGCTGCCCCTTCGTGAAGGTGAGCGGGTCATGACGGTCATCCCGACGCGCGAGTTCAAGGAAAATCGCTACATAGTCTTCGCAACCGCCCAAGGCCAGGTCAAAAAGACTGAATTCATTGACTACAACACGCGGATTGAGGCGGACGGGATCATTGCGATCAAGATCCGTGACAACGACGAACTGGTCGGTGTTCAGTTGACCTCTGGTGACGACGACCTTCTTCTTGTCTCAAAGTCAGGGCACGCCAGCCGTTTCAACGAGGAACAGGCACGCCCAATGGGTCGCGGTACCAGCGGTGTCAAGGGAATGAATGTCAGCCAGAAGGACAATCGGGTGCTCGCCCTTAATGTCGCCCGCGATGACGCCGAGCTGCTGGTTGTGACTGAAAACGGCTTTGGCAAGCGCACCGCCCTCTCTGAGTACCCGGTCAAGAACCGCGGGACAAAGGGCGTCCTTACCGCGAAACTTACCGAGACCAAGGGGGGTCTCGCCGGAGCGTTGATAGTTCGTGAACACCAGGATCTTCTCTTCATCACGGAGAATGGAATGGTTCAGCGCACTTCGGTTCAGGGCATTCGCAAGATCGGTCGCTCGACCCAGGGTGTCAAGGTGATGAATGTGCGGGATGGCGATCACATAAGTGCCGTCGCGCTGGTGGTTGAGTCCGACGCTGCTGTGGGCGATGTCGAGTCCATGCCGGGTCAGGAGGAGTTGTCTGAGGTGGAAGCATCCGCTGAGGTGGAGGCCCCTGCTGAGGTGGAGGAACTGGCCGACGCGAGTGTGGCTGATGAGACCGAGTTGGATGGGAATGACGATAAAGGTCAGGCGGAGGACGGCTCCGAAGCCCCCGGGTAAGAGCCAAGCACCCGGACGGAACCCGCTTTGAGTCGAAGTCCGTCGAGCGCTTCGGCGACATCAGGATCCGTTTCCCGGCCTTCGACATCGATGAAGAACCGGTACCGGCCAAGTTGACGGCGTTGGGGCCGGGACTCGATCCGAACGAGGTTTATTTTGCGCCGGGAAAATTCGAGAAGTGCCTCGACGAGTGCCCCTGGCTGATCGTCACCGAGCTCGGAAAAGACCAGGGTCGTCTTCCAGCCGCTTGTGACCGGGTCTCTGGGTCCGTCGGAGCCGGCACCCGCGTCAGGTGAGTCGGCGCCGCCCGGGGCCAGCCAGACGAATCGCGTCAGGTTTCCGGGTTCGTCCTCTATCCCCTCTCGGATTACCACGCAATCGTAGATTGGCGCTGCGGTAGCTGGCCCCAGGGCAGCCAGCCCGCTCTCACCGAGACTGACTTCACGGACTGCAGAACTGGTGCTGTCGGCGACGCGGAGCTCCGCGTCGGGAAGCTCTTCTCGAAGAAAGCGAGCGCACTGCGCCAGGGGCTGCGGATGCGAGATGACCACCTTGATCTGCTCCAGTGAGATGGGGTGCGCCGCGATCAGGGTCGAACGAACCTCATGCACGTACTCCCCGATGATCCGGACCGAATCAGCATCTGCTGCGAGTCCGTCCATCGTGTTCCGGACCGAACCCTCAATCGAGTTTTCAATAGGCACCATCGCCCGGTCAGCGCGACCATGCCCGATTGACTCAATCGCCTCGAGGATCGTCTCGCAGGGGATCGCTTCGAACTCCACGCCACCAAAACCGCTCGAACGTACGGCGTCCTCACTGAAGGTGCCTGCCGGGCCGAGGTAGGCGACTCTCAAGACGCCTACTCGAAGGAGACGGTGTAGGTCGCCTCGTTGTTGTCGAGGACCAGCTCCCCTGAGACTGGAGCGACTTTGATCTCCAGTGTGATCTCGCCAGTCGGCGCAGGGGTCAAAAGAATCGAGGCGGTGCCGGTTTCTCCTACAGCCAACGAAAGGATCGTCTGTTCGAGCCCACTGCCCCCGTCCACAGATACCGAGACGGTGATATCGGACTCATCCGACTCCCCCTGGTTGGTTACTCCGACTTCGACCGCAGGTTCGGTTCCGGCAGGAATAACCGTCGAGACTTCGCTGTCGAGGGTTACTCCCCCGATTGAAACGGTTGAGAGTCCGGTGCCATGTACTCCCCCGTCAGCCGCGGGCTGTGTGCCGCCGCTGATAGCGCCAAGCGCATCGTCCAGGTTCGCCGGGTCGCCCCAGAAGACGGCATCTGGGACAAACGTGCTGCGCGGCACTGCCGGCGCGCTCGCACCGAAGTTTAAAATGGTGTTGTCGACCGAGTGGCGAGTGGTCTGGTTGAAGAGCACATCGGCTGCTGCCAGCACACCGATCTGGCCTGAAATCTGCTTGATAGCGGCTTCCCGACCCTCGTCCCCGAGTGCGGTTGGCATGCGGGCGGCAATAGCTTCCATCGAGCTGGCGCGCAACTGGTAGGCGAGCACCAGCGTCTGCTGCGCTGATTCCATATCACCTGGTGTGCTCAACTTCTCGACCCGGCTCAGGAATCCATCCATGGCGCCACGGTCAGATTCCACTTCGCTGGTGAACTCCGTTACCGATAGCTCTCCTGGGTCCTCGAGGAGTCCGAAGAAAGATCCGCTGAGGGCGTTCGTCTCATCGACTATCTGAGTCACATTTGAGGAGTAGTCCTCCAGAGAACGGTTCTTGCGCGCATCGAGACAGCCTTTGGTGCCGATCACCAGAAGGATCAGCACGAGAACTCCCGCGCCCAGCGCTATGCCTCTGCGGATCATGAGCTGTTTCCGCTCCCCTGCCTCGCCCGCGCCTCCGCCCCGGCGTCCGCCACCCCTGCCACTGCGTCTGGATTGCGGCAGCTCTTCAGGGGCCTCGGTTGAGGCCGGCGGGTCAAGTTCATCGTTGGGGTCTGGATAATCCATAAGAAAGGGTCCCGCTGTGGGTTCGGCGGATCCAATCTATCCCCTTCCCCACAAATGGGGCATTGAAGCTGCCGGTGTGCGAATTGTCGCCCATTCGCAGGTTTAGTGCCAATCTGCCCGAATCCTCAGAACAAGATGATTGGTACGACGGTAATGCAGCGATTTGAGATCGACGCCCGCCTTGGTAGCGGAGGCTTCGGAACGGTCTACCGGGCTTGGGACATGAAGCTGGAACGCGATGTTGCGGTGAAGGTAATCGAAACCGATCAAGGCAGCGGGTCGAGAGTCAAGCGCGAAGCTCAGGCAGCGGCCCGGCTCAGCCACCCGGGCATTGTCACCCTGTTCGAGTTCACCCATCACGAGTACGGGGCCGAGGGTGGCCGTGCCTTTCTGGTCAGTGAACTGGTCGAGGGTGACACGGTGCGGGAGTTGATTGATCGGGACCTGCTCAGTGACCGCGAGATCGCCGAGATCGGCGCCGACATGTGCGAGGCACTCGACCACGCCCATGCCCGCGGTGTGGTCCACCGGGACATCAAGCCTGCCAACCTGATGTACCCGTACCGCCGAAGCGGAGCGAAGCTGATGGATTTCGGAATTGCCCGCCTTACGGATGGTGAAGATCTGACCGCCGCAGGCGACGTCCTCGGAACTCTTTCCTATATGTCACCCGAGCAGGGCGAGGGACTTGAAGTGGGGCCGCCCGGCGATGTTTTCTCCCTCGCTCTCACACTCTTTGAAGCCTGGACCGGCTGTAATCCGCGTCGTAAGGCGACCCCGGGAGCGACTGCCCGGGCCCTTGGCGAGGAGGTTCCGCTGCTTGCCGGAATTCGCCCCGATCTGCCGGCTCCGCTGACTGCCGTGATTGATGACTGTCTCGACCAGGATCCAGACCGACGTCCCGAGGTTGAGGCTCTGGGTGTTGCGCTGGAAGAAAATCTTGAACTTCTCGAGGACTCCGTCAGGGGTGAGGCCGCCCGCTCCCCCAATCGGCTCGGCCGGGCTATCCACATCGGAGAGAGGGATCCGATCCGGATTGGTTCAGCTGCCGTCGCCGGCGGAATGTGCGCGACGGCAATGATCCTCACTGGAGTAGCCGACTTGGCATCGGTTGGCCTCCTTTCGCTGGTTACCGCGATGCTGACTCTGCTGAAACCTCGATTGGGCTTTCTCCTCGGAGGATTCGTCCTGGCGCTCTGGCTCGGACTCATGGCTGACCTGACTGGCGCTGCGTTTGGAGCGCTGCTGCTCATCGCGCTCCCCGCCCTGTTGGTTCATGGCTCGGGCCGCACACTCGCGCTTGTCCCTCTCGGACCACTTCTTGGCACCGTAGGCCTGGCGCCGGCAGTGCCGGCCCTGGCGGCTTTTGCGATACGACCACGCGATCGGGTCGTGGTCGCCGTTGCCAGCCTCACCTTGACTGCCCTGGCCGAGGCGGTTACCGGGAAAGGCCTTCTGTTCGGGCGTTTTGCAGAAGTCCCCAACGGGTGGCAGAGTTCCATCCCGACATTCGTGACTGACCTTTTGCTCCCGATCGTCACCTCCTCGACTTATCTGGTGGCACTCGCCGTCTGGCTCGCAATCGCGGTCCTGCTGGGTGAAGTTCTGTCCAGGGTCAGGGACCGCCGCGGAGGAGCACGAACGCGGGCGATCAGGCTTGCTGGCGTAGAATCCGAACGTGTCCCGAATGCCCAGTGACCCGTTGACGGGCAGCCGAGGGGAGCGGCAGTGAGCCTGTTCCGCAATTTCGAAGCCCGGATTGAAGGCCTCGTCGAGGGGGTTTTCAGCCGCGCCTTCAGCTCTGAGGTTCAGCCCGTGGAGCTTGCCCGCAAGCTGGCGAAAGAGATGGACTCGCATCAGACGGCCTCGGTTTCAAGGGTTTACGTTCCAAACGAGTACACGGTTTACCTGTCGACGGATGACCGCGAGAAGCTCAAGGGGTACGAGCGCTCTCTCGAACAGGAGCTCTCGGGCTACCTGATCGAGCACGCGCGGGCCCGAGGTTACGACCTGCTGACTCGGCCCGAGGTCAAGTTCAACACTGACGAGCGCTTGCGGCTGGGCGAGTTCGGGATTCAGACGAGGCTCGTCAAGCAGCCGGCACGCGAGGGGGAGAAGCCTCAGCAGGCCGAGGAGGGCAAGACGATGGTCTACTCAGCACCTCCAAAGCAGCAGCCCGAGCGCCCGCCGTCAGCCAGGCAGTCCGGACGTCTGCCGGTCGCGGTGATTGAGGCCGGTGGCCGACGGATCGAAGTCCCGGGCTCGAGGGCAGTGATCGGCCGTTCTGATGTCGCCGACTGCGTACTGCCCGACGCCAATATCTCGCGCCGCCACGCTGAGTTGCGACGAACTGCAGATGGCCAGTGGGAGATAGTGGACATGGACTCGACTAACGGAATCAAGGTCAACGGGCGACGGTTGCCAGCGTCCCGCCTGCGCGACGGCGACCAAGTGACACTGGGCACCACCACTTTCCGTTTCAGGCTGGAGAGGTAGAGCGCGGAGGCAGCTTGGACTTTGAACCACTTTCGATAGCACTCAAGTTCGCCTTTCTCGGTGTTCTCTACCTCTTTCTGCTTTGGATAGCGCTCACAGCTCGCAAGGATCTGCGCCGCAGCACTGACGGTGGGTCCGGCGACCAGACGGGGTTCAGGTCGGGCGGTGGACCCGTTCGTGATGCCTGGCTGGTTGTCGAATCGAGCGAAAGTCTTGATCGAGGCAGCAGGTTCGACCTCTTTGGCGGGGTCACTCTGGGGCGCTCTGCCGATGCCGACATCGCCTTCACTGACCGGTACGCCTCAGGGGTTCACGCGAGGGTTTACCCTCGGGCTGGTCGATACTTCGTTGAAGACATGAACTCGACCAACGGAACTTTGCTCAACGGCGCCCCGGTGACCGGAGAAGTCGAGATCCCCGATGGTTCGACTCTGGCGATTGGCGACACTTCGTTTCGTCTCCAGGTTGATGACTAGATGATCAGGGTTTCTCAACATTCCGAACGCACCGACGTTGGCCGTCAGCGGCAGGCGAATGAAGACTCGATGCTCGCCCGGGCACCACTGTTTGTGGTCGCCGACGGAATGGGTGGAGCCCAAGCCGGCGAGGTGGCTTCGATGACAGCGGTTCAGGTGTTCAGCGACGGGCTTCCCGCCGGCTTGCCTGAGGATGCTCTCGAATCATCTATCGGGGCTGCCAATCGGACGATTCACGAACGCGCCCATTCCGATTCTTCGCTGGCTGGAATGGGCACGACGATCACGGTCGCCGCGGTCGACTCGCTGCGGGAAGAAGTCGTGATCGGCCACGTCGGTGACTCACGGGCGTACCGGCTGCGCGACGGGATCCTGCAGCGGCTGACCCGTGACCACTCACTGGTTGAGGAGATGCGCCGGCGCGGCCAGATCACTGAGGAGCAAGCCGAAGAACACCCGCAGCGTTCGATCATCACCCGGGCGCTCGGCCCCGAGCCCGAGGTTCAGGTTGACGTCCAGGCGGTAGCGGCTGATCCCGGTGACATTTTCATGCTCTGCTCAGATGGCCTGACCACGATGCTTTCCGACGAGCGAATACGGACCTTGATTGAGGAGTCATCCAGCCTTGACGGGGCGACCCGCGTTCTGGTGGATGAAGCCAACATCGCTGGTGGTCGCGACAACATCACCGTCATCCTCTTTCAGGTCGAGGATCCGGCCAGCCCCCTCCCTCGAACAGCTGGGCAGACGCTCATCTCAAGGGCCCGGGGCGGTAAGGGGCAGCCCGTTGGTGCTGAAGCGGACCGGGGCCAGAGTCGCGGGACAGCCGGGATCCTGCTGCGAGTCGCTGCCGGGCTCCTGATCGTCGCAGTGCTTCTGGGCGGGGCGTTCGTGGTGAGCCGCCAGTCCTGGTTCCTCGGGACTGACGACGCTGGTCGTGTTGCGCTCTACCAGGGGGTGCCTTACGAGCTCCCCTTCGGACTGTCGCTCTATCAGCGCAGGTATTCAGCCCCTGTCCAGACCTCGGACCTGGGTCCACAGCGACAGGAAGCGGTCACCGGCCACTCTCTCCGCTCGCGTGAGGACGCAACATCATTGATCGAAGACATCGAGAGCAACGAGGGCAGCTAGGTGGGCGCCGGGGTATCGGGTCTGTCTGCCCGAAATCGTGAACTGCTCGCGCTGATACCGGTAGCCCTTCTGCTGACTATCGGGTTTGCCGCGGTTTTTGCCCAGAACGACAGCCAGCTCGGCAACCTCAGCCTTTCCTACGGCCTGTACTTCCTCGCGATCTGCCTCGCGACTCACATCTACATCCGGATCCGGTTGCCAAATGCTGATCCCTACCTGTTTCCCCTGATGGCACTGCTGACCGCGTTCGGGCTGGTGATGCTTTACCGCCTCGATGCGGAACTGGCTCGTGAACTGGCTCGTGACCAGGCCAACTGGTTTGTCCTTGGCCTCGTCCTGTTCGCGTTGGCAATCCATTTCCTCCGTGACTACTCTGTGCTCGAGCGTTACCGGTACACGATCGCGCTGACCGGCATAGCGCTGCTGCTCGCTCCGCGGCTTCCGTTGATCGGGGCTCAGGTAAACGGTGCCTATCTGGGTGTGAAAATCGGCCCGATCGGGTTTCAGCCAGCGGAACTGGCAAAGATCTGCATTGTCATTTTCCTTGCCAGCTATCTGCGCGAGCACCGTGAACTTCTGGTCGTTGGTGCTCGGCGGGTGCTGGGGGTGACGCTGCCGCCGATCAAGCATCTCGGACCCCTGCTCGTGGTCTGGGGGGCAGCCATGTTCATGCTGATTTTCATCCGTGATCTCGGCAGTTCACTGATGTTTTTCGCCGCCTTCCTCGCCCTGATCTATGTGGCGACCGGCCGGATGTCATTTGTGGTCATCGGCATGGCCATGTTTATGGTTGGCGCCTGGGTTATCTACAGCACGGTGCCGCACGTAACCGACCGCGTGGACATCTGGCTGGATCCGTACCAGGATCCGGGCGGCGCCGGCTACCAGGTTCTGCAGTCAATGTTTGCCCAGGCAGACGGCGGACTGTTCGGCGAGGGCTTTGCCAGATCAATGGTGGTTATTCCGGGAGGGACTGACCCTCTGTTGCCCGCCGCCCAGACAGACCTGATCTACACCCTGATCGTTTCCGAACTGGGTCTGTTTGGTGGCGCGGCCGTCATCTGCGTCTACCTTCTCATCGCTGCCCGTGGCTTCAAGGTCGCGTTGATGGCCAATGACGGATTCTCGAAACTCCTGGCCACCGGCCTGACTGCTGTCTTCGCCTTTCAGGCTTTTGTGATCATCGGGGGCGTCACACGGGTTATCCCGCTGACCGGCGTCACCCTCCCGCTCATTTCCTACGGGGGCAGCTCAATCCTTGCCAATTTCATTCTGCTTGCCCTGTTGCTTCTGATTTCGGATCGCGCCCGGCGCGAAACGCGTGACGGTAATTCAGGACCGCCGACGGGGGTCTTCACTTGAACTCACGGATCATCAAGCTTTTCGGCTTCGTCGTAGTCAGTTTTGCGGTGCTGATCGGGTTCACTTCCCAATGGGCGGTTTTTGGAGCAGCCGATCTCCGCCAGGAGCAGGCCAACAAGCGCCCGCTTTTTCAGGCCCAGCAGATCAAGCGTGGTCGAATAACGGCAGCTGACGGGTCCTTGATTGCGAAGTCATCAGGCACCGGACGGGGCGCTTCGCGGCAGTTTGTGCGTGAGTACCCACTCGGTGGACTGTTTGCCCATCCCATTGGCTACAGCTTCGCGGAACAGGGTAACTCTGAGTTCGAGGCGTTTCACAATGACGAGCTGACCGGTGTCAATTCCGAGTTCACATCCATTTTCGATGAGTTGCGGGGCCGTGAGCAGACCGGCAACAATGTTTCCACGAGCCTTGACCCGACGGCGCAGCAGCTGGCCTTCGACCTGTTGGACGGCCGCCCCGGTGCGGTGGTGGCAATCGAGCCATCGACCGGGAGGATCCGGGCGATGGTGAGTCAACCCCCCTACGACCCAAACCTGGTTCCGGACGAGTTGCCCGAGTTGAACCAGGACCCTGGATCCCCGCTGTTGAACCGGACCACCCAAGGTCAGTACCCGCCCGGCTCGACATTCAAGCTGGTCACCGCAGCAGCAGCCCTGGATAGTGGTGCCCTAGGTATCGACACCCTGATCGACGCGCCTGCTTCGCTGACGATTCAGGGCCAGGAGCTGGGCAATTCAGGCGGATCCTCTTTCGGTGAGATCGATATCACCACGGCTCTGACCAGCTCCGTGAACACCTTTTTTGCGAAGCTCGGTCGTCGGGTCGGTGAAGAGACACTTTACGAATACATGGACCGGTTCGGCTTCAATGTAAGGCCAGACATAGACCTTCCTTCTGATCAGCTATCAGTTAGTGGAGTGTTCGGACCTGATGGTGATTTGTTGCGCGACGGTGAGGGGGTAGACGTAGCCCGAATCGCGATCGGGCAGGAGCGTCTGCTGACGACCCCTCTTCAGATGGCTGAGGTTGCGGCGACGATTGCCAATGGTGGCGACCTGATGAAGCCACGAATCTGGGATCAGGTCAAGGATGTGGACGGCCGGACAGTCGATTCGATGGAACCCTCACGCCAGTCAGAGGTCATGTCTGAGGAAACCGCAGCCCAGCTGACCGATGCGATGAAGGCCGTTGTCAACGAAGGCACCGGAACTGCGGCTGCACTCAGCGGTATCGATGTAGCCGGCAAGACAGGCACAGCTGAAGTCCCGGGCCGTGAAGCGTGTGACGGACTTCCCAACCAGGCCTGGTTTGTCGGATTCGCTCCGGCTGACGACCCGGAAATTGCTGTTGCCGCGACGGTCGAGTGCACCGATGGCCAAGGCGGTACCGTTGCGGCTCCGATAGCAGCCGGCGTGATGGAGATACTGATAGGTGGATGACTGAATGACCCGATTGACAGAGGGAACGGTAGTCGACGGTCGTTACCGCGTCCAGTCGCTGATCGGATCTGGTGGGATGGCAGATGTATGGCTGGCCGATGACCTTCACCTGCCCCGGCGCGTTGCCCTCAAAGTCCTCCATGACCACTTTGCCCGGGATCCGGAGTTCATTGAGCGTTTCCGTCGTGAGGCCGAGTCTGCGGCCGCACTTCAGCAGGTCAACATTGTTTCGATTTTTGACCGCGGCCAGGTGGAACACACCTACTACATAGCGATGGCCTACCTGGACGGCCGCACCCTCAGGGAGCTGATCAACTACGGCCTCACCCCTACCGAATCGGTGGCGATAGTGCGCCAGATACTTGAGGCAGCAGGGTTTGCCCACCGGCATGGAGTGATCCATCGCGACCTTAAGCCGATGAACGTGATCGTTGATGCCACCGGGCTCACGACCGTGACCGACTTCGGTATCGCTCGCGCTGGCCTTTCGGAAATCACCGAAGTCGGCTCTGTGCTTGGCACGGTGCACTATCTCTCCCCCGAGCAGGCCGAGGGCCTCGAAGTCGGGCCGGCATCGGACCTGTATTCGGTCGGAGTGATCCTTTACGAATGCCTGACCGGCCGTGTTCCGTTTGAAGGTGAGACAGCGGTCGCTGTCGCCCTGAAACAGCTTTCGGAGCAACCGCCGCCGCCAAGCTTCTGGAATGCGGACGTTTCACCAGCGCTTGACGCAGTCGTGATGACGGCGCTCCGGCGCGATCCCTACGACCGCTTCCCCGACGCTGAGGCATTTATCGTCGCCCTTGATGCCGCTGTGGCCAATCCGGAAGCTGTTGCTCTCGAGCCAGCGAACCGGTGGCCATGGGTGCTCGCCGTGGTTGCAGGCGTGCTGATCGGCTTGATTTTCTGGGGGATGTTGCGCAGCAACACGGTGGATGTACCCAGTGTGGTCGGATCGGATATCGATAGCGCCATTTCCATGCTTTCGGATGAAGGTTTCAAGGTTGGTGATGTGGAGCGTGTTCAACGGCAGGTGCGGTTCAACCAGGTTGTCAATCAGGATCCGGTCGGTAAGGCTGATCGGGACTGTCGCCTCTTCGGCTGGTTCTGTTCGGATCCGGACATAAACCTGATGGTGAGCGGTGGACCCGGCCAGATCAAGGTTCCCGATGTCATTGGTCAGCCGAGGGACCAGGCAGAGCAGACGATGGACGAGGCCGGCCTAGGGGTAGCCGTCGAGACTCGGAACTCCCCCGATGTTCCGGTCGATGCCGTGATCGAGACGGATCCGCCGGCCGGAGAGTCAGTTCAGCGAGGGTCTGAAATAACCCTGGTGGTCTCCAGCGGACCTGGGCAGGTTGCAGTGCCACCAGTGGTCGGCCAGACCCGCAGCGCTGCCGAGCAGCAGCTGTCCGCGCGTGGACTCGAATCTTCCATAACAGAGGAGACGAGTGACCGGCCCGCCGGGGAGGTGATTTCCCAGTCTCCTGATGCCGGTACCAAGGTGGACTCCGGATCGACCGTCGCGCTGGTCGTATCGAAGGGACCGACACCCGTGGCCACTGTTGCTGTACCGAATGTGGTCGGCCTTACCCGCTCGGACGCCATCGCTCAGATAACCGGGCTCGGACTCTCACCTTCGGTCGAGGAAAGGGCTACTGATATCGAACCCCAGGATGGCCGGGTGATTGACCAGAACCCTGATGGGGGATCGAACGTCAATCCCGGTACACGGATTGTTCTGGTGGTTGGTGTATTTGAGGGTTCGGGCGGAGCCGGAACCAGCAGGGCAAGCGGAACACCCTGATGAAGGTCGCGGTACTCAGCGGGGGTCGCTCCAGTGAGCACGAGATTTCGCTGAACTCAGGCGAGGCCGTAGCCGCGGGCCTGAGCCAGGCGGGCCACGAAGTCATTTCGATTCTGATCGGGAAGGATGGACAGTGGATCTGCGATGGCGATCGGGTCTCAATTCTGCCGGGGGCCGGCCTGTCAGGAGAGGGGGCGGCGGCTGGGAAGGTAGCCGGTACCGAAGTTGTGTTTCCTGCGCTCCACGGTCCTTTCGGTGAAGATGGCGTCACTCAGGGTGCCCTGGATACTTCGGGGCTGCCGTATGTTGGATCAGGAGTCCTGGGCTCAGCCGTCTGTATGGACAAGCTCACCCTCAAACGTCTCTGCGCCGATAACGGAATCAGCCAGGTTGACTTCGTGCAGGCGGTTGAAGGCGACGACTCCTGGAAAGAAAAGACGACCGAGATGGCCTGGCCACTCTGGGTTAAACCGGCGCGGCTCGGCTCCAGTGTCGGGATCACCCGGGTGGACGGTCCCGCCGACCTGGAAGCGGCCGTAACCGAGGCCGCCGCTCACGATCCGCGTGTGATCATCGAAGCGAATTCGGACGGCCGCGAGGTTGAGTGTTCGGTGCTAGGCAATCTCCAGCCGGAGGTTTCACTGCCGGGGGAAATTCTGGCGGACGCCGAGTGGTACGACTTCGAGGCGAAGTACACCGATGGCCTCATGAAGCTGGAGGTACCGGCTTCGATTGATGCCGGCACGACCGATCAGGTGAGGCGGCTCGCTGCCGAGGTATTCGTCCTGGCGGACTGCGCCGGACTCGCCCGTTGTGACTTTTTCGTGGAAGCAGACGGCAAGGTTCTGCTGAACGAAGTCAATACAATGCCCGGTTTCACGGAGACATCGGTTTACGGAAAGCTCTGGGAAGCATCGGGGCTGCCCTACGGCGAACTCTGCTCCCGTCTGGTGGCGCTGGCGGTTGAGCGCCACCAACGTGAGTCCCGGCACAGCTTCTGAGGAAGGCCCTGAGGCCGGCTACTCCGCTCAGCTTTCAAGTGCGGTTGAGTTGAACAACTTGACGTCGGATATTGCCACCCCGTAGCCATCTTCGGTGTCGGCCGGGCTGGTTGCCCAGAGCAGGTAGTACCGGTACTGCTCTCCGGCGGTAATCAGTTCGACCCGTTGTCGTTCACTCACCTGGGGGACCAGTGCGAGGCTGGTCCAGTCGGTCACCGCATCGGGGATCGGTTCATTGCTTCCGTAGACCTCAAGCGTCCAGCCGGGCGTGGGCGTCAGGACCTCCATGGCTGTCGCACCAACCGGTTCACCGGCATCGATCCATAGCCCCACACCTGATTTCGGCTCGAACGTGGCTGTCTGGTAGGTCTCGCTAGTCCACGCCGAAGCGGCTACGTCTTCGTCGATGGCAAACGGTGCTTCTTCGGGATGCTCTGTCTGGTCGCCTTCGGGGTCATAGTCACTGGAGTCCACCAGCTCGATCTCAGAACCTCCAGATCCACCAGCTCCAGCTCCACCGCCTCCGGTCTCACCCTGGGAGATCACGAAGGCGGTGCCTCCAGCGATCACCAGGGCGATCAGCAGCATCACCACCGCCGGCCAAGGCGAGCTCTGTCTGCTTGGCAGCCGCCTGCTCGGCAGCGGCACTGCTTCCAGCACCGAGGTTGCCTCACCGGTGGCCCCTCCGGCCCGGATAGCTTCAACTTCCAGCGCAGCCTGAAGGTCGTCCGCCATTTCGTCGATCGTCTGGTAGCGATCATCCGGGTTCTTTGCCGTAGCCAGGTCGACAACCCGGGCTGATGAGGCCGATATGTCCGGGCGCTTCAGCTGGACATCGGGCAGTTCCTCGTTCACGTGCTTCATTGCCACGCCGATCTGGTTGTCCGCCTCAAAGGGGACGTCACCGGTCAGCATCTCGTAGAGCACGATGCCGAGCGAGTAGATGTCAGACCTCGGATCGACGTCTTTGCCCATGGCTTGCTCAGGCGCTACGTAGTCAGTCGTCCCGATCACCTTGCCGGTGGCGGTGATTCCCTCGTCATTGAGCTGGCGGGAGATTCCGAAGTCGGTCAGCTTGGCCCGACCAGTCGCGTCGATCAGAACGTTCTGCGGCTTGACATCCCGGTGAACCATTTCCCCCTCGTGAGCGACTGAAAGGCCCTGGGCCACCTCCACGCCGTAGGCCAGAGCTTCGGTTGCCTCCAGAGCACCGACCCGGCTGATCCGCTGCTTCAAGGTTTCGCCCTGGACGTACTCGAAAACGATGTATGGCCTGCCCTTGTCTTCCCCGGCATCGATTACAGCGACGATGTTCGGGTTAGAGAGCTTGGCTACGGCTCTGGCCTCCTGGTTGAAGCGCTCGAGCTGCTCTTCATGCTCGGTCATCTCCTGATGCATCAACTTGACCGCGACTGGTCGGTCAAGGACCTCGTCACGGGCCAGATAGACCGTGGACATTCCCCCCGACCCGAGTTTGGCCTCGAGCCGATATCGGTCCGACAGGATCGTCCCGATCATCTGTGCGCTTGCCGGTGGGTGGTTCATGGACAGGCGGATTTTCTCGACGAACTTCTGGAGTCGAGTCTCACTATTTCACCGGTCCGGGCTGCGAAAAACCATGGGAGAAACAGGCTACCTTGCGCCGCATCCCGGCGGTTTTTTCGGCCAGGATCGGGAAAAAACGGCCAGATCAAGCACGCGGTCCGATCCACCGCGCCCGTCAGGACCGGGTCACGGCCTTTGGACCGGGTGCGACCATGCCAATTCCTGCGGCCGAGGGGTAGTGCCCGCGAAGCAGTCTGAGGGCAGCCGCTTCGTCTTCGGCTGGAACCACGCAGCAGAAGCCGCAGCCCATATTAAAGACCTCGTACATCTCGTCTTCGCCCACCTTGCCACGCGATGCGATCAGATCAAAGATCGGCTGCGGCGGCAGTGGGTCGCTCACTTTGTAGGAAACATCGGCCTTCAGTCGGAGCAGGTTGTCGAGGCCGCCCGAGGTGATGTGGGCCAGACCGTGGACTGAAACCTCTGAGTTGATCAGATCCATCACTGCCTTGACATAGATCTCAGTCGGTTCGATGAGGATGTCTCCGAGGGGACGGCCGAGCCGGTCGTCGTCCATCGCAATTCCCTCGAGGGCTTTCCGGGCAAGCGTGTAGCCATTTGAATGAATCCCCGAGGACGGCAGGCCGAGCACGACGTCACCCGGGGAGACGGCAGACCCGTCGATGATCGAGTCGAGTGCGACGGTGCCAAAACAGGCGCCGGCGATGTCAAAGCCCTTGACCAGGTCTCCCATCTGGGCGAGTTCCCCACCCGGAATCTCGATTCCCGCCAGCTCTGCGCCACGGGCGAGGCCGATTCCGATCTGCTCGCACTGATCCGGGTCCGCATGCTCGACTGCGAGATAGTCGAGCATCGCAACCGGCTCGGCTCCGACGCAGATGATGTCGTTCACATTCATGGCGATGCAGTCGATACCCACCGTGTCGTAGCGGTTGAGCTGCTCGGCCACCAGCAGCTTGGTCCCCACCCCGTCTGTAGAGAGGGCGATCCCGGTTTTTTCGTCGAGGCGCATCACGGCGGCGTAGTGACCGCTCAGGTCGATCTGGCGCGAAGGTCGGCCGATATCTGCCGTGGCCAGTGCTGCTACCAGCCGACTTACCGCCAGGTCGGCATCGCTCTGGCTGACACCAGCGCGGGCATAGGCGTCTTCGCCCTCTTCGCTCACTTTTGATCCCCAGGGTTGATCATTGGCTCCGATTCAACAACAGATCTGCCCGAAGAGGCCAGCCGACCCAGGATCAGCAGGCCGAAGGCGATGCGGTAGGCGGAGTAAGGCAGCAGGGCGCGGTCGCGTTCGACCATTCCGATCAACCGGTTTGAGGCCAGGGTTGAGGCAAATGATGTGGCAACGCCGACGGCCAGCCATTTCCCCTGCTTTCGGCTGATTCCACGGCTGGCCAGGCGAGACCCTTTCAGCGCCACTGCTCCAAGGATGACCGGCAGGGCAACGGTCCGCGAGAGCAGGTTGGCCTGATCCCGCGAGAAACGACGCATTCTTGCAGCGGTCAGGGTGGCGCCGTTTCTCGATACTCCCGGCATCAGGGCCGCCGCCTGCGCGAGGCCCAGCGCCAGTCCATCCGCCGGTAACGCATCCCCCCGCCCGCGTTGCTGCGGACATTGATCAGCGAGCGCCATCAGTGCCGCACCTCCGATCAACCCGGCCGCGGTCGATAGCGGCCCCCCCAGCCGCGCTTCTATCAACCGCTCAAATCGGTAGCCAGCGAGGGCGGCCGGGAGGAACGAAAGCAGCAGGACAATTGCCCTTCGGGAGTCGAAACCCCGGATTTCATCGGCGATTTCGGCCCGCCTCGTGAGCATCAGTGCCATGGCCGCTCCGGCATGAAGTGCGATCTCGAAACTCTTGCGGATTTCAGGATCCAGACTGTCCCAATCCCAGCCTGCAAGTCGTGGAATCATGGTCAGGTGCGCCGAACTGGAAACCGGCAGGAGCTCGGTCGGACCTTGAACAAGCCCAAGGATGACTGCGCGTTGAATGTCAGTCGTGTCCGAATTCAGAGGTGCGATCCTATTCCCGACTAGACTTTTGGGCCTTATGCGACGCCCTGACTTTCATCTGCGCCGGTACCAGCTCTGGCAGATGGCTGGCGACGGTCTCCTGATCGCGCTGGCCTACTTCCTTGCCTTCCAGCTTCGCTTCCTCGATGACTCTGGCGCCATCCCCCAACGTTATCTCGATCTGCTGTTCGGATCGATGGCCTTTGTGGTGGCAGGAAAGCTGATCGTCTTTTACCTGTTCGGGCTCTACCAGAAGTGGTGGAGGTTCGTTGGTGGGCGGGACATCCTGCGGATCATCCAGGCGGTGACAATCTCCAGCCTTCTGCTGATCGGGATCTTCGCGGTGGTTCAGCCCTTCAGCTACGACCTGCCCCGATCGGTAGCAATGACCGACTTTCTGCTGACCATGATGCTGATCGCCGGCGCCAGGCTCGGCACCCGACTGTTCAAGGAGCGGCCCGAGCGGGGCAGCCGAATCGCCCGCGGGCGGGAGGTGCTTGTTGTAGGCGCCGGCTCCGGTGGACAGATGGTGGTTCGCGAACTGCGCCTGAACCCTGATCTGGGCGAGACGGCGATTGGCTTCATCGACGACAACACCGGCATGCGCGGCATGCGCATTGAGGGGATTTCGGTTCTCGGCACCACTGACGAAATCGAGACGGTCCTGGACGAGACTGAGCCGGATCAGGTCGTGATCGCGATTCCTTCCGCCCCGGGAACCCTCAGGGGCAAAGTGGTTGCCGCCTGCCGCGCTCGCCAGATTCCGGTCAGGACGCTGCCCACCGTCTTCGAACTTCTGCGCGGTGGGGTTCAGTTGAGTCAGCAGCTTCGCGAGGTCCGGGTCGAGGACGTTCTCGGCCGCGAACCGGTCGTGGTTGAACTCGCCCAGGTCGGCGCATACCTCGAAGACCAGGTGGTGCTGGTCACCGGAGCGGGCGGGTCGATCGGCTCCGAACTCTGCCGCCAGATCGCCCGCGTGAACCCGCGCCTGCTTGTCATGCTCGACCACGCTGAAGACAACCTTTTTCAGATTGAGCGTGAGATGGTCGCCGAGCGTCACTTCAGCCGGGTCGAGGCGGTGCTCGCGGACTGCAAGGAAACCGAGCGCATGTTCGAAGTCATGCAGCGCTTTCGCCCCAATGTCGTGTTCCACGCAGCCGCCTATAAGCATGTGCCGTTGATGGAAAGCAACCCGCTGGAGGCTGTACGCAATAACGCGATCGCCACCCGGATAACCGCCGATACCGCGGCCGCAGCCGGAGCCAACAGGTTCGTTCTGATCTCAACTGACAAGGCGGTCACGCCGAAGACCGTCATGGGAGCGTCGAAAGCGCTGGCTGAATGGGCTGTCGGCTCGGCCGGCGAGCGCCACCCCGGAACGAGTTTCGCCAGCGTCCGCTTCGGCAATGTACTCGGCTCATCCGGTTCGGTTGTTCCGATTTTCCGCAGTCAGATCGAGCGGGGGGGTCCGGTTACCGTCACCCATCCGGACATGACCCGGTTCTTCATGACCATCCCGGAGGCAGTCCAGCTGGTGATCCGGTCGGGCGATACCGGCAACAGTCGTGGCGATGTATTCGTTCTGGACATGGGAGATCCCATAAGGATTGTTGACCTCGCCGAGAACATGATCACCCTCGCCGGGTTCGAGCCAGAGAAGGACATCGCCATCGAGTTCACAGGCCCTCGACCGGGAGAGAAAATCCACGAGGAACTGTTTGGATTGGAGGAGCGGTCTCAGCCGACGGCCTCCAAACGGATCATGCGGGCCGTCCGTGAAGAGCCGATCGAGTCGGCCTGGGTTGAACGTACGCTGGACCGTCTCGAACATGTGGTGCGGACCGGAGACGAGTCGCATCTCGCCGAGACGGTGGTCCAGATCGTTAATTCCCCCGGTGTTGAGACGGCCAGGATCTCCTGACTGGTCACCGACCATCAAGCAGTGTGTCGCAGACTCTCTCTAACATATTGCGATCAGCTCTGGTGGTCAA
Source organism: Solirubrobacterales bacterium (assembly GCA_040881895.1). Taxonomy (GTDB): domain Bacteria; phylum Actinomycetota; class Thermoleophilia; order Solirubrobacterales; family 70-9; genus 67-14. The sequence continues at coordinate 4,848 of JBBECI010000015.1, read as the reverse complement.
AGCCGGGGGAACGGGAGAAGAGCATCCTTGACTAACAGAGTATGAAAACTGTGATCGAAACAGTCGGCCCTTATGCCGGCCTGGTTTCAATGATCGGCCTGTTCGTGGTAATCGGCCTGCTTTTTTCACAAGGCCGCGATCTACGAAGGCTGCGTGAGTGGGCTGGCGGCGCGCCTGAGCGCGACGCCGAGATTCGCGAAGTCAGCGAAATCGTTGCCGAGGAACGCTCGCAGGAACTGAAGGTCATGGCAGAGCGTGAAGAGAGGCTACTGAGTCGATCGGGCCATGCCGGCGGCGGTTTTTGGGATCGCCTCGGGCGAACGGGTCGAATCATGGCGATCGCCGCGGCGGTGTTGATTATCGGTGCCGGCGCAGCGTATGCGGGCACCACTTTGCTGGGGGGCGATGACACTCCGACCAGGTCCGTAAAAGCAAATCAGGCCACTGGCATGAAGCCTTCGAAGATAAAGGCAAATGTTCTCAACGGAACGGGTGGTGCCGAGGTCGGCCTTGCGGCTCAGTATGCCTCGGCGCTTGAGGGCCGCGGGTTCAAGGTAGGGCTTACTGATGACGCACCTTCCACCTTCGAGGAAAGCATTGCCATGTTTACGCAGGGGAATGAAGAAGCAGCGAAGCAGGTCGCCCGCGCGCTCGACATCGCCGAAACCGGGCTGATCACCAGTGAGGTGGCTGCCGTGGCACCCGGACCTCAAGTTACGGTCGTCATAGGGGTCAATCATTCCGAGCCGCCTTCGGGTGGCTAGTGGCCGGTCCTGAGCGTCCCGGGCAGTCCCGGTGGCTGGCCCCTGTCACTCTGGGATTGCTGCTCGTACTGACGATCGGTGCCTTCGGACTTTCCCAGCGATTGAAGCGGGAGCCGTTGGTGGTCGACCGGGTCAGCTTTCGTGCTGTCGGTGTCGGAGAAAACGACCCCAAACGTTCGGTCTTTTCACCCAACGGCGACTGTCGCCGTGATCTCATGGTCATCCGGTTTAGGACGACCAGGTCGGACCGGGCCGATGTCGAGATCATCGGACCAGGCGATACCCCGGTCCGGCTGCTGGCTGAAGACCGTTTTTTCAAGCGCTATCGCGAGCACAGACTCATCTGGGACGGCCGCAAGGACAACGGAAACGTACCCAGGACCAACACCTTCCGGGTCCGTGTGACGATGAAGAACCAGGACCGTGTGCTCTACCTCCCCGATCGGGTCCGCCTTCACAGCTTTCCGGCTGAGGATTCGAACTGTGGGGTTCAGAGGTGATCGAATCTCTGGTTGCGGTATTCGCCGCAGCCTGTATCGCGCTGTCGATACTTGACCGGCCCGGCCGACGTCGCTCTATCGCGATGTTGCTTGCCCTGGCGCTCGCCCCGGCTCTGATCGCCGGTGACCAGTGGCAGGCGGCTCAGGCGGTCGAGCTCCGTAACTCCCCTGTCCTTCTGCTGGCTGCCCTCGCCGGTGCTGCAGTTGCGGTTGTGACACTCGCCTTCCTGCTCGATCGTTGGCCGGTGCTGCTGCCGGTGCTGATCCTCGTGGCGCTTCCGTTCCGGATTCCGCTGGCGGTGGGAGGGGAAAACGCCAACCTGCTCCTGCCTCTGTACCTGGTGCTGGCCTCCGGTGTGCTGGCTGCGGCATATCGCCAGTGGCGCCCTCATCCAGCCTCAGCCGGACTCGGCCCGAGGGATGCTCCAAGCGGCATCGCCTCCTGGATGAAGCCACTGCTGGCTGCATCGGTGCTGCTTTACGCGGTCGGATTGCTCTACTCAGACGACCAGTCTCAGGGGCTGCTCAACTTCTGCTTCTTTCTGGTTCCGTTTGCCCTCGTCTTTGTGCTGATGCTCGATGTCGACTGGAATTCGCGTGTTCTGCGGATCGCGCTCTACACCGTGGTTGGCCTCGCCCTGGTCTGGGCACTGGTCGGGTTTGTCGAGTACCAGCTCCGGGAGCTGCTCTGGAATGAAGTGGTGATTCGCTCAAATGACTTCCATGTGTACTTCCGGGTTAACTCCCTGTTCTGGGACCCGAACGTATACGGCCGCTATCTCGCCTTGGTTATTACCGTGGTAGCCGCCGCGCTGCTGTGGGCCCGTCAGTCCCGTGACGCCATCATGCTCGCCCTGGTCTCGGGGGTGCTCTGGTTGGCCCTGATCACGACATTTTCCCAGTCGAGTTTCATCGCGCTTCTGGCCGGGCTGGCGACTCTGGTTGCGCTGCGCTGGAGCGCGAAGCTGGTGCTCGGGGGCATCGGGGCGCTGGCCGTTTTGACGCTGGCACTGGCTGTTTTCGCCGGAGGGCTGGTCAAGCTCGACCTCGATCGCTTGAACCCGCAGACCGCTGGAAGGGCGGATCTGGTTTCCGGCGGTATTGAGCTGTTCGGCGACCGGCCATTGGTCGGATACGGCCCGGGCTCGTTCTCGGTCTCCTTTCGCGAGCAGGTGTCCGGACCAAACGCCCCGGTCACCGAATCTCACACTGAGCCGATCACGGTCGCTGCCGAGCAGGGGCTGGTCGGTCTAACCGTTTATCTGGGGCTGGTTCTTTCGGGCCTGCTCGTTCTCGGTTCCGGGATGCACACCTCGATGCCGGGTTTTGCCGGCGGGAGATCCCGGCGGGAGAAAGAAGGCGGCGAGGCTGATCCCGTTCGGGGTCCACCGGCCGCAAGGGCCGCTGTGCTGGCCGCATTCATCGCCGCGCTGGTCCATACCCTGACCTACGCCGGCTTCCTCGACGACCCGGTTACATGGGTTCTGCTCGCCATCGGCTATAGCCTCGCTTTCCCATGTCGGGCTACCTCCGCCGCTTAGCGAGCACCGGCGCCGCCTACACCGCGGCCAGCATCGTCTCGAAGCTGATCGCTGTCGCGCTGCTTCCGCTCTACACGCGATTCCTTTCGCCCGCCGATTACGGTGCAGCCGAGGTCATGTTTGCCGCCGTGGTTGCGATCAGCATCGTGATTCGCCTTGGCGTGATCGAAGCCCTGCTGCGCTTCTACTACAAGACTGACGAGCAGCCCAACCAGGTTGTCGCCACTTCCTTCGCCTCACTGTTCTGGGCCGGCACGCTCGCCGCCATCGTGCTGATGCCGTTCGCCGGTCCGATGTCCGAGCTGTTGCTCGGCACTACCGAGGTCGAGCTGGCCCGGATCGCGATCGCCGGCCTGTGGGTGCTGACTCTGTCCGAGTACCTGTTGACGCTTTTCCGGCTGGACGAACGTGCGACCGCCTTCTTTACGGTGACAATGGTTTCGGTTCTGGTCACGATCCCGGTCACGGTCGTTCTGGTTGTGGTTTTGAAGCTTGGTGCGATCGGCCTGCTGCTCGGAAGTTATGGATCCGGTCTGGTGGTTGTGCTCGGGCTGATCCTCTACCACCGGCGCAGGCTCTCACTCAAGGTGGATCGCCCGCTGTTCAGGAGGATGATGCGATTTGGACTGCCGACCATGCCTGCGGAGCTCTCGCTCTACTCGATGAGCTTCGTCGACCGGATAATCATCGCCCGGTCTCTCGGGCTGGCTGAAGCAGGGCTCTACTCGCTGGCGATCAAGATCTCCCAGTCAGTCAACGTTCTGGTCAGGGGCTTCCAGCTTGCATTTCCGCCGCTGGCCTACTCGATCGTTGACGATGATGATGCTCGCAACGCCTACTCAGCGGTAGTCACCTGGTTCGTCGTGATCATGGCTGGGGTGGTCACATCGATCTGGCTGATGGCGCCCTGGATCGTTCGCATATTCGCCGCGCCCGAGTTCTTCGATGCCCAGGAGGCAGTCGGCCCGGTTGCTGCGGGCACCGCCCTTTATGCCCTCTACATGGTGTTGCTCGTCGTGCTCGGTCGCACTGGTCGCACCGAGTTCAACTTTCCGGCAACTCTGGCCGGAGTCGGCGCGAACATAGGTCTCAACCTGCTGCTGGTTCCGGTCATGGGCATCGTGGGGGCGGGGGTTTCCCTGATCATTTCTTACGCGGTCGTGCTGGTTTTGATGTACGTATTCACTCAGCGGCTCTTCCCGGTCCCTTACGAGTGGTGGAGGCTGGCCAAGGTGATCGGCTCGGCCGGAGCGATGATCACAATCGGCCTGGTCTTCGTACCCGATGATGGCTTTGGGGCCTTGGCGATCCGTCTCCTTCTGATTGCGCTGGTGCCGGTGGTCATGGTTGCCACCGGTTTCTTCAGCCGGTCGGAATGGGAGTACGTGAAGCTGCTGGCCCGGCCGCGTGAGCTCGCCTCACGGATTCAGGCCGCCCGTGCGCAAGAGTCTGCGGAGGGATCGCAGCAGGGGCTGCCCGAGGTTTACGAGGTCGAGCAGATGAACGAGGACATGCGCAACAACTGACGTGGTGCTCACTGCCCAGCGTCCGGGTCGCGAGGGTCAGTGCGAGCCTTGAGTCGTCGCTTCGAACCTGCTGACCCAGCTCAGGAAGCTTTCGGTTGGTCCGCCCCGCCGTTGGCCTCGACCCGGTCCCGGAGGCTTTCTCCTTTATGCGGGTTCAGGGCCTGGCGAGTGTGGGCCCAGTAGACGTGAGTCGGTGCGCTGGGAATCACGATCGAGGCCACAGTGCGCCAGAAGTAGGCCCACGCGGTGAGAATCCGGACGGCGAAGGCGTCCACACGGGAGCCGTGCTTCTTCATGTAGACGTCCCGGTTGCGGTGGAACTCGACTATGCGCGGCAGGCCAGCCGAGAGGTCGGTCGCCAGCTGGTCATGGTGGACTGCCTCGGCCGACGGCACGTAAAGCGTGTGCCAGCCGGCGTCGGCCAGCCGTCGGCAGAAGTCACATTCGTCGTAGTAGACGAAGAAGTCCTCGTCCAGCCAGCCGACCTGTTCGGCAGCATCGCGTCGCACCATCAGGG
>JBBECI010000014.1:0-6250 GCA_040881895.1 Solirubrobacterales bacterium | reverse complement strand
CCTCCCAGGACATGAAGGCGACCAGGCAGTTCTTGCCCAGAGCGATCTCGCCGCCCCCGGTCGATGAACCGTCGGCCATCACCTCGCCGGCCTTCACCTTCTGACCCAGATTGACGATCGGGCGTTGGTGGATCAGCGTTCCCTGGTTGGAGCGCATGAACTTGAACAGCGGGTAGCGATCAGTACCTGACTTGTGCTTGACCTCGATTACCTCGGCATCGACGTAAGCGACCTCGCCGGCGTGCTCGGCCAGGACCACATCACCGGTATCGGCGGCGGCTCGCTGCTCCATGCCGGTTCCGACCAGCGGCGGATCAGGCCGCATCAGCGGAACTGCCTGACGCTGCATGTTCGAGCCCATCAGTGCGCGGTTGGCGTCATCGTGCTCGAGGAACGGGATCAGGGCGGTAGCAACCGACCAGATCTGAGTCGGAGAGACGTCCATCAGGTCGACTTCTTCAGGCGTGGCGTTGGTCCAGTCGCCGTCACCGGCGCGACAGAAGATGCTCGGACCGACCAGTTTCATGGTCTTCGGGTTGAACTCGGCGCTTGCCTGGGCGATCACGTTGTCTTCTTCCTGAGTTGCGTCGAGGTGAACTACCTCGTCCGTAATCACGCCTTTTTTGACGATCCGGTACGGGGTCGTGACGAATCCGTGTTCGGAGATCTGAGCGTAGGACGAGAGCGAGCCGATCAGGCCGATGTTCGGGCCTTCCGGGGTCTCGATCGGGCACATGCGTCCGTAGTGAGTCGGGTGAACATCGCGAACCTCGATGGGTGCGCGCTCACGGGTCAGACCTCCGGCGCCGAGCGCCGACAGGCGGCGGCGGTGGGTGAGCCCGGCCAGGGAGTTGTTCTGGTCCATGAACTGCGAGAGCTGCGATGAACCGAAGAACTCCTTCTGAGCCGCAACAACCGGACGGATGTTGATGATCGTCTGTGGGGTGATCGCGTCCGAGTCCTCAGTGGTGAGGCGCTCGCGGACAACTCTCTCCATGCGGTAGAGACCGATCCGGAATGCCTCCTGAATCAGCTCACCAACCGTACGCAGACGGCGGTTGCCGAAGTGCTCGTACTCGTCGAGGTGGTCAGAGACGTTCTCCCGCGGGTAGGTCAGGGCCTCGGCCGCGTAGTCCTTGATCGGGTTCTCTTCGTCGATCTCTTCCGGCATGCCGAGGATCTTCGGCAGGCTGACCAGCTCCCGGATCAGGGAGATGATGTCGTCGTGCGTGAGCACCCGGGTGTCGAGATCGACGTCCAGGCCGAGGCGCGCGTTCAGCTTGTAGCGGCCGACCCTGGTCAGGTCGTAACGCTTCGCATCGAAGAACAGCTGCTCGAGCAGCCCCCTGGCGGCGTCGACTGACGGCGGCTCACCCGGACGCTGCTTCTTGAACAGCTCGATGAGGGCACCCTCTTCAGTGCTGGTCGCTTCGGTATCGGAGGCGATCGTCTGCTGAATGTAGACCGAGTTGTCGAACATCTCGAGAATCTGCTCGTTGGTTACGTAACCCATCGAGCGCAGCAGGACAGTTATCGGGAGCTTCCGCTTGCGGTCAATCCGGACGTAGACGCGACCCTTCTTGTCGATCTCCAGCTCCAGCCAGGAGCCGCGGGCCGGCATCAGGTTGGCTGTGAAGACCTGCTTCTCGGCATCCTTCGGCGCCATCACGTAGGCACCGGGGGAGCGCACCAGCTGGGTCACGACGACCCGCTCGGTTCCGTTGATCACGAAAGTTCCGCGGTCTGTCATCCACGGGAAGTCACCCATGAAGACGGTCTGCTCGCGGATCTCGCCGGTTTCCCGGTTCTGGAAGGAGACGGTCACGTTAATCGGACGCGAGTAGGTCAGATCCCGCTCACGACACTCTTCGAGCGTGTGGCCGGGTTCGTCGAACTCGAAATCGCCGAAAACTATGGCGAGATTTCCGGTGTAGTCCTCAATCGGCGAAATGTCATCGATCGTCTCACGCAGCATGCCGGTTTCGGGATCAGTGAGATCCCTGAACGAGCGACGCTGAATGTCGATCAGATGGGGGGCTTCAAGAGGTGTCTCGAGACGGGAAAAACTCCTGCGGACAAAGGGGGCATCGATCGGGCGTGCCAAGGTTGGCAACTCCTCAAGGGTTCAGAGATTCACGTGAATGGGCGCGGAAACGGTGCTACAAGGCGCAACTTTGCGCGACCATAGAAAATAGCACAGTCGGATTGCAGCGCAATCCGCACCGTGCGGAGCGGAGCAACGGAGCGCAGCCCTGAATCGCTGCGCACCGCCTCCAGCCCGGGTACTACTTGAGTTCGACCGTTGCGCCGGCCTCTTCGAGTTCGGCCTTGAGCTTCTCGCCCTCGTCCTTCTCGACGCCTTCCTTGATCGGCTTCGGGGCCTCGTCAACCAGAGCTTTGGCTTCCTTGAGGCCGAGCCCGGTCGCGGCACGCACGACCTTGATGACCGGAACCTTCTTTTCGCCGACCTCGGTCAACACGACATCGACGGTCGAACTGGCGTCATCGTCACCGCCGCCAGCGTCACCGCCTCCACCGGCTGCCGGGGCTGCTGCCGCTACGGCAGTAGCCGACACACCGAACTCCTCTTCGAGCGCCTTGATGCGCTCAGAGAGCTCGAGTACCGAGATGCCCTTGAGTTCTTCAATCCATTTTTCTGTAGTCGATGCCATTTGCTGCTCCTGTTCTTACTGGTTCAAGTTGTCAGTTGAAAGTTTTGGGGGCGCTGCGATCCGATTACTCGGCCGGCTCGCCCTCTTCAGCTGGTGTCTCTTCGGCCTCAGCCTCGCCTGCCGGGGCCTCTTCAGCTTCGGCCTCAGCCTCCTCGGCTGGTTTTTCCTCGGCCGGTGCCTCTTCAGCCGCCGGTGCCTCTGCCTCCTCGGCTGGAGCCTCTTCAGCAGCCGGTGCCTCTGCCTCCTCGGCTGGCGCCTCTTCAGCAGCCGGTGCCTCTGCCTCCTCGGCCGGTGCTTCTTCAGCCGGGGCCTTGGTGGCAGGTTCGGCGCTTCCGCCGACCAGACCCTTATCGGCCACCTGCTGGAGCGCGATGGCGAGGCCGGAAATCATGGACCCGAGGCCCCTCGTCAAGCTGACGATCGGACTGGCAACGATGCCGGCGAGCTGGGCGTTGAGGACATCACGGGAAGGCAGCTTCGCGATCGCCGTGAAATTGGCCTCGTCGAGCAGGGTCTCCCCCATCAGGCCGCCCTTGTAGGTGAGCACTTCGTGCACCTTGTTGAAGGTGGTGATCGCCTTCGCTGCCTGGGCGGTGTCACCCTTGACGAAGGTGAGCGCCGTCGGCCCCACAAGAACGTCGTTCAGACCAGTGACGCCAGCCTTCTCGGCGGCGATCTTGGTGAGGCGGTTCTTGACGATCCTGAAAGACGCATTGGCGTCACGCAGGCCCCCTCGAAGCTCGGCCGCCTGGGCCACGGAGATCCCGCGATAGTCGATCGCGAAGATCGCCTCGGAGGCTTTCAGCTCCTCGCTGATCTCTTCGATCACTGCTGCTTTTTCGTCTCGGTTCATAGCTGTTGCCTGACTCTTCTCAAGTGGGTGGCGACCGCGCGGACAACAAAAAACCCGCTCGCAGGCGGGCGGAAGGAGGATCTCCTTCGGCTCCACCTACCCTGGCTTTACGGACTCTTCATCCGACCAGCGGTCTATGGCAGGCGAGGGACAATAGCGACCGGCTGCGGGAAGTGCGTTTGAATGAAGGCTGGTCTCAGTAGACGCCCCTGCCACCGATGACCGCAGTCGCAGTGCGCAGAAGCAGCTTGAGGTCCTCAGTGAAAGTCCAGCCGATCACATACGTGTAGTCGAGTCGAAGCATGTCGGCCGTGGGGATGTCGCTGCGGCCCATCACCTGCCACGGGCCGGTCATCCCCGGGCGAACCCTTTCGCGAAGTCTGAATTCGTCAACCACCAGGGATGCCTCGTCGAGGGGCAGAGGACGCGGCCCGACCAGACTCATTTCACCGGTGAGCACGTTCCAGAACTGGGGTATCTCATCGATCGACCAGCGCCGCAGGAACCTGCCGGACGGGGTGATCCGGGGGTCGTCGCGGAGCTTGAAACGCTCACCTTCGCTCAGCTCCCGATGGTTCGCACGGAGCTCGTCCCTCATCGAATCAGCGTCGACGACCATGGTGCGCAACTTGAGCAGCTGGAAAGTCTGACCGTCCCGACCGCATCTTGCCTGTCGGTAAAGCACAGGCCCGGGCGAACCGAGGCGGATCAACAACGCCGCGATGGCGAGCACCGGCAGTGCGAGAAGAAGCAGCAGCAGCGACAGGGTCAGATCGATTGCCCGCTTCAGTCCGACCGCCAGGAGAGGCCGTCGGGAAGGCCTCAGGCTGATCACGGTGAGCCCCTCCAGATGTTGCGGATGGGCGCTCGAGTAGAGCGTCTCAGGCCCCCCGACCACATGATCAATCGCAATACCTTCGCTCGCAAGCCTGCGGATCAGCACCGACCTTGCGCTGAGATCCTCGGAAGCCCCGACTACCACCGTGCGGGAGATGCCTTGCGAGCCCAGGTATTCGATTATCGCCTCTTCACGAACGGCTACCGGCTCCTCGCTCCCGGACTCAGGGCGAACGGAATACATGGCCGGCTCTTCGGGAACTGGCTGAATCCGAGCCCGGATGTCCAGGCACCATTCCGGATGGCGCAGGATGCGGTCAGTCACTGCCGCGGCTTCCTTTTCATCACCGATCACGACGATTGAGCTCCTGTGCCAGGGCTGCCGGCGGATCCAGGCTCGGAGGACCACACGGAAGCCAAGCAGACAGACGATCACCAGTATCCAGAGCAGGATCGGCCGGGTCATGTCGGTGACGCCGTCGGCAAGCAGGGTCCTCAAGACCACAAGCAGCCACACCCAGGCAGTCGCTGCGATCAGTACCGGCCCCAGTTCATCGACAACGTCCTGCCCGATCCGGTAGTCCACGTGGTGGTAAAGCCCCGCGAAGTAACCGATCAGAATCCAGACCGGAATCATGAGGGCGACCGGTTCCACGAAGGCTGAGGAGTCGAAGCTACGCCCCATCTGGGCCGCAATGAGAGAAGCAATGACTGTGGCGAGCACAATCGCGGCGACATCCGAGACCGCCAGCAGACGGTGGTAGATGTAGTCGGATCTGCCTGAGGCACCGGGCGCGGGGCCAGATTTATTTCCGGGTGTAGACAAGTCTGTCACTTCGTCGTAAAACTTAATCCTGTTCGAGAGCAGGGGCAGGCAGGCACTCTAAAGTGTTCGGGGTGGACCTCGGCCGGAACCTCACTGCGCCCGGCGCACTACTCAAAAGGAAGGTTGCTTCGAAACGGAAGGACCTTCGCATGGCCTCGCACCATCGTCGCCGACTCGAGCAGGACCGGCGGACTGGCCTCACTCCGGGCAGCATCGCCTGCCTGCCCGGCTACCCGAGTTCGAGGGCGATGATCGTCGCAATCGCCGCCCAGCTCGGCCTCGAGATCAGCCCAAGCACTGACGGTGCCCGGGCGGTCTTCTTCTGGCAGGAGGATTGGACTTCGGCTTTTCACGAGCCTCCCGACTACCTGGTTGAGCTCGCCCGAACCACCCCGGTGGTGAACATCGGCTGCACCGACATATCCAAGACCACGGTCTCCCGTCGGTTCGAGGAGGTATTCGGAAACCACCTCCTGGTGGACCCCCGAAAACACCGGGGACCGGCAGTCGAAAAGACTGAGAAGAACGGCCTCAGGGAGGTCAGGCTCGTCGAATGTCCGACCGAGCCGGCCCCCGGCCATTGCTACCAGCGCCTCATTGACAACCGGCTTGATGAAAACTGGACCGAAGACATCCGCCCGGTGGTCATAGGAGGCAGCATCGCCTGTCTGATCCGAAAGGTCCGGCCGATCCGGGACCGATTCGGCCAGGTTCTGGATCATCGTCACTCGATCAGACCGGAAGTCCACGAGGCGCGAGATTATCTGTCAGCCGATGAGGTTCGCAAGGTCCTCCGCCTGGCGGCATCACTGGGAGCCGACTACTGCGAAATCGACTGCCTCAGGGACCGACCAAGCGGGCGGCTATACGCGGTTGACGTCAACACCACTCCCGCGTTCTTCAATCGCTACCAGCCGGAGACACGGGAGCGCATGATCGAAATAGAGGCCGAGGCCTTCAGTCGGGCCTTCCTCTGACCGCCTGGATGTCAGATGCTCCAGGAAGGAAAAGACTTGCCGGTGAACTCGCGGAGCTTTTCAACTTCCGGCCGGTAGAGCTCCT
>JBBECI010000013.1:0-38659 GCA_040881895.1 Solirubrobacterales bacterium | reverse complement strand
TCGACGAGATGACGCAGCACCACTCGGCCTACTACATCGACGACTCGGTCAAGCCCTCTCCGCTGCTGATCGCCGAGGGCTTCACCGACGACCTCTTCCCGATCGACGAGGCGCTCAGGTACTACAACCGCACCAAGGCGACTCATCCAACTGCCGATATCTCACTGCTGTTTGCCGATATCGGTCATCCGCGCGCCCCACTCGGCGGGATAAACGCTCAAGGCCGTCCGGGCGATCAGGAGCTGGGCTTCGACCGGGTCGAACGCTGGCTTGAGTGGTACTTGCTCGGTGAAGGCAGCAAGCCGGTGAACGGGGTCGAAGTCAAGTCCCAGGTCTGCCCCTACACCCAGCCTTCAGGTGGGCCGTTCACCGGACCGACCTGGCCGGCGATGTCGCCGGGCGAGTTGCGACTCACTGACCCGACGACACGGGTGATACCGCCTGATGCGGGTGGGGACTCCGTGGCCTCGATCTTCTCCACCTTGTCTGAGGGCTGTACCCAGAAGATGGTCACTCCGGAGCCCGGAACGCTGAGCTTCTCATTCGGTACGGTGCCAGCCGGCGGGATCACCCTCATGGGTGCCCCAACGGTGATCGCAGACATCGCGGTTCCCAACGGCGATGATTCACAAGTCGCCGGGCGGCTCTGGGAGATCTCCCGGGACGGCAAGCAGCGGCTGATAGCCCGCGGTGTGTACCGCCCGAATGCCTTTGGTCCCCAGGTCTTTCAGCTGCACGGAAACGCCTACAAGTTCGAGGCAGGAACCAAAATCCAGCTTCAGCTGCTTCCCAAGGACGGAGTTGCCGCCATTCCCACACTCTCTTATGTTCGGGTCTCAAACGGTCAGCAGCCAGTAACGATCTCCGATGTGGAGATACGGCTGCCCGTAGCTGAAGCACCCGGCACACGGGAGGGTGTACGCGCTCCGATGCCCGAAGTGCTGCCTGCCGGGGTTGAACTGGCGCCCGACTACGCGAGCATCGGCGGGATTTCGATTGCTGCCTGGTCAAGGAACAGCGTCGGATCTTCGCGGCTCGAGGGGGCCACGGCAAAGGGACGCAGCCTTACCGCTACCGTCTTCTGCCCGATCAGGCTGAGAAGTTGCGCCACCGCCGGGCTCACCATCCGTGGAGCCAGGTCACTGAAGCAGGGCAGGAGCGTGGTACTGGCCAGCAAGTCCGGTATCCGACTCTCCCCCGGCACATCTAAGCGGATCTCGATACCACTGACTGGCCAGGCCCGCGATCTGCTGGGCGGCCGGGGAGTGAAGGGCCTGAGAGCCACCTGGCTGATGAGCGCCGGCCAGGTACGCGCTTCTGGCGCCGTCACCATCCGGCTTGCCGGCAGGGTGCGCTAGGCGCCCTTTCGCTCGCGCGAGCGGCCTCGGGGTGAGGCGATTCCCAGTACACGCATCGCTTTGATCCCGAGGCCGAGTCGCTCACGGCCATCAGTCGCAGTGGCGTCATGGCCACTGAGGTCCCGGATTCGCTCCAGCCGGTAGCGGATCGTGTGGCGGTGAGTGAACATTTTCTTGGCGGTTGCCGGGACGTTGGCATCGCTGTCCAGATACGCCTCGACAGTGGCAACCAGGTCGGTCTCGTACTGCTCGTCATAAGCAACCAGCGGCTCGACAGTTTCAGCGTAGAAACTGTGGAGCTCTTCGTTGGTTGTACCCAGGAGTAACCGGTAGGCACCTGTGTCTTCAAAGGCGATCGGGGAGCGCCCTTCAGCTTCGCCGACGTTCAGCGCCAGCCGGGCTTCGCGGGTGGCCCGTTCGAACTCGTCCGGGACCGGGGCAAGCCTCGATCTGGCGATGGTCACGGTGAGGCCGCTGAGCGACCTTGGCAACTCCCGCTCCAGGGCCTCCTGAACTTTCAGCAACCGATCTTCGTCCGGGGTCGGCACCAGAACACCTACCAGTGAGCCTTCTTCAGGGTCGCCGATAGCGGCGATTGAACCCGGGGCGACCGAGCGGATAGTGCGCACGGTCAGGTCAACCACCCGTGAACGCCAGTCACCCTCCCGAGCGGACCCCGAGTGAGCCCGGACCATCAGCACACCTCCGCCGCGGGAAAGGTCGCAGCCGACCTCGCTGGCCCTTTGAGCGAGTTCGGATCCATCGGTCAGGGAACCGTCGAGCAGCTCACCGACGAGGTCCGAGACTGCCCCTTCGTTTCCCCAATCCAGGGACCGGGCCCGTTCGACCTCAAGCGCAGCCAATGCGGTCAGGATTTCAACCGCTCCAGGATCTGCGACCTTGCCGATATAGCGGACCTCTCCGACCAGTTCATCGCCAATCCCGAGTGCGACATTTTTGACTCCCTTGCCGCTCTCGCTGAGACGACCTTCCTGCTCCCTGGTGGCGCCAGCGACAGCCAGCAGGATCCCGGAACGATCGAGAAAAGCCACCGGCATGCCGAGCAGATCCGCCGCCGCACGGGCCAGCCCCGGCAGTCCTCGTCCGGCGAGGACAGAAGAAGCGAGGAGTTCGACACCCACGGAACCGGCCGGTGAGGGGCTGGTGTTCCTGGCCGACTTCGCTGCCCCTGCCTTCTTCGACCCGGTAGATGCTGCCTTCGGCTTCCTTGCAGGAGGACTCAACCGGTTGACCACGGGAAGATCCCGGAAATGTCGTTCGAAAAGAAGACGTAAGCGAGTCCGGCAATGATCCCGACGGTGACCAGCGCCCCAAAGATGAAGAGCGACAGGAAGCCAGCCGCAATCTTTTCGGGCCAGCGTCCGTAAGCACTGAAAGAGGGGATCAGGATCAGGCCTACAAATGCGACCAGACTCACAGCGGCGGCTGAACCGAAAAGCATAGTGTTTGCGGTGATACCGAGAAGCATCTGGTCAATTTTTGCGCAACTGGAAGATAATCAGGGCTCCGGCTGCGAAGAAGGCGAAGAAAAAAGCGCCAAATGCCCAGCCTCCGGTCACGTCACTGAGGTAGTGAACTTCAAGATAGACGCGACTCAGGCCCACCAGAACCGTGAGGCTCAGACCGGTTATCACCAGCGCCGTACTCCGGGACATGGCGGGTCGAATTCGCACCGCAATCGTGATCGCCAGCCAGGCATAGAAAACGGATTTGGCGGCGTGTCCGCTGGGGTAGGCGAAGCGGTCCACCGCAACCAGGCCGCCTTCGGGCCGCGGCCGGGCAATCTCTTCCTTGAAAAAATCAACCCCGAAAACAATCATCACCGCCGAGAGCACGAGCACCCAGAAATCAGCCCACCTCCGGTTCAAGGCGAGGGTTATGGCCGTAACCGCAGCCACGGGCCCAAGGACGGCGGATGAACCGAGCCAGGTAAGGACCTTGCTGAACTCGGTGAGCCATTCGGTCCGGAGCAGCCCGGTGATGTCGAAGGCCTCGAGGTCTCCCGGGGTCGGACCCGAATCGGCGCTGAAGATCCGGGCGAAAGCGATGAAGACGAAGGAAGAGACGGCAAGTATCGCGGCCAGCGTGGTGAACTCCAGGCCGAACCGGCCGCCGGGCGTGAGGCGATCGACCAGGAATCCGAGCTGGGGCTTCAGTCGGCGTCCGAGCCCGGTCAGCGGCTTTGTCAACCTGTTTGATTCCATCCAACGGACCGTCTTCATACGGTTTTCAGGAACCTTGAAGAAACGGAATCCCACGACGACGGTCACGGTCACCACGATCAGAATCCCGAGAATCAGAGCGGCCACCCCCGAGTACTCGGCGGCGGATTCGATGCTGCGAGCGAAGACATAACCGAGAATGATGTTGCTGGTCACCTGAAGCCCGGATCCGAGGATGCTGTAGGGCGCGAACCCGCGGTAACTCATCCCTGAAGTACCGGCGACGAACGGTGCGAGTGCCCGGACGAGCCCGACGAACCGACCGATCAGCACCGTCTTGCCACCGTGCTTTTCGAAGTACCCCTCGACCTGTTCGAACCGTTCCCGGGTGACCCTTACTCGCGGCCCGTGATCGAGAACGAAGTTCCGACCGAGCTTGCGCCCGAGCATGAAGCTGAAGCTGTCGCCGAGGAATGCCATCGACCAGGCGATGGCGATCAGCAGGTACAGATTGATCACACCCAGGCCGGCAACTGCGCCACCGAGAGTGACCACGGTCTCGCCCGGAACGAGTAGCCCGACGAAAGCTCCGGTCTCGAGGAAGGCAAGCGCACCGACGATCAGATAGGTCCAGTTGCCAAGCAGGTTGGCAAAATCGTCCAGCAGTTGCTGAAGGTCGAACTCGGGGAAAAACCGACGGTAGAGCAGGAAAACCGTGACCCCGGCCGCAGCCAGGGCGGCAAGGGCGATCAGTCTGCCTCGTCGGGACTCCGGCAGCCTCAAAGTCCGACCCCTCCCCGACACACGATCGCCCCAGGGCCAACTTCTCCAGCGACTGCTTCGGCTGCTTCACAAGTCGGACAGATTCCGAACACGGTCGGCCCGCTGCCGGTCATGCCGACGAAGCCCGCCCCCGCGAGAGCAAGCTGGTCCATTGCCGGGCCGATTCCTGAGTGAAGGGCCATCGCCGCACCCTCAAGGTCGTTTCCGAGCAGGCTCGGATAGGCGAGCGGGGAAACCCCGCCGCTTGCGACCGCCCAGAGCCGCCCGGAAATTTCTTCGAGTTCACTGGCCGAGCGCCCGGCCCCCATGCGGTCGGCTTCGGCAAAAACATCAGCAGTTGAAAGTCCTTCGCTGAAAGCCATCAACACTACCCAGTGTTCGGCTGGCTCCGGCAGCGAGGTCAGCTTCTGACCGACACCTTCAACGAGACAGGCCATCGGATTGATCTGAGAGGGAACATCGGCACCGATCAACGCAGCGATTCCCGCCAGATCCTCGACCTCGCCTCCGGCCAGTCTCAGAACCGCGGCGGCATCGGCGCTCCCTCCTCCCAGCCCGGCCGCGACCGGAATGTTCTTTTCGATCTCTATCCGGACCGGCCCGCGCTGCCAGCCTTCCGAGCGCAGGAGCCGCAGAGCCCTGGTCGCGAGGTTCTCGCCCGTCACGCCCTCACAGATGACTTCGTCCTGCCCGGCTGGCCCGACCCGGAGGGAATCGCTGAGCGAGAGCGGCTCGAAAATCGAAGCGAGGTCGTGATAGCCGTCTCTGCGGCGTTGCCCGAGATACAGGCAGAGGTTGAGTTTTGCGGGTGCTGGATAGGTGCTCAAGGCTCACGGTTCCGTCGGCCGGGGCCCGATCATGGCCGAAAGAGCAGAAAACTGCTCTGGCGACAGCGCCTCGGCGCGGATGCCGGGGTCGAGATTCATTTCCCTGAGCGCTGCCCGTGCCGGTTCGAGCATCCCCGGAATGGCCATGTCAAGTGAGCGCGGAAGTGCCTTTCGACGATGGCTGAACGCGGCCCGAACAAGCGAGCGCACAGCCGAATCCGGGCCTGAACCCTCGCGCTGAATCGAGATAATTGCGGAATCAACCCGCGGAGGCGGGCGAAATACGGTGCGGCTGACCTTGCGCACGAGCCGCACCCGACCGGCCAGCTGTGCAAGAACCGAGGGGGCACCGTAGACCTTGGAACCCGGCTCTGCCCGCAGCCGATCGGCGATCTCGCGCTGCACCATCACTGTCCAGCTCTTGATCGAAGGCAGATCAAAAATCGTACGCATGATTACCGGTGTCGCAACGGCATACGGAAGGTTTGCGACCATCGCCGTGGGCTCGGGATCCAGCAGACCGAAGTCGTAGCGCACCGCATCCGCCCAGATCAGGTTGACGTTCGGGAGCGCCGCGATCCCGGTCAGCCAGGGCTCCAGCCCGTGGTCGATCTCGATCACATGTACCTGGCGGGCGATGACAGCGAGCCGCTCGGTCAGCACACCTTCGCCAGCCCCGACCTCAAGGACGCAGTCCGAGTCCGCCACCTCGGAGTCCCTGACAATCGCCTCGAGCAGGTTGGGATCAGCGAGGAAGTTCTGCCCGAGCCTCACCAGCCGAAGAGCCGGGTGGAGTTTTCCGTGACAAGCCGGTCGAAATCTCCGGGTGAGCTGCCTCTGAGGTCGGCGACCAGAGCCGCCGTCTCGACGACATTGGCCGGATGGTTGCGCTCGCGGCGCTTCGATTGAGGCGTCAGATACGGGGAGTCGGTCTCGACCAGAATCTGTGCGTCGGGAACCTTCGCAGCTGCTACCCGAAGATCCTCGTTGGCCGGGTAGGTGACATTGCCCGCGAACGAGCAGTACCAGCCGCGCTCGACCGCCTCTGCCACCCGATTTGGAGCCGAAAAGCAGTGGAGGATCACGGTCAGATCGTCCCCGGCATCATCAAGCATGCGGAAGGTCTCTGCCGCCGCCTGATCACTGTTCTGGCGATCCCTCAGATGGATCACCAGCGGCAGGCCGGTATCGACTGCAATCTCGATCTGGGCTGTAAAGGCGCGGCGCTGGTTTTCAGGTTCAGCGGTGTCACGGTAAAAATCGAGTCCGGTTTCCCCGATCGCCCGGACTCTGGCATGGCCGGCAAGCTCCCTGATGTCATCCGCGGCTGCTTCGTCGAACCCATCGGCACCATTTGGATGCCGTCCAACCGCTGCGAATACGGGATCAAAAGCCTCCGCGAGGGCTATCTGTTCGCGATTGCTCTGCTCGTCCAGGCCGACGGTGAGCAGCCGGGTGAGCCCCGCCTCGGTGGCCCTCTCGATCACCGTCTCAGGGGAGTCTTCACAGCGGCTCAGGTGGCAGTGTGTATCGACCAACTGCCTGCCTCCTACTCCGGGGCTTCGAGCTTGGGAAACAGCGGTGGGATGCGCTCGACCGGGTAGCCGCCGGGTCTGGTGTCGAATCCGTCGATCCCCAGACCTGTGTGGCCGAGTGCCTCGAGCAGGGTCGCTGACGAAGCAGGCAGGTAAGGGTGCAGCAGCAGGGTTACAACCCGCAGCCCTTCAACCAGTCCGTACAGGACCTGATCGAGACGGCCGGCGTCATCCGGCGCCTTGGCCAGCACCCAGGGCTGACTTTCCTCCACATAACGGTTCAGCCGGCGAACCAGCACCCAGATTTCCTCAAGGGCCTGGCCGATCTGGGCCTCATCAAGCAGGGCGCAGACCCGTTCGGGCAAGCCGTCGAAGTCTGCGCTCAGGGCCGCGTCCGGTTTGGCGTCAGGAACGACTCCGTCCCGGTACTTGCTGACCATCGCCAGGGTGCGGGAGGCGAGGTTGCCAAAGTCATTGGCCAACTCAGTTTCGTACCTGGACTCGAATCCAGCAGTCGAAATCGACCCGTCCTGGCCGAAACTGACCTCGCGGAAGCAGTAGAAACGGAGAGCATCAGCTCCGAAACGCTCGATTACTTCAAACGGGTCAAGCACGTTGCCGAGCGACTTGGACATCTTCTTTTCGCCCATCAGCAGATAGCCGTGAATGAACATGCGTTGGGGTGGTTCAAGTTCGGCAGCCATCAGGAAGGCAGGCCAGTAGACGGCGTGGAACTTGAGGATGTCCTTGGCGAGAATGTGCCATGAGGCTGGCCAGAAGCGGCTGGTCAGATCTTCGCCTTCACGGGCGTAGCCAAGTGCTGTGTAGTAGTTGAGCAGGGCATCGAACCACACGTACATCACTTGGTCGGCATCCCAGGTGAGCGGCACACCCCAGCTCAGATTCGATCGTGACAGAGAGACATCCCGCAACCCGCCTCGGATGAATGAAAGCGCCTCATTTCGCCGGAAGTCGGGCTGAATCATCCCCGGGTTTTCAACGTACATCTTCTCCAGGGGCTCCTGAAAGGCTGAGAGCCTGAAGAACCAGTTTTCCTCTTCTTCACGACTCAGCTGTATCTCGTGGATCGGGCAGGTGTCGCCCGGGCCGACCTCGGATTCGTTCTTGAAGTCGGCGCAGCGCGGGCAGTACCACCCGGTCCAGGTGCCGTGATAGACAAATCCGTTTTCCTTGACCTGCTCGACAACCCGCTGGACCCGCTCGATGTGCCCAGAGTCGGTCGTGCGGATGAAGAAGTCATTGGTCGAATCGACCTTGTCGACCATGTCACGGAACTGTTCAGCACTGCGGTCAACCAGTTGCTGCGGCGTGATGCCCTCCCTTTCGGCCGCCTGGGCGATCGGCTCGCCGTGCTCATCGGTTCCGGTAAGAAAAAAGACGTCCTCTCCTCTCTGGCGCATGTGCCGGGCGAGGATGTCAGCCGCCATGGTCGAGTAGGCGTGGCCGAGATGTGGCTCACCATTGCCATAGAAGATCGGGGTTGTGACATAAAAGCTCACAGGCATCCAGAATAGGGCGGAAAGGGCGGGAAGGGCGGCTCAGCCCAGCTCGGCGATAACGGCGGCGGCAAAAGCCTCTGCCCCCGGGGTTTCCAGCGCCGCGGCCTGCCCGAAGTAAAGACAGGGCTCGATCAACTCAACCTCCATCAGGACGGGTTCTCCAGACCCCGTGAGAATCACGTCGACCCTCGCAAACAGGGGCATCTGGCCAAAACGGGCGGCGATCCAGGCGACAGTCTTTTCTGCCAGCTCCTTTTCGACCGGTTGAGCTTCGTCCAGGAGCACGAGATCGTCTTCCCGCATCGCAACCGCGAGGCCGGTTTCGTCAACCGGTGCCACCGAATCCGGCGGAAGAAACGCCCTCTTGCGCAGCGCATAGGAGACCCGTCCGCCAAACAGAACCAAAGCGGTCTCGCCGTTCACCTCGATTTCCGGCAGATACGGCTGCACCATTGCGACTTCGTTGCGTTCACCCAGTTTTTCAAGCAGATCCAGAGCCGCAGCGGACGAGTCGTTCCCGAACCTGCCTGTGTCGCGCGCACCGGCACCGGTCACCGGCTTGATAACCACCTCACCGTCGAGCTCAGGAATACGTCCGCCGGGAGCAACGAGCAGGGTTGGCGGAACCGGAAACCCACCGCCGTCGAGTTCAGCCAGATAACGCTTGTCCGAATTCCAGCGGATGATCTCTGGAGCATTACGCAGCCGGTCGGAACCGACCCGGTCAGTCCAGTCCAGAAATTCCTCCAGCCGAAGGTCGTAGTCCCAGGCCGAGCGGACTATCACCCTGTCGAATTCCTCCCAGTCAACGTCAGGCTCATCCCAGGCGATGAACTCGACCGGGATTCCAGCCTCTCCGAGGATGTCAGCGGCCGGGAGGTCGTCCTCCCACATCGCCTGGCGTGGGAGACAGGTCGCAAATGCGATCCTGGTCATCGCCGGGGTTCGCGGCCCGTCAGCGCCTTGTAGAGGTCGTTTGCCCGGGTGCCGGTGAGCGTCGCGACCACGGTTGCAGCGGCACGGGGGCGAGCCCCGGACTGAACCAGTCGCTTGAGTGCCTCGACCGCAAAGGCCGTGTCCTGGCCGTGACCGGCTGACTCGGCCGGGCCTATAACCAGCACGATCTCGCCCTTCACCTCGCCCTTGTACCGGAGCGCCAGCTCGGAAAGCGTGCCGCGACTGACCTCTTCATGAAGCTTTGTCATCTCCCGGCACACGGCAGCCTCGCGCTCGGGCGCGATCGCGGCCAACGCGGCAAGTGTCTTCGAGATCCGTCGCGGGGACTCGAACGCAACCACCGTCTCGACCGAATTCAGGACTCGCTCCATCTCCCCGGCGCGCTTGGGCAGAAACCCCTCGAACCGCCACCGGTTCGACGGCAATCCGGATGCGACCAGGGCCACGGGGACCACTGAAGGACCAGGCAGCACCACTATTTCCAGGCCGCGGTCAATACAGGCGCGGATCAGTCGGTATCCGGGATCGGAAATCGCGGGCATACCGGCGTCACTGACCAGGGCAATCCGGTCGCCCCGCTCAATCCGCTTGACCAGTTCGGTTGCTCTGGAAGCTTCGTTACCTTCGTGGTTTGAGACAAGGCGCGGACGGGGGCTGATCTCCATCAGCTCCAGCAGCCGGCCAGTCCGGCGTGTGTCTTCGCAGGCGATGTAATCCGCCCCTACCAGTGCCTCCCGGACGCGCTTGCTGACGTCATCCATGTTGCCGATCGGAGTAGGGCAGACAGTCAGGCAACCTGGCATCAGATACCTGCTTCCAGACCGACCCGGGCCGCCGAGGCAGCACCGATCATCCCTGCGGCTGGACCGAGCTCCGCCGCTACAACGGGGGTCTCGTTCATCGGACTCAGTGCGTGTGTGGAGACCTCTCGACGGGTCGGCTCCAGCAGCAACTCGCCAAGCGCCATAGCTCCACCGCCGAGCACGATGATCTCGGGTTCAAAGATGTTGGAAAGGGAAACGAGAGCAGTTCCGAGGTAGTGCCCCACCCGCTCAACCACACCTGAAGCTGCTTCGTCCCCGGCCTCCGCAGCTTCTTTTACTTCCCTGGCGGTGATCGCTGTTCCGGTGGCCGCGATCTTGCCCAGAGCGGAGTTCGGAACCGCGATCGCCGCCTCCTGCCCCATCCTGCCTATGCCGGTACCCGAGGCGAAAACCTCAACACAGCCGCGACCCGGGCAGTTGCCTTGGCAGGGCGGACCGTCGATCTCTACTACGACGTGTCCGAGCTCGGCTCCGGCACCGGTCGCACCGCGAAATATCTTTCCATCAATCCACACTCCTCCACCGATCCCGGTACCGAGGGTCAACATCAGAGCGTTGCGCGATCCTCTGGCGGCACCGTGGAGCGCCTCGGCCAGCATCGCGAGGTTACCGTCGTTATCAACGAATGTCGGCAGACCGGTCTTCTCCTCGATCAGGTCCTTGACCGGGAACTTCTCGAAATCCAGATTGACTGTGTCGATTGCCTGTCCGCTCTCGAAATTGATCCGGGCGGGGATGCCGAGTCCGACCGCTCCTGCCCCGGGGCGGGCAGCTCGAGCGCGTTCGACCTCACGGACGAGAAGGTCTATGACCTCTTCCTGCGAATATCCACGGGAGGGAACCTCGTCCTTCCATGTGATCTCAGCGCTGGCGTTAACGACCCCGACAGCCAGTTTTGTGCCACCGAGGTCAGCTCCGATCGTCTCAACATCTTTCATCAGCCACTATTTTTAGACCTTTATGCCATCAGACGGCGACAAGCGCCCGCCAGGACGCCCCGAGTACAACCTCTACCGTTCGCGCCGAGGGCCGTTCTCCCGTTTCCGCAAGCCGAGCATCGACTCGCTGAAGGAGAAGCCCCGGGGTCGATCCAGGGGCGGTGGATCCCGCCGCAAACCGGCTGCGATTCCTTACCCCGCCCAGAGCAGACACAGGCCACCCGACGACGGCCCCGACCCCCGACGACGCAGCCGCAGGAAGAAGCCATGGCTGAAGTTGATTCTGCTTGGCATATTCGGCTGGTTTGTGCTCAGCGTCCTCGCCTTCTCGGTTTCCGCCCAGATCCAGTCGACGAAACTTGATGGAGATGCCAAGGCAGCCCTTGACGGAAACCCGTGGCTCCTGCCGAACGCGCAGAACATTCTCGTGATCGGTACCGACAGCCGCAGCCCGGACACACTGGAACCCGGTGCTGCGCAGGAGGAGCGCTGTTACGAACAGCAGGCCCGTGGACAGGCCCCGCAAGACGGCTGTGCCGGTGCCCGGGCCGACACTTTGATGGTGGTGAGAGGTGGTGGCGGCCAGTTCAGCAAGCTCTCGATCCCACGTGACTCATACGCCGAAATCCCGGGCCAGGGCAGCCAGAAGATCAACGCAGCGTACGCCTTCGGAGGCGCAGCTCTACAGGCAGAAACAGTCTCCGACTTTCTTGGTATCCCGATCGACCACATAGTGATCATGAACTTTGAAGGCTTCGCCGACTTCATCGACGCTATCGGCGGGGTCAAGGTAGATCTGCCGATAGCACTCTGCTCTGACATTTCAGGAGGCGCAGCTAACGGCGGCTGGACAATCCAGCTGAAGAAAGGCGCGAACACCCTCGATGGACAGGACGCGCTCGCCTATGCCAGAACCCGGAAGCCGAGTCCGTGCCCGGGGAACGAGATCAGCGCCTACTCCGATGGCTACGACGACCTTGACCGTGCGGCCGCCCAGCAGCGCATCCTCAACGGGATCAAGGAGCGACTGACATCGCCGCTGCGCCTGCCCTACAACTTCATCAAGGGACCGATAATCGGGTGGACGGCCCCCAAGGCCTTCATCTCCGACCTCGGCTTCATCGCCATGCCCCAGCTGGCCCTTTCCTCAGCCTTCGCCGGGAGCGCCGAACCGGACGTCCTGATTCCCTCTGGCCCCGGCCCGGACGGCAGCCTCGAGATTCCTGTCGAAGAGCGGCAACGGGCCGCCCGCAAGCTTGAAGGCGGCTGAGGCCTGCCACCGAGGGTCAGTCGGGTTTATCTGAAGCGAGAGCCTGACGCTACAGGCGGGTTCAGTCTGAAGAACTTTTGCCGGTCGAAGCCTTTTTTTCCGGCTTGGAGCTGCCCGAAGACGACCCGGATGAAGACGATGATCCCGAATCGGAAGATCCGGATTCAGATGACTCCGAGCCCGAAGAACCTGAGGAGTCCGAGGAACCCGAGGAGCCCGAAGAATCACTGGACGACTTCGCCTGAGCAGCGGCCTGCTTGGCCTTGTTCGCCGAGCGCGTGCCGTAATCGGTGTTGTGGAAACCGGACCCCTTGAAGTGGATGGCCGGCGAATGCAGCACGCGCCGGGTCGGCGCGCCGCAGTCCGGGCATTCAGTCAGGGAGTCCTCACTCATGGACTGCATCACTTCGACCTCGTGGCCTTTGTCGCATCGGTATTCGTAAATCGGCATCAGTGAATGATTATCGCAGCGCGCCTCCGGATGCGTCCCCTATACCGTTCCGCCCCATGGCAAGTGAACCGGAAGCAGAGAAGAACACCGAAGTCACGATGGACGAAATCGTCTCCCTGGCCAAGCGTCGCGGATTCGTTTTTCCGTCCTCGGAGATATACGGCGGGCTCGGGTCCACTTACGACTACGGCCACTATGGCGTGCTGCTCAAGAACAACGTCAAGAACGAGTGGTGGCGCTCAATGCTGACCGAACGCGACGACATCGTCGCCCTCGACTCGGCGATTCTGCAGCACCCGAAGGTGTGGGAAGCCTCCGGTCACCTGAGCGGCTTCAGCGACCCGATGGTCGACTGCCGGACATGCGGCCAGCGCTTCCGCGCCGATGACCTCGAGAACGCCGCCTGCCCGAAGAAGCCCTCAAAGAACCCGGGCGACGGCTCCGAATGCGAACTGACCGAGGCCCGCGAGTTCAACCTCATGTTCGAGACCAACGTCGGCCCGATGAAGGACTCCAGCTCGGTCGCCTACCTGCGGCCCGAGACCGCCCAGGGCATCTTCATCAACTTCAGGAACGTGCTCAACTTCGCCCGCAAGGCACCGCCGTTCGGCATTGCCCAGATCGGCAAATCATTCCGCAACGAGATCACGCCGGGCAACTTCATTTTCCGCACCCGCGAATTCGAGCAGATGGAGATGGAGTTCTTCGTGCCGCCAGACGAAGTCGACGACTGGTATCGCAAGTGGATCGAAATCCGCCGGGACTGGTACCTCGACCTTGGCATCCGGCCGGACTTCCTCATGGTGCGCCCACACGAATCCGACGAACTCTCCCACTACTCGTCCGGCACAAGTGACATCGAATACCTCTTCCCGATCGGCTGGTCCGAACTCGAAGGAGTCGCCAATCGCGGCAACTTCGACCTCACCCAGCATCAGGAGCACTCGGGAGAAAAACTCGAATACTTCGACCAGCAGTCCGGAGAGCGTTACCTGCCACATGTGATCGAGCCGGCCGCCGGGGCCGACCGGGCCGCGCTGGCCTTTCTTGTTGATGCTTACGACACCGATGAGATCGAGGGTCGCGAGCGCACAGTGCTGAAGCTTCATCCCCGGCTGGCCCCGGTCAAGGTCGCAGTGCTACCCCTGTTCAACAAGGAGGGAATGCCGGAGCAGGCGCAGGAAATAAACCAGGCCCTTCGCGCCGCCGGGATTCAGACTGAATACGACGCCGGAGGATCTATCGGCAAGCGCTACCGCCGACAGGACGAGATCGGCACTCCCTGGGGCATCACAGTTGATTTCGACACCAAAGACGACGGCAAGGTGACCCTGCGCGACCGCGACTCACTGACTCAGGACCGTGTGCCCATAGAGGGACTGCCCGCCCTGATCGCAGGCAAGTTGACCGAGCCCTGGAAGTCCCCCAAGCTGAGCTGACCAAGCGGTCTGCCGGTGCGCCATCCAACGGGGCCTGGCGAAAGGACCAGAGCAACGCCTTTGCCGGGCGCATCGGAGGATTGGGGCTTCGGGTGATGCAGGTGGCATAGTTGAGGGCAATGTCTCCGACCGCGACCCATCAGCTCACCACCCGGCGGGCCCGGATCAGGCGGACGGTCGATCAGCGGATAGCGGCGCTTCGCTTTGCCTCGTGGCGGATCCTTCAGGTTGGCGTGGCGGCGGGGCTGGCCTGGCTGATCGCAACCGAGGTATTTGGACACGAAGAGCCCTTCTTTGCCCCGATCGCCGTAGTGCTGATCCTGGGGCTGGCGATCGAGCGCCGCGGCAAGCGGGCCTACGAGGTTGCGCTGGGTGTCGCGATCGGAATTGGCATCGCCGACCTGATCGTGGTCGTCACCGGTACCGGCACCTGGCAACTGGTTCTGGTGGTCGGACTGGCGATGGCGGCGGCGGTGCTCTCCGGGGGTGGGGTACTGCTGGTAAACCAGGCGGCGGTTTCGGCAGTGCTGGTGGCAACCCTGGCCACGCCTGACCTGGGCGACTCGGTAAGCCGGTTTGCCGATGCGCTGATCGGCGGCTCGATCGCACTTGGCGCGAATGCCTTGACCCCGGTCGATCCGGTGCGGCTGGTCAGGCGATACCTGAAGCCTCTGCTCTCCCGACTCTCCGGCACTCTGATCGACATTGCCGATGGACTTGAACACTCCAGCAAGGAGGAGATGGTTGCCGCCCTGGATCGCGCCCGATCTCTGGACCCGGCGGTCAGGGAAATGATGATCGCAGTCGAGGCCGGCCAGGAGACCATCTCCCTTTCACCGATACGCAGGAGCTCAAGGAGTCGGGTTGACCAGCTCGCTGTCGCCGCCGGGCCAGTTGACCTGATGATTCGAAATACCCGCGTGCTGGCACGCGCCGGGGTCCGTGCTGTGGATCTCAACGAGCACGTGCCGCCCGTGGTCACCGAGGCGATCAGGGATCTGGCGTCAGCGGTCCGCTCCCTCGATCAGCATCTCGGTGGCGTGCCTCGCCGGTCAGCAACCCGGGCGGCCGCGCTCAAGGCGGCAGCCACGGCCACCGCGGCCCTCGACGAGACCTCAAACCTCGCGGTCAGCGTGATAATCGCCCAGGTCCGGGCCACGGCCACAGACCTGCTGGTCGGGCTGGGAATGAGTCAGGACGAAGCGATTGAAGAGGTTCGCTCGGCCCGTGAAAGCCGTTGCGCGCCCTGAACGCGTTTCGCAAGGTCTTCGCCCCGACTGGCAACTGAGCAACGCAGCCGTCAACTCTGGCTCCGCCGCCCCGGAAGGCACAAGAGAAATATTTCGTGCGCCGCAACCCTGACCGGGGCCGACTGTTTCAGTAGCAGTCGAACATGCCAGGGAGGGATGACCGACAGATTTTCACCAAAGGAGCAAGGCCAGATGGCGAGGAGCAGGGCCTCGTCATCTGGCTCTCCACTTTGCCCTGAACCAAGGTTGGCCCGTGGTCGCGTTTGCTTCTAGCGGGACAGGTTCTTGATTCGGCGAGCGGCCTTGGCTCGCTCGGTACCGTCGAGTACGACCTTGCGAAGTCGCAGTGATTCAGGTGTTATCTCCACCGCTTCGTCAGAACGCAGGAACTCGATCGCCGATTCCAGGGTCAGGTCCTTTGGTGGAGTCAGGCGAACCAGAATGTCTGAGTTGGCAGACCGCATATTGGTCAGCTGCTTCTCTTTGACCGCGTTCACGTCGAGGTCGTTGGCCCGGGTGTGCTCACCGACGATCATGCCTTCATAGACATCCTCGCCCGGGCCCACGAAAAGCGCGCCACGTTCCTGAAGCCCGAACAGGGCGAAGGCTGCCGTAGCGCCATTACGGTCGGCTACCAGCGAGCCGGTGCTGCGAGTGGTGATCTCTCCCGCCCACGGCTCCCAGCCACTGAAGACGTGGTTCATGATGCCGGTGCCTCTGGTCTCGGTCAGGAACTCGGTCCTGAAGCCAACCAGTCCACGGGCAGGAATCACATAATCCAGTCTGTTGCGTGTGTCCGACTGGCTGGTCATGTTCTCCATGCGGCCCTTCCGGGCTGCCAGCAACTGGGTCACCGGACCGACAAACTCCTCAGGCACATCGATTCGCAGCGCCTCCATCGGCTCGTGGATCCGGCCGTCGATCTCCCGGGTTACAACTCGCGGCTGGCCGGCAGTAAGTTCAAAGCCCTCTCGGCGCATGATCTCAAGCAACACGACCAGCTGGAGTTCACCACGGCCCTGGACTTCCCAGGCATCAGGCCTCTCGGTAGGGAGAACCCGGATCGAGACATTGCCGAGCAGCTCCTGGTCGAGCCGATTCTGGATCTGACGGGCAGTCACCTTGCTGCCCTCGCGTCCGGCCAGAGGCGAGGTATTGATGCCTACCTCGATTGAAAGCGATGGCTCATCCACCTTGATAACCGGTAGCGGACGCGGATCCTCGGGGTCGGCAAGGGTTTCACCGATCGTCACTTCGGGGAGGCCGGCAATGGCGATGATCTCCCCGGGACCGACCTCGTCAGCCGGCACTCGCTCAAGCGCTTCAGTCACGAAAAGCTCGGAGACAACGGCCTTTTCTATCTCTCCATCGGCTCGACACCAGGCGATCTGGGCGCCTGAGCGTATCCGGCCGTGCATCACCCGGCAGAGAGCCAGGCGGCCAAGATACGGCGAGGCGTCAAGGTTGGTCACATAGGCCTGAAGCGGATGTTCCGGGTCATATTCAGGAGCGGGGATATGCGAGATCATCAGATCCATCAGCGGGCCGAGATCTGTTCCCTCCACTCCTTCCTCCAGCGATGCCCAGCCGTCTTTCGCGTTGGTGTAGACGATCGGGAACTCGATCTGGTCGCCCTCGGCGCCAAGGTCCATGAAGAGCTCGTAGACCTCATCGACCACTTCAGCGATACGGGCGTCGGGGCGATCGACCTTGTTGACCACGAGGATCACCGGCAGTCCAGCCTCAAGAGCCTTGCCAAGCACAAAGCGGGTCTGTGGCAGCGGGCCCTCGGAGGAATCAACCAGCAACAGCACGCCATCGACCATTGTAAGTCCACGCTCGACCTCACCGCCGAAGTCGGCATGACCGGGCGTATCAATGATGTTCAGTTTGACATCGCCGTAACGCACAGCAGTGTTCTTGGCGAGGATGGTGATGCCTTTTTCCCGCTCGAGGTCCATCGAATCCATGACCCGGTCATCGACGTTCTGACCCTTGCGAAAGGCCCCGGACTGCCAGAGCATGGCGTCGACCAGAGTCGTCTTGCCGTGGTCCACATGGGCCACGATGGCGATATTTCGTATGTCTTCCCTGCGCTTCATGAGGACGCGGGATACTAGGGAAGCCGGACCGGTGGCTCCTCCCCGGTCCGAAAACCGGCACAGAGTCTTGCCTGACCGCCGTTCGGCGTCAGTCCCTGCCGCTGCTCGACTGCTACTCGGCTACCGGAGTCCCGTTGGTCTGGGCAGTCGACCCGGCAGGCGGAGCGGTGGTCGTCGATGTGTAGACGAACTCCTCTTCCGCACCGAATACGGCATCGAGCGCCGCCTTGCGAGCCGATTCACTGAAAACGAGTACGAGTCCGCCGGTCAGCAGGGTGAGGCCGATCAGGTTGCGGATCGGATGACGTTTCCTCCTCGGCGCGGCCTGAAGGCGAGCTGACGCCTCACGGAGCGAATCAACTGCCTCGGAGAGTTCACGCCTTACCTTGCGGTCGCTGGTCACTGCCTCGACTGCTGAGGAGTTGCTCGACTGCACCCGGCCGTAAGCGCTCCTGGCTGCGACGGCGGCTCCGATGATGCTGGCACGGAGATCCTCGTCCTCGATAAGACGGCGTATGTACTGGTTCCCGCGGGCGGCGGTGTACGCGCTTCCGGCCCTGGATGAAAAGTCTGCCTTGCTCATTGGCCCCTCACTTCTTTCGTTCAAGTCTGGTCAGGTCTGTCTGAAGGTCTCTCCCGAGGATAGCGATGATCCGCTCACTTGTCCTCAAGTGCCACTTCGAGGGCATCACTTACCTTGCTCGCGTAGCGGAACTCGATGCCTGTCCTTTCGTAGGCCGGGATCTCGTCCACTTCGCCCTCATTGCGACTTGGGAGTATCACCGTCGTGATGCCCGCTCGCTGGGCGGCCAGTGATTTCTCCTTGACCCCGCCGATCGGCAGGACCTGACCGGTGAGAGTCACCTCGCCGGTCATCGCGACGTTATTACGGACCGCACGCCCTGTAATCAGGGAGACGAGGGCGACTGTGATCGCTACCCCGGCCGACGGACCATCCTTTGGAACGGCGCCGGCGGGAACATGGATGTGAATGTCATGGTTGGCAAACCACTTGACGTCAACCTCGGGAGCGACCTTCTTTGCGTTCGCCCTGACAAAGGAGAGCGCCGCCTGAGCAGACTCCTTCATAACATCGCCGAGCTGTCCGGTAATCACCAGTTTGCCGTTTCCGGGCATCGCGGTTGCCTCGATAAAAAGCACGTCGCCCCCGCTCGGTGTCCAGGCCAGCCCGGTGGAGACACCAGGGAGCTTGGTCCGCCGCCTGGTCTCGGAAAACACCCTCCGTCGGCCGAGCAACTCACGCACCCGCTTTCCGGAAACCTTGACCTTGGAACCTTCTCCGTCGTTTTCAGCGAAGGTCCGGGCCACCTTGCGGCAGACGGTGCCGATCTCCCGCTCAAGGCTGCGCACCCCGGCCTCGCGTGTGTACTCCTCGATGATCGCGGTCAGCGCCGGTTCGGTGAACGCAATCTGGCTTGGCTTGAGACCGTTCGCCTTTATCTGACGCGGCACGAGGTAGCGGCTGGCGATGTGGCGCTTTTCATCAACGGTGTATCCAGCGAGCTGGATGGTTTCCATGCGGTCCCGCAGCGGACCGGGAATCGTGTCGAGGACGTTGGCAGTGGCGATGAACATCACATCGGAGAGATCAAACGGAACGTCCAGATAGTGGTCGCGGAAGGTGTCGTTCTGGGCCGGGTCGAGCACTTCGAGCATCGCCGAAGAGGGATCTCCGCGGAAGTCGGAGCCCATCTTGTCAATCTCGTCGATCATGAAGACCGGGTTCCGGAAGCCGGCATCCCTGAGTGCCCGTACGATGGTGCCGGGCATAGCACCGACATAGGTGCGTCGATGCCCGCGAATCTCCGCTTCGTCACGCACGCCGCCGACCGAGATCCGCTCGAACTTCCGGCCGAGCGCCCGCGCAATCGACTTGCCGAGGCTGGTCTTGCCTACGCCGGGGGGCCCGACGAAACAGAGGATCGGCCCGGGGGAATCGGGGTTCAGCTTGCGAACCGCCAGATATTCGAGGATCCGGTCCTTGATCTTTTCCATGTCGTAGTGGTCCTCGTTGAGAACAGCTCCGGCATGTTCGATATCGAGGTTGTCTGTCGTCTCCCTGCCCCAGGGGAGGTCGACCAGCCATTCGAGGTAGGTGCGGATTACACCATGTTCGGCTGCGGCAGGCGGAATTTTTTCCAGCCGGGAGAGTTCGCGTTCGGCTACCTGAAGTGCCTGCTCCGGGAGGTCCGCCGCCTCGATCCTCTCGCGCAGCTCATTGGCTTCGGCAACCTGCTCATCCTCCTCGCCAAGCTCGGCCTGAATCGCCTTGAGCTGTTCACGCAGAAAGTACTCACGCTGTCCTTTGTCGATCGAGGACTGAACCTCAGACTGGATCTGGGAACCAAGCTGGATCACCTCCAGTTCGCGGGCAAGGATGCCCGAGAGCATTCTCAGCCGCTTGGATACATCGACCTCCTCAAGCAGGGACTGCTTTTCTTCGTTCGAGATGCGCAGTGCTGAGGCGATCAGGTGTGAAAGCGCCGACGGATCATCCACATTGGCCACCGCCATCTGAAGTTCTTCCGGCAGGTACGGGATCTGCTCGATGATCTCGGAGAAGGTGCGCTGGACGTTGCGGCTGAGAGCTTTGAGTTCTGGTGTGTCCTCGACCACATCAGGCATCTCCGTTATCCGCGCGACGAGGTAGGGATCTTCAGCCACATACGGGCCCAGCCGAACCCTCTGGTTTCCCTGAACGAGCACCCGGATCGAGCCATCCGGCACCTTCAGCATCCGTGTGACCACACCGACCACCCCCACTGGGTAGAGCTGTTCGGGCGACGGTGCATCCTCTTCAGGATCAATCGAAGCGACCATGACCAGCATCCGGTTTCCGGCGAGTACGTCGTCCACCAGCTTGATCGAGCGCTCCTGGCCGACCCCGAGTGGTGCGAGCGTGTCGGGGTAGGCGACTGTGTCGCGGAGCGGCAGCACGGGCATCGCGTCCGGCAGGGACTCGCTCGCCCGAATCGCTTCTTCCTCGCCACCACTTTCGACCACCTCAAGAACCGGCACGACCTCTACGGCCTTCTGGCCGGAGAGGCTCTGAAGACCGGTCCGGGTTTTGCGCTTCGAGACATCAGCCATCGGGCGACTCTCCCCTGCGGTGATGGTCCACCGAAACCCGGCGGGTCAGATGTGCCTCGTCACGGAGCGGCAGCTCTATACGCAGGATTCCGTCCTCGTAGGAGGCTTCCGCCCGTTCCGGGTCGACATCCACCTGAAGCTCGACCACGGAACGAAATGGTCCGGTCGGGATCTCGACCTGCTGGTAGACGCGACCTTCCGTTTCCGGAACCGCGCGATGGCCGACCACGGTCACCTGGCGACCGCCGACCTCGATTCCTACGGTTGCCGGATCAACGCCGGCCAGGTCGCACTTGACCACGGCCCGCTGCGGGTCACCGCAGTAGTACACATCCACGTTCGGAGAGAAGCCGCTGGCCCGACGGCTGATGTAGCTGGTGCGCCCCCAGGAGCCACCAAGCATTTCGTCCATCTCTCGCCGCATCCGGGCGAAGTTCGCAAAAAGATCACGTTCAGGCATCGGCACCAAGTCTAAAGGTCAATCTCCAGCCCCTCGCGGGCTACATCAAGCGGGCCGTTGAAAACCTTCCCTGCCTCGGCTTCAGCCCACTGGGGATCAAGTTCATCGGAGATGTGAGTAAGGAGGAGCCGCGCTGCGCCGGCCGCGCTGGCCTGCTCGCCGGCCTCGACCGGGGTCATGTGCCCCCCCTCGCCGGGCGGCTCCGGTGTCGCAAGGGTCGCCTCGGCGATCAGGAGGTCAGTGTCACTTGCGAATTCGACAAGGGCTTCATTGGGTCGGCAGTCGGCGCCGTAGGTCAGGCGCGAACCGACGGGATCCGTCACCTCCATCGCAAAAGTCTCAATGAAATGAGGAACCTCGCAAAAGCTTACGTTCAGACCGTTCACCTCGATCTGCTCCGCCGGGTCGTACTCACGAAAATCGAAAGCATCCTCAACCAGAGTGTGCATGCCCCAGATCCCGCATACCTTCCTCAGGGCCTCCCGGGCACCGGCTGGACCAAACAGCAGCGGGCGAGCCGCAGAGCCAGTGCCTGGCCACTCCCCGACCGGCTCGGCCTGCTGGCGTGGCGAAAAGGTCAGACCGAATGCGAAGGGGACCAGATCGAGAAAGTGATCCGCATGCAGGTGTGAAATGAAAACCGCATCAACATCAACGTAGTCGCTGTACTGGCGCAGCTTCCCGAATACCCCGTTACCGCAGTCGAGCAGAATCTCCGTACCTCCGCTGGAAACCAGGTGCCCGCTGCACGCTCCGCCAGCGTCCTGCCATGAAGGCGACTTTCCGAGAACCGTGAGTTTCATATCGCAGCAGGTTATGCCCATCACGGCCAGACGGCGACCGCGCGACCTCGCTGGAAGCCGACTCTCAGTCCTGGCCCACCCGCCACGGTCGGGGTTCCGGGAACGCCTGCGACCGCCGGGCTTGGAGTCAGGCCGCCTGGCGGGTCCTACTGGGGGTCGGCTGAAGCGAAGCTTGGCTCGTTCGCCCACCGCGGCGGCCTGAGCAAGAGAACCGGCTGCCTGGGGGGCACAAGCCCCTCAGGACGGCTCGGCCGGAATGTCACGCAGGGCTCCTCCAACTCGAGTGCGCAGAGCATCTTCTTGCGGAAATAACAGTCCTCGCAGCGAGGTGCGTCTGTCTTGCGTGCGGCCACGAAAAGCATCCAAGCAAGACCGGGTGAAGACGATCGGATGGGTTTCCGCAAATCGCAACATTCCGATTTTTACACCGCAGTAACAACCCCGCATTTTGGGCACTCACCGATCACTAGAGGGGGGCGAGCTCTGGCCCTGGAAGAATTAAGCGCCACTCATCCCGCGGAAGAAATTCCCGGCTGAATCCAGCGTGACGAGACTGCCCTAGTACCGGTACTGGTCAGACTTGTACGGGCCGCTCACGGGGACGCCAATGTAGTCAGCCTGCTCCTGGCTCAACTCGGTCAGCTCGATGCCGAGGGCATCGAGATGGAGGCGGGCGACCTTCTCGTCGAGATGCTTGGGCAGCACGTGTACTCCGAGGTCGTACTCGTCGGCCCTGGCAAAGAGTTCGATCTGAGCCATCACCTGATTGGTGAACGAGTTCGACATGACGAAGCTGGGGTGGCCGGTCGCGTTACCGAGGTTCAGCAGGCGACCCTCCGACAGCACGATGATCGAGTGTCCGTCCGGAAAACGCCATTCGTGGACCTGCGGCTTGATCTCGATCCGCTCGATCCCCTCGATCCCTTCGAGTCCGGAGATGTCGATCTCGTTGTCAAAATGTCCGATGTTGCCGACGATGGCCTGATGCTTCATCCGCTTCATGTCCCCGGCAGTGATGATGTCCTTGTTACCGGTGGTCGTAATGAAGACATCCGCGGTCTCGAGCACGCTGTCGAGGCGACGCACTTCATATCCTTCCATCGCAGCCTGAAGAGCACAGATCGGATCTATTTCTGTGACGATCACACGGGCACCCTGAGCCCTGAGTGACTCGGCGCTTCCCTTGCCGACGTCACCGAAGCCGCAGACGACCGCGGCCTTCCCGGCCAGCATCACGTCAGTGGCCCGGTTGATTCCGTCAACCAGCGAGTGGCGGCAGCCGTAAAGATTGTCGAACTTGGACTTCGTCACAGAATCGTTGACGTTAATCGCGGTGAAAAGCAGCTGACCGGCTTCCTTCATCTCGTACAGCCTCAGCACGCCGGTCGTGGTCTCTTCGGTGACTCCCATAACGCCCTTGGCAAGTTCGGTCCACTTGCTGCCATCGGCCGCAAGCGAATCAGAAAGCAGGCGCAACACGACACTGAACTCCTCGGATTCCGCAGTGGAAGAGTCGGGAACCGAACCGGCCTTCTCGAACTCGACTCCCTTGTGGATCAGCATGGTGGCGTCGCCGCCATCATCAAGCAGCATGTTCGGACCAATCGAACCGTCATCACCCGGTTCGGGCCAAGTGAGAGCCTGCTCGGTGCACCACCAGTATTCCTCGAGAGTCTCACCCTTCCAGGCGAATACCGGTACGCCCCCGGGCTCGGCCGGGGTGCCCTCCGGACCGACCACAACAGCAGCGGCAGCCTGATCCTGGGTCGAGAAAATATTGCAGCTTGCCCAACGGACATCGGCACCCAGGTCAACCAGAGTTTCGATCAGCACCGCGGTCTGGATCGTCATGTGGAGCGAGCCGGTAATCCGGGCGCCGGCCAGGGGCCGCGATGCGGCAAACTCGCGACGCGTCGCCATCAGGCCGGGCATCTCGTGCTCGGCGAGCCGAATCTCTTTACGGCCGTACTCGGCCAGACTCAGGTCGGCAACTTTGAAGTCAATGGCTTTGCTTGTGGCGGTGATTGTCATATTGAGTGGGGATCTTTCATTTTCGGGGTACTTCACGCTAGCATCCGGTGCAGTTAATGGGCACATCTGAACGCACATCAAAGCTCTCCTCATCTCCAGATCTCTTCGGCAACCCGTTCCTGAACTTCTTTTCCCGGGTCCATCCTTCAGTCCCTGCACTGATTTTCTTCCCGATCATCGGCGTGATGTACTGGCTGGCGATCGACCGGGGAGCAAGCCCTCTCGGGGTGATCGGCCTGACTCTGGCCGGACTGCTGATCTGGACTCTCTCCGAGTACTGGCTGCACCGCCTTCTGTTTCACTGGCACCCGAAATTCAAGGGCGGGGATCAACTGAACTTCATCATCCACGGCGTGCATCACGACCACCCGAACGACCGCATGAGGCTGGTCATGCCGCCTGCGTTGGGGCTACCGCTGGCCGCGACCTTCCTGGGGCTTTTTGTGCTGATTTTTGGCACGCCGAAAGCCTTCCTGATTTTCGCTGGATTCCTGATCGGCTATCTGGTTTACGACTACACCCATTACTACCTCCATCACTTCGTGCCGAAAACCCGAGTTGGCAAGAAGATCCGCGAACACCACATGCGCCACCACTTCCAGGATCACCGTTTCGGATACGGCGTCTCAAGTCCGATCTGGGATTACGTCTTCCGGACCATCCCGCAGTCCCGCAAGGCCGAGCCCAAGGACCAGTAAGGCGCAGCGTCAGGCAGGCGCAGCGTCAGGTGAGTTCTACGGGAGTCAGGGGCCCGTCACCAGTCAAAACGGAGATCACGTTCCTGGCGGCCAGCTCCGCCATGGCGTCTCGGGCACGGTAGGTAGCAGAGCCGATGTGAGGTGTCAAAACGACCCGGGGCGCGTTCTTCATGCTCGCCGGCACTCCGGGTTCGTTCTCGAAGACATCAAGCCCTGCCGCCCCCAGCCGGTTCTCGACAAGAGCCGAGGCCAGAGCGTCAGCGTCGACGAGCGAACCTCGAGCTGTGTTGACCAGAATCGCCTCAGGTTTCATCATCGCGATCGCTTCGCTGTTGATCAGATGATGGTTCTCCCTGGCTGCTGCAAGGTGGAGGCTGACCACGTCGGATTCGCAAAGCAGCTCTTCCAGACTCACCTTGCGCGCTGCCAGCCGCTCTTCGGCCTGCTCGCTGACCGAACGAGACGAGTAGAGAAGGTCGCCACCAAAGCCGGACATCAGCTCTCCGTAGCGATACCCGATCCGTCCCATGCCGACCACGCCCACCGTCGCCTCACTCAGCTCAATACCTCGATAGGCGGAGGGGTCCCACCCGGACCACAACTCCTCCCTCAGTGTCATCTCAGCAGAAGGTATCTGGCGGGCGGCGGCAAGAGTGAGTCCCATCGCCAGTTCGGCGGTGGCGTTGGTCAGCACTCCGGGGGTGTTGGTCAGCAGTACCCCGGCTCGCCGGCAGTCTTCAAGATCGACGTTGTCGTACCCGACCGCGAAGTTGGCGACCACCTCAAGGCTCTCACCTGCCGCTGCAAGAACCGGCGCGTCGATTATCACGGCAGGGTCGGCGATAATCGCCGATGCTCCGGGTGCCAACTCGAGCAGTTCACTGCGACCGGCATCAAGACCTCCACTGCAGAGCTCAAAACGCCCCTGAAGCAGTCTTTCGCCCGCAGGGAGCAGATGCCGTGCCACCACCACTTTCCTCATATTCCCGCTCACTGTCTACAACCATATTGCCGGGATCCACGGGCGGCATCCTTCTGCTTTCGCAAAGACTGCCCGCCACTTGAAACGTCGGCTCTCTGCCATGCAACGAAAACGGGGCGGACATTGTCCGCCCCGATTCGAAGATGGTTCCTCCGCCCCGGGGTTACCCCCCGGTCAGCGGCCCTGATCAGATGGCGGTGTACTTCGACCCGTCCTTCTTGAGCTTGCCGTCTGCGGTCAGCTTTCGGGCCACCGGGTAGAGGCCGTTCGGTGAAACACCCTGACTCTTTGCTGCCTGCGAAACGGTGGCACCGGGGTTGTCACGGAAGAATTGCTCAAGCTTTACAGCGCGTGATCCGCGCGGCGCCCGGGTCCGGGACCTGGTGTCGGCACCGAGTGCCTTTTCGATCCGCACGCGAGCTACCTTGATCGCCTTCTCGGCTTCCTTGACTTCCTTCTTTATCTGAGCGCGGCGAGTCCTGTATTCAGTCTTGACACTGTCCCTGGCTTCACGGCTCGCCTTCCCTACAGCTTCCTTGATCGCGCGACTTTCCTCAACCGTAAGGTCACGCTGCTTGGCGGCAGCTTCTTCGATTCTTTTGATTGCTTTTTCAATATCCGACATTTAATTCTCCAAATGAATAGCGGTTCAACAAAAAAGGGTTCTTTTTAGTTGTACCACTTTTACTCAGTTCATAAACATCGTCATTCATCACATTTCCGAATCAGGTCGGAAACTCATACTGGAAATTCGGCACGCATATCTTCGAACAATGGGCGCGCAACGGGCGCGCGCACGGATCGGCTAGATCAAGCCGAGGTCGGCAACTGCCTTACGTTCTTCAAGTAGTTCAGCTGCGCTCGCATCGATTCGCTCACGAGAGAAATCGTCGATCTCAAGTCCTTCGACGATGCTGTACTCCCCACCGGAACAGGTAACCGGGAAACTCGAAATTAAACCCTCAGGCACACCGTAGGAACCGTCCGAGGGAATTGACATGGAGGTCCAGTCTCCCTCCGGGGTACCGAGCACCCAGTCGTGAATGTGATCGATAGCCGAGTTCGCCGCTGAAGCTGCACTCGAAGCACCTCGGGCGTCGATTATTTCCGCCCCGCGCTTGGCAACCCGGGGTATGAACTCATCCTTGATCCAGACATCATCATCAACCAGCTTTCGGGCCTCCTCACCGTCAACTCTGGCGTGGAACAGATCCGGGTACTGACTGGCCGAATGGTTACCCCAGACGGTCATGTTGGTGATTGAGTCAACCGGCTTGCCGAGCTTGTTGGCCAGCTGGGCGATCGCCCGGTTGTGGTCCAGGCGGGTCATTGCCGTGAACCTCTCCATGGGCACGTCCGGAGCGGCCGAAGCAGCGATCAGTGCGTTGGTGTTGGCGGGATTTCCAACCACAAGGATCCTGATGTCGTCTGCTGCGCCGGCGTTTATCGCCTCACCCTGCGGCTTGAAGATTCCACCGTTGGCCTCGAGCAGGTCGGCTCGCTCCATGCCCGGCCCACGGGGCCTGGCGCCCACGAGCAGCCCGATGTTGGTGCCATCGAACGCCTGCTTCGGATCATCCGTGATGCTGATCCGGTCGAGCAGCGGGAAGGCACAGTCATCGAGTTCCATGGCAGTTCCCTCGGCGGCGGTGACTGCAGCCGCAATCTCGAGAAGGCTCAGGTGCACGGGTGTATCCGGGCCGAGCATCTGGCCGCTGGCGATGCGAAACAGCAGGGCGTAGCCAATCTGGCCGGCGGCGCCGGTAACGGTGACTTTGACTGGGGCGTTCATTTTGGTTCTCCTTGTTTAGTTGAAGGGCGGGATGTCACGCCATCGCCGCCTGAAGGTTCTGATCGATCGAAGTCAGGAACTCCTGAGTCGTCTCGTAAGGCTGGTCAGGGCCGACAAGCAATGCGAGATCCTTGGTCATGCTTCCGGATTCGACAGTCTGTATGCAGACTCTCTCAAGGATCTCGGCAAACTCGGAGACCTCCGGGGTTTCGTCCATGCGCCCGCGGGCAGCAAGGGCTCTGGTCCAGGCAAAGATCGAGGCGATCGGGTTAGTCGAAGTCGCCTCACCTCGCTGATGCTGGCGGTAGTGACGGGTGACCGTGCCGTGGGCAGCTTCCGCCTCGACCGTCTTGCCGTCAGGGCTCATCAACACACTGGTCATCAGACCCAGCGAACCGAAACCCTGGGCTACGGTGTCCGACTGGACGTCACCGTCGTAGTTCTTGCAGGCCCAGACATACCCACCTTCCCACTTCATCGCGCAGGCGACCATGTCGTCGATCAGGCGGTGTTCGTAAGTGATTCCGGCAGCCTCGAAATCAGCCTTGAACTCGGCCTGATAGACCTGCTCGAAGATGTCCTTGAAACGACCGTCGTAGCGCTTCATGATCGTGTTCTTGGTTGAGAGGTACACCGGGTAGCCGCGATCGAGGCCGTACCTCATCGAGGCTCGGGCGAAGTCCCGGATTGAGTCATCGAGGTTGTACATAGCCATCGCGACTCCGCCACCAGGAAAGTCATAGACATTCATCTCGACCGGTTCGGAGCCGTCTTTCGGGGTGAAGGTCATGGTCAGCGTGCCTTCGCCAGGAACCACCAGATCAGTGGCCCGGTACTGGTCACCAAAGGCGTGGCGGCCGATCACGATCGGCTTGGTCCAGCCGGGCACGAGGCGTGGCACGTTGGAGATCACGATCGGCTCGCGAAAAATCACTCCACCGAGGATGTTGCGAATTGTGCCGTTTGGCGAGCGATACATCTCCTTCAGACCGAACTCCTCAACTCTCGCTTCGTCCGGGGTTATCGTCGCGCACTTGACCCCGACGCCGAACTCCCTGATCGCATTGGCGGCATCGACTGTGATCCTGTCTTCGGTCGCATCCCGGCTCTCCATCCCGAGGTCGTAGTACTTGAGATCAACGTCGAGGTACGGCAGGATCAGCTGCTCCTTGATGAAAGACCAGATGATTCTGGTCATCTCGTCACCGTCGAGCTCGACGATCGGATTGGCGACTCTGATCTTTGGCAAGGCCTGAACTTCCCTTCGGTTTCCGGTGCTGCGTTACGGACTTCAGTCCTCGCCGATGCTATCGCTGAAGCGCCCATCGCAACTCCTGCCTGTGCGATCATCCGGGGCGATGCCAGCCACGCACGAGGTGTTCAACCAGTCCACACCACTTGAGGATGTAAACCTCTTTGAGATCGACCTGCCGCTGAAGGAAGCGCTCAAACGTGAAGGCGGCGCCTGGGCTTCTGACCGGGTCTCCGAGCTGGGAGAGATATGCGGTTCGGCAGAGGTCCTGCAACAGGGAGCCGACGCCAACAACTTTCCCCCCAGGCTGAATAGCCACGACCGGTTTGGCAACCGTGTGGACGAAGTCGAGTTCCACCCGGCCTACCACCAGTTGATGCACCTCGGCTTCACTCACGGCATCCACGCCCTGCCGTGGCGGGAGCCACAAATCGGTGCGAACGTGGCCCGTGCTGCGATGTTCACCCAGTTGACCCAGGCCGAGGCCGGCGTCGGCTGCCCGATCTCGATGACCTTTTCTGTGATCCCGGCCCTCAGGCATCAGCCTGAAATCGCGGCTGAATGGGAGCAGCGCTTCCTGGCTCTCGACTACGACGGCGAGCTGCGACCGGTGGAAACGAAGCCGGCCAGCGTAGCCGGCATGGCAATGACCGAAAAGCAGGGTGGCTCAGACGTAAGGGCAAACACCACCCGGGCGGAGCCACTCAACGGTGGTGGCCCCGGCGCCGAATACGAAGTCACCGGCCACAAATGGTTCTGCTCGGCGCCGATGTGTGACGCCTTTCTGGTGCTTGCCCAGACCGAAGGCGGCCTCTCCTGCTTCCTGATGCCGCGCTTCACACCCGACAGCAAGCGCAACGGCTTCCACATTCAGCGGCTCAAGGACAAACTTGGGAACCGGTCAAACGCCTCTTCCGAGGTCGAGTTCCGCTCCGCCTGGGCCCGCATGGTCGGCGAAGAAGGCCGCGGCGTCAGCACGATCATCGAGATGGTCGGCCACACTCGCCTCGACTGCGCGATCGGTTCGAGCGCCGGAATGCGGAGCGGCGTCGCCCAGGCTCTCCACCACACCTCCAACCGATCGGCTTTCGGCAGGAGGCTGGTCGAGCAGCCACTGATGCGCAATGTGCTGGCGGACCTCAGCATCGAGTCCGAGGCGGCGACCGCTTCGGTAATGAGGCTGGCCCGCTCCTACGACGAGTCGGCGGCCGGAGATGAACGAGCCGAACTTTTCAAGCGGATCGCCACCCCAGTGCTGAAGTACTGGGTCAGCAAGCGCGCACCCTCACACGCGGTCGAAGCGCTCGAATGCTTCGGCGGTAACGGTTACGCCGAGGAGTCAGGAATGCCGCGCCTGTTCCGCGAGAGCCCGCTGATGTCGATCTGGGAGGGCTCGGGAAACGTGCAGTGCCTCGACGCGCTGCGCGCGATGGTCAAGAGCCCGGCCAGCACTGAGGTTCTGTTTGAGGAGATCGAACAGGCCCGTGGATCAGATCCGCGGCTCGATGCCTTCACTGAAGGACTCAAGGACTCGATGACAACCTCACCCGAGACGCTCGAAGTGAGGGCCCGCCGCGTGGTCGAAGGTATGGCCCTGGCGCTGCAGGGGTCGCAGCTTGTTCAGCACGGCGACCCCGCAGTGGCCGATGCCTTCTGTGCCTCCCGCCTGGGCGGCGACTGGGGAGGCGCCTTCGGAACTTTGCCCGCCGGAACCGACTTCGAGACGATCATCACCCGCAGCCTCCCGCCGGTCTGACCCGTCCTCACGTAGCCGAATCGTCACGCTTTTGTTGCGCTATTGTTACATCACTTGAGGAAAGGTGATGTAACGTGGCCAGAATGAAGCGCCTTCAGATATCGCTGGAACCCGAGCTGGACGAACAGCTCGGCCAAATGGCGCGCGAAGGCGGCATTTCGAAGGCCGAGGTGGTCCGGCGCAGCCTGCGGGCGAACATCGAGCCGCCGGGACGCCTGGCCGACGATCCGCTTTTTCAGCTCAGATTCTCTGGAGGGGGTCTGAAGCCGGGTGAAACGATTGACGATGTCGTTTACGGCCGCAAAGGTTCCCCCCGGTGATTTTCGTCGACACCTCATTCTTCTACGCGAGCATGGAAACGAAAGACTCCCGCCACGACCTGGCAGTTGAACTCGTATCGAGAGTTTCCGGGGAGCACCTTGTTACAACCAACCACGTCCGCGGAGAAACGTGGACACTGCTCAACAGCCGGATCTCCCATCCAGCGGCGACGAGCTTTCTGAATCTTCTCGCGGACTCCCGGCAGGTCTCGCTGCAATTCGTGGATGAGGCTCTAGAGGAGGACTCGATCGCGTGGCTGCGCAGGCACGACGAGCGCCGCTACTCATTCGTGGATGCGACGAGCTTCGCGGTCATGCGGGAAAACAATATTTCGGAAGCCCTCGCCTTTGACGGCGACTTCACCGCCGCAGGCTTCACGGAACTCAGACCGTAGGTCCGGTCAGCCGGGGCCGACCCAT
This sequence comes from Solirubrobacterales bacterium, assembly GCA_040881895.1. Classification (GTDB taxonomy): domain Bacteria; phylum Actinomycetota; class Thermoleophilia; order Solirubrobacterales; family 70-9; genus 67-14. The sequence continues at coordinate 7,597 of JBBECI010000013.1, read as the reverse complement.
TCGGTGGCGAGTGAGCGGGTCATCGCCTCGGCCAGGTTGATCGCCTGGTCCACCGTGTCGAAGTCAACGTTCTCGGCCAGGTCGTTCGGCCAGTGGTAGTTGGCCGGCTGCTTGTGCTCGGTGCATGAGCAGATCGAGACGACCGGGTACCCGGCCGCCAGCGGCTCGAGGCCATCGGTGCCATTTCGGATCCGCAGGTTCGGGTAGAGAGGGATCCCCAGTTCAGCCGCAGTCCGGTCGGCGAGGTCGAGCGCTGACTGCGGGTACTCGTACATCTTCAGGAAGCCTTCGCCCCGCAGAACGGTCAGATGCGGCGAGCCGACCGTGTCGAGGTTGATGAAGAAGGTCGACTCTTTCGGCAGGTCCGGGAAATGGCGCTCGCCGAAGGCCCTGATGCCCTCGCTGAAAGACTCCTCGGCCCCGGCGGAAAGCAGAATGATCCGGAGGCCGGGCGGCGGGTCGGCAAGGAAGCGCCGGGCGAGTTCAAGCAGGCTGACCACGGCGGTGCCGTTGTCGTTCGCACCCGGGACCACATCCCTCAGCGCAATGTCCAGCATCGAAGCGGTTGAAGAGGCCGAAAGCACCGCCCCGGCAACCGCCAGACGGCGGCTGCCAGTCACGGCTGCAAGGGCCGCAAGGGCCGGACCACCCAGCACGGGGGCCATCAGCATCGGGCTTGTATCCAGCCTGCGGAAGATGCCGGTACGGGCCACCAGTTGCGGAATGCCAGGATGGAAAATCAGCCCGGCATGGGCCGCGTCGTGGTGGGATACCAGCACGACGGTCCGCTCACCCTCAGGGTCGCCGAGCTCGCAGACGACGTTGCTCGCCTCGTTTTTCGGCAGGATCCTGCGCAACGGCCGCTCGTGCGGCGGGAAGTCCCGGGCAATAGCAGCCAGGCCAGCCAGTCCAAGCCCGCCGCCGATCAGCCGGCGACCGAGGCCCATCGCCCGCGACCGTCCGCGACCGAAGTGGGACTCCCCCGAGCCGGTCGGCCTCGAACCATCCGCCAGCAGGATCGTTGCGCCTGCTGCTCCGGCGACAGCTCCAATCGCGAGCGGCCACCAGTAAGTGCCGTGGGCTGCTTCTGTCTCGATTCGGGCACCGGCACCGAGGGTTTCGAACTCGGACACGATCCATTCCGCCGCCTCCCGTTCACCCGCAGAAGCAGAAGGGCGCTCGATCCGCTCAAGTTTTTCGAGTCTTTCGCGCAGCCAGCCTTCAGCCCCTGGCTGAGCTTCGACTGCCGGTTGAACAGGGGGTTCAGGCGGGGACAAGGTCGCAGAAACATACCCCCTGGGGATAGGTGCTGGTTCGAGCTGCCACCGCTGCTCATCGGGGACGTCGCGATGACCGAATACGATGGTCACACGATGTTTGGCGGTGGAAACACAATCACGCTGTTCCGGGTCCGTGGAATTACCGTCGCGGTGGACTGGTCCTGGTTCCTGATCCTGTTCCTGGTGATCTTCTGGCTGTCTGACTTCTACGGAAACCTGCTCAACCAGCCGAGCTCATCAATGGAGCCCTACCTGCTCGCCGTGGCCAGCGCGATCGGGTTCTTCGGCTCGATCCTGCTCCACGAGTTCGGCCATGCGATCGTCGCGCTTCGAAACGGAATTGGCATCAGCACGATCCGGCTCTGGATATTCGGTGGAGTGGCCCAGATGGACCGCGAAGCTGACGGCCCGGGAACCGAGTTCAAGGTGGCTATCGGCGGGCCTGTCGTTACTGCACTCATCGCCGCGGTGCTCCTTGCGATCGGGTTTGCGGTGTCCGGAACCAGTGCCTTCAGCGACGCGGTCCGCTTCCAGATAGATGCCGACACCGGCGGGATCATGGCGATGGTTGCCTGGCTGGCCGCGATCAACCTGATCGTGCTCGTCTTCAACCTGCTGCCAGCCTTCCCCATGGATGGCGGCAGGGTGGTCCGGGCGATCGCATGGAAGCTGACCGGCAAGCGCAGCTCGGCGACCCGCTTCGCCGCTGGTCTCGGTCGGATCTTCGGTTACCTGTTCATCGTGTTGGGCCTCCTCTGGGCGCTTCAGGGAGCCCTGTTCAGCGGTATCTGGCTGGCACTGATCGGTTTCCTGATCAATGGATCGGCCAAAGCGGCGACTGCGGAGACGACAGTGGCCAGCGCTCTCGAAGGAATGAAGGTTGGCGATGTCATGGACGAGAGTCCGGTTGCCATCCCTGCCGACGCCTCGATCCACCAGGCCCTTGACGAATACTTCCTGCGCTATCAGTGGTCGTGGTTTCCGGTCACCGACTCAGAGGGCCGTTTCGCCGGCGTGATCGTTCGCGACGAAGCCGAATCGGTGGAGGAGACCGCGCGGGCCGTCGCCACCGTCGGAGAGCACATGGAGATCAGCAGCGGTGGCTTCCACATCCGTGAAGACGCTCCGCTGGACTCTCTCCTGGGCAATCAGGACATGCGCAAGTTCGGCGCCCTGATGGTCACCGACCAGGCCGGGCGGCTGGCCGGCGTAGTAACAGTTGAACAGCTGGGCCGGGCCCTCAAGCCTGGTTGAGCCAGCCGCGCTCGACCAGCAGCTCAGCTACCTGAACGGCGTTGGTGGCGGCACCCTTGCGCAGGTTGTCTCCGACCAGCCACAGGTTCAGGCAGCGTTCATGGCTCGGGTCGCGGCGGATGCGGCCGACCAGCACTTCGTCGAGTCCCGCTCCCTGCAGTGCAGTCGGGTAACTGCCGGTGGCCGGCTCGTCGAGCACACGCACACCCACCGCCTGCGCGATCAACTCGCGGCAGCGGTCCGGGCTCAGGTCTTCCCTGGTCTGGATGTTCAGCGACTCTGAATGACCGCTGATCACCGGAACGCGGGCGCAGGTGGCCGAGATGCCAACCTCCTCACCGAGGCCAAGGATCTTGCGGGTCTCGGCCATGACCTTGCGCTCCTCAGTCGTGTAATCGTCGCCGTCCTTGAAGGTCTCCACCTGCGGCAGCACGTTGAATGCGATCTGATGAGGGTAGACAGAGGGCTGATCGACCTCTTCGCCTGCGAGGACCTGCGCAGACTGAGACTTGAGCTCTTCAATCGCCTTCTGCCCGGTGCCGGACACTGCCTGATAGCTGGACAGGATCAGCCGCTCCAGACCGGCGGCCCGGTGGATCGGAGCCAGCGCCATCATCATCACCATCGTCGTGCAGTTCGGGTTGGCGATGATCCCGTTGTGGGACTCGGCGTCCTCGTCGTTTACGCCTGCGACGACCAGCGGCACGTCCTCATGCATGCGCCAGTGACTGGTGTTGTCAACAACAACCGCGCCGGCTTCCACGAAGCGTGGGGCCCACTCGGCACTGACCGATCCGCCGGCCGAGGAGATCAGGATGTCGATGCCGGCGATTGTCTCTTCGCCGGGCACCACACACTGGATCGATCCATCTCCGAAGTTGACATCGCGACCCTCGGATCGCTCTGATGCGAACGCAACCACCTCGGAAGCGGGAAAGGCCCGCTCGGCCAGCACTCCAAGGATTGTCGAGCCGACCGCACCGGTCGCCCCCAGGACGCCGACCCTGTAACCGTCGCCGGACATCAGGACGGAACGGTCGGGAGATGCTCGCCGGTGGGGTCCTCCGGCACGATCGCGTTCTCGCCCAGCTCGAAGGCTTTATGAAGGGCGCGCACGGCTTTTTCAACCTGATCGGCCGCAATCACACAGGAGATCTTGATCGGCGAGGTTGAAATCATCTCGATGTTGATCCGCTCGTTACCCATCACCTCAAAGACCTTGGCCGCAACGCCCGGATGGCTGCGCATGCCGGCGCCGACGATCGACACCTTGCCGATCTGCTCATCGGTTCGCACACTGTTGGAGATATCGCCGAGCCCGGCGATCACATCTACTGCCGTCTGCAGATCATCGCGGTCAACCGTGAAGGAAAGGTCGGCCAGTGCGTCGTCGCCGACCGGCTCGTTCTGGATGATCACGTCCACGTTGACGCTGGCCTCAGCCAGTGCGGTGAAGATCCGGCCGGCGACTCCGGGCTCATCCCTGACCCCGACGACGGTAACGCGGGCTTCGTCGGAACTGTGGGTCACTGCGGTAACGATTGGTTGTTCCATGGTCTCGCTTTCTGGCAGCACGAGCGTGCCGGGGAGGTCTTCAAAACTACTGCGGCAGTGGATCCGCACACCGTTGTTTCTTGCGTACTCGACCGAGCGAAGCTGGAGCACCTTGGCTCCCGAGGCCGACATCTCGAGCATTTCCTCATAGGAGACGACCGGAAGCTTGCGCGCTTCGGGCACGATCCTGGGATCCGCGGAAAAGACCCCGGTGACATCAGTGTAGATCTCGCAGACCGAAGCATCCAGCGCCGCGGCAAGGGCTACGGCAGTGGTATCGGAGCCGCCGCGGCCGAGAGTGGTGACGTCACGGCTGTCAGTCGAGACTCCCTGAAACCCGGCTACCAGAACGATGCGTTCCTGGCCCAGGGCCTCCCGGATCCGATCGGCGCGGACGTCAATGATGCGGGCCTTGGTGTGGGAGGAGTCAGTGACGATTCCCGCCTGGGAGCCAGTCAAAGAGACCGCCTCATGCCCCATATCCGTGATCGCCATGGCGCAGAGAGCGCAGGAAACCCGCTCGCCCGTGGAAAGCAGCATGTCCATCTCGCGGGCGTCCGGTCGTTCAGAGACTTCATACGCAGCGGCCACCAGTTCATCGGTGGTCTTGCCTCGGGCGGAGAGCACGGCGACAACACGGTTGCCAGCCTCACGGGCAGCGACAATCCGGCGGGCCGCCCGCTTCAGTTCGTCCGGTCCCGAAACAGAGGTACCACCGAACTTCATTACGACGATGTCGTCCTTTTCCGGCATCGGGTGCAGGATACGGATACGCGTCGGTCGAAGCGTGAGATGGCAACGGTCGGGCCCCGACCCCCGGGTAGCCTGAAAGGAACCACAGGGCAGACCGGCCGCCGGTGACCCGCATCACACCGGGTGCCACCCCGATCTGTAAAGGTGCGCCGGTCGATGTCCGCCTTCGCGTCAGATACAGCCGCTTCACGTATCGCCCCGGGGCGCTACGCAGTCGAGCTTTCAGACAGGTGGTGGGTCGGACGCGGCCCCAACGGCGGCTACGTCGCAGCCCTGATGCTTCGGGCGATGAGCCAGGAGTCCGAATCTGCGGCTGTCGCAACGGCTGGCGCGGGCCTGCCCCAGCCTCCGCGCTCACTGACCGTCCACTTCCTCAACACGCCGTCGGTAGGTGTCGCTGAGATCGAGGTCACGATCGAGAGACAGGGACGCTCGACAATGTTCCTTTCGGCCAGGCTGATCCAGGAGGGCGAGGTCCAGGGCAAGGCAATGGCCGTCTTCTCCGCCGACCGACAGGGGCCCTCCTTCGTCCACACCGAGATGCCTGAAGTGAAGCTGCCGGAAGAGGGCGAAGAGTTCGACACCAGCCTCGCGCCGGTCCCCGTCTTCGCCCGCTACCGGGCTATCCCGGTGCTCGGCGGGGCACCGATGAGCGGCGGTGACAGGGCTGAAACTGCCGGCTGGCTGAAGCTGGCTGATGAGGAGTCGATGAGCCCCGAACTTGCCGCCGCGATGCTGGATGTCTGGTATCCGGCGCCCTTTGTTGCGATCACCGAGCCAGCGGTGGCCCCCACCCTTGAGTACACGGTTCACTTCCCCCGGGCTCTGCCGATCGAAGGTTCCGGCCCCTCCGACTGGGTGCTGGCCCGGCTGAAGGCCGATGAAGCCGTTGAGGGGCACTTCACCGAGGATGGCGAGCTCTGGACGACGGGCGGCGTCCTGCTCGCCCGCTGCCGGCAGGTTGCCCTGCTCAAGAGCGTCGGCTGAGCCCTACCGTCCGGCCGAAGCTCAGCGGTCGCCGATCAGTCCAGGCTGAGCCGACCGGACATCGCCTTGCCGAGCGTGACCTCATCAGCGTGCTCGAGATCAGCCCCCACCGGCAGGCCGCTGGCCAGGCGACTGACACTGGTGTGGGAACGCAGAAGATCGGCAATATGCTGAGCGGTCGCCTCACCGGTAGTGGTCGGGTTGGTCGCGAGAATCACCTCGCTGATGCCGCCAGCCTCGACCCTGCGCCGCAGTTCGGCGATTCGCAGGTCGCTCTCGTCGATCCCGTCGATCGGTGACAGCGCCCCGCCGAGCACGTGGTAGCGGCCGCGAAACTCATGAGTACGCTCGAGCGGAATCACATCTGCCGGCTCCTCGACCACACAGATCACCGATTCGTCACGGCCGGCGTCTTCGCAGATCCGACACTGCGGACCCTCCGCCAGGTTGAAGCAGATCTCACAGAGGCCCACCTTTTCCTTGACCTCAATGATTGCCTGGGCGAGGTTGCGGGCATCAGCATCGTCGGATCTGAGTATGTGAAAGGCGAGCCGCTGCGCCGTGCGGCGGCCGATCCCGGGGAGCTGCGATAGCTCGGCCGTCAGGCGGCTGAGCGGTGCCGGGCCTTCGCTCATCCTCCGGGAAGACCGCTACCGCCGAGACCCGGCATTCCGGGAACGTCCGGCATCTTCGAGGCGGCCAGCTGCTGAGCCGCCCTGATCGCCTCATTGACCGCCGCCTGAACCATCTCGGCCAGCATTTCGGCGTCTTCGGGATCGACCGCATCCGGGTCGATGGTCACGTCCTTGATCACGAGGTCACCCGAGATCTTTACCTTGACCATGCCGCCACCGGCGCTGGCTTCGACCTCTTCATCCTTGAGCGACTCCTGTGCCTGGAGCATCTCGTTCTGCATCTGCTGGGCCTGCTTGAGCAGGGCGTTCATATCCATGCCGCCCATCCCGCCGCCCATTCCGCCCATGCCTTTTTTCGCCATCAGATGACCTCCTCCGCGTTGAATTCAGATTTCACTCGGTCGACAAACTGCTCTTCGTCGACCGCGGGCTCATTCGCCGGTTCAGCACCCTCTTCACCCATGGAACCAAGCTCGGTGTAGTCGAGTACGAACTCTTCACCGGTAACCGACTTCAAAGCAGCGACAAGCTGGCTGCGCCTTTCGGGCTTCTCGGCGTTTCGTCGGTTGAACTGCGATCCCGCCGGAAAACCGACAGTCAGCCTGCTCTCCTCGAGTCGGAGTGGCCGGGTGCCTTCAAAGTACGAGGCGGCCGGGCCGGAGGCCAGGCCACGCAGGGCATCAAGCACAGCCGGCCATAGCTGGCCGAGCCGGTCGAGGTGAACACCATCGATCGAAGCCGGCGCCTCGGTGGGGGCCGTGACCGCTGCCTCCGGGGGCTCAGCTCCGGTTGAGGGAGGCGTGGCCTCCATCGGGGGCTGTGGCCGCGAAGGCTCTGGAGGTTTTGCCTCGGCGCCCGGCGCGATCTCCGGGGTGAGAGCTGGCACCTCGACTGGATCCGGTGTTGCCGGTTCAGGGGCTGGCTGGACTGAGGAAACTGGCGGCGGGGATGAGGAAGCCGGCGACGGGCCAGGCGCAACCGGCGGCGCAACCGCTCCGGGGGCCGGAGCTTCTCGCTCAAGCCGCTCGAGACGCCGTACGAAGCCTTCGGTTCCGGGATCGAGGTCCGGCCGCGCCGCTTTGAGCAGGGCGACCTCGACCGCGAGCCTGGCTTCATCACCACCGCGGATCGAGG
>JBBECI010000012.1:0-6844 GCA_040881895.1 Solirubrobacterales bacterium | reverse complement strand
GTTACGGGCCGTTAGCTCAGTTGGTAGAGCAGGAGACTCTTAATCTCAAGGTCGAAGGTTCGAATCCTTCACGGCCCATGCTAAAACTGGGGCCCCCATTATGAACCCGGTGTTTGCGAAGTTCGTCTCCGTTCGCTATATTCACCACATGGGACTGTGACCGCCATCACTGGCGGTAAGTTTCTAGCTTCAGGGAAAGTTGTTTGGGAGGTACCCCGGGGAGACCAGGGAGAAAACAAACCGGCCGACCGCACAGTCGGGGGCCATTGGAGGGAAAAGATGAATTTCAGTAATGGGAGCATCCATGCCGGTGAAAGCCGAATCGGATTTCTGGTGGTTCTGGCCGGACTTTGTTTCGTAGCTGTCGCCCTTTTCAGCGCTTCAAGCGCCAAAGCAGCGACGGTCGGCGATCCGGTCGCGGTGGACTTCAACTACGCGGGTATCAATATCAACACCGCACTGGCTGGCATCAATGAGCTTGTGCTCACTCCGGATGCCGGGCTCGGTGGGTTGGAACTTCGAGGCACATACACCGATGCCGACGGCAGCTTCACGGTTCCCGAGGATGGGGGTCTGACCTTCCCCGATCTGGCACTTGACATCGGAGTTGACCTTGAAGCCCAGATTGGTCTGATCGAGGACGCCGACGGTACATACAACTCGGCAACCGGAGCGATGACGTTCAATCCGAGCATTTTCCTGACCATTGGCGTCAGCGATGTCGCCGGGCTTCCGCTTCCTGGTCTTGGCAACGGGCCGCTCCGTTGTGAGCTCGCTCCGCTAACAGTAGCGTTCTCAACCTCCGGTGGCTGGCCTGCCCCGGGCAACACATTCGACCCCGGTGCTGGAACGCTCAAGAACGGCGCAGTTTCGGGTGCCTGGGATGTCAAGCCTGACATCATTGCGCGCGAAGGTTCGCAGTCCACCTGTGATCTGATCGGCGGGCTGCTTGAGCCGGTCGGTGGCCTCTGGCTGGCCCAGAGCGACACTCCGATCGCTTCCATGCCAGCCGCTACCGCTCCAGCGCCGCCACCGGCTGTGTGCGGCGACGATTTCACTGGAACCCCGCCGAACTGTGTCGCGGTCGAACCGCCCACGCCGGCCAAGGTCGGCTTCTCGTCGAGGGCGAGGAGCGTGACTATCCTGCGCGGTCGGTCCGGTGTGGTCAGGGTCACCGTCCGCAACTCGGGTGAGGCCAGCGCCACTTCGGTCAAGGTCTGCGGCACGATCTCGGCAAGGTTTGCCAAGGCACCGAAGTGTGTTTCTCTCGGCACCATTGCCGGAGGCGCGAGCAAAAACGCAAGCCTGAGGCTCACGGCTGGCAAAAGGGCCAAGGGAAAGACCACTCTCAGAGTCAGGGTCACCGCGGCGGTTGGTGGAAGCGCCGCACTGGTTGCGCCGATCACCATCAGGTAGCTATCCCGGTCGATTCAGACTGATCAGTTGAAAGAAAGAGCCCCGGCGGAAACGCCGGGGCTCTTTTCTTGCCTGAAGTTCAGATCTTGAATCAGACTGATCGCTTTGCTGAAGTACCTTTTCAAGTAGCGAGGGCCGGGATCGAACCGGCGACACCACGATTTTCAGTCGTGTGCTCTACCAACTGAGCTACCTCGCCGAAGCGACCAGTAAGGCTATCCGTTACGGCTGCTCACCGCCCCTTCGGAGGTTGTCTGCGGGGGGCAGGTTGCCAAGCATTCCGGCGAGCAGTCCAACGGCGCCTTCCTTGAAGAGGTAGTCGTTCAGGTTGCCGCACTTAGGGCTCTGAACGCACGATGGGCAGCCCGACTCGCAGGGGCATTCGCTGACGAGTCCGTGCGCGTCGAAAGCGAGCTGCTCGAAGCACTCGAAGCCGCGCCTGGTTATTCCGATCCCTCCGGGGTGGCCGTCATAGATGAAGATCGTTGGCTGGCCGGTCTGGGCGTGGATGTTGGTTGAAAGTCCGCCGATGTCCCACCGGTCGCACATCGCGATCAGTGGAAGCACGGCAATCTGCAGGTGCTCGGTCGCATGCAGTGCTCCGAGCAGGGTGTTGAGGGGCAGGTCCCCGACGAGGTCCTGCGGGACGGTGTACCAGAGGGCCCGGGTCCGGAACTCCTGGTCAGGCAGCTCGAGGTCGATCAGGTCGATCGCCTCCTGGTCGGCGGTGAGAATGCGCTGGTAGCCGGTGACCCGGTCGGTCACTGAGACCTCGCCGAAGTTCAGTTCGACCCCGGCCACTTCGCGCTGCTGTTCCACGCGGTCGATGAAGATTTCGGTGTCTGTCTTCGGCCGGGTGTACCACTCGCCTTCGAAAGGCTTGACTATCGCCTGTCCTTCGTGGAGATTGAGTTGCTCGACCTCGTAAGAGGCGCCGAAGTGCATATAGACAGCGCCCGGGTGGACCGTGGTGAACGCCCGTCCCGATTCAACGGTGCCGATCACTTCACCGGAGGTCCGGTCGATCACGGCTACATTCGAGGCTGAACTCGATCTGAGCGGGATCCCGGAAGCGACAAATCCCGGGTGTCGTGGAACCAGCCCTTTGCCAGCCCGGCGGAGCTCGCCCCGAGTAAGCATCGCCGAGGTTGTCTGCTCGAGGTCACCCCCGAACCACTGTTCGTCCTCTGGCGTGACCGGCAGCTCGAAAGCGGCCGCGAGTATGTGCTGCCCGGCAATTTCCGGGGAGCGGTGGTCAAGGATCGCCGCCTCGACCGAACGGTCGAGGAACTCTTCGGGGTGCCGGCAGAAATACTGGTCGAGGCCGTCCGGCCCGGCGATGTAGATCGCAAGGCCGGGTTTGCGGCGACCCGCCCGGCCCCACATCTGACGCAGCGTTGCGACCGTTCCGGGGAAAGTGACGCAGATCGCCGCGTCCAGTTCACCGATGTCGATACCCAGCTCCAGAGCACTGGTCGAGACGACCCCCAGCAGATCGCCCGACACAAGGCCTGCTTCAATTCCGCGCCGTTGCGCCGGAGTGTAGCCCGCGCGATATGGGGCGATCCGCTCGGCCAACTCCGGCTTGCCTTTCGCCGCGAGTCGCTCAGCTGCAAACTTGCGAATTAACTCGATTCCCCGACGGCTCTTGAGGAAGCAGATCGTCCGTACCTCCCGGGCGATGAGGTCGGCAAACAGATCCGCCGCCTCGGCCAGAGAAGAGCGCCGTGCACCAGTGGCGGCGTTCACCAGGGGTGGGTTCCACACATCGATCTCCCGATTCGATCGGGGGGCGCCATCTTGGTCCACGAGGGTCAGCGGACTGCCGACGAGCCGCTCTGCCAGTTCTTCGGGATTGGCGATCGTTGCCGTGGCAAGGACGAACCGTGGCTCACTCCCGTAGGCAGCGGCAATCCTGCGCAGCCGGCGGATCACATTTGCGACGTTGGACCCGAAGACCCCACGGTAAGTGTGGGCCTCGTCAATCACCACCCATTCAAGGTTGGCGAAAAAGTCGCCCCAGCTCCGGTGGTGGGGCAGGATTCCGATGTGGAGCATGTCGGGGTTGCTCAGGATCAGGTTGCTCCGCCGGCGAATGGCCGCCCGTTCGTCTTTTGGAGTGTCGCCGTCGTAGATCGCGTGGCGGAGATTCGGTGGTGCAAGCGCTGACAGCGAGCGGGCCTGATCCTGGGCGAGGGCCTTCGTCGGGTAGAGGTAGAGCGCTCGACACTTTTCGTCCCGGGCGATTGAGTCGAGCACCGGAAGGTTGAAGGCGAGCGACTTGCCGGAGGCGGTGGAGGTGGTGATCACAACGCCGGCAGCATCGGGCTGCCCGGCCCCGATCCCTTCCCGGCCCCCCGGTGACTGCGCGCGGTGAGCGCCGCCGGTCGCTGCCCTGAACGCTTCGGCCTGATGGGAGTAAAGGGAGCTGAACCCGCGGGCCACGAGGGCCTCCTCCAGCGCCGGCTCGAGGTCCGGTGGCAGTGGTTCGGAATCAGCTCCTCGCCCGGGCTCGTTTACCGTTTTGAGGATTCTGCCGTCCCGGCGGGCGGGGTCAAGTACCACCGACCATGGAGCCGAAAGCAGCGAGTCAGTCAACCGGCTGGCCCGTGGGCGCCTCGCGCCGGATGTGCTCTCCGATCCTGAGACCGGGGTCAACCTCGGCCTCTCCCTTCAGCGCCTGCCAGATCCTCAGGAAGTCCACTGTTCCGGCTACGTCATGGACCCTGAGCAGGGTTGCTCCGAGCTCAAGCCCGACCGCGACGGCCGCCAGGGTTCCGGCGGCACGTTCGCTCGGCCGACGTTCGGTGATCGCCCCGACGAAGTCCTTGCGCGAGACAGCAAGCATCACCGGGCAACCGAACTCGAGCAGTCGTGGAATACCTCTGAGAGAGTCGACCGTCTGGCGAGGGGTCTTGCCGAAATCCGGCCCGGGATCGAGAACCACCCGCCCGGCGGGGATTCCGGCCCGGCCCAGCTCATCCAGCCGGGCCGAGAAGAACTCGACCTGCCGCTGGACTACTCCATCGGGGTAGAGGTCTTCGTCCCAGCGCTGGGTCTTTGGAGGGACCTCGGTGTGCATGACGACCATGGCCGCGCCGTGTCCTGAGCACACCTCCAGCATGGCTTCACTCTCGCTGCCACTGATGTCGTTGACGATCGCCGCACCGGCACGCAATGCGCCGTCGGCGACCTCGGGCTTGTAGGTATCGATCGAGACGGTAGCGCCGAGCGAGACCGCCGCTTCAACAACAGGGAGGATGCGTTCAAGCTCAACTTCGGCGGTAACGGCAGGACGGTTGGTCACGTTTGACTCCCCGCCGACCTCGATGATGTCGGCTCCGTTGCCCATATGTTCCTCGACCTGACGGATCGATCCGGCAGTAGAACGGTCGCCTCGATCGGAGAAGGAATCCGGCGTGGCGTTCACCACCCCGACCACCGCAGGACCGTCGGGAAACAGTTCTCCGGCCGGGATCCGTAATCTTTGGTGTCCGTCTTCCACGGACATGATGCTAGCCACCTTCAAGCACACGGACTTCCACGCCGCCGAGCTCGCCGCCAACAAGGACGGCAAGGTTTCGGTCGTGATCCCGACCCGTAACACTGCAGGCACGATCGCCCAGACCGTCGCCGAACTTCTGGTGCTGGTCGAGATGGGACTGGTAGACCAGATACTGGTGGTCGATGCTGATTCCGCAGACGGAACTGCAGCCACCGCGACCGACGCCGGTGCCGAAGTGGTCTCCGAAAGCCAACTGGTGCCGTCAGCCGGACCTGTTCGTGGCAAAGGAGACGCGATGTGGCGTTCGATGGCCGCGGCGATCGGAGATGTGGTCGTCTTCGTGGACGGTGACATCGCCGACTTCGGCCGCCACTATGTGACCGGTCTGCTCGGCCCGATCCTGCAAGATCCAGCCAAGAGTTTCGTCAAGGGAATCTATGCGCGCCCATTCAGGCAGCGGGAGAGTGAGCAGCCTGCTGGTGGTGGTCGGGTGACCGAACTGACTGCCCGCCCGTTGCTGGCCGCAACGGTGCCCGAGCTTGCCGCTTTTGGTCAGCCGCTGGCCGGTGAGGTTGCCGCCCGGCGTGAGTTGCTCGGTTCGATCCCGTTCCACACTGGCTATGGCGTGGAGATCGCGATGCTGGTTGAGGTCTGGAACCGGATCGGAATTGAGGGCATGGCGCAGGTAGACCTCGGGACCAAGCGCAACGCCCACCAGAGCCTGGCCGCGCTGAACGGCATGGCATCCGAGGTGATTGCCGGACTGGCTGAGACTCTCGCCCGGCTCGGCCGAAAAGACCTTGGCTCGATCAGCCCGGCACCCGGTGCTGAGCGCGAGACGGTCGTACGCCCGCCCGCCGGGGGGATAGTCGCTGCTGCCTTCCCGCCCGCAGACCCGGAAGCCTGAGCCTCCTGGCGATGAGCCTGCGCTGCGTCTACACCGACCTTGACGGGACTCTGCTCGGGGCCGGGGCATCGCTGTTCGCCGACCATGAAGGCGGTTTCTCGATGATGCAGGCCAAGGCCCTGCAGGCCTGTGACCGGGCCGGTGTCGAGGTCGTGATCATGTCCGGCCGCCGCCGGGTTCAGGTCCATGAAGACGCCCGGCTGATCGGCCAGACGTCATTCATCTTTGAAGCCGGTTCGGCCTTCAGCATCGACGGCGAGACCACGATGGCCACCGGTGAGTTCGTCCACGAAGACGGCGTGAGTCTGGTTGACCAGGTCTCGGCCAGGGGTGTCCCCGATCTGCTGCTAGAGCACTTCAAAGACCGTTTCGAGTACCACGAGCCGTGGCACCTCGACCGGGAGATGTCCCACCTGTTCCGCGGCGAGGTCGACACTGACGAGGCCAACGCTCTGCTCGAGCAGAGCGGCCACGGGGACCTTCGCCTGCTTGACAACGGCGCGATCCACCGTCAGATGCCCGGGATCGAGGTCACCCACGTCTACCACCTGGTCGCAAAGGGAGCTTCGAAGGCCAACGCAGTGGCCGCCCACTCTCGCGCGCGCGGATACGCGAGGGAAGAGACGATCGCGGTTGGAGATTCCCTTGAGGACCTCGAGGCTGCCAATTCGGTCGGCCGGTTCTTCATGGTCGCCAACGGCCCGGAGCGCGACAGTGGGGTCAAGGCAGCGTTGCCGGACTTCCCCAATGCGACCGTAACTGAGAGCCGCAGCGGCGACGGCTTCCACGAAGCCGTGATCACCTCGCTCATAGGCTGAGTACCTGTAACGGTCACTGGTTTGTCTTCATCCTTCCGCAATGCGGAGGCGGCCCCGGTAAGCGCTTATTATTAGATGGGTAATCGAGATCCGGATCTGGATCCGGCCCCCGAGTTCAGGAGACACCTTGGCCCAGGAACAGGCAACCGTTGCCGAAGAGGAATATCTGCAGACGATCTTCTGGCTGATGGAGGCCGG
>JBBECI010000011.1:0-7043 GCA_040881895.1 Solirubrobacterales bacterium | reverse complement strand
ATGGATCTGACGGATTACCTCGGGCAGTTGCCTGTACTGGCCCATCGAGTAACTGAGCCTCGATACCCCGATCATGCCGGCGTTTGTCGCGATGATCAGGATCACTGCGGCCAGAACGCCCACGTAAATTCGGAGAATTTCCGTGATGCTGGCCGAAAGCCCGAGATTCTCGACTATCCCGAGAATCGGGTCGTCCGCGAAGGTCGTGCCAAGTTCGGTCACGTAGGTGCCGTCAGCACTCTGGAAAACAGGCATGGCGGAAAGCGCCACGATCGGGATGAGCAGATAGAGGCCAAGCACGGCGATCACCACAAGAGCCACGCCCTGAGGCACCGACTTGGCCGCGTCACGAGCCTCTTCGGACATATTCGAAATCGTCTCAATGCCCGTGTAGGCGATCATTCCGACCGCCACACCAAGCGCAAAATCTGGCCAGGTCGGTGCCACGCCGAACTGAACATTGCTGACCAGAATGTCGGGACTGAGCACGAGAAACAGTCCGATCGCTACCAGGATGACCTGAGTGCCGAGGTCGGTCACCGCAAGCACGGTGTTCAGCCTGGCCGACTCCTGGCTGCCACGAATGTTGAGTAGGGCAAGACCGACAATAAGTAACGCTCCACCGATTATGTCGCCAGGTGCTTCCCCGAGTGGCGCCCAGAAAACCGCCAGATAGTGGGGAACAAAGTAAGCCGAAATCGCCACCGTGATCATGTAGTTGAGCATCTGGCCCCAGGCTGCGATGAAGCTGACTGCCTCGTTAAAGGCATGCCTGGCGAAACTCGATGAACCGCCGGCCTCCGGGTACATCACGGTCGCCTCGGCGTATGACGCCGCGGTGCAGACGAAGATGAGTCCGGCTATCAGGAACGCGATCGGGGTAAGCCCCAGCGCAAATGCTGCGGTCACACCCAGGGCGTAATAAATCGAAGATCCGACGTTTCCGTAACCGGCGGAGAAAAGCTCTCCGGCTCCGTAAATCCGACTCAGGCTCTGATCGCGCGGGATGCGCTCAGCCAACTCTCACCTCTGGGTCCAACCGGTTCACGGCGGCGACTCTACTCCTGTCCGAATCAGACGGAGTCTGTGCCCCAAAGCCACTTGAGTTCAAGCGACATTTCATCGGGCTTGGAGTCAGTCACATTGAAGCCGACAGGCATGACGGTGCGCATCTCCGAAACGAGATCCGCCCCAGTAGAAACCTCAAGAAGAAACGAGGCCCAGTCGTCCGTCCGCTCCACCGACAGCACCTGCCTGACGCTGGGCAGCGCCCTCAGTGAAGTTTCCGCCACGGCCGCCATTGCCAGTTCGGGCAGTGGGCGAACCGTGACCCTGAACTCCTCGAGAGGAAAGCGCGCCTTGCTGCCACGCACTGCCCGCTTTGGGGGCTTTTCAGTGGTGGTCGAATCCGGATCAAGGGCTGCTATCGCTTCGCCGAGTTTCTCTACCCGGCTGCTGAGATCCCGAAGCTCCCCTGCTATTTCAGAGACGACCGAACTGAACTGCTCAACGCCGCCCTTTCGCCGCCCTGCTGAAGCCGAAGACCTGCTCATAATCCGAATCCTATTGCCCGGCCGTCGAACGCGGCGCCACTGAGGCCGCAAAACGGAGGCCCTTGGCAAAAAAGAGCCCCGGCCATTCGACCGGGGCTCTGAACTCCGAGGCTGGAGAGAACTTAGAAGTTGACGATCGGAATGATCAGGATCGCGACGATGTTCGCGACCTTGATCATCGGGTTGATCGCCGGACCGGCGGTGTCCTTGTAGGGATCACCAACGGTGTCACCAGTGACTGATGCGGCGTGAGCCTCAGAGCCCTTGCCACCGTATTCGCCATCTTCGATCAGCTTCTTCGCGTTGTCCCAGGCACCGCCTCCGGCGGTCATTGAAACAGCCGCGAACAGCCCGACGACGATGACGCCGATCAGCAGCCCGCCCAGAGCATCAACGCTCAGCAGCCCGACTACAACGGGAATCACAATCGGAATAAGCGCCGGCAGGATCATTTCCTTCTGGGCGGCAGCGGTAACCAGAGCCACCGACTGACGGTAGTCCGGCTTCTCGGTGCCTTCCATGATCCCGGGATGCTCCCTGAACTGGCGACGCACCTCCTCGACAACCTGCCCGCCGGCACGGCCGACTGACTCGATCGCAAAGGCAGAGAACAGGTAGACCATCATTCCGCCGATGATCAGGCCGATCAGGACCGAAGGCGTTGCGAGGTTGAACAGATTTTCCAGGTTCGCGCCCTGGGCCGCTGCCTCTTCTTCGAGTTCGAACTTGAAGGCGGCGAACAACACCAGAGCAGCCAGCGCCGCGGAACCGATCGCGTAGCCCTTGGTAACGGCCTTGGTGGTGTTGCCGACAGCGTCGAGGGGGTCGGTGACGTTCCTGACTTCCTCAGGCAGATTGGCCATCTCAGCGATTCCACCGGCGTTGTCAGTAATCGGACCGAACGCGTCGAGCGCGACGATCAGACCGGTCAGAGATAGCTGGGCCATGACAGCAATACCGATGCCGTAAATACCAGCGAGCTCGTTGGCACCGAGAATCGCGAAGGCGAGGACGAGTGCCGGTGCGGCAGTCGCCTGGAAACCCTGTGCGAGACCCTGAATGATGTTTGTCGCATGACCTGTCTGTGAAGCTTCAGCGATCGCCTTGACTGGCTTAAACCGGGTTGATGTGTAGTAGTCGGTAATTACGAACAGCAAGGCAGTCACAGCGATACCGATGACGGCGCAAAGCCACAGGTCGGTAGTTGTCGCGTTGGTCAGGGCGCCGGTCACTTCATTGACACCACCGGCCAGCGGATCAGTCATAAGCCACTTGGTCACGGGGTAGAAAGCTGCGATTGAGAGCACGCCGGAAATGATCAGACCCCGATAGAGAGCGCCTTCGACGCTGTTTGTCTTGGTCTTGACCAGCAGCGCGCCGATGATCGAGGCGATAATCGCCACACCACCGAGGACCAGCGGGTACATCGCCAGTTCGGTCGAGAAGCTGTCGGCAAAGTACAGAACACCGAGCAGCATCACGGCCACCGTGGTTACGGCGTAGGTCTCGAACAGGTCGGCCGCCATGCCGGCGCAGTCGCCGACGTTGTCACCGACGTTGTCGGCGATAACGGCCGGGTTTCGCGGATCGTCCTCGGGGATTCCAGCCTCGACCTTGCCAACCAGGTCAGCGCCTACGTCGGCTGCCTTGGTGAAGATACCGCCGCCCAGTCGGGCGAATACAGATATCAGCGAACCACCGAAGCCAAGGCCGATCAGAGCATCAATCGCTTCCTTGTCTGTATCAACAGCGCCGGTGGCAGTAAGAATGCCGAAGTAGCCGGCAACACCGATCAGCGCGAGGCCAACCACCAGCATGCCGGTGACCGATCCGCCCTTGAAGGCAACGTCGAGCGCCGGTGGCACTCCACCACGGGCCGCCTCGGCAACCCTGCTGTTGGCCCGCACCGAGACGTTCATCCCGATGAAGCCAGTAGCTCCGGAAAGCACGCCACCTATAATGAACCCGACTGCGGTCTGCCAGTTCTGAAGAAAGAGCAGAAGCACCACGAGTGGGATCGCGACGAGGGTGATGATCAGGTACTGGCGCCGGAGGTAAGCCGAAGCGCCCTCCTGGATTGCCCCAGATATCTCCTTCATCTGGTCATTGCCTGCCGGTTTGGCGAGCAGTCGCTGGGTTACAACGATTCCGTAGATGACGGCGAAGCCGGCACAGATAAGCGCGAACAGCACGCCATAATCAGTCAGAAATTCGGTCAACTTGTGAATCCTCCGATGTTTGGGGCCCGGTTTGTGGCGCCCGGAAGCCTATTACGGCGACAAGATGCTTTGTCGCCCGGTACCTAAATTCGTTTGCCCGCGAGTTCTGAAGCTCTGCCGGATCAGGACCCGCGTGGAGTCCAGAGCCCGGAGCCACCCGGATTCGGAGGGCCGCCGGTTTCGGCAGCGGGCTGCTCTTCAGGAGCCGACGGAGCATCCGGCCCTGCCGACTCATCGCGCTTCTGGACATACAGCATCTGGACCTGACTCAGTGGCTCACGAACTGCTTCGCCAACCTCCGCCGGAAGCAGCGACACCAATGCCCGGACAGCTTCGATCCCGATGCGTGCCTGCTCAAGGTCAACCTCGTCCTCCTTGACGATCCGCCGGGCGCTCAAATTGAGCACGCTGGCGACGGTCTGTGTGAGCAAATCCTCTACCCGCACTTCACGCATCTGCTGCTCCAGCATCTCGCGCTCGGCTTCACTGAGCTGCGGCTCGGCACCTTCAGGCTCGGGCTGCTGCTGCTGCTCTGGTTCCGGAATGTCGTGGTCGCTCGGGCTGTCGCTCATTGGGCTCTACTCTAGTGGCTGGGAGCCCGTGTACCGGGCCTGGCCAACCAGAACCGCTAACTGTTGAGTCCTTCGCCAAAGCTGATTTCGGCTTCGAGGGCGAAATGGCGATAGACCTCGGCGATGGTGCTGCCGGACAGCACCATTTCCCGGGCCCGGCGAGCACCATTGAGGTCGGGCAGATCTACTTCAATACCAAGCCCGTCGCGGGCTTCGGTGGTCCAGCTGAGCATTTCATCGAGAGCCCGGGCGGCCTCAACCTCGCGGCCTGCCCGGAAATCAATCAATTCGCCCTCGGTCCCGTAGCGGATGGCCCGCCAGAGGTTCTCTTCGATCTCACGGTCGCGAAGGGGTCGACTCTCATCCGCCTTCCCGGAATCGAGATCAAGCGCCGTCTGGGCTATCACAGCAACCATTAAGCCTGCCAGAGCAGTCGATTCACGGGCAGTTGGCTGGGCATCACAGATACGCACCTCTACCGTGCCGAAGGCGTGATGAGGGCGCACACTCCACCAGAGCTGGGTCGCCTCAACGATTGAGTTCATCCGCCGCAATGTGTCCACGAAAGCCGCATATTCAGCCCAGGTTCCGAAGCTCTCCGGAATGCCACAGCGAGGAAAGGTTCGGGTGAATATCTCGGTACGGACTGAAGCGAGACCAGTGTCATGGTTATCGAGAAAGGGTGAATTAGAGGAGATGGCGAGCAGTAAGGGCAGATGCTCACGCAGCCGGTCGCAGACGGCGATCGCACGGTCAGCCCCCTGTATGCCGACGTGTACATGCAGGCTCCATGTGTTGTTTCGCTGTGCAACCCACCCAAGATCCCGCTTCAATCGCTGGTAGTGGGGTGTATCAATAATTTCCTGATCGAGATAGTTGGCCCATGGGTGAGTCCCCATCGAAGCCAGTAACACCCCCATCCCCTTCGCCAGAGAGAAAAGGTGCTGACGGCGCTCAACCTGCCGCTCGACCGCCTCGGCCATGGTCACGGACCTTCCTGACCGGATCTCGACCTCGGAGGCGATCAGCTCCCCGGCAGCCGATTCGGCAAGAACCGGATCCTCCCGGGCTTCGGCCTGTATCTGGGGAAAGCGGTCGACCAGGTCCAGCGTTCCGGGGTCAACAATCGCAAACTCCTCCTCGATCCCGACCGTGAAGTCGCGCGAGGATTCAAAGACTTCACGCGCAGCGGAGAGATCAAGCAGGTCCGGAGTCGCCAAGCTTCAGGAGAGGTAGAAGTAGAGGGCGTAGAGCAGGTCTGCGGCGGGGCTCGAGGTATGGACGTTCACCTCTGGCGGCACCTGAAGCAGCTGCTCGGTGTAATTGAAGATCACGGTTACCCCGGCCTCGACCAGACCATCGGTAACAGACTGTGCTGCGTCAGAAGGAACTGCCAGAACGCCGACGATTATCTGGTCCACTTTGACCGCGTCCTCGAGTTCGTTGAAGTCCCGCACCGTCAGCGAGCCGACCTTCTTCCCGATCCGGTCGGGATCGACGTCAAACAACGCAACTATCTGAAACCCGTGGTCCGCAAACACATCTGAGTTCGCGATTGCCTCGCCAAGTTTGCCCGCCCCGAAAAGTGCGATGTTGTGATGGCCCGCGGTCCTCAGGATCTTGCGGATCTCATCAACGAGATACTCGATCCGGTAGCCGACACCTCGCTTTCCAAACTTTCCGAAACCCGACAGATCGCGGCGGATCTGGGTCGGGTTGATGTGCGTGTACTCGGAGAGCTCCTGTGAAGAGATCGTTTCCCGGCCCATCTTGCGGGCCTGGGTCAGAACCTGGAGATACCGCGACAGGCGTCCAGCCACACCGAGTGACAGGCGCTCGCCTTCGGCGATCAGCAGGGAGTTGTCTTCTTGCCCGGATCCGGGAGTTGAGGCCATCGTCCGTTCAGCGTACTTGGCCGCAGCCGTCAGGCACTTCCCAGCCGGGTTCGCAGAGTCGCGGGGTCGAAGACCAACTCGCTGACGACTTCGCCGTCGACCATAACAACGGGGATCCGCTCGAGATACCTCCTGATCAGATCGTCGTCGCCCTCGATATCGATTACTTCAATGCCGGATACCGCTCCCTCCCGGGCAATGACTTTGATCTGGTCCAGTGCCTCATCGCAGAGATGACAGCCCGGGCGACTGTAGACCGTGACTTTGACGCGACTGTCGTTCACGGCCGGTTGCCTGTCGAGAAAGCATCAAAATCAAGGTAATCCGGCCACGGAATGGGTTGAGTGTGAACTGCCGCGGCGGCGATCATCGCCGCGTTGTCGGTACACAGAGAAACTGGCACCAGTTTGAGTCGGGTACCCCTCTCTTCACAAAGGCCTGTGACTGCCTCGCGAAGCGGCAGGTTTGCCGCGACACCTCCGCCGAGGGCGACGGCCGGCCAGTCCTCCAGGGCGAGTGCCCGGGTCAACTTGGCGACGAGCTGATCCACTATCGCTGCCTGATATCCGGCAGCGAGGTCTGCCTTGTGTTTGGCTACCCCGTGCTTGCCCAGGTCCCGGCAGATGTAGACAAGGGCCGTCTTCAGGCCGCTGAAGCTGAAGTCAAGACCCGGGTCCCTGGCCATCGCAACCGGGAACTCGAATCTGTCCGGGTCCCCCTCGGTGGCAAGCTGCTGGAGGGCTGGCCCACCCGGGAAGCCAAGTCCGAGCATCCTTGCGCCTTTATCGATCGCCTCGCCGGCCG
>JBBECI010000010.1:0-42607 GCA_040881895.1 Solirubrobacterales bacterium | reverse complement strand
CCTTCACGGACCTCTGCTTCCGAAGAATGTCTGGCTCGCCGATCATCTGATCGAAACTTCACTACGCAGAAACTACGGACCAGATGTCCAGCTAAGCCCTCTTGACGACGACCTGGAGGCGGCAGCACACAATCTGGCGCTGGCCGCAGCAGTCACCGCCCGCTAGAGCCAAAACCACCTTCACCACGGTGGGAATCAGTCAGCTCCTCAACGCTTACAGGCTCCAGACTGGAAATCGGCACCACGACCAGCTGAGCAATACGGTCACCGGGTTCGACCCGGAAGACCTCGGCAGGATCGTTGTTCAGCAAAAGCACGCCTATCTCGCCGCGATATCCCGCGTCGATCAGACCGGGCGCATTCACAAGTGAGATTCCGTAGCGACGCGCCAGTCCTGACCGGGATATCACCAGACCGGCATGACCCGCAGGGATCTCAACTGCCAGACCGGTCGAGATCTGCCACCGCTCTCGAGGACCTATGTGCGCAGTCTGTGCCGAATGAAGATCCAGCCCGGCATCACCGTCGTGAGCCCGTGAAGGAAGGGTCGCCGCCTCGTTCAGTATCCGAAATTTCAGTTCCATGACGGTGACTCTACCCGGGCAAACGGGATCTCTCCGAACTGACTCCGGCGGTTCTCAACCGACTTCAAGATCTTCGAATCGATGAATCTGGCCGAAGGGAAGTCTGGTCTTCACCCTCACTCCATCGGGCTCGTCCTCACGGTCTATGTGACCCGCCACTTCATGAAGCTCATGCAGACGCGCTCCCTGGGAATACGGAACGAAAAGCTCAATAGGTGCCATGGTGTTCTCGAAAACACAGTCAATCTCCGCCTTGAGCTCAGCCAGTCCTTCGCCAGTTTGAGCAGACACCTGAAACGCCTGAGGCATCCTGATCCTGACTTCTGCCCGCTCTGGGGGATCAAGGAGGTCAATTTTGTTGAGAACCTGAATCCGTGGCTTGTCACCTGCCCCTATATCCGCCAGGACGGAGTCAGCGGCCTGAATCTGAACCACCATTTCCTCCTCTGGGGAAGAAGCGTCGATCACATGGAGGAGGAGATCCGAGAGGACCGTTTCCTCGAGCGTGGCTCTGAAGGCCTCAACAAGTTGATGGGGCAGCCTTTCAATGAAGCCGACGGTGTCGGTCACCAGGTAGCGGCGACCTTCGAACTCGTAACCCCGGGTAGTGGGATCAAGGGTGTGGAAAAGCCTGTTCCCCACTCCCACCTCTGCTCCGGTGAGAGCGTTGAGGAGGGTTGACTTGCCTGCGTTGGTGTACCCGGCGAGGGCTACCTGAGGGATGGTGGACTCCTGCCTGCGACTGCGCATGACCCCCCTGTTCTTCTCGACATCCTTGAGTCGGCGTCGCAGTGCCGCTATTCGGTCCCGAGCCAGTCGTCGGTCGGTTTCGATCTGAGACTCTCCAGGCCCCCTCGTCCCTATTCCTGCACCGAGACGCTCGAGATGGGTCCAGAGCCCTCGCATCCGGGCCAGGTTGTATTCAAGCTGAGCAAGTTCGACCTGAAGCTTGCCCTCGGCGGAGTTGGCATGATCGGCGAAAATATCCAGAATTACTGCCGTTCTGTCAATTACCGGGACGCCCAGAGTAGCCTCGAGATTGCGTTCCTGCCGTGGTGCGAGTTCATCGTCGCAGGCAACGAGATTTGCGCCGGAACGATCGATCTCAGCCTTTACTTCTTCAAGCTTTCCCTGACCGAAGTATCGGTCTGGATCCGGCTCCGGACGACGCTGCGTCATCTCTCCTACCGTGGCGACGCCCGCCGTACGGAGCAGCTCTGACATCTCCGCAAGACTGCAGTTCCCGGTCGTATCGACCGCAATCATCAGCGCCCTCTGGCGAGCTCTGCGGTTGGCTGGATTCTCGGTTCTGGCGGACCGACCGTCTGGGCCGGAGCCGTTGCTGCTGCCACGCGACATTGGTCCATCCTAAGCACTGTGGCCGGCCAGCAACCGGAGCCGATCAACTCAAGTGCTGCCTCATGCGCTCAAGGGCCTCGACGAGTCGGTCGTCCGGGGTTGTCAGCGAGATCCTGAAGAAGCCTTCTCCCGAGCCCCCGTACATCGAGCCTGGAGAGATCACAACTGCGGCCTCTTCCAGGACCATCTCGGCGAAACTGGTCGAGCTGTGATCCTCTGGCACCGGTGCCCACACATAAATGGTTCCCCTCGGACTGGCGACATTCACACCGATCTTCAGAAGAGTGTCGACTACGAGATCGCGTCGGCGGGTGTATATGCGGTTCATCTCTTCCATCGATTCTGCCGGTCCCTCAAGAGCCGCCACGGCGGCGATCTGGATCGCCTCAAACAGCCCCGAGTCCACGTTGGTTTTCAGTCTCCAGTAACTCTGGACTGCCTCGGCGTTCCCAAGAACCGCAGCCACTCGCCAGCCAGTCATGTTGTAGCCCTTGGAGAGTGAGAAGACCTCGATACCGACCTCTTTGGCCCCGGGAGTGGCGAGAAAACTGGGTGCGACGTAGCCGTCATAAGTCGTTTCGGAGTAGGCATTGTCATGGACCACAAGGATCTCGTTTTCACGCGCGAACTCAACGACCTTTTCAAAAAAGCCATCGGGAACCACTGCCCCAGTCGGATTGTTCGGATAGTTGATGAACAGCAGGCGTGCGCGCTTGGCCGTGATCGGATCGATTGCCTTGAGGTCCGGGACGTATCCGAGCTCTGGCAACAGCGGGATCATCACCGGCTCAGCACCAGCCAGGATGGGCCCGCCCGAGTAGACCGGATAGCCAGGATCGGTGGCGAGAGCTACATCACCTGGATCGAGAAAGGCAAAACACAGGTTGTAGATTGCCTCCTTGGCACCTATCGCGGGCATCACCTCGCCGTCGGGCACAATCTCAACTCCAAAGCGCCGCAGATAGAAGTCCGAAAACGCCTTTCGGAAGGCGTCAGTCCCACGGTTGCTCGGGTACTTCTGATTTGAGTTCTGCGCAACAGCAGACTGCATGGCGCTGACGACATGATCGTAAGTCGGCATGTCGGGATCACCTATTCCAAGGCTGATGACGTCAATCCCCGCAGCCCGCTTGTCAGCAATCCGTCGTTCAAGCTCAGCAAACATGTACGGCGGCATGGACTCCAGCCGCTTCGATGGGTCTGTGAGGGCCAATTCTTCTCCTGTCAATCGGTGTATTTCAAAGGCTGGGAAATGTCAGTGGTTCTCACGAATTACCTTGGGCTCAGGCGCCGGGGCCGCCAAGGTTCCTGACGAACTCTGGCGAGAGTTCACCAGACATGATCGGCTCAGCCCAGCCGCTCAGCGTAACGTCGAGACTGTCCGATATCTCGACCTGAAGTTCGCCACCGTCAAGCTCGACCGTGATCGGGCTCGGTGCGCCCTTCAGGAATGCGGCGACTGCTGCTCCGCTCGCTCCAGTCCCGGACGAGAGTGTCTCCCCCACTCCACGCTCGAAGATCCGGGCCCGAACCCTCGAACCCGAGACCCTGAAAAACGAAACATTAGTCCGATTTGGGAAGAGACCGCTGTTCTCAATCTCAGGGCCAATCCGGGAAAGGTCGAGCCCTTCAAGGCTGGCATCAACTTCGATGGCGCACTGTGGATTGCCGACCGAAATATGGCGAAACTCCCACTGCTTCCCGTCAGCCGCGACGCTGCCAAGACCGTCTTCTCCGCCACTGGGGAAGTCCTCCGAGACGGTCGAGGCTTTACCCATCTCGACGGCACAGGTTCGATCACTCGTTATGTGTGGAGTAACCGGGCCTGACTTCGTGAGAATCGAGAAGGCATCCTGGTCTGTCCAACCATGGCGACGCAGGTAGAGAATCGCTTCGCGGGCTCCGTTTCCAGACAACTCTGCCTCAGAACCGTCGGGGTTGAAGATCCGAAGGCTGGCCACGTACCTGTCGTCTTCAATTGGCGTGACCAGAAGAATCCCGTCCGAGCCAACTCCGAAATGAGAGTCGCACATCATCTGAATTCGAGCTTCGTCCAGTTCCCATGGGAGGTTGCTCTCCTCGATGATCAAGTAGTCGTTACCCAGGGCTTGCCATTTCTCGAATTTCATACGAAGCCGGAAGCTATCCGGATGGGCTGTCGTCTGCATTCCGAGGATCAGGCACTCCGGCAAGTGCAAGGATTGCTTCTGCGAGACCGTTGTCGTCGCGATCCTGCCGCTGCATGACCACGACGCCATCCATGCGACGCATCCAGGTCATCTGGCGCCGCGCGTACTGCCAGTGGCGAGTGGCGGCGCGTTCAAGGTCTCCTGACAGAAACTCTTCAAAGCCAATCGCTGCCAGGGCCGTCCGTGACGCGCCCACTTCCACTGCCAGAGCCGCCTCGTCAGCTGCTCCTTCCGCAGCCATCCTCTCAACTCTGACGGCGATTCTTTTGCGAAGGGTCTTTTCCTCGTCGACCAGGCCTACGAGAAGCGACGGGCGACGAAGTTTCGCCGTCCACAGTTTCCCTCCTCCGGCGTGATTCTCAGCTGGGTTCCTACCCTCGGCAAGCAGTTCAGTCACCCGGGCGATACGGCTGCGGTCATTCGGATGAATCTGACTTCGAAACGGCTCCGGCAGTGCCTCGTGGACTGCGGCGGAGCCACGTGCCTCGATATCTGCCTCGACAGTAATTCGGACCTCTTCGGGGACAGGTGGGCGAAACTCCATGTCCGTTAGGGCTCCGCGCAGATAAAGCCCGGTACCTCCGACAAGCAGGGGCACGCTCCCAACCATAATCTGATCATCGATTTCCTGATGAGCTCGCTGTGCGTACCGCCCGGCGCTGTACTCCTCATCAACGGGTACGAAGGAGAGCAGGCGATGCTCCAGCTGAATCTGCTGCTCTGCGTTCGCAGCTCCGCTGATTACTTCCAGTCCGCGATAGACCTGTATCGAGTCGCAGTTAACTGCGACTGCGCTGCCACCCTGGTCGGCGATCAGCTTTCCCAGTTCGACCGCTACGCCAGTCTTACCGACAGCGGTGGGTCCAAAGATCGAAATCAGGGGCAGACCAGACGCGTCCGGGAAAGGTCCTTTCGCTGCTCCGGCCGCTCCCGTACTCCCTCCGGCCCCGTTCAAATCCTGATGCCGCTGAGAAGCCGTTGTGTGCCGATCAGGCTTTGGGAGGAGGCCGAGCCAATCTCAACCTCCACCAACTGACCCGGCTCTGCCGTCCCCTCAAAGTTAACTGCCTTGTTCTGGCGTATCCGGCCTCTGATGCGAGTTGGATCGTTTCGGCTCGGGCCTTCAACCAGGACTTCCATCGAGCGGCCTACAAAGCGCTGGGAACGCTCCTGGGCTCGCCGCTGAACGATCTCGATGAGCGCTGCCATCCGCTCCTTTTTGATCGGGTGAGGGACCTGATTGTCCATCTCAGCGGCAAGAGTTCCCCTCCGCGGCGAGTAGCTGAAGGTAAACGCGCCGTCATATCCAACCTCTTCAGCCACTTCAAGGGTTTCATCGAAATCCCGGTCGCTCTCACCCGGAAATCCGACGATGATGTCGGTGGTTATCGCGCAGTCCGGTAGAGCTTCTCTGATCATTGCGACCCTGTCCATGTACCGCTCCCGGCTGTAGGTGCGTCGCATTGCCTTCAGGATCGAGCTCGATCCTGACTGCAGCGGGAGGTGAATGTGTTCGCAAAGGGCCGGCAACTCGCTGTGAGCTGCGATCACATCCTCGCGAATGTCCTTCGGATGCGGGCTCATGTAGCGGATCCGATCAATCCCGTCGACAGCATCAACCATCCTGAGCAGGTCCGAGAACCTGACCTTCAGGTCTGGAGGCAGATCCCGTCCGTAGCTGTTCACGTTCTGGCCGAGGAGTGTCACTTCACGCACCCCGTCAGCAGCAAGCCGCTTGGTTTCCTCGATCAAATCAGAGGGAGGCCGACTTTGCTCCCGTCCGCGAGTAGACGGGACGATGCAGTAGGAGCAGACGCAGTTACATCCCTGTGAAATCTGAAGCCAACCCTGAAACGGACGCGTTCTGTGCGAAGGCAGATCACCCGAAAACTCCTCGAATTCAAAGTAACCCTGTGCGGTGAGTGAATCAGAGTTCAGAAACTCAGCCAGACGATGGATCTGGCCTGGTCCAAAAGCGACGTCGACAAAGGGAAAGCGGCGGAAAACCTCGTCCTTGACCGACTGAGCCCAGCAGCCACCAACCCCAACCACCCGTTCTGGATCCTCACTCTTCAGGCGTCGGGCCTCACCGAGATGCGAAATAAAACGATTGTCAGCATTCTCACGGATCGAGCAGGTGTTGAAAAGGATCAGGTCTGCGTCACTGCGTTCGGCAACCTCCAGATAGCCCAGCGAAGTCAGCATGCCTTTCATGCGCTCAGAGTCGTGCTCGTTCATCTGGCACCCAAAGGTGGTTACGTGAAAGCGCTTCATCGAGATTCAGGTTACCCCGTTACCCATCTGAGACGTGACGCTGTTCAGGAAGCGAAGGGGACCTGAAGCGGAGTTACTGATGCCTCTTCACCGATTACTTCCTTGCTGTGTTCCTCGCGCTCCTTGGCCTCTTCTATTGAAAGCTCCACAGCAAAGAGTCCGGTACATACGACCAGCAACAGCCCGAGACCTAGCAGGGCGTACATCGCCCGCGGGCTTGGGAACTTTTCCGAACGCAGCCCCACGACGCTCACGGTAACCGCAAACACGGCAGCAGCGATTCCGAAGATAAGGAAAATGTTTTTGACCTCCATCGACCAAAATCCTACCTTCTTCACCGGTGGCAGCGACTAGCGGGCTATTCGCGTCGTGCGAAGTTCCCTGATGACCGTAATCCTGACCTGCCCCGGGTACTCCATCTCTCGCTCAATCGCGGTGGCTATCTTGTGGGAAAGTAGAGCCGCGGCCTCATCGTCGACCTGGCCAGGATCGACCATCACCCGAATCTCCCTGCCCGCCTGCATCGCATGGACCTTCTTCACACCCGGCTCGCGCAGGGCGATCTGCTCGAGATCGTCCAGTCGACTGACGTACTGCTCAAGCGAATTACCACGGGCGCCTGGTCGCGCACCCGAGAGGGCGTCGGCTGCCTGAACCAGCACCGCCTCAGAAGTTTGTGGCTGAACCTCATTGTGGTGCGCCTCTATGGCGTGCGCGACGGCTTCAACCTCGTCGTACCGTCGGACCAGCAGCCCACCTACCTTGGCGTGCGTGCCTTCCATCTCGTGACCAACGGCTTTTCCGATGTCATGAAGCAGGGCCGCTCGCCGGGTGATCTCAACGGATGCTCCTGTTTCCCCAGCCATCATCGCAGCCAGATGCGAGCATTCGACTACATGGGCGAGCACATTCTGCCCGTAACTCGTACGAAAACGAAGCTTCCCCAGAAGCCGAACCACCTCAGGATGTACTCCGGTGATCCGAGTCTCAAGCAGCGCGGACTCAGCGGCCCGGCTCATCACGTCCTCAACCTCCGTCTCCGCTTCCAGAAAAGCCGCTTCGCATGAAGCCGGGTGAATCCGACCGTCGTCGATGAGTTTTTCAAGCGTGAGACGGGCGACCTCCCTGCGAACTGGATCGAAACTGGAGATGACCACCGACTCAGGAGTCTCGTCGATGATTACGTCTACTCCGGTAACGGCCTGAAGCGCCCGAATGTTCCGGCCCTCTTTACCGATGATCCGGCCCTTCATTTCTTCGTTTGGAAGGAGGACCGTCTGCGTATTCCCCTCGGCAGACTGACTTGAAGCCAGTCGCTGGGCAGCCACGGCAAGGATGCTGCGAGCCCGCCTGTCTGCCTCCAGGCGCGCCTCTTCTTCGGCCCGCTTGACTATCAGCCCGGCCTGATGCTCAGCCTCAGCTCTGGTTCGATCAAGCAGGATCTCAATCGCATCCTGTTTCGAGAGCGAAGCTACGCTTTCCAACTCCCTTTCCTGATTCGCGTAGGCCTCAGCAAGCCCCAGCTCCGTCTCGTTCACTTTCTGCTCGCGTAAGTCAAGAACCTCAGCCCGGCGGGCGGCTTCCTGATTGCGGGCCATGGCCGATGCCAATTCGTTACGCGTCCTCTCCTGAAATAGCACCACATCGTCCCTTCTGGAAAGCAGATCTTCGTCAATTGAAAATGACGCCCCAGGCACGTGCTGGCCAGAGC
The DNA here is from genome assembly GCA_040881895.1 of Solirubrobacterales bacterium. Classification (GTDB taxonomy): domain Bacteria; phylum Actinomycetota; class Thermoleophilia; order Solirubrobacterales; family 70-9; genus 67-14. The sequence goes on along the minus strand of JBBECI010000010.1, from coordinate 34,490 downwards.
TCCCACCTGACCGGCCCTCGATTGCGCTATCCAGCGACGCGGGGCTGGCGGGTTCCGAGGAACCGCCCCTTTTGAGCCAGCCTGTGATGAGCGATCTGATTGCCATAAAAGCCAGACCTAGGCTACTCGACGGATCAGTACCTCTGAACGGGGTCTGACTCGGCGTGGCCACGGGCGGCCCGCCGGATCGCTGCGTAGGCATCCTCAGCGCTGAATCCCCTCCTTGCGAGGAGACCCAATGCCCGCTGCCTGCCTCGGTCATCGTCAATGTCCTGGCCCTTTTTAATCAGAACCTGTGTCGCTCGATCAACCTCACTTTCTCCCCCGTCCCGTTCAAGCGCCATCTCGATCAGGTCGCGCGGGATTCCGCGGTCAAGCAGCACCGACCTGATTCGGGAGTTACCCCAACCGGCCAGGGAGCGCTTGTCCTGGGCGTAACCGATCGCAAAGCGCCTGTCGTCAATCGCAAGGTTCTCGATCAGGTACGACAACACCCTTTCAATCTCCGCTGATTCGACTTCACGCTTCGACAGCCAATCGCGCATCTCTGCCTCGGTGCGCTCTTTGCGCCCGATGGCCGTAAGCGCGGCCGCGAGGACCTTGTCGGCCAACCTTCAGCCCTAAGCGGCCTGTTTCTCAGGCTGCTCGGTTGTCTCATCCGCGACGACTTCGGAGCTATCCGTTTCCTTGACAGCTGCTTCCGTACCTTCTACAGCTACTTCCGTTCCCTCCAGCGGCTTGCCGTCACGCGAAATACCTTCCGCCTTCAAGATCCGTTCTTCGATTTCGTCGGCTATGTCCGGGTTCTCGACCAGGAACTGCTTTGAGTTACTCCGGCCCTGCCCGAGGCGGGTATCACCGTATGAGAAGAAGGAGCCAGACTTCTGAACGAGATCATGGTCGATCCCAAGGTCAATCAGGCTGCCTTCACGGGAAATTCCGACGCCGTATTCGATATCAAACTCAGCCTGCCTGAACGGAGCTGCAACCTTGTTCTTAACCACCTTCACGCGCACCCGGTTGGCAACTGCTTCGGTGCCGTCTTTCAAGGTCTCAATACGGCGAATATCAAGCCTCTGAGAAGAGTAGAACTTGAGGGCACGGCCGCCGGGCTGGGTCTCAGGTGAGCCAAACGATACCCCGATCTTCTCCCGTATCTGATTGGTGAAAAGACACATCGTGTTAGCCCGGTTGAGGTTGCCCGCCAGCTTGCGCAACGCCTGTGACATGAGCCTCGCCTGCAGGCCGACAGTCACGTCGCCCATCTGGCCCTCCAGCTCTGCCCGGGGAGTCAGGGCAGCAACCGAGTCAACGGCGACTACGTCAACCGCTCCAGAGCGGGTCAGAACATCGACTATTTCGAGTGCCTGCTCTCCGTAATCGGGCTGGGAGATCAGCAGTTCATCTGTATTTACGCCGATCCGACGGGCGTAAACCGGATCGATTGCGTGCTCAGCGTCAATAAAGGCACACACCCCTCCGCGCTTCTGAGCCTCGGCGATGATGTGGTAGACGAGGGTTGTCTTACCCGAGGACTCCGGACCAAAGATTTCGATGATCCGGCCTCGTGGGATCCCACCGACACCAAGTGCGATGTCGAGAGGGAGCGCTCCGGTAGACACAGCTTCGATACTGAGAGCAGCCTTGTCTCCGAGTTTCATCAGCGAGCCGGCACCGAACTGCTTCTCGATATGGCTCTTGGCGGCGTCCAGGGCAGAGTTACGTGCCTTGACCTCTTTATCGGTTGCCGGTTCCATGTCATTGGTTCGTTCTACGCTCATCTGAAAATCACCTCGCCGCAGCCTTTTTCGAGGCCGCATCGCATTGTCCGGTTCATCGGATTCAATCGAACACAGGTTCGGATCTTCACCCTACGGTCACCGTCGGACGGGATTCCGCCCCCATCTACAGCAATCTCAATATTCGCGGGAAACCGCTTACGGATGGTAAAAAAGCGAAACAAATTGAGAAAGTAACGTTCAGGAAAGTAGCTTTCTGAGCAGGTGCATGCCAACCAAGGCAGAGCGCTCGCGAACGTCGCTCCTGCCGCCCGGGATAACGAGACTCCGCGACTCAACTCCACCCTCGTCTGTGACTGCCTCGAAACAGACGAACCCGACAGGCTTTTCTTTGGTTCCTCCCCCGGGCCCTGCTATTCCTGTTATCGAGACAGCTACATCTGCCTTGAAACGCTCCAGGGCACCTCGGGACATCTCGGCAGCGACCTCCGGCGATACGGCGCCATGGGTATCGATTACACCGGGCTCGACACCGAGGAGTCCTGACTTGGCGTCGTTTGAGTAAGCAACCACCCCGCCAGCAAAGTAATCCGATGCTCCTGGCCTGTTTGCTATTCGCGCAGCGAGCAAGCCTGCGCTGCATGACTCGGCGAGCGCGAGCCGTCTTCCATGGAGCAGCCCACCAACAATCTCATCGATGGTCGTTCCATCGAGGCTGAACAGGGTTTCAGCGTGACGCTCGGCAATCGCCTGCCGCAGGGCCGCCGCTTCGGCTGCGGCATCGTCGCGGTAACGGATGTCGATCTCCACCTCACCACGGCGCAGGCAGGTGGTTACTTCAAGGCGATCGATGCTGACGCCGTCGGCCTCGATCTCCCGAAGGGAAGAAGCCAACTCCGACTCAGGTGTCCCGAACATCCTGAGCCGGTATGAATGCAACGCAGTTGCTCTGCCGGTGACTGACCGCAGCAGTGGCTCAGTCAGGGCCGCCTCCCACATTGGACGGAGCTCTCTCGGGGGACCAGGCAGTACGAGAACCACTAGATCTTCCCCCGGAACAATGAGGCCAGGCGCAGTCCCGATAGGACTGAGAGCAACGGCACCCTCTGGAACCATCGCCTGCTTCCTGTTAGCAGCGAGAAGCGCTTCAGCGCTGAGGTTGATCGGGGTCGATGCGGCGTAGCGCTCGAGGATCGCCGAGATTCTCTCCTCCATTGCGACGTCGAGTACGAGGGGACGGCCACTGAACTCAGCCACGACCTCGGCTGTCAGGTCATCTGCTGTCGGACCAAGCCCACCCGTGGTGATGATCAGGTCAACACCAGAGGCGCGCATGTGCTCAAGGCCCGACAGCAGATCAGCAGGCCGATCGGCCACCACCATGATCTCAACCAGTTCGATCCCAAGCTCAATCAGACGCCCAGACAGCCATGGACCGTTTTCATCGCGAATGGTCGCAGTCAGCACCTCAGTACCGGTGACCAGAATTCCGGCCTTCACTACTTCTCCAGTTTCCGTCGTCATCACTGGCAGACGACCCTACCGGGAGCGCCCGGCGGTCTGACGGAGCGAGATCAGGCGTCGACAGCGGGAACTGGTACCGGGATCTCTTCAGTGACCGGGGCGAGATCGTCAGGCGCCGAACTGGATGGCGGTTCGACGTCGACGGCCATCTCGGCAGCCCCTTCGTGACCAGGTTCCTCAACGGCAGTCCCGGCGCCGAGCACCCGATCGAGGTCGGCCGCCGTGATCAGAACCTGCCGGGGCTTTGAACCTTCGTAGCCAGAAATAACTCCACGCCTTTCGAGCATGTCGATCAAACGGCCGGCCCGGGTGTACCCAACGCGCAACCGCCGCTGAATCATCGAGACCGACGCTGTCTCAGTATCGACCACAAGTTGAATTGCCTCATCGAGGAGCTCGTCCTGATCAGGATCAAAATCCCCCTCTACCGCAGCCCCCTTTGCCGCAGTTCGTTCGTCAAGAAGCTCATTCTCGAACTCTGGCTCACCCTGCGCCGACCAATGATCGGTGATCCTCGCTATTTCCTCTTCAGAAACAAAGGCACCCTGAATCCGCTGGAGCTTCGAGTTGCCCGGACCCCGGAAAAGCATGTCTCCCTGGCCAAGCAGCGACTCCGCACCACCTTGGTCGAGGATCACTCTGGAATCAGTCTGCGACGAAACAGCAAAGGCAATACGTGAAGGGATATTGACCTTGATCGTGCCAGTGATGATATCCGTCGAGGGGCGTTGGGTGGCGAGCACCAAATGAATACCGATGGCTCGGGATTTCTGCGCCAGCCGGATGATCGAAGACTCCACATCGGCCGGCGCAACCATCATGAGATCGGCAAGTTCGTCGATGACACAGAGGATGTACGGAAGCCCCGGCTCCCCCTGCTCGGCCTGAATCCGGTTGTAATCGATGATGTTCCGGGCGCGGACGCCCTTCATCAGCCCGTAGCGGCTTTCCATCTCTGCGATCAGATTGCCTAGTACGTTCGCGGCAAGCTTCGGATTCGTGACCACCGGCGTGAGCAGATGGGGAACCGCTTCATAGTGGTTCAGTTCGACCTGCTTCGGATCAACCAGGACCAGCCTGACTTCGTTTGGTGAAGAGTGCATCAAAATGGAGGAGAGGATCGCGTTCACACAGCCCGACTTGCCGGAGCCTGTTGTCCCAGCGACGAGCACATGCGGCATGGTCGCGAGATCAGTGGACACTTGCTTTCCATCAATTCCTTTGCCGAGCCAGGCTCGCAGCGGCGAGGCGGCCGCCTCAGTGCGCCTGTAGATATCGCCGAGCCTGACCATGTTGCGACTGGAGTTAGGAACCTCGACACCGACCGCCTGCTTACCTGGTATCGGGGCAAGGATTCGAATATCGGTTGAAGCCAGAGCGTAGGCAATGTCATTGGCGAGCTCACTGACTTTCTTGACCTTCGTTCCCGGCGCCAACTGGAGCTCAAAACGGGAGACATGCGGCCCTGTCACAACCCCGACGAGCGAAGCTTCAACTCCGAAGTGACCAAGCGTCTCAACCAGTTTTCTACCGAGTTCTTTTTGCTCAACCAGATCAGGCCCGGCATCTCCCTTCCCCCGATCCAGAACCTTTACGGGCGGTGGTCGGTAGCTCACCTGCTCCGAGCGGGTCGCACCCCTCTCCTTGCCCATCGGGGTCAGGGGGAGTTGCTCCCCGACTCGGGATACAGGCATGGCCGGAGGCACGGCTTCCACCTCATCTTCGAGGTCCGCCAGTTCCTCATCAAAATCCTCTGTAATCGTTTCGGCTGAACCCATTTCGTCAGCATCCGGGTGCTGGAGAGGGTCGTCGCTATCAGATCTCGGGAAGATATCGATCGGCTCAAGCGGCTCGGTGTAGTCGGAGACCGTGGCCCCCCCACCTTCTCCTCCCCAGATATTGACCTCGATAGAGGAGGCCTGATCCTCCTCGTCAATGAAATCCGTGACATCCTCGTCGCCGAGCAGAATGGTTTCAGCCTGGTCATCTGGCACAACCGTCTCTTCCACTGTCGGACCTCCGTCTGCCCCATTCCGAGAAGCAGTCCGGGCGAGCACGCGAGTGGCTTCAGCCGAGGTTGCTCCAGCCATCTTCAGCGCAGTCCCGCCCCTTGAAAGCACAGCCGCTGCTGTAGTTCCAGTCAAAAGCAGAAGGCCGGCGATGAGTGCGAATACCGCCACGAGATGGGCGCCCAGAGTTTGGAGGAGCGTGGCAGACAGCCAGTACATACCCTCTCCGGTGATCCCACCGTGGCCAGGGAACCAACCAGAGTCGAAATAGACGACGGACTCGTCTCTGCCACCAGCCAGACCAAGGGTTCCGGCGGCGAAAGCGAGCAGGAGTCCGGCGAACAGAAGTGCCGCACCAGTACGGATCGGCCTGGTCGAGTGGAGGGCCGGCCTGAACATGAGAACAGCACCGGCAGCAAAAAGTGCGACGGGAATGAGGTAAGCAACGAGGCCCAGAGCATAGGTGAGCGCCTCGCTGAAGTTTGACCCCAAGCGGCCCCCAGCCCAACCGAAATAAAGAACGAATACGAGATATACCCCAAGAAGAACAAGGCCGAGGCCGACCAGATCGAGGTGCCGCTGCTCGAGGCGGCCCTCCCCCTTTTCAAGGCTCGCCTTGGAAGCACTGCCCTTGGGACGCAGTTTCCGACCGCGTCTGGATTTGCGGACAAACATTGGTTACCTGTTCTGCGGAGACCCCGCTAAACCTTCTGCTGGACATGGAAGGACCGCTACATCCTTCTTTGAGTCGATCCGTTCCCGGCAGTGCTTAGACTGCGAGGATGCTCAGTGATGAAGATTCCGCAGGAGGACGCATCCTCGTAGTCGAGGACGACGACGACATCGTCGATGTTCTCAGGCGCACCCTGAGGGCAGAGGGATATGAAGTTCGAGCGTCCGGAGATGGTCCGGAGGCGATGGAGGACCTGACCGACTTCTCTCCAGATCTGGTGATCCTCGACCTCGGTCTTCCCGGTATGGACGGCATCGAGGTCTGCAGTCGGATCCGCTCGAGCGAAAACGGCGAGGTTCCAATTCTGATGCTCACAGCCCGCGCCGATGCTGAAGACCGCGTCACCGGACTTGACAGCGGAGCCGACGACTACCTTGTCAAGCCGTTCGACCGGTCTGAACTGCTGGCCCGAATCAGGGCGTTGCTCAGGAGACACCCGCCCAGAGGGTCGGCCATGGTCACCGTGGGCGACCTTCGACTGAATCCTGACCTTCAGGAAGCAAGGCGCGGAGATCGTGAGATCGAACTCACAAAGCGTGAATTTGAACTGCTTGAGTACCTGATGAGGAATCAAAGGCTCGTGATTTCGCGTGAGCGCCTGCTCGAAGAAGTCTGGGGATATGACCCGCTCGATGAGACAAACACCATCGACGTATTCATTTCCAACCTTCGGCGCAAGCTTGAGGAAGACGGCGAGCCACGCATCCTCCACACCAAACGTGGTGCCGGCTACGTGATCAAGGTCTGACTGTCATGGGACCCCTGAGAAGCCTGCGGCTGTGGCACGGTTGGCCCTCTCGCTGGCCGATCAGGTGGAAACTTGCCGGGGTCTCGTCCGGCCTCACCTTTGTCATCCTGGTTGCGTTCGGATTGGTAGTAGGACAGTTCACAACCCAGCAGCTGCGAGACAACTATGCGGCACAGACTGCCGCAGGGGCCCTGGCGCTCAAGCAGACTGTTCAGGAACAGGTTCAGCTCACTACTCCCGGCTACCTGACCGAAGACGACTTCCTGGCAGTGCTCACTCAAGCCAGCGGCCCGGCGGCGATCACCCTTCTGGCGAATGGACAGACGATCCCGATCGACAAGTCTCCGGTTCTCGGGCCGTTCCGTTCCTTTGGTGTTGTGACGAACGGCGATTTTCAGGTGGCAACCGTCGGTCTGGATCCAATCGAGGGGCAGACGATTCCTTTTGGTGTGCTCCAGTTCGGACGTCGGACGGACATACTGGACCGCTCAATCAACCGGGTTTGGATCTTGGTTCTTGCCGGCACTCTGGGCGCAACTTTTCTGGCGGCACTCGCCGGGGTCCTGCTTTCCGCCAGGGCGATGAGACCGATCTCAAACCTGACCTCGGCAGCGAGGGAGATCGCCCGCACCAGAGATCCGTCGGTTACGCTGGAGGACCCGGTTGCTGACGATGAAGTAGCCGAACTCACCAGAACCCTTAATGGCATGTTCCACGAACTGTCGCTTGCCCGCGCCGAAAGGGAGAAGTCTCTTTCGAGGCAGCGAGAGTTCATCGCAGACGCCTCGCACGAACTCCGGACGCCCCTCACCAGTGTGCTGGCAAATCTTGAGTTGCTCGACGAAGCCCTCGGGAGTTCCCCGAGTTCTGAACACGAAAAGGAGTCAGTGGAATCGGCGCTGAGGTCCTCAAGGCGAATGCGAAGGCTAGTGACTGATCTGCAGATACTGGCCAGGGCCGATTCGGGCCATGATCCCGTTCACGAGGTGTGTGACCTTTCAAGGATCGCCGCAAACGCAGTCGATGAGGTCCGCCCCCTTGCCTCCGACCACACAATTGAACTCGATCTCCATGAAAGCACCGAGGTCATAGGTAACCCTTACGATCTGCACCGGGTTGTCGTCAATCTGGTTGACAATGCGGCCCGGCACACCCCTTCCGGCAGCACCATAAGTGTCGCGGTTTCGCATTCCGGGACCGGGGACATGGCCGTGCTTGAGGTGAGCGACAACGGACCTGGGATACCGGCGGAGGTCCGCCCCCAGATATTTGACCGGTTTGTAAGAAATTCGGGGCCTGGGGACCGCTCTTCATCCAACGGTACTGGACTCGGCCTGGCAATCGTTCAGGCGATCGCAGTTGAACATGACGGAACAGCAACGGTCGCTGATTCCGATGAAGGCGGGACAGTTTTCATGGTCAAGCTTCCCCTTGCCACAGCAGATCCAAACGAAACTGTTACTCCACCTTTAGGGCCGACTTAGAGGTTCGCCCTATCTTCCCTAGTGGACGAGACACATGAACCCGCCGGGAATCTCCCCCCAGACAGTCTCGACGGGTTCTTCGTAAAACAACAACAACCGTCGGACCTCCCTCCCCCTTTGGGTCCGGCGGTTTTGTTGTTTCCAGGGGGCCTTTGTTACTGCTGGCCTCTTTCACCGTCGCGTTGAGCGAGCGGGTCCCGGCGCTGGAGCCGGAGCGTCTGCTCACACCTCGACAACTACGGGAACTACCAATGGCCGACGCTTGAGGCGCTTGTGGATGAAGGCGGCCACGCGGTCGTGGAGATCAGACTGGATCAGCTCGAGGTTTTTAACTCCGTTCCTCGCGGAATCCTCAAGCGAATCCTCGACCAGATCACGAAGCTCGTCAGTCAGTTCGTTGTCCTCATCCAGGCTTCCGATGCCGCGCACGATGATCTCCGGGTCGACCACGACATCGCCGTTATCGGCAGCGATGGTTGCCACAACGAAGACGATCCCGTCACCGGAGATCGTGCGACGGTCACGCAGGGCTGCATCTTCGGGATCAGCCAGTTCGATCCCGTCCACATAGATCACGCCCGATTCAACCTCCTTGCCGAACGCGGCACCGTCAGGCCCGATCTCCAGCGGCAGGCCGTTGCGGCCCTTGAAGATGTTCTCGGCCGGGATTCCGACCTGCTCGGCAAGCTCGGAATGGAGCCGGATCCTCTGAAAGTCACCGTGGACCGGCAGCACGTACTTCGGCTTCGTCAGGTTGATCATCATCTTGATCTCTTCCCTTGAACCATGGCCGGAGGCGTGGATCGGGGCGTCCTTGGCGGTAATCACAGAGGCACCGATCTCGTAAATGGTGTCGATGGTTTCGTTGACGGCTCTTTCGTTACCGGGAACAGGACTTGCCGAGAAGACGATCGTGTCGCCAGAGTGGAGCGAGACGTCACGGTGGTCGTTATTGGCCATGCGGCGGAGGGCCGAGAACGGCTCGCCCTGAGACCCGGTTGACATGACCACCACCCGTTCGTCGGGAAAGTCCTCGATCTCACGTGGCTGAATCAGGATGCCTTCAGGCGCCTTGGCCACGCCCAGATTGGAGGCGATATTAAAGTTCTTGCGCATTGAGCGGCCGACCAGAGCGACCTTGCGGTTCAGCCGGTCGGCGGCGTCGATCACCTGCTGAACACGGTGGATGTTTGAGGCGAAAGAGGTAACGATAATCCGGCCCTTGCAGCGGGAGAAGGTTTCATAGAGTGCCGGGCCGACAGCGGACTCGGAAAGCGCGATGCCGGGCCGGTCGGAATTGGTCGAGTCTCCACAGAGCAGGGTCAGACCCTCGTCGCCGAGCTTGGCCAGCCGGGCGATATCAGCCGGGCGGCCGTCCACCGGGGTCTGGTCAAACTTGTAATCGCCGGTGAAGAAAACCGAAGCTGCGTCAGTCCTGATCAGGACTCCACGCATATCGGGGATCGAGTGCGCCAGGTGCACCAGTTCGATCTCGAACGGACCCGCCTTCACCTTTTCCCCGGCCGGGAGTTCGACCAACGGAGCATTACCCAGCTTGTGCTCGTCGAGCTTGGAGCGAACCATGCCGACCGTGAGGGCACCGCCGTAGATCTTCTTCGGCATTCCGACCTCGCGCAGAACGTAGGGAAGGGCGCCAACGTGGTCTTTGTGCCCATGGGTGAGCACTATTGCCTCGATGTCCGCTGCCCTTCCCCGCAGGTAAGAGAAATCGGGCAGCACGAGATCGATACCGAGCATCTCCGGAGTCGGGAACTTGAGCCCCGTATCGACGATGACGATGCGTCCGCGGTATTCGACCACGGACATGTTCTTGCCGATTTCGCCGAGACCGCCAAGTGGCAGGACGCGAAGCTTCTCAGCCATCAGAGTTCCACGCCTGAAGAGGCGAGGAGTCTTCGGATCTGCTGCTTTTCGGTGTCGGTCGCTTCAACCATCGGCAATCTCATATGAGCCGAGCATAGACCAGCCATCTCGAGCGCTGCCTTTACCGGAATCGGGTTGACGGTTACAGCCATTGCCTCGTAGGCAGGCTGGAGTTCCGTGTCGATCCTCTCCGCACCTGCAACGTCACCTTCACGGAACCGGTTGTAAATCTCCAGCATGCGTTCACCGACGAGGTGCGAAGCGACCAGGATGCCACCTGTCCCACCGCACTTGAGCACGCTCAGAAACCCCGTGTCGTTTCCGGCCAGAAGGTCGAGGCCGGGAATCGGCCTGATTTCTTCATCGTTGGCCTGCTTGACAGCGACTACGTTCGGGATCTCAGCGAGCTCCCCGAGGAAATCCGGTCCCAGGTTCACCACTACCCGGCCGGGGATGTTGTAGAGAATCAAGGGGAGCTCGGGGCTTCCCGCGGCCACGGCCTCAAAATGCCCTCGCAGGCCCGCCTTGTTCGGACGGTTGTAATACGGGGTCACGACCAGGCCCGCGTGGGCCCCATGATCGGCGGCCGCCTTGGTCAGCTCGACTGAGTGCCGGGTGTCGTTGGAACCACTTCCCAGGATCACCGTCGCCTCTGTGCCGACCTCTGCCAGCACCGCGTCCAGCAATCCGAGCTTCTCTTGATCATCCAGCGTTGGTGACTCCCCGGTGGTCCCGGCTACCACCAGTCCCTGAGAGCCGTGCTCCACAAGGTGGCGGGCGAGCTTGCGGCTGCCTGCGAAGTCGACGTTGCCGCTCCCGTCGAAGACGGTGACCATCGCCGTTATTACACCCTGAATTTTGCTCACCTGATCACCCTATTGGATAGATTCGGGTCAGCCAGCGACAAAAGCAGACGGCCTGCGACCGGCCCAGGGGTGTGCCCGTTCGAGTTGAGCTGAAAGCTGAATCAAGAGATCTTCTCGCCAGATTGGAGCGACCAGCTGTATGCCGATCGGAAGCCCCTCGGAGCTTTCCTGAAGAGGCAGCGAGATCGCCGGCTGACCAGTCGCGTTAAACGCGCCAGTAAAGGTCGCTATCCGCCGGGCGAACTGCATGGCCGACATCGGGTCGGGCCCGGAGTCATCGTAAGTCCCCAGTGGAGGCGGAATATCAGCCAGAGTTGGAGTCATGATCAGATCGATCCCACCCTCGTAGAAAGCGGCGATCACCCGGGCCATGGCCTGGTGCTGCCTGACGGCGAAGAGGTAGTCGGCACCACTCTGTGATCGTCCCCGCTCGATGAGGCTCCAGCTCAGAGGTTCGACATCACTGGCCGTCAGGTCCCGTCCGATGATGAAACCGAGCGTCGTGGCTGTTTCCGCCATACCCGCAGCCCATCTGGTGATGAACGTCTGGTAGAGATCCTCCGAGTTGCCAAGAACCGGGATTTCCGGCTCAACGATTGTGTGGCCGAGTGCCTCCAGGTCCAGCGCAGTTCGGTGCGCGGCTTGAACAACCTCCGGATTCAGTTCGTCGCCGGTAAGCGACTCAGTGAGCAGTGCGATGGTGAGCGACTCGGGCTCGAACGAAATTTCCTCACTGTACGGGCGGGCCGGCGGCAGGGCAGCGTACGGATCGCCAGGCTCAGCACCGTGAACCCAGTCAAGCATGGTGGCAACATCCCGAATTGAATGGGCGAGGATGAACTCGGTCGTCAGACCCGACATCGAGTCGCCCGAGTAAGGGGAAAGTGAAATCCTGGCCCGACTTGGCTTCAGGCCGACCAGGCCATTCGCGCTGGCCGGGATTCGGATCGAACCGCCGCCGTCGCTTGCGTGAGCGACCGGGACGATGCCTGCCGCTACTGCTGCGCCTGAGCCACCGCTGGATCCGCCGGCACTCCTGCCGAGATCCCACGGGTTTCGTGTTGGGCCATATGCCACCGGCTCGGTCGTTGGCAGAATCCCGAACTCCGGCGTGTTTGTCTTTCCGATTGTGACCAGGCCCGCATCTCTGAACTTCGCACCGAGCGAGCTGTCAAATGGTGCCCTGAAGTCAATCTCCTTGAGGACGCGGTTTCCACTGTGAAGCGGCTGGCCCTGGAGCACCGTGCCCAGGTCCTTGAACAGGAAGGGAACGCCCTTGAAAGGGCCGCTTGGAAGATCTTCAGATGCCGCTTCCCGTGCTTCTTCATAAAGCGGCAGAATGATCGCGTTGATCTGTGGATTAACTTCTTCAGCCCGGCTGATGGCCGCTTCTACCAGTTCAGCGGCCGTCGCCTCCCCGCTCTCTACCAGTGCTGCCTGAGCAGTCGCGTCAAGTGCTGTTATGTCGATTTCAGGCATTGCGGCAGACTACCGATCGGACGAGGACAGGCGCTTCAACCAGGAACCGAACAGGTTTGCTCAAAGAAGCCGTTCGAGGCCAACCGTTAAGGGGTCAGGGAGGGACCCCACCTTACGTACAGCGAGGACAACCCCCGGCATGAAGGAAGAACGGTCAGTACTGTCGTGGCGGATCGAGAGAGTCTGGCCTACATCTCCGAAAATGACCTCCTGATGAGCGACCAGCCCGGGGAGCCGGACAGAGTGAATCGGCTGATGGACATTGCCACCCGCCTCCGCGATCAGTTCTTCGGTACGCCTTGCCGTCCCTGACGGTGCGTCGAGCTTTGCCGGGTGATGGAGTTCGATGATCTCGCACTCGGGCATGTGCTCGGCGACCTGCCGGGAAAGGGTCATCAGGAGCACAGCGACGATCGCAAAGTTGGGAGCCACGAAACACCGGGCCCCGGAATCAGCCATCTCGGCGGCCCGCTTCAGTTCGTCGAGGTCAAACCCGGTGGCACCGACCACAACGTGGACTCCCGACTCGAGGCAGGCCACCGCATTCGCAAGGCAGGTGTCGGGGGTGCTGAACTCGACCACGACATCACAGCTGGAAATAATCTCCACGAGTTCCACTCCCAGGGCAGGATCGGCCCTGCCAGCCAGTTCGAGACCGTCAGCCTGCTCCACGGCCTCACACACGGTGGTGCCCATCCGCCCGGCGGCCCCTGATACCCCAACCCGAATCACGGGACCAGCGCCTCACTGACCGTCCCGACAGCCTGCCGGAACTTCTCTTCGTCCCTGCCAACTGCAGCGACGGACATCCGTTCCGGTGCGTAGATCTCCTGCGACAGATCCAATACATCTTCCACCCGCACCGCATCAACCTTCGTCAGCATTTCATCAAGTGTCAGGAGCGGAATCTCATGGAGGGTGGAAAGAGCGATCCTGCTCATCCTCGCCGCCGAAGACTCACCCGAAAGCACCAGACGCCCCTTGACGTGCTCTTTTGCCCGGTCCAGTTCTTCAGCCGAAACAGTTTCCCTTCGGATACGTTCGTACTCACGGCTGACTATCTCGCATACCTCTTCGACATTGTCCTCGCGAGTGCCTACGTAGGTGGCGACGTAGCCCGTATCCGTGAACTGCTCGGAGAAGGTACCCACCGAGTAAGCCAGACCTCGTTCCTCCCGGATTTCACGGAACAGTCTTGATGAACTGGAACCGCCGAGAATCGAATCGAAGACAGCGAGGGTGAAGCGGCGATCATCGCTGCGGTTTATTCCGGGAGTGCCGAAACAGATGTGGTACTGCTCTGTGTCCTTGACAGCGAACTCCAGCCTTCCGCCGGACAATGGCTCAACCGGCTTCGGCGGCACCCGCTCGCCGTGGTGCTCGGGGGCCAGCCTTTCAGCCAGATCTACGATCTGGTCGTGGTCGACATTGCCTGCAGCGCTAATGACGAGATTCTCCGCCGAGTAGCGGGCTCGATGGTACTCAGCGATATCCGGCACCGGGATACTGGCAATTACGTCTGCACTGCCCAGGATGCGACGTCCGAGGGGCGTGTCTCCGAACATCGCGTCAGCCAGATAATCATGAACCCGGTCGGAAGGCTCGTCTTCATACATCGCAATTTCCTCAAGCACCACGTCCCGCTCGGAATCGATGTCAGGGAAGGTTGACTCGAGCAGCATCTCGCCGAGGAGCGAGAATACTGGCTCGGTGTGCTCATCGAGAAAGCGGGCATAAAGGTGCGTTGTTTCCTTGCCTGTGGCTGCGTTGAAGGCAGCCCCCAGGCCGTCGAAGCGCTCGGAGATCTCGACTGCCGAAATGTTGGCGGTTCCCTTGAAGAGCAGATGCTCCAGAAAGTGGGAGACCCCCGCCTGAGCAGGGGTCTCGTCACGCGAACCAGTCCGGACCCAGAGCCCGAGGGCAACCGAGCGGACCAGAGGTACCTGCTCGGTTATCACCCGGATGCCGGATTTGACCTCTGTCAGCCGGGCCGACTCCTCCATTTAGTCTCGGCGCTCGCGGTCACCACGATCACGTCGACGGCGACCGCCCTCACGCGATCCGCCACCGCCACCGCCACGGTTGCCGCCCCCTCCACTGCTGGAGGCTGCTGCTATTTCCTCCGGACTTTTGCCGGCAATTGAGGGGTCGTCCGTCATACGAAGCCCGATTCGGCCCCGCTCGCGATCAACTTCAGCGACGGTTACGTCGATTTCCTGCCCTGCCTCCAATACCTCTTCAACCGTCTCAACCCGGCCTCCGGGCTTGACGTTGGAGATATGGAGCAGTCCGTCGGTGCCCTTGGTCAGCTCTACGAAGGCGCCGAAGGTGGTGGTCTTGACGACCTTGGCGGCCGGGTATCGGTCACCGATCTCGGCTTCCTTGGTCATGCCTTCGATCCGGGCAACCGCTGCCTCTACCTGAGTACCAGTCGGAGCGTAGATCCGGATCGTGCCGTCGTCCTCGACATCGATTTCAGCCTCGAACTCTTCGCAGAGCCCACGGATGGTCTCGCCACCCTTGCCGATAACCGCACCGATCTTCTCCTGGTCGATCTTGATTGACTCGATCCGCGGCGCGTACTTCGAGAGCTCGGCGCGCGGTCCGTCAATCGCTTCGGCCATCTTGCCGAGGATGAACAGCCTGCCCTTGCGAGCCTGCTCGAGAGCGTCGGTCAGGATCTCGAAGGTGACACCGGTGATTTTGATGTCCATCTGGAGCGCATTGATGCCGTCGGCTGTACCGGCAACCTTGAAGTCCATGTCTCCGAGGTGATCTTCGACTCCGGCGATGTCGGTCAGCACGATGTAGTCGTCGCCTTCCTTGATCAAACCCATCGCCACACCGGCAACCGGTGCGGTGACAGGAACGCCGGCTGCCTGCATCGCCATCGACGAGGCGCAGACCGAACCCATTGACGAGGAGCCGTTGGACTCCAGTGTCTCGGAGACGGCGCGGATTACGTAGGGGAACTCCTCCTGGTCAGGTACTGAAGGCGCCAGAGCACGTTCGGCGAGCGCGCCGTGACCGATGTCACGCCGCTTCGGGCCACGCATGAAGCCAGCTTCGCCCACCGAGAACGGGGGGAAGTTGTAGTGGTGCCAGAACGTCTTGGTGGTCTCCAGACCGAGACCGTCAACGCGCATGTCCATCCGGGTAGTTCCCAGGGTGGCGTTACCGAGAACCTGAGTCTCACCTCTCGTGAACAGGGCTGAACCGTGAACGCGCGGGGAAATGTCAACCTCGCACTCGATTGGACGGATCTCGTCCTGGGCACGCCCGTCGGGCCGCTTCTTGTCGACGGCAATTGCCTTGCGAATGGTCTCCTTCTCAACTGCTGAAAAGACGGACTTGACCTCGGAAACGCGAGCGTGGTCATCGTTACCTTCGGCGTCAGCCGGGGCGAAGCGGGCAACCACTTCGTCCTTGACGGCGGCAAGCGCATCCTGGCGCTCAAGCTTGGCCTGAACCGAAGCGGCTTCGGCAATCTTGCTGCCGAACTCGGATCGGACGTCTGCCAGAAGCGACTCGTCGAGGGAAGGAGCCTCAATGACGAGCTTCTCCTTGCCGACCTTCTGACGCAGCTCTTCGATCGCGGCGGTGATCTTCTTGATCTCGGTGTGAGCGATGTCGAGCGCATCGAGAATTTCGGCCTCGGTCACACCGTTGGCACCGGCTTCAACCATCAGGATCGCTTCATCGGTACCGGCGACGATCAGGTCCAGATCCAGATTCGCGTGATCCTCTTCGTCGGGGTTGATCACGAAATCACCGTCCAGCTTGCCGATACGAACGGCACCGACGTGCGCTGCTACGGGAACCTCGGAGATCGCAAGTGCTGCTGAGGCACCGTTCATCGCGAGGATGTCGTACGGGTGCACGTGGTCGACCGACATCGGAATGGTGACCAGCTGGGTCTCGTAATGCCATCCCTTGGGGAAGAGCGGACGAATGGGCCGGTCGATCATGCGGGCGGTCAGGGTGGCTTTCTCGCCAGCCCTGGCCTCACGACGGAAGAACGAGCCAGGGATCTTGCCCGCTGCGTAGTAGCGCTCTTCGATGTCAACTGTCAAGGGCAGGAAGTCGACGTCTCGAAGACCGCCAACAGTTGCCGTTGAGAGGACCATCGTGTCACCACATCGCATGATGACGGCACCACTTGCCTGCTTGGCAATCTTGCCGGTTTCAATGGAGATATCGCTATCGCCGACACGCACGGAGACGCGCGTAGTTTCAAACATACTCATCAGGTTTTCTTACCTCCGGCCACCCGGTTGGCGACCATCTGTCTTTAGAACTGTCGTTCCTATCAGTCGGTAAGGCTACAGGCCACCGCAGGCTGACGGGTATTGGTGATGCGCCTGACACAGATTCGGCCGGAAGAAACCTGAGGAGCTGGAGAACAGGGTGCGGGGTAATTCCCCGAACTGGCCGGCCTGGTCAGATCAGATGGCTTCGAGTATAAGACTGGCCGGGGGTATCACGAGAGGAGTTTCGCTTTCGTGCACCCATTCGACGACACCGTCTCCGTCGATCAGGACGAGTGAGCGGTTTGCGTGGCCGTAATCCTCCAGATAAGCACCGTACGCCGAGGCCACCGCGCCCTTCGGTTCAAAATCAGCAAGCAGACTGTGGTCGACACCGGCGTGGTCACGGAACGCCTTGTGAGCAAAGGCTGAATCGACGCTGATCCCGACCAGGGTCACCCCGGCTCCTTCAAGTTCACCGGAGATTTCTTTGTAAGCCGTCAGCTGGTCGTTACAGATCGGGCTGAAGTCGAGCGGGTAAAAAACGATCAGGAGCCGACCTCCGGAGAAGTCGGATAGTGAGACAAGCTGCCCCTGATGGTCAGGGAGACTGAAGTCGGGTGCTTTTTCACCGACTGAGATCATGAGAATTCCTTCCGGTCAGTGATTGATTAGAACTAGATGGACAGGCAACAGGCCAAACGCGCAGGGAAGCCAGATTGCCTAGTGGCGCAGGCCGAGCTCTGTAACCAAAGCGCGGTACCGGTCCAGATCGGTGCGCTCGAGATAACGAAGCAGCCGCCGCCGCTTGCCGACCATCATCAGAAGTCCACGTCGGGAGTGATGGTCTTTGCCATGCTCGCGAAGGTGGCCGGTCAGGTCGTTGATCCGCTCGGTCAGAAGGGCCACCTGGACCTCGGTCGATCCGGTATCGCCCTTCTTCCGGGAATGCTTGCCGATCAGCTTGGCTTTGTCGTCTTTGGTGATGGTCATGATTTTCCTTGGTTAGGGATCCGCGTGGGGTCCCCACTCACGGCCGCTGGAAGCTACCACAGACGCGCGCAGTCTTCTTCACGTCCAGATCCATCTGGGCGATCAGTTCCTCTCGCGAGTCGAACCGCTCCTCTTCTCGAAGGCGCTCCACAAAGGCGACTCTGAGGGTCTGGCCGTAAAGATCGACGTCCTGATCCAGGAGGTGAACCTCTACCAGCACCCCAAGTTCAGACTCAAAGGTCGGCCTCAGACCGATGCTCACTGCCGCAGGCATGCCGTTGGCAAAAGCGGCATAAACCCCATGTCCTGGAATCGCAAAGCGCTCGTCCGGAACGAGGTTGGCAGTCGGATAGCCCAGTTCCCGGCCGCGGCGCTCGCCCTCCACAACTTTCCCTTCCAGCATGAAAGGTACTCCGAGGCAGGCCCGGGCTTCATTCATCCTTCCCGTCGCAATAAGTTCCCGGATCCTGGATGAAGAAACCGTTTCCCCACTTTCCTTGACCATCGGGACAATCCGGGTCTGAAACTCACTGCGTCCTGCCAGCATCGCCGGGTTACCTTTCGCCCCTGTTCCGAAACGAAAGTTCTCACCAACGGAAACCGATTCCGCACCCAGTTTCCCGATCAGCATCTCTTCGATGAACTGAGTGGCAGAAGTCTTGGTGAAATCCCTGTCGAAGCCGATCACAACCAACTCCCTGACCCCTATGCCGTCCAGTACGTCGCGCTTGATCTCGAACGGCATGAGCAACTTGGGTGCTGCTGCGGGATGCAGCACTTCCAGAGGATGAGGCTCGAAGGTGAGCACCGTATCGGCACCTTCGATCACCGCACGGTGACCGATGTGAACTCCATCGAAGGTCCCGATCGCGATCCGGCGCGGCCGCGCCCGAGCCTCCTCGAAGGGGGTAACTTGAATCACCGGGTTCTCGTCTCCAGGACCACTTCAGTTTTGAGGCCATCTTCGGATCGTCGAGCCACAGCCAGCAGGTTATCCCCGTTGACCAGAGCGACAGGCTCCCCCTCCGGCAGCGACGACGGAGCTTCGACTGGTTGTCCGAAGCAGATCCTGTCAGCCGTGACATCACTGACCTCGAGTCGCGGCAGGAACGACAGTGCTTCCAGCGGCGTCAGTAGTTCCCCCGCCCGCTCGATCCCGATCGGGCCGACGGCCGTCCGGCGAAGCTCCTCGCAGTAGGCATCGTCAAGGGTCTCGATCAAAGTCCGTATGTAGGTCCCGGAGCTGCACTCAATCTTGTAAACAGCCCGTTCATCGGAGGATTCCAGCAAATCGGCCCGGTGGATGGTTACCTGTCGTACGGGCCGCTCCGCGCTCACCTCTCCTCGATGGGCCTTCCGGTAGAGCCGTTCTCCATCGACCTTGACCGCTGAGGTCATCGGAACCATCTGGCTGATTTCGCCTACCGGAAGACTCAGGCTGGCTGGTCTGCGGCCGGTTTCTTCAACCAGGCCATCCGGGTCGCCAGTGCTCGAGATCCAGCCAAGTCGAGCGGTTGCAATGTAAGTCTTTGGAAGATCGAGAAGGTACCGCTGGAGGCGGGTTGCCCTGCCGAGCAGAATCGTAAGCAGACCGGTCGCGAAAGGATCAAGAGTCCCGGCGTGACCGACTTTGCCACCACGCTCGCGTCGAACGAGGGCCACCACATCGTGAGATGTGACACCGGCCGGCTTGTCAAACACCAGCACCCCCGCTGCCGAAGATTGCTCCGCCACGACCGCTGGTCAGGGTTCCGGCTGCTGGGCAAGCGCGTCGCAGATCTCGGTGACAATCTGATCAAAGTCAAGTTCCGTAGAGCAGCCCGCAGCCTTTACGTGTCCGCCGCCACCAAATCGGCGGGCGATTGCGGATACGTCCGTTGAGTTGTCGCCGGCACGCAAGCTGACCTTGCGGGCGGCCTGCCCGCGGCTCACCTGATCCTTGACCACCGCGGCCACCCTGATGCCTTCAACTGCCCGAAGGTGGTCGATCACGCCTTCGGTCATTTCTTCCCCTGCTCCGGAGCTGTCGTAATCCTCCGCCGTGATGCGGGTGATGATGAGATCTCCGTCGCAGTGCATTGAAACATTGTCCAGGGACCGGCTGAGAAGTCTGAGTTTTTCAATCGGAACGCTTTCGTAGAGGCGACGATTTACATCATCGACATCCACTCCGGCCTCGATCAGTGCCGCCGTCACCTCATGTGTTCGCGCATCGGTCGAGTCGTACATGAACTTTCCAGTGTCGGTAACGATCCCGATGTAGAGCGCTCGGGCCATTGAAGGGCTGATCTTCACATCCAGAGCCACGGCAAGTTCGAAAATGATCTCTGCCGTGCTGGAAGCAGTCGGACTGACGAAATTATGCTCGCCAAAGCGGGTGTTGTCGTGATGGTGATCGATGTTGACCACGGTCAGGCCACCGTTCCGAAGAAAATCGACGGGCATACGGTCGATATTTCCGCAATCAAGGAAAATCACGACTCGGTCGCGCAGGTCGGCCGGAGGTTCATGGAATACGTCCTCGAGCGGAAGATGCCGATATTCAACCGGCAGCGGAAACTCCTTTGCGGCAAGAAACGTGACTGAATCCTTGCCAAGCGACTCGAGCATATTCTGCGTCCCAAGGAGCGATCCAAGAGCGTCGCCATCCGGACCTTCATGGGTTGTCAGCAGAAACTTTTGATTCCCCGCAATCAGATCGGCGATCTGTTCGATCGAATCAGCCCCGGCCTGCCGTGCGGTATCGGCTGAGCTGCTCACTCGGTGCCCTCCGGATCCTGACTTTCCTGCTCGGGGTCTTGTGCCTGGGAACCTTCCTCAAGCATGGCTGAGATCCTCAGTCCGGTCTCTACGGCATCGTCATAGGCGAACGTAAGGGTGGGAGTTCGCTTCATGTGAGTTTCACGATTAATGGCACTCTGGAGCGGTCCGTGGGCCCTTTTCAGGGCTCTGAGGGCATCCTCTCTTGACTCTTCATCTCCGAGGGTGGTCACAAAAACCTTGGCAGAGCGCAAATCAGGGGTCGCATCAACATGTGTTACTGCGACCATTTCAAGCCGGGGATCGCTCAGTTCAACGGTAACGGCCTGCCCGATTACCTCCCGCAGGACCTCATTGACTCTGCGCATTCGCGAGTTTGACACCAGGTACTCCTAATTGAGGGTCTGTTCGACCTGTTTGGTCGAGAAAAACTCGAGGACGTCGCCAGCTTTGACATCCGCGTATCCGTCCAGCACGATGCCACAGTCCTGACCTTCATCAACGCTCTGAACAGAATCCTTGAACCTGCGAAGTGAGTCGAGTCTGCCCGTCCACACAACCGTTCCCTCCCGTAGCAGTCGAACGCTGCCTTCACGAGTGATCTGACCCTCAGTGACCACGCAACCGGCAATACGACCGACCTTTGACGCCTTGAACACTTCTTTGACCTCGGCCTCGCCGAGTGACTCTTCCACCTCGACCGTATCGAGCATCCCCTCCATCGCGTTGCGGAGATCCTCGGTGATTTTGTAGATGACCGAATAGGTGCGCACGTCGACACCTTCTACCTGGGCGGCACGACGGGCATCGCTGAGCGGCCTGACGTTGAACCCGAGGATGACCGCATTGGACGCCGAGGCAAGCATCACATCCGACTCGGTGATTCCTCCGGTTTGGGCACGGATTATGTTGATCGCAACCTGCTCCTGGGGAACCTTGGCGATCTCATCCTGGAGTGCTTCCAGCGACCCGGCGACATCGCTCTTGAGAACGATATTCAACTCCTTCAGATCGCCGGTCTGGGCTCGGGCGAAAATCTCTTCCAACGTGACCTTGCGCGCGGCGCGACGGGCAATTGTCTCAGCCTTGAGACGGTTCAGTCGCTCCTGAGCCATCTGGCGTGCCCGGCGGTCATTCTCGACGGCCTGAACGAATTCCCCGGCGTCGCAGACGCCATCGAACCCCAGCACTTCAACGGGCATGCCAGGCGCAGCGATCTCGACCTTGTCGCCGAGGAAGTCATGCATCGCACGGACCTTGCCCCAGACAGGTCCGGCAACTACCGAATCTCCAACGCGCATGGTTCCTCGCTGAACCAGCACGCTGACTACGGGCCCGCGACCGGGGTCCAGCTGAGACTCGATCACAGTTCCGGATGCCGGTGCATCAGGATTGGCGCCGAGTTCCTCAAGCTCGGTAACGAGAATGATCATGTCGAGAAGATGATCGAGACCTTGATGCGTCTTCGCCGAGACATCGCAGTAAACGGTATCTCCACCCCAGTCTTCGGGATTGAGTCCTTCTGCTGCGAGGTCATTGCGAATCCGGTCGGGCTGGGCACCCTCTTTGTCAATCTTGTTGACCGCGATCAGAATCGGTACATCAGCTGCCTTCGCATGATCGATCGCCTCCCGCGTCTGGGGCATCACTCCATCATCAGCGGCAACAACGACAACCGCGACGTCAGTGACCTTGGCTCCCCTTGCGCGCATTGCGGTGAAGGCCTCATGGCCTGGGGTATCGAGGAAGGTAAGCGTGTGCTCCTGGTGATGAACCTGGTACGCACCGATGTGCTGAGTTATCCCGCCAGCCTCTCCTGCCGCAACCTCGGTCTCCCGTATGGCGTCGAGCAGCGAGGTCTTTCCGTGGTCAACGTGTCCCATGATCGTTATTACCGGAGGCCGATCGACGAGAGTTTCGTCGTCATCATCGAACTCGGGGGCCGGAGCCTCTTCATCCGCTGCGGAGACGATCTCGATCTTGCGGTTGTACTCGTCGGCAATAGCCAGCACTGACTCGTCGGTAAGGGTCTGAGTGAGTGTTGCCATCTCCCCCATCATCATGAGTTTCTTGATCAGTTCCGCTGAACTGAGACCCAGCAACTCAGCAAGATCGCGAACGGTCACACCCGAGCCCACCTTAGTGGCCGGGGGCTCAGCCGGATCCGTCTCGACGGGGCTTGGTTCCTCGAGCAAGGGGCGCCGGCGGCGTCCTCCGCGGCGGCGCGGCGGACGCTGGGGCGGCGGCCCCCCTCCCTGTTCGCGGCGCGATGCCTGTGAGTCGATTACAACACGGCGACGCTTTTTTCCGGCCGCAGTTCCACCGGAAGCGGACTCACCTGAACCAGCCGGACTTGCGGGCTTGGCGGGAGATGGAGAGGCAGTCTGCTTGGCCGGAGTGGATTTCACTGTGGGCTTGGCGCTGACCGGGGGCTTGGCCTTTGCCACGCCCTTTGCCTTCGGTGCCGACTTCGGCGCAGGGGCTACCTCGGACTTGTTTTTCGGTTTCGAAGCAGTCTTTTTCGGGGCAGAAGATTTCGCAGCGGCGGGCTTGGATTTGGGTGACCCACCGTTCGAGGCGAGTGCCTTCAGAGCAGCGTCTTCCTCAACGCTGGACGCGGCTGCCTTGGCCTCGATACCTGCGGCATTCAAGGCTGCCAGCAGTTCCTTGCTGGTGACACCTGCCGACTTGGCTATCTCGTGAACCCTGCGCTTGCTCACTCGGTTGAGGTCTCCTCATCGGTATCTGTCTCTGCGGCCACATCTTCTTCGACTACCTCAACTTCAGCTTCAGCCTCTTCGGCTTCAACTACCGCTTCCTCATCTTCTACCTCGGCCTCTTCAGCCACTTCTTCAGCTTCTTCCTCAGCCTCTTCAGCCTCTTCAGCTACCTCTTCGCTTGGTTCGACGAAATCTGCCTCCGCCCCGGCAACTATTGCCGCCGCTTCAGCATCATCTGCTTCCGGGTCAGCGAGAGTGGCTATTTCACTATCACCGAGTCCGGTGAGCACAGCTACATGGCTGGTTGTGAATCTTGCGAGAGCCTGATGCTGCGGCAGTCCGCAATAGGTTGAGCCGGCAATCGCGGCATTCGGGCAACGTCGTCCGCTCGAAAGCACCGTCATACAACGCCCGTCGAACTCCTCTTCGCCTTCGTACTCGTGCTGGCTTTCCTCTTTGGCGAATTCGCTCTCAGACTTAATATCCACGCGCCAGCCAGTCAGCCTCGCCGCAAGCCGTGCGTTCTGGCCATCACGGCCGATCGCCAACGAAAGCTGGTCGTCAGGCACAACTACGGTCGCCTGCATTTCCTCATCATCAACAAGGACCTCCCGTACGCGTGCCGGGGAGAGAGCCTTGGCCACGAACCGAGCCGGTTCCTCGTTGTACGGAATGATGTCGATCTTCTCGCCGCGCAGCTCCGAAACGACCATCCGAACGCGCGAACCGCGAGGGCCTACGCAGGCACCAACCGGATCAACGCCGTCGGCATGAGATACCACCGCGATCTTGGATCTGTATCCAGGCTCGCGGGCGACTCCGACGATCTCTACAAGCTTGTCGGCTATCTCGGGCACCTCGAGCTCAAAGAGACCCTTGATCAGTTCGGGACTGCGTCGCGAAACCACGATGCTCGGGCCCTTGGTGGATTCGGAGACATCAGTGATGACAGCCTTGACCCTCATACCGTGGTCGTAGCGCTCGCTGTAGACCTGTTCGGACTTCGGCAAAAGAGCCTCGACCCGCTCGCGCAGCTGTACCAGCGTGTAGCGCTTGTCGGACTGCTGGATAAGTCCGGTGATCAACTCGCCAACGCGGTCGCGGAACTCGTCGTACATCATCTGGCGCTCGGCCTCGCGGATCCGTTGGTAGATGACCTGCTTGGCCGTCTGAGCGGCTATGCGACCGAAGCCGTCTGGCGTAACATCCCGGGACTCGATCTGGTCCTCGTAAGGTGCCAGCATTTCCGGATCAAGCTCAGGCTCTTCCGGTTCGCGCAACTCGCCCGTCTCCGGATCAATCGTGCGCTCCTGTTCAGCGGCTGCCTCTCCGAGCAGCTTTTCCTCGAGCTCAGGCGGGAGGATCAATTCAAAGACCCGGAAGTCCCCGGTTTCGTGGTCAAGATCGACCCTCGCATACTTTGCCGAGCCGGGACTCTTGCGATAAGCGGAAAGAAGCGCATCCTCAAGCGCGTCCATCAGCGTATCCGCAGAGATTCCCTTCTCCTGTTCAAGAACCTTTACAGCGTCGACGATTTCCTGGGTCACTTTGATGCTCCTTCTGGAATTACCGGCACAAGATGAGCGCGTTCAACGCTCGGGAAAGAAATCTGGACAAGTTCACCGTCACAACCGAGCGTGAACTCCTGCTCGCCTGCCTCGAGGATGGTCCCGGTGAAGTTTCTGCGACCCTCAAGCGGAACGACTGTACGCACTTTAGCCCGCCGACCCTCAAAGCGTGCGTAATGATCCGGCTTGGTGAGTGGACGGTGGGGACCGGGAGACGAAACCTCAAGAGTGTGGTCCTCAAGTAGCTCGCCGAGCCCGCTCGTTATCTTCTGGCAGATCTCGAGGTTTACTCCTGAGGGGTGGTCTACGTAGATGCGCAGCGAGTCTCCTCCGGCGCTCTCGACGGCGAGGAATTCGACTTCGGGATCAATTTCTGCGATGCGGTTTTCGATCTCTTCAGGACTCGTTTTCATGGTTTCAAGCTCACTAATGGGCCAAAAAAAAGCGGGCAAGGCCCACTTCGGGTACTTCCAAGAATCACGCAAAGCTCAGTATAACCTCCCGAGCCGAACCTGCCGAACTGGTCAGACGTCGATCAATACGGTGACAGGCCCGTCGCCGACCAAGGCGACTTCCATATCTTCGCCGAAAACTCCCCGTTGGGCGTGGATTCGCTCGCATACAACCAGATACAGGGGCTCGGCAATGTCGGGGAGTGCCGCTTCCACGAAGCTGGGCCGGTTACCTTTCGAAGTGTCACCGCAGAGTGTGAACTGACTGACGCAAAGGATCTCGCGCCCTCCCAGGTCTTCGGACATCCTTCCTTTCGAATCGGGGAAAACCCTCAGCCGGAGCAGTTTTCCTGCCATCCGTTCAGCCTCCTCAGGGCCGTCGCCCTTCGCCACGCCGAGTAAAACCAGCAGACCTGGGCCTATCTCAGACACAGTTGATCCGCGGACGCTGACCGCTGCCGAGCTGACCCTTTGAACGACTGCCTTCAACCGCCCTTTTTCCTGTGGATACCTTCGGCGCTGTCGAGAATCCGGTCAGCCACTTCGCCTTTGTCGGCCAACTCGACCTCAACACTGCCGGAGCTGGTTATCAGGGTGACCGCGTTGTCTTTGGAATCAAACCCGATCCGCTCGTCCGAGACATCGTTCATGACGATCATGTCGACACCCTTGCGCTCCAGTTTTTCCCGTGCGCGACTCTCGGCTTCGCCCCCATACTCAGCGGCAAATCCGACCAGTGTCTGATCCGAGCCAGCCCGGACCGAAAGGTTGCCAAGGATGTCATCCGTAGGCTCGAGGTGGAGTTCAAGACCGTCCCCGGAACGCGACAGCTTTCCAGGGGAAACCTGTTCGGGGCGAAAGTCCGCTGGCGCCGCAGCCATGATCAGAAGGTCACAGTCAGCGATCTGATTTTCACATGCCGAAGCCAGCTCGGCCGTGGTTTCCACATCGACCCTGGTCACTCCCGCCGGGGTGCCCAGATTCACGTTAGCGGCGATAACGGTTACCTCGGCCCCGCGTGATCGAGCCCGCTCCGCGAGAGCAAAACCCATACGTCCGCTTGAGCGGTTACCAATGAACCTGACCGGGTCAATTGGTTCGCGCGCTCCTCCCGCAGTGACCAGAACCTTCAGCCCTGAAAGATCGCCGGCCAGAGCAGTCTCAACCCGCCGCAGTAACTCTGCTGGATCGGGAAGACGGCCCACGCCATACTCACCCTTCGAGGCCAGGCTGCCAGCCTCGGGGTCGATGACGTCCACTCCATGCTCGCGCAGGAGCTGAAGGTTCCTGGATGTCGCCGGATCGAGAAACATACGCTCGTTCATCGCCGGTGCCACAAG
Source organism: Solirubrobacterales bacterium (assembly GCA_040881895.1). GTDB lineage: Bacteria > Actinomycetota > Thermoleophilia > Solirubrobacterales > 70-9 > 67-14. Next base: position 7,944 of record JBBECI010000010.1, on the reverse strand, counting down.
ACGCGGAGCCTCACAGGCCAGAAAAGAGGTGGTCAGCATCGAGTCTGCCTGACCGTTTGCCAGCTTGGCCACGGTATTTGCCGAAGCTGGAGCAACCAGAAAGACATCGGCGGACTCGACCACCGCGAGATGACCGATCGGCTCGTGCCCGGGAAGTGGCTCTTCGGGGAACTTCCCCCGCATTGGATCTTTTTCGAATTCCGAGGTCAGCACCGGTGAGCCCAGGATCCCCTCAAAGGTATCCGCACCAATAAACCGCCGCGAAGAAGCGGTCATGACAACCCTGACCGTGTGCCCGGCCGCGACAGCCAAGCGAACGAACTCGACAGCTTTGTAAGCGGCTATCCCCCCGCTGACACCGAGCAGGATCTTAGCCATGCGCCCTCCGGTCAGTCCTGAATCAGGAGCGGTATTCGTACTTCAGCTTGCCGGCAGCGAGTTCCTCGAGCGCGAGCGTCAGGGGGCCCTTACCCGGTACCACCGGAACCATCGGCGGCGGGTAGTCCCCGTAACCACCCTCCTGAAGACTCTGGAAATAGCTGTTGATCTGCCTGGCGCGGCGAGCGGCCACGACAACCGAAGCGTAAGACGAATCGGCGTGGTCCAGAAGATGGTCTACACGGGGCTTGATCATTGTCATGGTTTTCATTCTGACAGCTTGCCGCGCACTATGGCCTCCAGCTCTGTTGCCGCCCGACTGAGATCATCGTTTATGACCTGATGCGGGAACTCACCTTGAGCCGCTAGCTCCTCTTCCGCAACCTTTAGCCTGGATTCAATTGCGGCCGGCTCATCGGTGCCCCTGGACTCAAGACGCTGGCGGAGTGAACCCAGTTCGGGTGGCGCGATGAAAATCTGAACCGCCTCCGGCATTGTCGTCCGGATCTGACGAGCACCCTGTAGCTCAATTTCCAGTACTACCGGGTGCCCCTTGGCAAGCCTGCTTTCCACCTCAGACCGAAGAGTCCCGTACCGGTTTCCGCTGTATCGCGCATGTTCGAGAAACTCGGCAGCTTCGACTCGGAAATCGAAATCCTCCGGCCTGAGGAAGTGGTAATCCACTCCGTCGACCTCACCCTGCCGGGGACCCCGTGTCGTTGCCGAGACTGAGAGTTCGATCTCCGGTACCCCCTCACGCAGAAGTGAGATCAGGCTGCCCTTGCCAACGCCGGAAGGGCCCGTGATGACGAAAACTTTCGAATCTGACGCGGACATGAGAGCGCCAGCCTAGACGATGCCGAGGACCAAAAAACCGGCCCAGTACACCTGGGGTCGTCAGCGGCGGAGCAGGCCCACCATTTCCTTGCGCTGCCGCTCGGAAAGACCGCCAACGGTCTTTGCCGGCGATATCCGACATTGGTTGAGGATTCGGTTGGCTTTGACCCGCCCGTACTTCGGAACCGCAAGCAGAAGGTCGAAAACCTTTGCCGTCAGCACATACTCGGGCGGAGACTCCAACAACTCAAGAATGCTGGCACGGCCGGCCTTGAGGTCTTTCTTCAATTTGGCGCGGGCGGTGCGAATGTCGTTGGCGCGCTTGAGTGCGTCCATCCTCTGATCGAGCGACCTCTCCGGCGTGTCTGGGGATTTGAAGATGGTCTGCTCAGGCACGGACATGGACGACGCGAGTATAGCCATCATCGTGTCGCCTGCTTGGCCGAAAGGGCCAAAAACCTGAAATTCACCTCAAGCTCAACTCAAGGTTGATGCCTGAGCTTCGGCAAGAGAGACAAACCCACGACGCTCCAACGCGGAGGCGAGCCCCCTGCTAACCGCATTTCCAGCAGCCGGATCGCGAAAGTTTTCCGTTCCTACCGCAACAGCCTGAGCACCGGCGAGAATGAAATCAAGTGCGCTCTCGCCGTCGGTGATCCCGCCCATGCCGATCACCGGGATGTCCACTGCGGAAGCTACTGCCCTGACCTGTGCCAGCGCAATCGGCCTCACCGCCGGACCGGAGAGACCGCCACCCCCCGCGCCCAACCAGGTCCTTCCGTGATCAGGGTCGATTGCGGTCGCCTTGACGGTGTTGATCAGCGAGACGCAATCAGCCCCACCGGATTCAGCCGCCTGCGCAACGGTTTCCGGACCGGCGACGTTGGGAGTCAACTTGACGATCAGCGGAAGTGTGGTCAACGGACGCAGGGTTCTCATAAGCGCTTCGGTCTCGCTCGGTTGCTCGCCGACGATCAGGCCAGAGTGGACGTTCGGACACGACACATTGAGTTCGATCCCGGCGACACCATCCACTGCTGCGATGGCTTCTACGAGAACTGCGAACTGCTCGGCGCTGTCAGCCATTACCGAGACGATCAGGGGGACCGGAAGCCCGATTAGTTCGAGCAGGTCTCCATCCACGAATTGGTCGAGGCCCGGGTTAGGAAGACCGATTGAGTTGATCATCCCCGACGGTGTCTCCCAGAGTCGGTGTGGAGGGTTGCCGGAGCGCGGTGGCCCGGTAATCGTCTTCGAGACAAAGGCCGAGAACGGAAAGTTCTCTTCGAGCGCGGCACCAAATGCCCGCCGCGCCGCAATTACATCGAAGGTCCCGGAACCGTTCAGCACCGGCCCGTCAAGTTCGATTCCGCAGAGTCTGGTCCGAAGATCCACTTAGACCTCCCCGGTCATCGCGGTGGTGATCTGGTCGCCCCGCACAACGGGTCCGTCAACACAGAGGCGCAGGTAGCCGCCCTCCACCTTCGGAACAGCACAACCGAAACAAGCGCCGAATCCACAGGCCATCGGTGACTCGAGCGCCAGCTCTACAGGAACTCCGTGCTCCCCGCACATCTTTCGGACCGCCTCAAGCATCGCGGGAGGGCCGCATGAGTAGACCACCGCTCCACCCCGATCGTCACCAGCCAGGATGACCGCGAGCAGATCCGTCACGTAACCACGATGGCCAGCGCTGCCGTCCTCGAATGCCAATCGGGTCTCCTCACAGCCGAACAGAGTCTCTACCGCCCCCGAGTGCTCGCGATCACGGAAGCCGAGCAGGGTCCGGGTCGGCACTCCACGACTGACCAGATGCCGACGAAGCGGCGCCATCGGAGCAATTCCGATTCCGCCACCGACGAGTACTGCGCCAACGGCATCGGGTTTGATTTCTCTCGGCAATGAAAAGGGCTGGCCGAAGGGGCCGGCGATCAGGCAGGAGGCTCCCTGTTCGAGTTCGTTTAATCTGGCTGTTCCGGGCCCGACTACGTCGATCAGGAATTCGAGCCGAAGCGCCCCCGGATCACCGGATGTACGCGCCACAGAGATCGCTCGTGGCAGAAAGGGACGACCCGAACCTCCGACCCAGTCCGGACCTTCGGTGAGCATGTAGAACTGCCCCGGCGCCGGTGCCGGCCCCTCCTCGTCGAGCACCGTGAACAGGCGGTAGCCTCCATCGGCTGCGGCCGCCGTCACGCGGCAGGAGCGACGACCGAACGGTGCCAGCGGACGCTCAGCGGGCATGGAGTTCCTGGAGGGAGTAAACCTCGCCAGGGCCGTTCCGACTGACCCCTATCGCACGAACTGCTGCCGATGCTCCGGTCATAGTGGTCAGGCTCGGTATCCCGTGCCGGATGGCAGTTGATCGGATCTCATACCCGTCGGCCCGAGCTCCGGAGCCGGTGGGCGTGTTGATCACAAGATCACAGCGGCCGTCCTCGATCAGATCGACGACGTGAGGGGAACCCTCGGCAATCTTGTTGATTGTTTCGACGGGAACACCCATCCTCGAAATTGCCTGGGCGGTACCACCGGTCGATACAACCTTGAAGCCGAGGTCATGAAACCGGGCAGCCAGCTGGGTGGCCGCAGGCTTGTCGGTATCCGTGACCGAGATGAAGACAGTGCCCTCATCGGGAAGAGCCACTCCAGCCGCTGCCTGCGCCTTGCCGAACGCGGTCGGGAAGTCAGGTCCGATCCCGATCACTTCGCCGGTCGACTTCATCTCCGGGCCCAGAACCGAGTCGCTGCCCTGGAAGCGGGAGAAGGGCAACACGGCCTCCTTGACACTCACGTGGCTGCCGTTGCTCTCCGGCAGATCAAGGTCGGCCAGCTTCTGCCCGAGCATGATCCGGGTTGCCAGCTTGGCCACCGGGGCACCGATCGCTTTCGAAACGAACGGCACAGTCCTCGAGGCCCGGGGGTTGGCTTCAATCACGTACAGCCCGCCTTCGGCGATCGCGAACTGGATGTTGATCAGACCGATCACTCCGAGTTCCAGGGCGATAGCAGCGGTCGCCTCACGGATCTCTTCGAGCATGTCGTCGCCGATGCTCATCGGCGGGATCACACAGGCCGAATCGCCAGAGTGGACCCCGGCCTCCTCGACGTGCTGCATGATGCCCGCAACCTTGACTTCGTCGCCGTCACAGAGAGCATCCACATCCACCTCGATCGCGTTCTCGAGGAACCGGTCGAGCAGCAACGGGTGCTCGGGTGAGGCCTGGACGTGCTGCTTCAGATAGGTGTCGAGATCCTCGCCGGAATAGCAGATCTCCATGGCCCGTCCGCCGAGGACGAATGACGGTCTGACCAGCAACGGATACCCGACCGTCGCTGCAACTTCGACCGCTTCTTCGGCCGACATCGCGCTGCCGTACGGAGGTGGCTTGATGCCCAGTCGATCGATCAGCGCGCCAAACTTGCCACGATCCTCGGCGGCATCAATCGCCTCCACCGGTGTCCCGAGCAACGGAATGCCGGCATCCCTGAGACCCTGAGCCAGCTTCAGCGGGGTCTGCCCGCCGAACTGGACGATTACTCCCTCCGGCTTCTCGACCTCGCACACGGCAAGAACATGCTCGAGTGTCAAGGGCTCGAAGTAAAGGCGATCGGACGTGTCGTAGTCAGTCGAGACAGTTTCCGGATTGCAGTTCACCATAACCGCGTCACGACCACAATCGCGCACGGTCATCGCAGCGTGAACGCAGCAGTAATCGAACTCGATTCCCTGGCCGATCCGGTTTGGGCCTGCGCCAAGAATCACAACTGAGGGACGATTCCCCCTGCGGACCTCAGTCGGCGAGCCCGGTGCTTCGCAAGACGAGTAGTAGTAGGGCGTCCGTGCTTCGAACTCGGCAGCGCATGTGTCGACCGAACTGTAGATCCGCTCCATGCCTTCGGTTCCATCCTCCTCGAGGGCGAGAGAAGCAAGCTCGCGCAGAAACCATGGGTCGATACTGGTTCGCTCGTGAATGGCTTCGACAGATATTCCTCGGGCCAGACCGGCCATGATGAGATCGATTCGCTCTGGCGTCGGGATCTTGATCTCCTCGAGCAGATCGTCATCCGAAGCTGGGACAGTTGTGGTGGCATCCAGCTCTCTCGAAGCCAGCGCTTTGCTGAACGACTGCCGGAAGGTCCGGCCGATCGCCATGACCTCGCCAACACTCTGCATGTAGGTCGAAAGGCGGTGCTCGGCACCGGGAAACTTCTCGAACGCGAAACGCGGAATCTTGGTGACCACGTAGTCGATGCTGGGCTCGAATGCAGCCGGAGTAGCCCGCGTGATGTCATTCGGGATCTCCTCGAGTGCGTAGCCAACCGCGAGCTTTGCGGCCATCTTGGCGATGGGAAACCCCGTTGCCTTAGACGCGAGCGCCGATGACCGCGAGACTCTCGGGTTCATCTCGATCACCGCGATCTCACCATCAGCAGGATTTACTGCGAACTGGACATTTGACCCACCGGTTTCGACGCCAACCTCCCGGATCACCTTGATGGCAATATCCCGCAGCGACTGGTAGACCGGATCAGTCAGAGACTGTGCCGGGGCAATCGTGATCGAGTCGCCGGTGTGGACCCCCATCGGATCCAGGTTCTCGATTGAGCAGATGATGACTACGTTGTCTTTGTGATCCCGCATGACTTCTAGTTCGAACTCACCCCAGCCGATCACTGACTCTTCCACGAGCACTTGGCCAATCGGACTGGCAGCTACACCCTTGGCAACAATTGAGATCAACTCTTCGCGGGTCTCGGCGATACCTCCACCCTGGCCACCCATGGTAAATGCCGGTCGGATGATTGCCGGCAAAGTTGCATCGCCTGAATCGAGCACGGCCAGCGCTTCATCAACACTTTCGACTGTCACAGACCACGGGATACGGATCCCGGCGTCGTTCATGACCTGGCGAAAGACCTCACGATCCTCAGCCCGGATGATCGCTTTCCGGTTGGCTCCGATCAGCTCCACTCCGTACTTCTCCAGAGTTCCGTCTGCGGAGAGATCCATTGCCAGGTTGAGCGCTGTCTGGCCACCGAGGGTCGGCAGCAATGCGTCGGGGCGCTCCTTTTCGATGATCGCGGCAACCGGGCCAGGCAAAAGCGGCTCGACGTAAGTTCGCGTGGCGAACTCGGGATCGGTCATGATCGTGGCCGGATTCGAGTTGACAAGGACGACTTCGTAGCCCTCTTCCAGCAGAACCTTGCAGGCCTGAACGCCGGAATAGTCAAATTCTGCCGCCTGCCCGATCACGATAGGCCCGGAACCGATCAGCATGATCTTTTTGATGTCGTCGCGCCGAGGCATCAGTCAGCCAGCTCCAGAAAACGATCAAAGAGATGCCGGGAATCGCGCGGACCGGGTCCGGCTTCCGGGTGGTGCTGAACCGTCATGGCTTTTGCGTCAGGCAACCGAAGACCTTCAACCGTGCGGTCGTAGAGGTTGATGTGGGAAAGCACTGCCTCGCCAAATGCCGTCTGCCACTTCACGGGCTCGTCTTCGTCGATCGTTTGACCGCCATCCGGACCGAGAACGGCAAAACCATGGTTCTGTGATGTGATCTCAATAACTCCGGTTTCCAGATCCTTGACCGGATGATTCGAGCCGCGGTGGCCAAACGGCAACTTGAAGGTTTCCAGGCCGACCGCGCGGCAGAGGAGCTGATGACCAAGGCAGATTCCCACCATCGGCTTCTTGCCGACAAGCTCACGAACAGTGTCGACCACAACTGCCACGGCAGCCGGATCGCCGGGACCGTTGGCAAGAAAAATCAGGTCTGGGTCGCGCTCCAGCACTGCGTCCGGACCAGAGTTGCTCGGGAGTAGCGTCACCCGGCAGCCTCGCTGCCTGAGCTGCGAGGTGATGCTGGCCTTGATACCCGTGTCCAAAGCCACCACATGGATACCGTCGCCGTCAAACTCGATCGGACTGTCCGGACTTACCTGAGTGGCAAAGTCTGAGCCGGCCATGGTCGGCTCAGCGGTTACCCGGAGCACGCCCTCATCCTGTCCGATTCCGGCTGGCAGGATCGCACCCCGCATCGCGCCTTTGTCTCGAATATGCCGGACGAGTGCCCGGGTATTTACGCCGGTTATTGCCACCACCCTGTTTTCCGCAAGCCAGTCGAGCCAGCCGGATTCAGCCGTCGCAGCATCAGTCCCGTTTCGCGCATCGCGCATGATCACGCCTCGTGCGTGCGCTCCAGACGATTCCATTGCTGCTGGCGAAGTGCCGTAGTTGCCGATCATCGGATAGGTGAACGTGATGATCTGGCCCGCATATGAAGGGTCCGTGACCGCTTCCTGGTAGCCGGTCATTGCGGTATTGAAGACGACTTCGCCGACGGTCGACATCTCCGGGTCGCCGCAAAGCAGCCCGTCAAAACGGCTGCCGTCCTCCAGCAGGATGTATCCGGGTGAGAGACCGCTCATGCCACGCCCAGGCTGAAACTTCGCAGTCGGTAGGCGACCTGACCGCCGGCGAGGGTCATCAATACCTGCCCAGTGAGGGATCGTCCATCGCACCAGGAGTTGCGCGAACGACTCTCATAGCCCTGCTCGCCTACCTTCCATTCAGCTTCAAGGTCAATCAGGCACAGATTCGCAGTCTGCCCCTCCTCGATTCGGAAAGGCTCAATCCCGAACGGTGCTCCGCCGCAACCAAGCTTTTCAACGAGGAGGGAAAGTGGAACCGTGCCGGGCAGGACAAGTTCTGTGTAGAGCGAG
>JBBECI010000009.1:0-7400 GCA_040881895.1 Solirubrobacterales bacterium | reverse complement strand
CTGACCGGATCCGCTTTTCGAGCAGATCGTCATGGCCTGCCCTGACGGCACGTTCGGCCCGTTTGTCGTCGAGGTCGTAGCCCTCGGCATAGGCGAGATCCAGCAGTTCCTGCTTGCGCATACTCTGCTTGGCCTGTTGAAAGAAGGTGTAGGCGAGCACTCCCAGCAGCAGGAACGTGCCCTCGACCATCATGATCACGCCGGCGATGCTCTGGTCGGCCACCGCAGACAGGCCCCATTTGGCCTGGCCTTCGGCATAACTCTGGTAGATCGTGACCTGACTCCACATGAGCACGTTGCCAAGCACCGCTGCGGCAAAGCGGGCCACGCCCACGTAGATGATCTTGGCACCAGGACCAAACCAGGACGGCACTGGCAATGGTCCGAACACCGGCAACCAGACGAGCATGCCGAAGGCGAGAAACATGCCGTGCTCGACGCCGTGGACCATGGCGCCCCCGTAAGCGGCGTCGTACATCACAGGGATGTGCCAGATGTAGAGGTTCAACGCCCACAGCGGCAAGGCGACAAACGGGTTTGCCAGAAACTGGAGTCGGGCGAATGGCGGGATGGCAAGAATCGGCTGAATAAGCGAACGGGTGAGCCCGAGAACCAGAAAGAGGCTCGCAATGTCACTGATGATCAGATGCTCGACCATGTGCGCGATTACAAGCTCTTCGGCCAGATAGCCAAGAGGGTTGAACAGGACCAGAGCGGTCAAAAACAGTCCGAAGCCGAACGAGACCTGACGCCAGACCGGGACGGGACGGCCGTCCCAGGACAGCTTCATCGCCCGGTTCCAGTAGAGGATCACCGCCAGGGTCAGCGGGATCAACTCAAGCAGCGCGACCACGGTCGGGCTGAGCGCGACAACGGGTGTAAAGAAGGGCATGAAGATCTCCGAAAGCACTGAAATCAGAGGTTACCGACGGATCAAGGCCAGCCCCCCGGCAAAAGCGAGACCGGTGCTAGATTGATTCGGCAGACCGGGACTGCCGACATCTGCAGATCTTGAATTCTGAAGCACAAAACGAAGGAGCGAAGTTGGGACTTGGCGAAGCTTTCCTCAAGCAGTACGAAGCGGGAGCTACGGCCTGACCTCGACAGGCTTCCCGCCGATCGGAAGCTACGGCTTCCTTTCGGATTGCAACACCTCGGCTCTGGTGGCGCCCGACGGATCGGTCGAGTGGTTCTGCCTGCCGAGGTTCGATTCACCAAGTACCTTCGGAGCGCTGCTTGATCGCACAGCCGGAAAGTTCCGCTTCGCTCCGCGCGGTGTGGCCGCACCGCTGAGCCGCCGATACGAACCGGGGACCCTGGTAATTGAAACAACCTGGTCGACAGACTCCGGCTGGATCATCGTAAGAGACGCATTGAGCATCGCCAAGTGGAGCGACCAGAATGCTGCGGGCGAGCCGAAGATCCGGTACGAGGCCGACCGCTCGCTTGTGCGCACGGCCACCTGCGTCGAAGGCGAAGCGACGATTGACATGAGCTGCGTGCCGCGTTTCAACTACGGCATGGAGGCGGCCATCTGGACCGCAGGCGGCCTTGGCGAGGCAGCCGCCGAAGGAGGTGGCATGAAGGTCACGCTCGATTCGGATCTCGATCTCACGCTCAGCCAGGGACGCATTGACGGAGAGATCCACCTCAAGGAAGGAGAGAGCTGCTTCTGCTCGGTTTCCTGGGGTATCGGTATCGACGCACGTACCCGCAGCACACCCGAAGCCGCAGAGCGGATTGACGAGACAGTCGAGTCCTGGCGTGAGTGGCTTGCCCAGGGTCGATTCCCTGACCACCCCTGGCGAATCCACCTCCAGCGATCTGTGCTCGTGCTAAAAGGCTTGATCTATGCGCCGACCGGGGCCATGCTCGCGGCGGCAACGACTTCGCTCCCGGAAACCCCGGGCGGAATTCGAAACTGGGACTACCGGTACAGCTGGATTCGGGATTCGACCTTCGCGCTCTGGTCGCTCCACTCGCTTGGCTTTGACGAAGAGGCGCAGGGTTTCCTGAAGTTTGTGCGCGACCGCGCGATGGAAGCCGATGGCAAACTCCAGATCATGTACGGAATCGGTGGCGAGCACGACCTCACCGAAAGCACCCTTGACCACCTCAGCGGGTATGAGCAGGCCCAACCGGTGCGGATCGGCAACGGTGCCTTCGACCAGCGGCAAAACGATGTCTGGGGTGCCTTGCTGGACGCGATCTATGTGAATCGCCTTGCGATCGCAAGCCAGGGGGTCAGTGACGAGCTGCGAGGTCTTGTCAGGCGACTGGTAGACGAGGCGATCGATGCCAGGCACGAGCCCGACCAGGGGATCTGGGAAGCCCGCGGCGAGCCCAGGCACTACGTCTCTTCAAAGCTGATGATCTGGGTCGCGGTGGATCGCGGAGCGCGGCTGGCGAAACAGTTTGGCAGCGCCAAAGCAGCTATCCGTCTACAGCAGAAGGCTGAAGAGATCCGGGACGAGATTTGTGAGAAAGGCTGCCGTGACGGCGTGTTCCGGCAGCACTACGACACGGATGCGCTCGATGCCTCCGTTCTGTTGATGCCACTGGTCCGTTTCCTTCCACACGATGACGAGCGAATCCGCAAAACTGTGCTGGCAGTGCGCGGGGGACTCGACGATCAGGGGCTGATCCTCCGCTACCTGACCGAAGAAACTGACGACGGTCTCCACGGTCGGGAAGGTACTTTCCTGATCTGCTCGTTCTGGATGGTCTCGGCGCTGTCGGAAATCGGCGAAGCTGCTGAGGCCCGCAAGCTGTGCGAGAGGCTCCTGAGCTCGGCCGGGTCGCTGGATCTCTTCGCCGAAGAACTGGACGTGGCAAGCAATCGGCACCTCGGCAACTTTCCGCAGGCGTTCACTCACCTGGCGCTGATCAACGCCGTCTCTCATGTCATTGCTGATGAGAGCCGTGACGCTGATCCGGGCGAGGCGACGGCGGTCTTCTCGGAAATGCGGGAGCACGATGCCTGAATCCGGCGACGGAACCACTGCCGGACCCACGCCGGAAGTGGCAGAGGCTATCCGGGCCAACCTGACAACAGTCGGAACCCGGCTCGAAGCAGCCTGCCTCGCGGCTGGTCGGGACCGGGATCAGGTGAGGCTGCTGCTGGCGACCAAAACAGTGGATCCGGCGCGCGTACGGATCGCCATCGAGGCAGGTGCCACTCTGGTAGCCGAAAACCGGGTTCAGGAGGTAAGGCCCAAGTTCGAGGCACTGACTGACCTCGATTATGAACGTCACTTCATCGGCAACCTTCAGTCGAACAAGATCAACGCACTGGTTCCCTACGTCTCCTGCGTTCAGTCGCTGGATCGTCTGTCGCTTGCGTCAAAGCTTCAGGCGAAACTTGAGCGCGAAGGCGAGACCCGCGAGGTCCTGTTGCAGGTCAACACATCCGGAGAGGAATCGAAGTTCGGACTTGCTCCGGAGGCCCTGGTGGACTTCGCCACCGAAGTCAGCCGGATGGACGCATTGCGTATCAAGGGCCTGATGACGATTGGCCTGTTCACCGAAGATGTGGAACTGGCCCGTCCCAGCCTTCGCCGACTCCGTGAGCTCTCTGACCAGATCCGACAGCTCAACCTCGAAGGGGTCGAGATGAAAGAGCTTTCGATGGGAATGAGCGGTGATCTCGAGGTGGCGATAGAAGAGGGGGCGACGATCGTCAGGGTCGGATCAGCCGTCTTCGGGAGTCGCCCTGCAGCGGTCGGAAAACCTCAACCCTGAAACGCGACACCCTCGCCAACTAGCCTGCGAACACGTTTTTTGCTCAGGCGGTCTGTCGCCTCGTGGCGTCGCGGATCTCACCGATCAGTTCCTCGAGGACGTCCTCGAGAGCAACAACGCCGGTGGTCTGACCTTCTGGACCGGCGACCTGAGCAAGGTGTGCCCCCGAGCCCTGCATCGTCTCCAGCACAGAGCGAAGAAGCTCGGATTCGAGAACGGTTGGCAGGGGTCTGACCCACGATTCGGCGATCGGGCGGTTGCGGTGCCGATCCTTGAATTCGAGTGCATCCTTGAGGTGGAGATAGCCGACCAACCTGCCCTCCCGAGAAACGGGAAAGCGGGAAAACCCGGTTCTGGCCGCGACTGCTTCGACTTCGGCTGGAGTAACCGTCACGGGCACGGTCTCAATGGTTTCCAACGGGATGAGAACCGATTTCGCCGTGCGCTCCGCAAAGCCGAGAGCACCCTCAAGCAGGCTGCTTTCATGAGAATCAAGGAATCCTTCGCGACGGGACTCCTCAACCAGACCGGCGACCTCGTCCCGGGTGAAAGCGCTCGCGACCTCGTTCCTGGGCTTTATCCCCATGAGCCTCAGAACCGCGTTGGCGATCCAGTTCAGCAGGGCGATCGCCGGATAAAGCAGCGTAACCACGATCCGCAGCGGTGGGGCGAGCACGAGAGCAGAGCGGTCGGGTCGGGCCAGGGCGATGTTCTTCGGGACCATTTCACCGAGAACGACATGAAGCGATGCGACCACAAGAAGGGCGAGCATGAAGGCGATCGGGTGGACCAGGGCCTGCGGAGCGCCGACCGCTTCCAGCGGAACTTCAACCGCATGCGCCAACGCGGGCTCTGCGAGCGCGCCGAGACCGAGCGTGCAGAGAGTGATCCCGACCTGGGCTCCGGCCATCATCAAGGAAACGTTCTCCATCGCGCGCAGCGTTACCCGGGCCAACATGCCGCCTTCATCAGCCTTGGGTTCGATCACTGATCGACGGGCGGAAATCAAGGCAAATTCAGCACCCACGAAGAAGGCGTTCGCGGCGAGCAGGAGAAGCGAAAGAGATATCGCCAGCCAGGTGCTCACGAGCCGTTGCCGATCACTTCTTCGCCCTGGTCTGCAGGCTCGACCTCCAGGCGGATCCGGTCCACCCTGAGCTCGACTCTGGTCAGGACCTTCAGGCGGGCGTTCAGGGCCACGCCTTCGTTGTTCATGGCTGCGATCTCGACGGAGTCACCCTGCTCCGGCACTCGACCCAGCACGAAAGCAATCAGGCCGGCCACAGTTTCGTATTCCTCATCCTCAGGCAGATACACCCCGGTCTTGTCGGCGATCTCATCCGGGCGGAGCAGTCCCGAGAGTCCCCATACACCGTCCTCGATCGGCCGCACCGGATCTTCCTTCGGATCATGCTCGTCGCGGACCTCGCCGACTATCTCCTCGATCAGATCTTCAAGAGTGACGATGCCATCGAAGCTGCCGAACTCATCGACCACGATCGCGATCTGGAGGCCGACTTTTCGCAGTTCGGTCAGTAAGGGGTCAAGTTCCATCGAAGAGGGAACCAGCACCGGCTCGGCCATGACCGCAGTGATCGGGACCCGATTGCGACGTTCATACGGAATCGAAACTGCGTGCTTCACATGGACGATTCCTTCGACCTGTTCCGAACCCTCGGCCATGACCGGGAACCGTGAGCGACCGGTCTCCCGAGCCGCTTCGATGACCGCCATGACTGGGTCCTCTGGGGCAAGTGTGGTCACCCTGACCCGCGGCGTCATCGCGTCATCAGCGCGGCGCTCGCCGAAATCAAGAGACCTCTCAAGCAGATCGGCAGTCTTGAGCTCAAGCGTCCCCTGTTCAGCCGAACGCCTGACCAGCGAGCCAAGCTCGTCGGGAGACCTGGCCGACGCAAGCTCTTCCTGAGGTTCGATACCGATCCTTCTCAGGATTGCGTTGGCCGTCGAGTTCGCGAGGGTGATCAAAGGACCGAGAGCCTTGGTGAAGCCACGCTGAAAGGACTGGACCGACTTGGCGGTCTCGGCTGGATTGGTGATCGCGAGGTTTTTGGGAACAAGTTCACCGAAAACCATGGTCAAAGCGTTGGCGATGATGAAGCCCACGAAAAGGGCCACGCCGCTCACGGCACCCTCGGCAACCCCGGCAGCGCCAAGCGGACCCTCCAACAGGCTGGAGATCGCCGGCTCAGCCAGGAAGCCGATCAACAGATTGGTGATGGTGATCCCGATCTGCGCCGCTGAAAGGTGAGTGGAAAGTCGGCGAAGCGCCGAGCGTACCCCGATCGCACGCCTGTCACCGGCCTCGGCCTCCCGATCCACGGTCGAGCGGTCCACGGTGACGAAAGAAAACTCGGCCGCGACGAAGCCACCGCAGACGAGAATGAGCGCGACGGAAATGACTACGAGCAGTAGCTCGACCATCAGGAGAGCGCACCCCGACCCGAGGTCAGAACGCGCCTGGGACTAGAGCCGGGTTCGTCGTCCATCGACTGTTTCGTAAGCGACCATCTGGAAGGAAAGACTACCCCGATCGGCCGGACAGGCATTTCGCGGTTACGATCTCGCGATGAACCCGCACGATCTTGATGAACTCGCCGAACGAGCCCGTCTGACCTCAGACGAAGCTCGCCCCGACGCGGTGGCCCGCCGCCGGGAGCGAGGCGGCCGGACGGCCAGAGAGAACATCGAGGATCTGATCGACCCCGGCTCCCTGATCGAATACGGCCGATTTGCGATCGCCGCGCAGCGGGGCCGACGGGAGGCTCAGGACTTGATCGAGAACACGCCGGCTGACGGAATCGTTGGCGGCACGGCCACCGTGGATGGCCTCCCGTGCGCCGTCCTTTCTTATGATTACACCGTGCTCGCCGGCACTCAGGGCCACACCGGCCATCGAAAAAAGGACAGGCTTTTCGAACTGATCGAACGGATGCGGCTACCGGTGGTCTTCTTTGCTGAAGGTGGCGGAGGGCGACCCGGGGACACCGACCACGCAGTTGTATCCGCGCTCGACACGCGAGCTTTCGCTCTGTGGGCATCACTGTCCGGACTGGTGCCACGAATCGCCGTGGTCGCTGGTCGTTGCTTCGCCGGTAACGCCGTGATCGCCGGCTGCTCCGACCTGATCATTGCCACCGAAGATAGTTCGATCGGAATGGGAGGCCCGGCGATGATCGAGGGAGGCGGACTGGGCCAGGTACACCCTGATGCGGTCGGACCAGCCGGAGTCCAGGTGGCAAACGGTGTGATTGACGTCCTCGTGGAAGACGAGGCCGCGGGGGTCGCGGAGGCGGCAAAACTGCTCCAGCACCTCGCCGGCCCGGCAAGGCCTCCCGGCGACACCACCGATCAGGCGCTGCTTCGGGATGTAATCCCCGAACGCCGGAGACGGGCCTACGACGTCAACAGGGTGGTCGATCTGGTTGCCGACACGGCATCGGCCATAAGCCTGAGGCCGGATTTCGCACCCGAAATGGTCACCTCGCTTGCCCGGATCGAAGGCAGGACAGTCGGCGTGATCGCCAATAACCCGATGCACTTCGCTGGTGCGATCACCAGCGACGGGGCCGACAAGGCGGCCAGGTTCATGCAGCTATGCGAAGCCTTCCGCCTGCCGATCGTGTCGCTCGTTGATACGC
>JBBECI010000008.1:0-43782 GCA_040881895.1 Solirubrobacterales bacterium | reverse complement strand
AGGCCGGCAACAAAAGCCTGAGCGACACAGAGCATTCCTGGAGTCTCGACAAAACTCCGCCTGGCGTGCCTCCGGTTTCAGGCGCACCTGCCGGAACCGTTGCTACCGCCGCTGCTTCGCTTACCTTCACGGGCAGCGAGGTTGGATCAACTTTCGAATGCTCAACCAACGACGGTTCCTGGATCGCCTGCCAGTCCCCGTTTTCCCTCAGTGACCTCCCCGAGGGAGCCAACACCTTCGCGGTCCGGCAGGTCGACAGGTCCGGCAACAGGGGCTTGCCAAGCACTACTGCGTGGCGGGTCAAATCCTTTACATCCCCTCCTTTCATCATTTCGGGACCCCTGCCCTTGACCCAGATCAGGGACAGCTCGATTTCTTTCGAAGGGGAAGCTGGGGGGACATTCGAGTGCTCTCTGAACAGTTCCGGCTTTGCTCCCTGTACGAGCCCACGAACTTTCGCGGCACTGACCGACGGCTCTTACGCCCTGCGGATCAGACAGATCGATTCCCTCGGCACAGCGAGCATTGTATCGTCGGTCAGCTGGCAGGTCGACGCAACTCCTCCGAACCAGCCCGGTACGACATCGACTCCGCCCGCAGCCACCGCTGTGCCAAGCCAGAGTATCCCCTTCACCGGCGAGGCTGACGGAACGTTCGCCTGCCGCTTGAATAGCGGGGACTGGGGAAGCTGCTCCTCGCCGTTTTTGACCGGCCCGCTCGAGGATGGTCAGCAGAGGTTTGAGGTCCGGCAGACCGACCCGGCGGGCAACACCGGCGCATCGCGGTTAGTCGAGTGGCTGTTGAAAACCACGAAACCCCGCCCGCCAGAGATTCAGGGCACACCATCCGGGACTTTTAGACTGAAGGCTGTGACGATGACCATGGTTGCCGAATCCGGCACGACGATCGAATGCAGCGTCAACGGAGCCGCCTGGGCACCCTGTGGGTCGCCGATGTCCCTGGCGGGACTTCCGGAAGGTTCCAATCGCGTGGAGGTCCAGGCGGTGGACGCGGCTGGAAACAGAAGCAACACCGTTGCTGTCGTCTGGACGGTTGACACCGTCGCACCAAAGCTCAAGGGCAAGGTCAGAGGTTTGAAGTCGAAGGTGGCGACAGTGATCAGGTCAACCTTTGATGCTTCCTCTGGAAGGCCGGCCAAGCTTGAGTACTCAACCTCGAAGAAGAAGCCGTCGAACACTGCCACCCCGGCGGGGGCGAGGATGCTTGGCTGGGCCCCGTCTCTCACTGTCAGAAGTCGATCAAAGGTGACCTGGGTCAGGGTGGTTGATCAGGTTGGCAACGCGTCCAGCTGGTACCCGGTCCAGTAGCTCAACGAGGGCCGGTTTCGCAATTCGGGTCTGCCTTGTCAGCAGGTCGTGGGTAGGATCGTCCGGTGGAGATCGGGTACAAAAGGGCAGCTCGGAGATGAGCAGGCAGTTTTGAAAGTCCTCTGTGCGAGTGACTCCCCCACGTGGCAACTTCTGCTGAAGCGCTCGGTTGAGGCACTCGGGCACGAACCGCTGGTTGCTGCCGACGGTGAAGAAGCGTGGGCAGCGATCCAGTCCGACGAAGATATCGGTGCCTGCATCACCGATCGCCAGATGCCGGGGATGAGCGGTGACGAGTTGATCGCGATGATTCGCTCCGGGCTGGACTCGCGCTACGTCTACACCGTCCTGCTGACCGCTCAGGACGCAGCCGAGGACGTGATCGCGGGGATGGAGGCTGGAGCCGACGATTACCTCATCAAGCCCCTCGATCAGGTTGCTCTTGCCACGCGGTTGATCGCAGCCACCCGGGTCACCGGTCTTCACCGCACAATTGCCGAACAGCAGGCTGAAATCGGGAGGCTCTACGGAAAGCTGAAGGACGCCTTCCGCAGATTCGTGCCTGAATCCGTCGCCGAACAGATCATCACCAGAAGTGACGAAGGGGTGCGCCTTGGAGGGGTCTCGCGGACAGCTACGGTGATGTTCAGCGATCTCCGGGGGTTCACCCAGTTCTCGGAGCATCAGGAACCTGAAAAGGTGATTGACGTCGTGAACCGTTACCTCGGCGAGATGTCAGAGGCGATACTCGCCGAGGAAGGGACGATCGTGGCCTATATGGGCGACGGGATAATGGCGGTCTTCGGGGCGCCACTCGAGCAGGAGGATCACGCCGACCGGGCGCTCCGGGCGGCCCGGGCAATGCTGGATGTCCACCTGCCGAGGTTCTCTGAATGGATGAACGAACAGGGACTGGGAGAAAAGTTTCGCATGGGAATCGGCCTCAACTCCGGCGGAGTGATTTCCGGCAACGTCGGCTCGGAAAAGCGCCTTGAGTACACCGCTCTCGGTGACACCACCAATACCGCCGCACGACTGGAGGGGATGACCAAAGGAACGCCCCACCAGCTCTACTGCTCGGAGACAACCAGAGAGATGATGATCACGCCGCCAGATGATCTGGTCTTCGTCGATGAAGTCGACATCCGCGGCCGCGACCAGCCGCTCGGAGTCTGGTCATTGGGTCAGTCTTGAGGCAGATCAGACTGCCGGCAGTAAAGTTACGCACGATGTCCGGCACGCCCGACACCCGCCCTGAAAAAGAGAGTAGGCCGCAAGAGCAGGGATCTCCCGCTCCGCGGCGCGGGTGGCTTTTGGCCTCCCCCGGCCGCCTGCCGGCTCTGCTTGTCGCTCTGGCTATTATTCCGGTTGCCCTGATGGCTTTATTTTCATTGATCCGAACCGATCAGCTGGTTCGGGAAGCAGCCGGTGAGAGCCTCGCCGACTCTGCCTCTTCGCAGGTGATCTTAATCCAGGCAACGCTCGGCAACCTGATCCGGGAAACTGGGTCTATCTCGACCAACCCGGCGATTGAATCGATGGGCTCGGACCGGTCGACCAGCATCCTGACCCGCGAGGTCGAGGCCTTCTCACCGACCATAAGACAGGCCATACTCGCCAACACCCGGGGCCGGGTTATCGCCGTCGCAGCCCGGCCACCCGGGGTCCGCCGACAGATTACGAGATCAGACTATTCAGGCACCATGGTTCAGCGGGAAGACTGGTTTCAAAATGCTCTCGCTTCGGCATCGGATGAAAGCGCAGAGCCTTCGCTGGGTACGGTTGAGAACAGGCCGATTATCGGGGAGGTAGAAAACAGTGGTTCGGCCCCACCGGCCCCGGTGGTGTCGGTGGCGGTATACAGCGGGCCGGCCGACAATCGCAAGACAGTCGGGGTGCTCGCCATTTTCCCCAACTGGCCGGCCCTCGCGGTTGACTTCACCGAGGCCGTGGCAGACCAGACCAGCCGGGCTGGCAGACGGGGCGTGATCGGGCTGCTGGTGGACCAAAGGGGCCGCACGCTTGCCGGCCCCGAGGGGTCTGTGGATCTGACTACCGACTTCAGTGACGATGTCGTCATCCGCCGTGCCTTTGAAACGGACAAATCGGGGTGGGTCAAGTACTACGACGACCCCAATGACGGTGGCTCGCTCGAGGGCCAGACCATCGGTGGCTGGGACAGGTTCGAAAAGAGGTTTCAGGAAGCAGGACTCGACTGGGCCTTCATCGTCGATCAGGAAGAGGCCGATGCTCTGCGCGAAACCCGCGGACTCAAGTGGAGGCTGATCCTCATCACCCTGATCGTCGCCATCGGTGCCGGAGTTGTCGCAGTGCTGGTCGGGCGGGGGTTGGCCCGCCAGGCCGGTCGCCTGCGAAGCAGCGCCAACGAAGTTGAGGCAGGAGCAGTCTCTATCAAAGGTAGCGCCGAAGAGGGTCGGGACCGAGCCCAGCGAACCGCCGAACTCGCGTCGAATCAGGTCCTGGGACTGGAAGAGATGACAGGCCGAGTCGAGGAAATGCGCGCAACCGGCGTACGTATCGGCGAAAGTGCCAAGCTGGTTGCCGAGCAGGCCGGCAAAGCGGCAGCGGCCGGTGAAGACGGGCGAGCCGCCGCCGAAGAAGTGGACCGGGCGATGGCTGGAATTGACGGGCGGGTCCGGGCGCTGGCTTCGGAAATTGGCGTCCTCAGCAAACAGACGGACCAGATCGGCGAGATCATCGCAACCGTTTCGAGTATCGCTGACCAGTCAAACCTGCTGGCCTTCAACGCGACGATCGAGGCCGCAAAAGCGGGTGAGCACGGAGCTGGCTTCAGCGTTGTGGCCGAGGAGGTTCGCACCCTGGCCGAGCAGTCCAAACGGGCGACTGCGCAGATCCGCTCGATCCTGAGCGAGATTGATCGGGCAACGAGAGAAGCGGAGCGCTCGGCGATGGAAGGCATCGAGGCGGTCGAGACCGGTCGGGTCAGGGCCGAGAGCGCGGCCCGGACGATTGATCAACTGGCGGCTGCGAACCTCGAAGCCGAAAAGACCACCTCCGAAATCGCTGCCCTCGCTCCGGCTCAGCAGGAGGAAAGCGCCCGGGTTATCTCAGCCGCCGAAGAGTCGCTCCAGCGGGCAACCGAAGTACGTGAGGAGGCCGGCGAAGCAGCGAAGTCTTCAGCCGAACTCGACCGACTCGCGGAGAGGCTCCGCGAGCTTTCATCGACTTTGTCCGGCGGGTAGTGGAAGCAGAAAGCGCCCAGATCGGCGATCTGATCGAGCTGGCTCCGGGTGGGCGTGCTCTCAGGCAGCAGGATCTGATTCACATCGTTCCCCGGCCTTCGATCGCTCCTCTGGAGGGCGCGGGGGCTGCATGGGTTGGCCTGGCAAATCTTGGTGGCAACCTGATTCCGGTCGCCGACCTTGGTCTGCTTGAAGGTGCGAATCCGAGCACCGGGACCACGATGGTTGCGATCAGCGCCGGGGCCTGTCGCTTTGCGCTGCTCTGCGAAGGGGTGCTGCGAACCCGTCAATCACCATCCGGGGACGCACTTTCCGAGGACCCGGCTCCGGGGGAACCCGCGTGGCTGCTTCCATCCCCTCCCGGCGAGCCCCGGGTGATTGACCCCGATCTTCTGCTGGAGGATCCGCGACTGGGGCCAGAGCCATGAGTCGCGCCTTCCGTCCCGACGACCAGCTCAGGCGCGAGCTGCTGCAGCTGTTCGCCGGGGAATCCCGAGACGGACTCGATGCGATTTCGGGCGGACTGGTTGCCCTTGAGGCGGACACCGAGGCGGCGCTGGCTGACGGGCAGGTCGATCGGATGATGCGCGCGGCCCACAGCCTCAAGGGTGGCGCCAGAGCGGTCGAGCTTGATTCGGTCGACCGGCTCTCCCACGCCCTCGAAGACCTGCTTCGGGCGGCTGGAGATCAGGGGCGCTTTGACGGCGACACCGTTGATCTCGCCTACCGGAGTCTCGACGGAATCGAAGCGATCATTGAGGCTGCCAGCGGCGGGGTGCCAGCCGATGTCGAGGTGAGTGGCCTGATCAATGAACTACTCACGGCATCGGATGATCTGAGGGGCGTGGCAGCGACTGCGATCGTCGAGCAGCTGCCCGTTGAGGAGCCGCCTCCGTCGCGTGTGGACCCCGGACACACCGGGCCGGTCGAAACCGTCTCAGCTTCATCAGGGCCGCCCGAGGCAACCGTGCGGGTGCGGGTTTCGAAACTGGACGGATTGATGGCCGCGATGCGCGAGCTTGAAGCCGCACGGGTCGGAGTTGAACACGCAACCGGCGTCCTGACCGAGCGTGCCGAAGCAGAGGACCTGAAGAGGCATGAGTACGACAGCCGTGCCGGAGCTATCAGGGAAGCCACCGCAAGGCCCCTGAGCCGGCTGGAGCAAGCAGCCCGCGAGGTTGCTGGCGAGGTGTCGGATGCGCGGACCGTGCCCCTTTCGCTGGCCTTCGACCCGTTGCCAAGAACAGTTCGCGAACTGGCCCGGGAACTTGGCCGTGAAGTCGAGCTCAAATATTCAGGCGGTGAGGTCGACGTCGACCGCGCAGTGATGGAAGTGCTGCGTCCGGCGCTGGTGCACGTGATCAGAAATGCAGTCGATCACGGAATCGAGTCGCCGGCCGAGCGGACGGCTGCCGGGAAAAATGAGAAAGGCACAGTAACCGTTTCCGCTCGGACCAGTTCCGGGGTACTGGAGGTCGAAGTCACTGACGACGGGTCGGGTATCGATGCCGCGACGGTTCGACGCTCTGCCGTTGCGAAGAAGATCCTGAGCCCGGACGAGGCTGCGGACCTTTCATTCGACGAGGTGATTGATCTGGTGACCAGACCAGGATTCAGCACCCGGGAAAAGGTCACAGAGATTTCAGGCAGGGGGGTCGGGCTCGACGCTGTCAATGAGGGACTTGGCTCAATCCAGGGTTCGCTGTCGCTCTCATCCGTGGAAGGGTCGGGGACGAGGTTCGTGATGACAGTGCCCCTGACGATCGCTGCGATTGAAGTGGTTGTGGCTGAGCTCGGCGGGCACCCGGTCGGGATTCCCCTGACTGAGGCCGTGAGAGTTGTAGCACTTGATGACCCGAACGCGGCCAGCATCGAGATTGATGGAATCAGGGTCCCGATCTGCAACTCGAAGACCCTCGACAGGCTGACTCCTGGAGGTCGGGGTCCGGCTGGCTACGCGATCGCCGTTGAATCAGGAGGTCGTCAGATCGCCCTGCCGGTCGACCAGTTGAGATCTGTACTGCGACTCTCCACCATGCCTCTGCCCGAGCCTCTGCCGAGGGTCAACCTGATCCGGGCCGCGGCGATCCTGCCTGATGGCGACGTGCTCAGGCTGATCGAATCGCGCACCTTGATCGAGGACCTGCCTCCTCCTCCAAAGGTCCTGGTTGCTGATGACTCTGCGGTCTGGCTGGAAAGAGCCCGCAGACACCTCGCTTCCCACGGCTGGAAGGTCGAGACGGCAACCGACGGACAGACAGCACTCTCGATGGTCAAGGGAGGGTCCTTCGACTCACTGCTCACCGATGTCGAAATGCCGGGTTACAGCGGGATCGAGTTGACCAGACTTGTAAGGGAAGACCCTGACCTTGCCGGAATGCGGGTCGTCGTCTGGTCGGCATCTGCGGGCGATGAGGCCGCGCCCTCAGCGCTCGCCGCCGGGGCCGACTATTTTCTGGTCAAGCAACCGGGCTCCGAAGCCGACGCGGCGACCGCAATCCAGCCGCCGGCAACGCCTACGGGTGGCGATTCAGCAAGTCCTTGACCTGATCGAGTGCGGCCTCCCCCGCCTTCCGTCCTATCTCAACCGCCCGGTCCATGTCCCCGAAGGCCAGCATCTTCAATTCCGAAACTTCCGGCTCAATGATCAGGTCAGCGCGTTCGGTGACCGCATCACCTGAGGCCGCTGAGCCAAGCATGACGGAGCGCATCAGGGTCTCCCCCATCGCTGGCAGGATTGATTGGCCATCGTCATCGACGCCGGGGTTGAATCCACCGCCAACCTCGACCGCCACCACGGGTCCTTCGTCCATCTCGGCCATCACATCCACTGGCAGGTTGCGGATCAGGCCACCGTCGACGAGCAACTGACCCTTACTTCGACCAGGCGGGAGGAAGGCGGGGATCCTGACGGTATGGAGCGCGGCCTCAGCCACCCTGCCGGATCGCTGAACGACCATTTCGGCTCTGACCATGTCAGCGGCGATTGTGAACAGATCAACCGGCAGAGTTTCGATGAAGCGGTCACCGAATACCCGGTCAAGAACCTCCTCGGCTCCTTTGGTTTGTGTCAGGGCACTCTTGGGCATCAACTGATAGCGGTGACGAACGCGGCCACTGAAGGCCGCCTTGAGTGCGCGGCGACGTGACGGAGGATCAAGCCCGGCAGCGAAAGCTGAGGACACCACCCCGCCCATGCTCGTCCCCCCAATGCGATCAATCACGATTCCGTTCTCCTCCAGGACGTCAAGCAGGCCGAGGTGGGCAAAGCCCCGCGCACCTCCGCCGCCGAGCACCAGACCCAGCGAACGACCGGTCAGCCTCCTCGCGACCCTGGCGAGGTCCGCCTCCTGTGCTGCTCCTGCCCGGATCCGGTGTCGAGCCCGGGGTTCGAGAACCGAGATCCACGCCTGGGCGACTTCGGCCGGATGTTCCGCGCCGCCGAGAACAAGGTCACACCCCTTCAGTCGCGGCATCGCCTTTCCGGCGGGCGGCATACGCGGCGGCGCGACGCATACGAGACGATCGGCCTGCCGCACGCAAAACCGCCTCCACTCGCCTTCACTGCGGTCGGTGACGAGCATGACCCGCTCGTGGCGGCGCTCGGATTCGTCAAGGAGCCGTCCCCATGCGACCGGATCACCCGTTTCGGCGGTCGACGGGTCTAGCACAATGACCCCACCGAGACCAGCGAAAGCACTCCTCACACCTTCGGCAATAAGAACAACGTCCATGTCGTCAAACAGGGGGACGATCGCAAAGGTCCGATCCTGCGGGAGGTCCTCAGGGAGCCCGCCACTTGCCTGAAGCTGCCGGCCCATGACCGAGAGCAGTGCCCGTGTAAACGACGGAACGTTCGTAGTCAGATCGCGGAAATCATCGAAGGAAAGTCGCAGCAGGCTCGAGTCCCTGCTGGCCCTGACCGAAGCCGACCGGGTGTCACCGGTAACCAGGGCGAGCTCGCCTACCGTGGCACCCGGACCAAGAACCCTCAAAATCTCAATGGCTTCTTCGTTGTCAGAGGTCGAATCAGAGAGATCACCCCGGACAACCTCCAGCCTGCCCGTCTCCACCAGATAGAGAGCATCGCCCGGATCACCCTTCCTCATCAGGAAATCGCCGGCATCAATCCGGACGGATTCAAGACGATCGAGAATCGACCTGCGGGCTTCATCGGGAAGACTCCCGAACAACGGACTTTGGGCGAGAATCGCCGCTACTGGATCCTTATCGTCTTCCACGGATCGAGAGTCTATGCCGGAAAGGCCTGCAGACTTTGACAGCGTTAAGGTGCCGGAGGCCCGAAGGATCCGATGCGCGACCAGAACCCGCTGACTAAGACCATCCGACATGACAGATGAGAGACGACCCGACGCCTGGCTCTGCTCATACCCAAAGAGTGGCCGCACCTGGATGCGCTTTGCCCTCGCGAATCTGATGGATGAGGTCTTCGGCCTCGGCGGCGAAACCGACACCGCCAACATGTTCGGCCTGATTCCCAACGATGACGGCCCTGAGCACACCCGGCCCTGGAAGACGATTGAAAACTTTGCCTACAGTGAGCGCAGCGACCTGCCGATGATCGCAATGAGCCACCTCCCCAGGGATGGGAGGTTCGAACCTGAGCCCGTCGTACTGCTGATGAGGAACCCGGCAGCCTCTTTGGTGTCGAGGTTCTTCCACATGTCCCGCCACGCCGGACAGTTCGAGGGCGGCCTGGCAGAGTTCGCCCGTGACGAGTTCTACGGCGTGCCGGGAATGGTCTCCTACTTTGCCTCCTGGGAGCCCCATGTCGATGACCCAAACGTATTGGTCGTCACTTATGAGCACCTCCGATCGGATCCAGTCGAACCCTTTGGTCAAGTCGTCAGTCAACTGGGATTCGAGGCTGATGGGGACGCGCGGAACCGTGCCCTCGAAGCTGCCAGTGTTGAGCGAATGCGAGCGGTCGAGAAGCAGAGCGGGGTCGGTCAGCCCAACGATTACGACCGCAGCGACCCCACGGCGATGAGAGTGCGCCGCGCGAGCGTATCGGCCTGGCAGGATGAAATCGACGATCAGACGCTCGATTACCTGATCGAGTCCTTTCAAGCTGACGGGGCTTCCTGGGACCTGCTCGGAAGGTACGGTCTGCAGCCGCAGATTTCGTCGGTTTGATTCGTAATAACCGGTAGATTGCCTTCGATGAGCGAACCTGACGATCAGACCGTCGAACGACTTGGTCCAGCCGACGCATCGAATCTGGGCGGTGGGATCAACCATCTGGTGATTGGACTGTGTCGGCTTGATCGACGCGCCGACGGGAGTGTGCCGTCCTTCGCGGAGGTGGGCGAACTGATCGAGGAGCGCCTCGGGCGTTCCCCTCGCTTTCGGCAGTTTCCCTACCTGCCCGAGGGAGAGTCCGGTCTTCCGGTCTGGGCCGATTCACAGAATTTCGACCTCGCCGACCACCTGGTCGAAGCACCGACAGATGGCCCCGTTGACCGGCATGAGCTTGATGTCCTGCTGGCCGAGTGGATGACCACGCCAATCGACGAAACCGGGCCACTCTGGATGGTTCAGTACATACCGACTACTGAAGGCGCCGCCCTCATGGTGAAATCGAGCCATGCCCTGGCTGACGGCCTTGGTTCGATTGCCCTGTTTGCGATGCTGCTCTTCGATATCTCGGAAGAGGCCGAGCGGAGCGAGGTTGTCCCCTGGGAAGCACGGCCGCTGCCTGATGCATCTGAAGTCAGGTCTGCAGCCAGCCCCGATGAGACTGAGTCCGGAAACCCGGCCGAAACCCCTCTGCAGAAGGCTATCTCGCTGATTTCGAGTCCTTCAGCGCTCAGAGAGACGGCTTCCAGCACAGCCGGCATCAGTTCTTACCTGATGCGGAAAGCCAGAACAGAGATCCCGGCCAGCCCTCTTGCGGCAGGGACCGGGACTCCGCTCGAGCTCCACACGCTCGAATATCCGCTCGATCGCCTCAAGCTGCTTGGTCGGGGCCTTGGAACTGGAGCGACGATGAACGATGTGATCCTCGGCTTGACCGCCGGAGGCTTCAGAAACTGGTGTGTGGAAAACGGCCACCCTCCGGAGGACCACAGTGTGCGCGTGCCCGTTGCCCTCAAAAAGGACCGCAAGAAGGGTGAGAGCGGCAATCCCGGCGTTGCACCGATGATCGTACCCCTGCCCTTGGCCGAGACAGACTCGGTCCGGAGAGTCCGGCTGATTCGAGAGCGGACCGAGGCCATAAAGGCCGCTGGTGAGCCGGGGTTGAATCTGGCGGTGAGAAAGCTCTCACGCGAGACTCCGGGTGCGCTCGGCGATCGCATGCTGAGGCTGGTAACCGGGAAGGGTCAGGCCAACATAGCCATCCATAACCTGCCCGGTCCGCCACTCAAGCTCTACGTCCTAGGCGCACCAACGGCTTCCTTTCACAGCTTTACGCTGCCCCGAGCCGGCCTTGCGATCCACCTGAATGTCGTCTCGGTCGGCGGTGTGGTTTCAATCGGCCTTGCCGCTGATCAGGGAGTCGTGGGTGGCCTCGATGCCTTCGTCCGGGGAGTGGAAGAGACCGAAAAGGCCCTTGCCGAAGGTGTTTCGCATCTCGATCTGGTCAGGAGGGTGCCGATGCTGGCGCCACTTGAAGACGAAATCCAGGAGGACCTTGCCTCGCGGATGACTGAGCGCAAGGTGGATGCGGGCGAAACCCTCGTAGCCGAAGGAGAGTCGGCTGAAGACTTCTTTCTTATTGTCGAAGGAACCTTCGACGTGGTTGTTCAGGGCGAGCCCGTCAGGACGATGATGCCTGGCGATTCGTTTGGCGAGATCGCCCTCCTGAGGGACACTGAAAGGACTGCGACGGTGGTCGCCATGGAGGGAGGGGTGGTCATGGTTCTTGGCAGGGAGGATTTCCTTGGCGCCGTGGCCGCCGATCCTTCAAGCATGGTGGTCGCCGACGCGATCATCAACACCCGACTTGGAGATCTGGGCCGCTACCAGGTGTTCGGGGACCCTGCGAACTGATACCCGGCGTCGCCCCCGTCCCATGCCGATGATTCCGAACGCCTACCTCTGCTCTTACCCCAAAAGTGGTCGAACCTGGATGCGCTACGCACTGGTGAGTCTGCTCGACCTCAGGTATGAACTCGGCGGCGGGTTCGACATGGAGAATATGTTCGGGCTGATCCCGAACCGCGACGGCGAGGGTGCGACTCAACCGTGGAAGACACCCGATAATTACCAGTACGCAGATCGCCCCGAGATCCCCTTCCTGATAGCAAGTCACCTGCGGTGGGAGCCTGCATTTGCGGAAACTCCGACTGTTCTGCTGGTTCGTAGTCCAGGTGACGTGGTCGTCTCCCGCTACCACCACATGACCCGTCACGAGGGAAAGTTCTCCGGCACGCTGGCCGAGTTTGCCCGAAGCGATCAACACGGCCTGCCCGATCTGCTCGCCTACCTCGCATCCTGGGAGCCACACCTTGAGGATCCGGGAATCACGGTGCTGACCTATGAGGAGCTGAAATCAGATCCGGTAAAGGCCTTTGGAAGACTCACCCGGGGACTCGGACTCGATTTCGACAGGGACAGTCTGGAGGCGGCACTGGAGGCGGCATCCGTCGACCGTATGAGGAAAGTCGAAGCTGAAAGCGGCGTCGGCCAGCCGCAGGCGTACAACTTCAATGATCCCGACGCCAGGCGAGTACGCAAAGCAAAAGTCGGCAGCTGGCGTGAGGAGATGGAACCCGAAACGGTAGAGCTGATGGTTTCGGAAATCGAGGCCTCCCCGAGTGCGCGCGAACTGCTTGAGAAACTGGGATTGATCCCGGAGCTCGATGTTCTGGAGCCGGATCTTGCCGCTTTGGCACCGGAGCCAGACGTACCCGGCCCAGAGTCGCCCGCGAACGCACGGCCTCAGGTCTGAACGGCGGCTTCTCCCTCGCCGGGCTGCTCGATGTCCAGACCGCCGTCCCCACTGGGACCGGGGTCCTTGAACATCCTCATGGCCCACGCTGCGGCAAGGGCCAAAAGAACGATCCCCGCTCCGATGAGTGCAGCCTCGGACATGCTTTCGGAAAACACCTTAAGGCCCTCGGTCAGTTCGCCCGCGGAGAGATCTGACGTATCCGCAGGGTGCTGGATCTGCTGGTAGATGGTCTCGGCTTTGTCGGCTGCATATTCCGCCGACAGGGACCCGAGGATCAGGGCGTTGGTGATGCCTCCAAGAACCAGCGATCCAACTGTGTTGCCGGCCTGGGCGGCGACCGTCATCGTGCCTGAGATCATGCCCCGCTGGACCGGGTCGGCATCAGCGATCGCGTGCACATTGACTGGAGTAGTCGCGAAATTGACAGCAATTCCGAGAACGAACATCGGCACGACTATCAGAACATATGACTCAAGGGTGAGCGCAAGACCGATCGCGCCGAGGCAGACTGCGACCAGAATGAAACCCGCGATCGTCGGGGGACGCCAGCCCACCTTGTCCTTCAACCGGCCGGAGACGAGCCCGCCAATCGCGATCCCGATAATCCCCGGGATCATCGCCAGGCCTGCCTGCAGCGGGCTGTAGCCGAGCACGCTCTGGAAGTAGATCCCGGTGTATATGAAGGCCCAGATAAGCGGCATGCGGATCCAGAAGATCAGGAACAGGCCTGAGCGAAGTGAAGGGCGCTTCAGCATTTCGGCGCTGATCAGGCGCTTCCTGTTGCGGTCGATGCCTTGGCCGGCCGAACGAAGAAAGACGTGGTTGAGGAACAGCAGCGGCGCGATGATGATCGGGTTGATCAGGAAGATCCATTCCCAGGCCACCAGGTCTACGATCGCGCCGCCAGCCAGCGGTCCGATCGCAAGTCCGATTGCGCTCACCGCTGCGTAGACACCGAAAGCGGTGCCGGTCTTGCCCTCCGGTGCGACCCTTGTGACAAGGGCCTGAATGCAGGGCATCAGAATCGCCGCACCGAGCCCCTGAATGGCCCTGCCGACGATGATCGTCGTAGCGTCGTCAGCGAGTCCGCACATCAGGGATCCGAGGCCGAATACGACCAGGCCGACGTTCATGCCCTTGAGCTGTCCTATCCGGTCACCGAACATGCCACCCGGTATGAGCAGGACCGTGAAGGCGATCAGATAGGCGTTGACGACCCACTGGCCCTCGGTCGGACTCAGCCCGAGGTCCGCTTCAACTGTCGGCAGAGCGACCGAGATAATCGTCAGGTCGATTGCGGTGACCAGGCTGGCCATCGCCAGAACGAAAACCGAAACCTTCCAGCTTCTGGCAGAAAGGCCGCCGCCTTCCGCCGTGGTCTCAGGAGTAGCCATCAGCCAGCTGCCTGTCTTTGAAGATGGCGTCCATGGCCTCGATCTCTTCGTCTGTCATGTGCTCGCGCCAGGCTCCCGGTCTGGCAAACCTGATCTCCTGGCCGCTTCCCTTGCGGTCCTCGGGGACATTACGGTGTGCTTCAGCATCAACCATCGTGGCAACCAGCTCCGGATCGTGGTCAAGGCCGATCACGTCAAGGATTCGCGGAAGGATCGTCTCGGGCTCGGCCAGCAGGTCCTCGTACTGCACCAACGCCCGCAGCGCAGGGTCGTGGGCATCGTATGCAGCCTGAACGGCTTCGGTTCGGTACTTCCAGACTGCCGCCTGCCAGCGTATGAAACCGATCCGGTCCTTTGGATCGACCGCGTAGGCACCGTCATTGGAGGCCCAGGTGCCATCGCGGTAGGCATCGAGCCAGGAATCGACGACGTCACGGCCATCGCGCAGCAGAAAGACGAGTCGTGAGCCAGGGGTGATCGAAAGCAGATCGGAAGCCATGTGTGAGCCACCGGGCTCCTTGATCACGATCCGCTTTTCCTGCTCTTTCCAGCCCGGCTCGGTGTTGTCGAGCTGGTACTCGAGCCTCTCCCGAAAGAGGCGCTCAAGTCCGGGACGCCACACATGCTCGAACTCTTCGTTGAAGAAGTAGTCGCGGCGGTTCTCCTTGATGGCCTTGAAGGTTGTCAGCTCGTGCTGATCACTCGACTGCCAGGCAAGCGCGATCGGTCGCCAGACTCCGAGATGGTGCCCGAGGCCGGTCTCGTTGATCCCCACCACATCAGGATGGTGGCAGAGCATGCGAAGCAGCCAAGTCGAGCCGCTGCGGGACGAACCGAGAACCCAGGTTAGATTGGACGAAGACACAGGCGGGCAGATCGTAGCGACAAACCGGCGTGAGCGTTCCGACTCTCAACAAAAAAAGGAAAGCGCCCACAGGGGCGCTTTCCAGTGAAGCTCGAAAACGGACTGGGTGTCCGCTCTCCATCGGGGCGCCCGGATTCGAACCGGGGGCCTCACCGACCCGAACGGTGCGCGCTACCAGGCTGCGCCACGCCCCGAGAGACAAGCAGCCTAGCGAAACTCGCGACTATCGGACCTCGCCGATCGTCGCCTCGATCTCGGCCAGGTCGGGTGCGTCCTGGAGAATCTCCGTGCCTCCGGGCCCGGTGATCACCAAGGCAGGCTCTGCCCGCAGCTCAAGACCGATTGCCAGTTTGTCCTGCTCCTCAAGCCTCTGCATGACCTCACTGTCCGACTCGATGGAAGCTTCGTAGTCGGACTTCCAGATCGCCAGCTCCATCCGCTCAATCGACTCGGCGATCGTCTGAAGAAAATCATCGCCAAGGCCGACATCACGGGCGAGATCAAGGTTGCGTGAGACCAGGTAAGCGTAGTTCCAGGCGTAGTCCTGTTCAGCCGCCGCCTCGATGCCAAAGAAGCTCAGCTCGGTCGGATTGCGGGTCAAAGAGCGGTTTCGCAACAGGAGCTGGGTACTGCCATCCCGTACCGGGCCATCCACGAGTGCCGGGATCACCTGATCGAACCAGGAGCTGAAGCCGGCAGCCTGAACGTCGGTGAACACCTGGATCTGAACCTGGGCATTGCCCTGACCGAGTCTTTCGCCCCGCTGGAACTCACCGCCGAAAATGCGCTGAGTATCGTCAACGCCCGACACCCCGCGGAACTCGTTACCGGGCTCACGGGTGGAGATCCCGATGATCGAAATCGCCAAGGCGATGAAAGCCAGGATGAGAATCGCGAGGATACGAATCCGGCCGGGGCGCCTGGTGTCCCCGGGAGAATCAGGGGCCCGCTCGCTCAACCGGCTACCGACTTGTAGTAGCGGACTGCGAGTCCGGTCAGGAGGGTGCGGAAGGTGTCTTCAAGGTCGACACCCTCTTCCTCAGAGAACCGACGCAGCCCGCGGTCTTCAATCGCCAGACTGCGTTCTATCACCTCGTCAACGAGCTCAGGATTGGTGTCCGAGAAGTAAGCGCCCATCGAATAGAGATCCGTATCCATGAGGGACTCAATGAATAAGTCACCATCCCCGGTTGCTCTGGCAGGTTGTTCAGGCAGGTCCACGACGAACATCTTAAGGGGAGGGCGGCCGCGGCCTGTATCCTGCCTCCGTGGCCGACCGCGACGAGATCGTCAAATTCTGTGCCGAGCTGCTTGAAACAGCCTCCTTTTCCGATTACGGACCCAACGGTCTGCAAGTACCTGGTCGGGAGGAAGTAACCACCGTAGCCACTGCCGTCTCTGCCCATCTTGAATCGATCGAGGCATCCGTCGAGGCCGGTGCCGACCTGCTGCTTACCCACCACGGACTCTTTTGGGACTTCCACCCGCGCAGCCTTTCCACCGCGATGGCGTCCCGGCTGAAGCTGGCACTTTCAAACGACCTGTCGATTGCCAGCTACCACCTGCCGCTTGATGCTCATCCTGAGATTGGCAACAACGTGCTGCTCTGTCACGAGTTGGGCTTCAAGGCTGAAGCCGGGGCCATAGGGGTGGTCAAGGGTCGCGGTATCGGGGCGATCGGCCGGCGCGAAGACGGGATACAGACGGGCGAACTCACGGAACTGATCCAGTCCCGACTCGGCCGAAAGCCACTGGTATTCGCCGAAGGACCGGGGGTGATTTCGTCCATCGGGATCGTCTCGGGAGCAGCCGCTTCGAATATCCACACCGCTGTCGAACTGGGTCTGGATGCCTTCCTGACGGGGGAACCTTCCGAGCACGTGATGGCCGATTCCCGCGAGGGGAAAATCAACTTCATCGCTGCGGGGCACTACGCCACCGAGACTTTTGGTATTCGCAGACTAGGTGAGAAGGTGGCTGAGCAGTTTGAGATCAACCATGTCTTTCTGGATTTGCCCAATCCAATCTGATAACAAGGTGTACCCCCCTGCCCGAAAGAGGAAATAGATCTTGCCCGATTCCACCCCTGACAACTCCAAGACGCTAGCCGACCTCCTACCGTGCGCCGCCGCGAAATTCGCGTCAAATGGTGCCTTCCTTTTCAAGAATGACCATGAAACATGGGAAAACGTAAGCTTCGATCAGATCCTGGCGCAGGTACAGGATCTGACCCTCGGGCTGATCGACCTCGGGGTGAAGCCGGGCGACCGGGTTTCGATTCTTGGCAACACCCGGGTCGAATGGACGCTCTTTGACTTCGCCGTAATGTCAGCTGGCGCAATCGTCGCACCGATCTACCAGACCAACTCCCCGGGCGAATGCCAGTACGTGATCGAGCATTCGGGAGCACGATTCGTAGTTGCCGAAGACGAAACACAGCTCGAAAAGATCCGCCAGGTGAGGGATCAGCTGCCGGAACTCGAGCAGGCGATCGTGATGATCGGCGAAGCCAAAGATGCCGTGTCGATGAAGGCCCTGATGGAGCGTGGTGCCAAGGGTGATGCCGCTGAGTTCGAGGAGAGCTGGAAGAGCGTCACTACTGACGACATCTGCAAGATCATCTACACCTCGGGTACCACCGGTCCCCCCAAAGGCTGCGTCATATCCCACGGCAACTACCGGTCGATGCTTGACATGGCCAGCGAGGTGGACATCCTCGGATCCGGTGAGACGACCTTTCTGTTCCTTCCTCTGGCCCATGTCTTCGCTCTGCTGATCCAGTACGGAACACTCGACGTCGGCGGACGTATCGCCTTCTGGGAAAGAGATCAGCTCAAGATCGTGCCGAGCCTCTCCGAAATCAAGCCGGAGAACTTTCCGTCGGTACCGAGGATTTTCGAGAAGGTCCACGACACTGCGATCGCAACCTCGGCCGGAGACGGTGGTCTGAAGGCTGCGATCTTCAACTGGGCGGTCAAGGTCGGCAAGAAGGTCAACAGCCTCGAGGAGCAGGGCAAAAAGCCTGGTTTTATGCTCGCCAAACAGCATGGGCTGGCCGACAAACTGGTCTTCACCAAGATTCGCGCCATCTTTGGCGGCAACCTGAAGCTGGCGCTCACAGGGGCGGCGCCGATTGACCCCGAGATCATCCGGTTCTTCCACGCTGCCGGCGTACCCGTGTACGAGGCCTGGGGCATGACCGAGACCTCAACCGGAGGAACAGCCAATCTGCCGGGCGCCTCCAGGGTTGGCACTGTCGGCCGTGCCCTGCCGGGCGTTGAAACCAGGATCGCCGCCGATGGCGAACTGCTGGTCAAGGGTCCGAACATCTTTCAGGGCTACTACAAAAACCAGGAAGCGACCGACGAGACAATCATTGACGGCTGGCTCCAAACCGGAGATCTCGCATCAATCGACGACGACGGCTACGTCAGCATCACTGGCCGCAAGAAGGAAATCATCATTACGGCCGGTGGAAAGAACATCACTCCGGTCAACATCGAGGCACTTGTCAAGCGGCATCCACTGGTTTCCCAATGCGTGGTGGTCGGTGACCGCAAGCCCTATCTGGTCGCTCTGATCACGCTTGACCCCGAGGCCCTGACCCGCTTCGCAGCTGAACAGGGGACTCTCGACGAAACCTCGGCGACCGACAGCCCGGTAATTCGGGCGGCGCTCGAGAAACACATTGAAAAGGTGAATACTGAGTTCGCAAGCGTGGAACAGGTGAAGCGGTTCCAGATCCTGCCCCGTGAACTCAGTCAGGAAGGCGGCGAGTTGACTCCCACGCTGAAACTCAAGCGCCCGGTAATCGCCTCGAAGTACGAAGAGGAAATTGAAAACCTTTACGCCGGCTAAAAAGACCGGAGGTTCAGGATGAGCCGGTCTGGCGCAAAAGTGAGCCGGTGGTCTGGTCGAAAATCCTCCTCCAGACAGAGGCATCGGAGCTTTCCTGCTCCCTGACCTTGCGGATGACGCGTCGCAATCTCGTGGCTGAAATCTCGAGTCCGTGACGCTCAGTCACCTCTTTGAGGTGCTGGTAGTCGTCAGCAAGCCGTGCTGTGACTGTTTCAAAGCCATGGCTGGCAATCTCCATCCGGCGTGAGTAGTTCATTATCGAGGTGCCGAACATCAGTTCGTCGTCAAGCTCCGGCTCGAACAAAACGATGTCCACGCCCGGGTACTTTTCGCTCCAGAAGTCGACGACGCCATGCAGCCGCTGGTGGAGCAGCAGGCGGAAGGTCTGGTTTGCGATCGCCGGTACCCCCATTTCAGCGATTCGGCGGACTTCCTGCCCCGAAACGGTCGGAAGGTCAGTGTCGCGGTCGTTCAGGTAGGGCACGATCGGATTGATCACGACGATGAACTCAGCTCCGCGTTCAACCGCGACATCAACATTCGTGGTCGAGTAAATCCCGCCGTCGATCAGCGTACGGCCGTTGACTTCGACCGGCTCGTAGACCATCGGAAGAGCAGTCGAGCATTCGACCGCCTTGGAGACCGGAACGTTCGCCCATTCAGTGTCAGCATCGCCGAGCACGATGCGCTCACCACTGTCGAGGTCGGTGGCAGTCAGGTAGAGATCTCGCTCAAGCGCGTCGAAGGAGTCGTTGATGCCTTGGGTGGCGAGTGCCTCTTTCACGTAGCGACCGATTCCAGCATTGGAATAGAGCCCCTGAGGCAGGTGCTCGGCCAGGGCGTAGCCGATATCGATCGCCGACAGTTCGCGAAAATTGGGGAGCAGGTTCTTTGCCATTGAGGCGAGGTGGAAGGGCAGCGTGACGGCCTTCTTCAGATATTCAGAAGCATTCGGGCGAAGCATCACGTCCTGGCTGAGCCGCTGGATCGGCACGTCCTCCTCGTCGGTCAGCACTCGCATCATCTCGTCCGGTGTAACCCCGGCAGCGAGCATGCTCCCGATGAAGGAACCGGCGCTGGTGCCGACGTACATATCGAAGTCATTGACCGTCGAGTTAACCGCGAGCAGGTCGAGAGCACGTAAAGTGCCGATCTCGTAAACACCGCCGGTAAAACCACCGCCTCCGAGCACGAGCGCAGTCTTCGAAGGACGCTTCCGGTTTCCTGCCTTGCGTCGCTTCGAGGATGTGTCGATATTTACGACTTTCCCCATCACTGGCAATTATGGCATCAGCACAGGCGGAAAGCTCTCGAATCTACACCCTTCAGTTAGCCTCACTCCCTTACCCTTTTATGAGACCTATGCGCCTCAAACTCATCATCGTCACCGTGTCAGCGACGCTCCTGATCGCCACCGGAACAGCCTTTGCTGCGCCGCCGCTGCCCCAGCCAAACCCGGACCAAGCGGCCTCGACG
This sequence comes from Solirubrobacterales bacterium, assembly GCA_040881895.1. Taxonomy (GTDB): domain Bacteria; phylum Actinomycetota; class Thermoleophilia; order Solirubrobacterales; family 70-9; genus 67-14. The sequence continues at coordinate 23,719 of JBBECI010000008.1, read as the reverse complement.
CCGATCTTCCTGCCGGATGAAAGGGCTACGGCAAGCGACGCGGTGCTGAGTGTGACCTCCGCCTGTACAGCGATGCAGAAGTGGGTCCGAGCCGGCAACCGCCGGGCTGGCCTGGTGGTCAGAAACCTCGATACGGGCAAAGTCGCCTGCTCGCTCAACCCTGGCAAGTGGCACTCACTCGCCTCCAACACGAAGATTTTCACCACCGCGACTGTCCTCGCCAGGCTCGGCCCCGGCCACCGGATGGTGACGCGGGTTTTTTCATCGGGTCCGATCGACAGTAAAGGTGTCCTGCGAGGCGACCTGTACCTGCTTGGAGGGGGCGACCCCAGCCTCGGAACGAGCCAGTTTCTGGATGCATTTTCCGACGGGGCCGGTTCGGATATCGATCGGCTGGCCCTGAAGGTACGGCGGGCGGGGATCAACCGGGTGACCGGCAGGCTCTACGGCGATGCATCGGTGTTTGACGGCCTGCGGGGGGTCGCTGATTCTGGCTACGAGACGAGCCCCTGGATCGGTCCGTTGTCAGGTCTCTCGATGAACGCCGGGTATGCGGGCGCAAGTTTTGCCAGCTTCAGTGCAAATCCGGCGCGGCTGGCGACCCGGATGCTGGCATTGCGGCTCCGAAGCAATGGGGTGCTGATCCGGCCAGGCGTTGCCCTGCGAAACGCTCCCGGTCCGAGGGCCCGCCGCCTGGTCACGAAACTGGCCTCTCCGGAAATGGCATGGATGGCCAGGTTGACCAACCTGAACTCGAACAACTTCTTTGCTGAAATGCTGCTCAAGCATCTCGGTGCTGCCGTGAAGGGTGCGGGGACCACCTCTGCGGGGGCTTCGGTCGTACGGCAGTTCGTCGCCGATTCCTTTGGGGGCCGGGTCAGTCCGGCTGATGGTTCAGGGCTGACGATCTCCAACCGCTCCACCGCCTTTGAGGTGGTCAAGGTTCTGGGTCAGATCCGCAATCGCCGGTTCGGGAGAGCTTTCGTCGACTCGTTGCCGGTCGCCGGCCGCAGCGGCACACTCGTAGACCGCATGCGCGGCTCTGCCGCCGAAAACCGCTGCCGCGCAAAGACGGGCACTCTGACCGGGGTCAGTGCGCTCTCGGGCTACTGCTTCAGCGAGGCCGGGCGGAGATACGCATTTTCGATTCTGATGAACAGCGTTTACGACACCGGTGCAGCCAGGGCGGCCCAGGACCGGATCGCCGCGCTGATCGCCAGGATGTGAACGGAAGGCACTTTCGCCCTACTGTTCCGAGGGCAGGTCGCCGGAGAGCAAACGCTCAAGGCCGTCACGATCAAGCACTGTGACTCCCAGCTTCTCAGCCTTTTCAAGCTTTGAGCCAGCTGATTCACCGGCGATCACGAAATCAGTTTTCCTGGAAACCGAACCTGTGACCTTGCCCCCGGCCCGCCTGACCATCTCAGCGGCCTCATCCCGGGTTATGTCCGGGAGGGTTCCGGTGAGCACCACCGTCATATCGCTCAGAGGGCCGTGATCCGGCCGGCGGTCTTCCTCCGAAAGGGCCAGGTTGAGCCCATGACTGCGAAGGCGCTTCACAATCTTCCAGGTACGTTCCTCTCCCAGCGACTCTGAAATCTGACGCGCCATGATCGGACCGACCCCCTCGGTCTGTTCGATCCGGTCCGGGTCGGCCGAGCGCAACGACTCCATGTCGCCAAATTCGTCAGCCAGGGCCTCAGCAGTGACAGCGCCGACCCCGGGCAGGCCCAGTGCGAACAGCACCCGCGGAAACGGAACCTCACGCGAGCGGTCGATCTCTGCGATCAGGTTTGCCGACGAGGTGGCTCCCATGCGCTCAAGCTTCTCCAGCTGCTCCTGCTTCAGTGAGTAGATGTCAGCCACGTCGGCGATCAGCCCCTCTTCAAGAAAGCGGGAAACCTGTTTCTCGCCGAGCCCCTCGATGTCCATTGCGCCGCGGGAGACGAAATGCTTGATGTGCTGAAAGATCTGGCCGGGGCAGCCGGTCCGGTTCGGGCAGATCGAAAAGACGGAATCTTCCGGCTTGATGATCCTGGTGCCGCAGGCCGGGCAGACGGTCGGGGGGCCTGGCCGCACCGCATCCTTCGGGCGCTCCTGCGGAAGGGCTGAGACAACCTGCGGTATTACATCCCCGGCTCGCTGGACAATGACTTCGTCACCAGCGCGGACATCCTTACGCTCGAGGTCCTCTTCGTTGTGGAGGGTGGCGGTGGATACCGTCACGCCGCCCACCCGCACCGGCTCCAGCATCGCCCAAGGCACCAGATGGCCCGTTCGGCCAACGTTCCACTCGATTCCCTTGAGTCGTGTGGTGGCTGTGGTCGGAGGGAACTTCCAGGCGATCGACCAGCGGGGTTCACGACCGGCCACGCCGAGCTCCTTCCAGAGTGAGAGCCGGTCCACCTTGATCACCACACCATCGATCTCGAATTCAAGCTCGTCCCGGCGGTCGAGCCACCACTGGCAACGCTCAAGCACCTCTTCGATACCCGAGTGAGCGGCGGTGTCAGGGTTGGTCTGGAAGCCGTGGTCTTTCAGCCAGGCGACCTCCTCAGTATGGGTCTCGAACTCAAAGCCATCGGTGACCCCGATGCCGTAGGACCAGACCGCCAGGGGTCTCTCCGCGGCTGCGGCGGGATCGATCTGGCGAATCGAGCCGGCTGCCGAGTTACGAGGGTTTGCGAACGCGGGAAGACCGGCTTCCGTGCGACGAAAGTTGAGTTCGATAAAGGCCGGAATCGGCAGATAGACCTCCCCACGGACCTCAATAAGCGGTGGAGCATCCTGAATCTGCTTTGGCAATGCGTCAATCGTCTCGATATTGCGGGTTACGTCCTCGCCAACCCGGCCGTCACCGCGGGTGGCCCCCTGAACAAGCCGCCCGTTCTCGTAGGTCAGGGAAATCGCCAGGCCGTCGATCTTTGGCTCGGTCACCCAGGTGATCTCCCCCGGATCGACATCAGCCTTCTCCAACCGGTTCCGGACCCGCTTTTCCCACCCGAGCAGGTCTTCCGCAGTGCGGGCGTTGGCCAGAGAGAGCATTGCCACGGTGTGCTCAACCGACGCAAAACCCTCGCTCGGCGGTGCGCCGACCCGTTGGGTAGGCGAGTCCCCGGAAATAAGCTCCGGATGCTCGCCTTCGAGCGCCTGAAGCTCAGCGAAAAGCTCGTCATACTGCTCGTCGGAGATCTCCGGATCGTCCTTCGAGTGATAGAGGTAGATGTGGCGGTTCAGCTCTTCCTGAAGCCGCGCGATCTTTTTTTCAACCGTTTCGGCCACGTCGTCCGGGCTCAGTCGCCCGCCCCCGCGGCGACCGCGAGGACCCGCTCGAAATCACGCTGCTTCAAGCCCTCAAGCCCGACATGATGAGTAAGGTCGAGATGAAGCGGGGTTACCGCGATCCTGTCGGTAGCTATCGCACCGATGTCAGTGCCGGGCTGATCCCTGACTCCGGGCTCGTAGCCGTAGAAGCGGTACCGTCGGCGCCCATCCTGCTCGTCGGTCTCGACCTGACGCAGCTCGTCCTTGTAGAACCGGCGGCCAAGCCGCACGACCTCCACACCGGCCGGCTTGGCGCCCGGCACGTTGACGTTCAGAAGCGTGCCTTCCGGCAGCGGGTGATCCACAAGCTCCGCGATCAGCCGGGCGGTGAACCGCGCGGCGACGTCGAAGTCGTAGTGGCGCTGGGGCTCGTAGCCCATCTCCTGCTCGGTGGACTGTTGCGAGACCGCTATTGCCGGAATGCCGAGGACGATGCCTTCAAGAGCGGCCGCGACTGTTCCCGAATAGGTCACATCATCGCCCAGGTTGACCCCATGATTGATGCCCGAGACGATCACGTCGGGCGGGTCGCCGAGCAGGCCGACCGAGGCAAACCGCACGCAGTCAACCGGAGTGCCATCGGTCGCATGGCCGAGGTCGCCATCTTCGAACTCGATCTCCTGAATTGACAGCGGCGAGCGCACGGTGATGCTGCGGGCAGAAGCACTGCGGTTGGAATCGGGAGCGATCACGTCAAGCTTGACCCCGTCGATCTTCCGCAACTCGCGTCGCAGCGCCTGAAGTCCCTGAGCACCTATCCCGTCGTCGTTGGTCAAAAGGATGCGCACCGTTCAAGGATATGTGAGTCAGTAGCGGACCGACACCAGGTACAGACCCTGGGGTGGTGCCGTCATGCCGGCTTTGGGCCTCTCCGCCCCCTCCAGCAGGCGATAGAAGTCCTCGATCGTGCGAGAACCATCGGCGATCTCAACCATCGTGCCGACCAGAATGCGGACCATGCTCCGCATGAAGGAGTCGCCAGTGACCCAGAACTGGAGGTAGGCGGAGTCGCCCCGGTCCTCGGGCCGTGGCCGGAAGTCGTCGCCGGTATCCCCTGCCAGGGGATCAGGCGCGACCAGACCCTGTTCGCTGATCCAGGCTGCGGAATGGATAACCCGTCGGAATCGCGTGTGGTAGGTGTCAGTCGGAGTGAAAGCGGTGAAGTCGTGTTCACCGATGATTGCCGCAGCGCACTCGTCAAGCAGCCCGCGATCCATCTGGCGGGAAATCCACCAGGCCCGGTCGTGGCCGAAGGGGCTGTCCGACCGGCGCAGCAGCATCCGGTAGCAGTAGGTCCTCGATATCGCGGAGCGACGTGCGTCGAATTCTGCAGGGGCCGCCTTGACCGAACGAATCGAAATCTCCCGGGAGGTGAGTCCGTTGAGGCTCCTCACGATGGTTGACGGAATATCGCCATCGAACTCGAAGCTGGCGACCTGACCCAGTGCATGAACACCCGCATCCGTCCGCCCCGCGACAGTCAGAGAAACCTGCTCCTGGCGAAGGGAGATCGCCAGCGCCCGCTCGACTTCTGCCTGGACTGACGGCCCGTTGTCCTGTCGGGCCCAGCCGTTGAATGGCGAACCGTCGTACTCGATATCGAGGCGCCAGATCACTCAGGCCGCCGATGGGTGTGCCCGGTCGCGACCAGCCCGGGTGGGTTCAGACCAGTTCGAGAAAAACCATCTCGGTCGAGTCGGACTTGCGCGGGCCGATTTTGACGATCCGGATGTATCCCCCGGGCCGCTCGGCATAGCGCGGTGCGATCTCATCGAAAAGCTTGTGGACGGCAAACTTGTCCTGGCGGAGCGCTGACAGTGCCTGACGCCGAGCGTGGAGGTCCCCACGCTTTGCCAGGGTGATCAGCTTTTCGATCTCCGGCTTGGCAGCCTTCGCTTTGGCTTGGCTGGTCTTGATGCGCTCATGCTCGATCAGCTCCTTCGAGAGATTGCACATCAGCGCCTTGCGGTGGGCTGAATCACGACCGAGCTTGTTCCTTTTCTTACCGTGGCGCATCGTCTTCTCCTCGTCTCAGCTCAGGACGTCAGTCCTGGCGAAGCTCGTATCCCCGGCCCTGCAGGTTTTCAATTACTTCATCAATCGACTTCTGGCCAAAGTTGGGAATAGCACCCAGTTCTGACTCGGACCTCTGAAGCAGCTGTCCGATCGTCTGGATATCGGCCCGCTTGAGGCAGTTGAACGAACGAACGCTCAGCTCAAGCTCGTCAATCAGAATTTCGTTGTCGCCACCAGTCATGTCACCCGTATCACCACTGACTACCTCAACCTCAACCGGCTCACGAGCCGTCAGCTCCTCAACCCGGTCTGGATCACTGAATATGGCCAGCGTCTTGATCAGGATCTCGGAGGCTTCGCGCAGGGCGGTGTTCGGCTCTATCGAACCGTCAGTCTCCAGTTGCAGAGTCAGCTTGTCGAAGTCGGTTCGCTGACCAACTCGGGCGGTCTCGACCACGTAGGAAGCCCGACGGATCGGCGAGAAGATCGAGTCGATCGGGATGACGCCGATTGGCTGCTCGTCGTCCTTGTTCTCCTCTGCTGGCCTGTAGCCTCGTCCGCGGCCGATTGTCACGTACATCTCGAGCTTGGTCTTCTTTTCGAGGGTCGCGATCGGCGCCTTGGGGTTGAGAATCTCAACGCCAGCCGGCAGATCTATGTCAGCAGCAGTGATGCTGCCGGGGCCAGTCACGACAAGCGGTGCCTCGACCGAGTCGGCATCCGTATGCATTTTGACCACAAGATCCTTGAGGTTCAAAATGATGTCGGTGACGTCCTCCTTCACGCCGGCGACGTTCGAGAACTCATGCGAAACACCCTCGATGCGCACGCTGGTGATCGCGGCGCCGCTTAGAGAGGAAAGCAGCACCCGACGGAGGCTTGAACCGAAGGTGTAGCCGAAGCCCTTGTCGAGGGGCTCGATCGCGAACGATCCTTTGTTCTCTTCTACCTGCTCTGAACTGATGCTCGGTACCTGGAAGTCTGTGCTCATTGGGTCCTTGGTCTATTCGGGGGGGAAATGAAAGAAACTGTGGGGGTCGCGGGGCTCAGACGCGGCGGCGCTTGCGCGGCCGGCAGCCGTTGTGAGCCTGCGGCGTCACGTCCTTGACGCTGGTCACGTCGAGGCCTGCGGCTTGGAGCGAACGTACAGCGGTGTCCTTGCCGGAACCGGCACCTTTGGCGAAAACTTCAACCTTCTGAAGGCCGTTCTCGATGCCCTTCCGCGCCGCGGCATCAGCAGTCACCTGGGCGGCGAAGGGGGTCGACTTGCGCGAGCCCTTGAACCCGGCGCTGCCGGCTGACTCCCAGGCAATTACGTTGCCTTCAAGGTCGGTCAGGGTGACGATGGTGTTATTGAATGAGGTCTTGATGTGAGCCTGTCCCACGGCAATGTTCTTGCGAACTTTGCGGCGGGTACGGGCCTTGGCAGGTTTTTTGTCAGCCATCTGGTGTCCCTACTTTCCGCCTGGCGGCTTTTTCTTGCCGGTAACGCTCATGCGGCGCGGTCCCTTGCGGCCGCGTGCATTGGTTTTGGTTCTCTGCCCACGAACCGGGAGTCCACGGCGGTGGCGCATCCCACGGTAGGAACCAATTTCCATCAGGCGCTTGACGTTCTGTGAACGTTCGCGCCGCAGGTCACCCTCTACGTCGAGGTTCTCGATCGCTTCGCGCAACTTGATGACTTCTGCTTCTGTCAAATCCTTGACTGGAGTGTCCGGATCAACACCAACCTGCGCGCAGAGATCCTGGGCGGTTGCCTGTCCGATTCCGAAAACATATGTGAGGCCGATTTCGGTCCTCTTGTTGAGGGGGATGTTGACCCCGGCGATACGCGCCATTTACTAGCCCTGCCTCTGCTTGTGTCGCGGGTTCTCGCAGATCACCATAACCCGGCCACGCCGGCGGATGATCTTGCACTTCTCACACATCGGTTTTACCGAGGCTCGGACTTTCATCGTCCTTTGGTTCCTTTTGGAAGAGATCTCCCGAGAGCCCCATTAATCGGGCTACGGGCGTGAAAAAGCGGCCCATTAGGCCGAACGCGAACAATAGCAAGAAGACTCATATCTCGTCCCAGCGGTTCAGTATCCTTGGTCCGTTGTCGGTCGCTGCCACCGTGAACTCAAAGTGTGCTGCCATTGAACCGTCTTCGGAATAGACCGACCAGCCGTCGTCATCCATGAAGATCTCAGGCCCGCCGACATTGACCATCGGTTCAATCGCAAAGACCATTCCAGCTTCGATTTCGGGACCCCGCCCCGCAGTACCGTAGTTCGGGATCTGCGGTGGTTCATGCATTTCCTGGCCGATGCCGTGACCGACCAGCGACCTGATTATCGAGAATCCCGCGGCCTCGGCATGTGTCTGGACGGCATTTGAGACATCCCCGACCCGGTTGCCGGGAACCATCTGACTGGCTGCCAGATCAAGCGACTCCTTGGTTACCTCGAGCAGCCGCGCCGTCGTCTCGTCTATTTCACCTACCGGGACAGTGCTGGCTCCGTCCGCAACCCAGCCATCAAGGGTCACACCGATGTCGATCGAGATGATGTCCCCCTTCTGGAGTTCATAGGGACCGGGAATGCCATGCACGACCATCGAGTTGGGTGAAGCACAGATTGATCCCGGGAAGCCGCGGAATCCCTTGAAGGTAGGAACCCCGCCCTGCGAGTGGATGAACTTCTCGGCAGCCTGATCGAGCTCGGCTGTGGTCACGCCTGGCCGAACCATCCCGGCGACCATTTTCATGCAGCGTGCGTGGACAGCGCCCGCGGCGGCCATCTTTTCTATCTGTTCCGGAGTCTTGCGTTTGATCATGCAGCGGACGACAGGGCCGTGAAAATCACGGGCCCTCTTCGAGACTGAATGTGGAAATCAGAGAGCGGACCGATTCGCCGACCTGGTCGGGATCACGGGAGCCGTCGACCCGGTTGAGCAATGCCTGCCTGGCGTAGTAATCAACCAGAGGGGCGGTTTTCTCGTGGTACTGCTCGAGGCGATGGCGAACGACGTCCGGCTTGTCGTCGTCACGCACGATCAGCTCCGACCCGTCGATGTCGCAGATACCTTCAACCTTAGGCGGATTGAACTCGATGTGGTAGACGTAGCCCTCCTTGCTGCTGACCCGTCGTCCCGAGAGTCTGCGGACGATCTCCTCATCCGTGACATCGATAAGGATCACAGCGGTCAGCTGACGTCCGACCTCGGACAGCTTGAGATCAAGCGCCTCGGCCTGCGGGACGGTACGCGGGAATCCGTCGAGGATGAACCCGCGGTTCGCTTCGCCACTTTCAAGACGCTCGGCGATCAGACCGATGATTACCTCGTCGGGAACCAGATCGCCGCGATCCATGAACTCCTTCGCGGCGAGGCCGACCTCTGTCTCATCTCTGACTGCGGCACGGAGAATGTCACCGGTCGCGTAGTACGGAAGCTCCAGATCCTCCTGGAGACGTTCGCCCTGGGTTCCTTTGCCGCTACCGGGCGGGCCGAGCAGTATCAGGTTCAGATTTCGAGCGGACATCGGGTTTCCTCGCTCCTAGCGGAGGAAGCCCTCGTAGTTACGCATCATCAGCTGGGCCTCGAGCTGTTTGACCGTATCCAGCGCCACGCCAACGACGATCAGAATCGATGTTCCCCCGAAGAAGAACCCGCCTCCGACCTGGTTGAACAGGATCGTGGGAAAGGCCGCGACAGCTCCAAGATAGAGCGCGCCGGGGAAGGTCAACCGGGAGAGCACCCGGTCGAGATACTCAGCGGTCGGCCGGCCGGGGCGCACACCCGGAATAAAACCACCGTATTTCTTGAGGTTGTCTGCCTGGTCGACCGGATTGAAAGTTACGGCCGTATAGAAGTAAGTGAAGATGATGATGAAGAAAACCTCACCGACCACATAGGCCCACTGGTCCGGAGCCAGGAACGCAGCGAAGTCCAGCGCAGCCGAGGTGTTTATCAGCTGCCCGACAGTCGGCGGCAGCGCCATGATCGAGGCCGCGAATATCACCGGAATGACGCCAGCCATGTTGACCCTGAGCGGAAGGTAAGTGGAGCCACCGGAAGTCATCTTGCGGCCTACCACCCGCTTGGCGTACTGAACCGGGATACGGCGCTGGCCTTCCTGGACGAAGACGATCGCGACCACCACTCCGAGGATGATGAACGGAAGCAGCACAATGAAGATCTGGTCCGGGTTGGTCCACCAGGTCTGGATGCCCGGCAGGACGCCGGAGACAATCGAGGCGAAGATCAGCAGCGAAATACCGTTGCCGATCCCTTTCTGAGTGATCAGTTCACCCATCCACATCAGCAGGACGGTACCCGCGGTGAGGCAGATGACAATCAGGAAAATATTCGGGGGGGAGAGGCTGCTGATCACGCTTTCGCCACCTGCCGGGGCAAGCGAGTTGAAAAGGAAGACGTAGGCGAAGGACTGCATCGCGGCGAGTCCGACAGTGAGGTAACGGGTGTACTGGGTGATTTTCTGCTGCCCTACTTCCCCCTCCTTCTGGAGCCGCTCCAGAGAAGGAAGCACCACCGTCATCAACTGCAGGATGATCGAGGCGGTGATGTAGGGCATGATGCCCAGGGCAAAAAGGGACAGTCGGGAGAGACTTCCCCCTGAGAAGAGATTGAGGAAACCGAGGATGTCCGAGCCGGTCAGCGAATCCTCGAGGCTTTTGATTGCGTCGACATTGACTCCCGGCACCGGGATGTAGGCGCCGAGTCGGTAGAGCGCGAGTATGCCCGCTACGAACAGGAGCTTCCTGCGAATCTCCGGTACAGAAAATGCCTTCGCGATGGTTGCCAGCATCAGGCTTCGATCAGCTCACAGCTTCCGCCGGCGGCTTCGATCTTGCTTTTCGCGGTCTCACTGAAGCCATGAGCTTTCACAGTCAGGGCTTTGCTGATCTCGCCCTTGGCGAGGATCTTCACCGGATGCTTGCGGGTCGCAAGACCGGCGTCCTTCAGGGACTCCGGGGTCACTTCGGCACCTGCCTCGAAACGCTCTTCGAGGTCGCTCAGATTGACCGGCTGAGTGTATGTACGGAAGTTCTCGAACGGCATCGACTTCTTCATGTTGGGACCACGCAGCTTGCGCATCCGGATGTGGATCGGGTTCTGACCGCCTTCGTGGGCTGCGTTGCGCTTGTTGCCCGAGCGCTGACCCTGACCGCCGTGCCCGCGGCCCGAAGTCTTGCCGGTGCCGGAGCCAGGACCACGACCGATCCGCTTGCGCGGACGGCGGGATCCGGGCTTCGGACTCAGATTGTGAAGGCCGATCTCGTCGGCGCGACTTTCCTGCTTCTTGGCCATCAGTTCTCCTTGACTTGAACCAGGTGGTCAATGACCCTGATCTGACCACGCAGTTGGGGTGAATCCTCTATCTCAACGGTACGGCCAAGCTTGCCGAGACCAAGAGCCTTGAGGGTACCCATCTGATGCGGGTTCCGGTGGATGTTCGAACGAACCTGAGTGATTGCGACCTTGGCCATCAGGAGGCCTTCCCGTCGGCTGCCTCGGCCTTCTCGGCATCCTCGGCAACTTCCTCGGCCGCTTGAACCTCTTCAGCGGCTTCAGTGGTTCCGGCGTCAAGCTGTTCTTCAGCAGCGACTTCTGCCTCAACTTCGCTCGGGGCGATCGTCGAGGGGTTCTCGACTACAGCTCCGCTCTGAGAGGCCACTTCTTCGGCTGCCTTTTCTTCAAGCGCGTTAATGTCAGCCGGGGTGCTTTCGGCCTCTGTGGCTTCGGCTGCCTCACCAGCCTTGGCAGCCGCATCAGCGGCCTCTTCGACCGCCGCCGTGCTGGCCGCGTCTTGATCTCCACCGCCGTCAGAATCAGGCTTTTTCTCGTGGTGGATCCCAAGCACTTCCGAGATGCTGAGTCCACGCAGTTCGGCGACTTCCTCCGGCCGGCGCAGGCGGACGATGCCGTCCATGGTCGCCTTGACCAGATTGATCGGATTCTGGGTGCCGATGCTCTTGGTGAGGATGTCCTTGACGCCCCCGAGCTCCAGCACCGCGCGCACTCCGCCACCGGCGATCACGCCAGTACCGGGGCTGGCCGGCCGCAGCACAACATGGCCCGCACCGAACCTTCCGATGATCTTGTGAGTGATCGTGTCGTTGTACTTCGGAATCCGGACGAGATTTTTGCGAGCGTTCTCGACCGCCTTCTGGATGGCGAGCGGAACTTCCCGTGCCTTCCCGTATCCGATGCCAACCACCGATTCCTCATCGCCGACGGCAACCAGGGCCGTGAACGAGAAACGACGACCGCCCTTGACCACCTTGGCCACGCGGTTGATCTCGATCACGCGTTCCTGCAAGTCGAGCCCCTTAGGGCTGACCATGTCGACGCGAGCTGTATCCATTCCCTTCATATCAGCCGTTCACCGTAGCGAAGTCCATTAGAACTCCAGCCCACCCTCTCTCGCTCCCTCGGCGAGTGCCTTGACTCTGCCGTGGTAGCGGTAACCGCTTCGGTCGAACACACATCGCTCGACTCCTGCCTTCTTTGCACGTTCGGCCAACAGTTCGCCGGCTTTCTTCGCCTGTTCAGTCTTGTCCAGTTCACGCAGTTCCGGCTCGGTCCAGTTGGCCGAAGCCAGCGTCTTGCCGTCGACGTCGTCGATCAGCTGAGCGAACACTCCCCTGTTCGAGCGGTAGACCGAAAGCCGGGGACGTTCTGCGGTTCCCGAAATCTTCGAGCGCACGCGGTACCTCCGGCGCTGGCGCCTCTCGCGATTCGTCGTGATGGTCATACGCGCTTACCGACCTTCCTCGCGACGTGCTCGCCGCGGTAACGGATGCCCTTGCCCTTGTACGGCTCAGGTGGACGACTCTCGCGGATGTTTGCCGCAATCTGTCCGACCTTCTGCTTATCAATTCCACGCACGATGATCTCGGTCGGCTGTGGGACATCGAACTCGATTCCCTCGGGAGCATCGATCGACACCGGATGCGAGTAGCCGAGAGCCAGTTCGAGCCCTTTGCCCTTTGCGGCAGCACGGTAACCAACACCCTGAATCTCGAGGTGTTTTTCGTAGCCGTCGGTGACACCGACGATCATGTTTGCGACCAGGCTGCGGGTAAGTCCGTGAAGAGCTCGATGCGGCCCACGGTCGGTAGGTCGGTCGACGGTGATTACACCGTCTTCAGCCTTGACCGTCATTTCGTGGGAGACCACCTGAGTCAGCTCGCCTTTGGGCCCCTTGACCTTGACGAGGCCTGGCTTGATCTCGACTTCGACGCTCGCGGGGAGTTCGATGGGTTTCTTTCCGATTCGGCTCATGATGTTCAGTCGCTTGGGTCCGGGTTACCAGACGTAGGCGACTACCTCCCCCCCGACTCCGGTCTTCTTGGCATCGTGGCCAGTCATCACTCCGTTCGACGTTGTGACGATTGCCGTGCCGGTTCCGCCCTGGACCCGGGGGACCGAAGCGTGGTTGACATAGCGACGACGGCCGGGACGCGAAACACGCTCGATACCGGTGATTACAGGCAGGTGATCCTTGGTGTACTTGAGTTCCACCGAAATCTTCTCGCCCACGTCGGCTGGCATCTTTTCGAAGCCGTTGATGTAGCCCTGCTCGGTAAGGATTCGTGAGATTTCCAGCTTGAGCTTCGAGCTGGGCACCTCGACAGTTGCGAGGCCGGACCTCAGGCCATTGCGGATGCGGGTCAGATAGTCGGCGATCGGGTCAGTAATCATGATCTACCAGCTGGACTTCGTCATGCCGGGGATGTAGCCCTCGTGAGCAGCCTCGCGCAGGCAGATCCGGCAGATGCCGAACTTGCGGTAATAGGCGCGCGGGCGACCGCAACGGCGGCACCGGTTGTATTCGCGGGTCTTGTACTTGGCGGGGCGCTGCTGCCGCACCTTTTGAGATGTCTTGGCCATTTGGCCTAGCCCTCCTGCTCTTCTTGGTCGGTGGGTTCTTCGTCACCGTCTGCGTCGGGGCGTCCTTCTTTTGAGAAAGGCATACCCAGAAGCAGCAGCAGCTCGAAGGCTTCTGCATCCGTTGGAGCGGACGTGGTGATCGTGATGTCGAGACCGTGAGTCTCATCAACCGAGTCGTAATCGATCTCGGGAAAAATCAACTGCTCCCTGATACCCATGGAGTAATTGCCACGGCCATCGAAGGAAGTGGCCTTGAGGCCGCGGAAGTCCCGGATCCGGGGAATCGAGATCGAGATCAGTCGGTCCAGAAACTCCCACATACGGGCGCCACGCAGGGTCACGGAAACCCCGACCGGCATGCCTTCACGAACCTTGAACGATGCGACGGACTTCTTCGCCATGCGCTGGTTCGGGTGTTGACCGGCGATCAGGGCCAGCTCGCCGGCGGCCTTCTCGCGCCGCTTGGTGTCCATATGGGAACCGAGGCCCATGTTCAGCGTGATCTTCTCCGGGCGCGGGGCACGCATCGGAGTCGAGTAGCCGAACTTTTCAACCAGCTGCGGCAGAATCTCTTCGCGGTAGGTCTCCCGGAGCCGGGGCGGCGGAACTGCCTGTTCAGTTGTCGTTGCTGCTTCCATGATTCCTAGATTGCCTCTTGGGTTCGCTTGGAGAAGCGCTGGCGGGTGCCGTCTTCAGTTACACGGACGCCGACCCGGGTGGGCCGGTTATCAGTCGGGTCGACCAGCATCACGTTCGACACGTGGACCGGACCTTCCATCTCGATGATCCCGCCATCCTTGCCAGGGCCCTGTCCGCTCGGAGACGGCTGGGCCCGCTGGTGACGCTTCACCATGTTGAGGTTTTCAACAAAAACGGTTTCCTTCTTCGGGTTGGTCCGCAGAACGCGGCCCTGCTTGCCCGAATCCTTGCCGGACATGATCTGAACCTGATCATCGGTACGAATCCTCATGGTCAAAGCACCTCCGGTGCGAGAGAGATGATCTTCATGAAGTCGCGGTCTCGAAGTTCGCGGGCGACTGGGCCAAAGATACGGGTGCCCCGCGGGTTCTTTTGCTCGTCAATCAAAACGGCGGCGTTCTCGTCGAAGGCGATATAGGTGCCGTCCGGGCGACCGATCTCCTTGCGGGTGCGCACGATTACAGCCTGAACGACCTCGCCCTTGCGCACGTTGCCCTGGGGGCTGGCCGCCTTGACAGTCGCGGTGATCACGTCACCGATCGAGCCGTACTTGCGGTGGGAGCCACCCTTGACCCGGATGCAGAGAAGTTCGCGGGCACCGGAGTTATCGGCGACGCGGAGTCTGGATTCCTGCTGGATCATCGCCTACCTGGCCTTTTCCAGGATCTCGACCAGGCGCCAGTGCTTGGTCTTGGAAAGCTTGCGGGTTTCGATAACGCGAACCACGTCACCCTCGCCGGCCTCGTTGCGCTCGTCATGGACGTGGATCTTGTGCCGCTGACGGACGATTTTTTCGTATACGGGATGACGCCGGGCGCTGTCAATCTGGACCGTGATCGTCTTGTCGCCTTTGTTCGAGGTCACCAGTCCCTGCCGTTCCTTGGGCTTGCCGGTGCGGATCTTCTCGGCCGGAGGCGTGCCTTCGCCGGAGCCAGGCTTGGCCTCGGCCTTGACTTCTTCGCGGCGCTTGCGGCGGGCACGGGCCTTTGAGGCCCGGGCCTTCTTGCGGTCTTCCTCGCGCTCTTCGGGAGTCCTCTGCGGGCCGGCCTCGCCGGACTCGCGAGACTTGAGCAGGCGACTGCGCTCCTTCCAGGACAGATCGGCGAGCGGATCCGCTTCAGCTGGCTCCGAGGGAGCAGATTCAGCGGCAGGAGCAGCTTCCTCGGCGGGAGCTTCCTCGGCCGCCGGCTCTTCAACAGGGGCCTCTACGGCCTCTTCTGCCGGAGCCTCTTCTGCCGGAGTGTCCTCTGCGGCTGGCGTCTCCTCTGCGGCTGGCGTCTCCTCTGCCGGAGTCTCCTCTACAGCCGGAGTCTCTTCTTCAGTTGTTTCTTCTTTTTCTTCTTCTGACATCAGTTCTGCCTGACTAGTTGGAGCTCTGTTCGCGCTCAAGGTCAATGTTGCGCTGACGGGCGACCGTCAACAGCCGAGCCACTTCCCGCTTTGCCTGCTTGAGGCCGGATGTATTCTCGAGTTCGCCAGTGGCATGGCGGAGGCGAAGGTTGAACGCTTCCTGACGCGCTTCCTTCAACTTGTCGACCAACTCGGTGTCGTGCATGCTCTGTATCTCGCTGGCCCTCATTCGCCCGCTCCTTCGCGCTGTACGAACTTGGTCTTCAGGGGAAGTTTGTGTCCTGCAACCCGCATCGCCTCACGGGCAAGTTCCTCATCGACGCCGGCGAGCTCGAACATCACCCGGCCGGGCTTGACCACGGCAACCCAGGCCTCAGGGTTGCCCTTACCGGAACCCATGCGGGTCTCGGCCGGCTTCTTGGTGATCGGCTTGTCGGGAAAAATGTTGATCCAGACTTTGCCGCCACGCTTGATCTTTCTTGTCATGGCGACTCGGGCGGCCTCGATCTGGCGACTGGTGACCCAGCCACGCTCGAGTGACTTCAAGCCGTACTCACCAAAAGTTACGGCGGTGCCGCCCTTCGCGTTGCCCTTTCGGCGGCCCCTCATGACCTTGCGGTGCTTGACCCGCTTCGGCATCAACATCAGCGACGACCTCCCCCACCGCGGTTGTCTCCACCACGGCGGCGGTTGTCCTGCGGCGGCTCCGGCTCGGTGAGCTGGGCCGACTCAAAGCCTTCGGGCATGATCTCGCCCTTGTTGATCCAGCACTTGACCCCAATGCGTCCGGTGCCGGTCTTCGCCTCGACGAATCCGTAGTCGATGTCGGCGCGCATTGTGTGAAGTGGCACGCGACCATCGGAGTAGCCCTCGGTGCGGGCCATCTCTGCCCCACCGAGGCGACCGGAAATCTGGACCTTTACGCCCTTGGCGCCTGAGCGCATGGCCGAGGTCAGTGCGCGCTTCATCGCTCGCCGGAAAGCAACGCGGCCCTGAAGCTGTTCGGCGATCGACTGAGCGACCAGCTTGGCGTCGAGCTCGGGCCGCTTGACCTCACGGATGTTGACCTTGACCGGGGTGCCCGTGATCTTGTGGAGATCCTTGCGCAGGGCGTCGACTTCACTGCCGGACTTGCCGATGACGATGCCGGGACGGGCGGTGTGGATGTCCACGGCGACCTCACCACGACGTTGGATCGTGATGTCAGACAGACCTGCATGGGCCAGCTTGGCCTCGATGTGATCGCGGATTGCCAGATCCTGCATGAGCAGGTCGGCGAAGTCTTTTTCGGCAAACCAGTTCGACTTCCAATCATGGATGTAGCCGACTCGGAAGCCTTCGGGATGGATCTTCTGGCCCATAGGTTTTTCTAGTCCTCGTCTTCCGGAGTCAGAGCCACGGTGATGTGGCAGGTTCTCTTGTGGATCGGGGTGGCACGGCCCATCGCGCGCGGCCGGAAGCGCTTGAGGGTCGGCCCTTCGTCAACCCGAATCTCGTGAACGACCATCTCGTCACCGACCAGGTCGTGGTTAGCCTCTGCGTTGGCGGCGGCGGACTCGATCACTTTGGCGATGTCATCAGCAGCGGAGCGCGGAGAAAACTGGAGCAGCGAACGAGCGTCATCTATGTGCTTGCCACGCACCTGATCAGCGATGAGCCGGACCTTTCGAGGGGCGACTCGCACGTATTTGGCGGTGGCACGGACCAGCACGGGGCCGGCCTCTTCTGCCTTGGCCTTCGACCTGGCGGTGCTGCGATCTGCTGCCTTGCTCTGGGCCACGGTCAGTCCTTGCCTCCGGTGTGCGACCGGAAGGTGCGGGTCGGCGCGAACTCGCCGAGCTTGTGGCCCACCATCGACTCGCTGATGAAAACCGGTACGTGCTTGCGGCCGTCGTGAACGGCGATCGTGTGACCGACCATCTCCGGGAAGACCGTTGAGCGTCGTGACCAGGTCTTGATCATCTGCTTGTCTCCGGCTTCGTTCATCGCATTGATGCGGCCCATCAGCCGCTCCTCGACGAACGGACCCTTTTTGGTTGATCTGCCCATGGTCTATCTGCCCTTCTTCTTGCCGCGGCGTCGGCCACGCACGATGTAACGGTCGGAGGCCTTGCCCTTCTTGCGAGTCCGGTAGCCGAGAGTCGGCTTGCCCCACGGGGTCACCGGGTGTCCACCCGGCGTCTTGTGGGCCTCGCCACCGCCGTGGGGGTGGTCGACCGGGTTCATGGCGATACCGCGCGACTGCGGGCGCTTGCCCTTGTGCCGGTTGCGTCCCGCCTTGCCGATCTTGACGTTCTGGTGCTCGGAGTTGGAGATCGTGCCGATCGTCGCGCGGCACTCAGCCCTCACCAGCCGCATCTCTGACGATGGCAGGCGCAGGGTGACCATCTCACCCTCCTTGGCGACCAACTGAATCGAAGTCCCGGCAGAGCGACCGAGCTTTCCGCCTTGGCCGGCCTTCATCTCCACGTTATGCACGATCGTGCCGACCGGCATCTCGCCAAGTGCGAGGCAGTTTCCGGGGCGGATGTCAGCGCCGGGGCCGGACTGGACCACATCACCGACGTTGATCTGGGATGGGGCCAGAATGTAGCTCTTGAAGCCGTCGGCGTAATGGAGCAGCGCGATGTAGGAACTGCGGTTCGGGTCGTACTCGACCGTCGCCACCTTGGCCGGGATGCCGTCCTTGAGCCGCTTGAAGTCGATCCTGCGGTAGCGCCGCTTGGCTCCTCCGCCGCGGTGCCGGGAAGTGATCCGTCCATTGACGTTACGCCCACCTGACTTGGTCAGGCCCTCGGTCAACTTGCGCTCCGGCTCAGTCGCGGTGATCTGCTCGCGCACCTGGTAAGTGGCGAACCGGCGTCCCGGGCTGGTGGGTTTTGTCTTTCTGATTGCCATAAGTCTCTTTCTTAACCCTCTACCGCTGCGCCTTCAAACAGCTCGATTGTCTCGCCCGGGGCGAGCTCGACAACTGCCTTCTTCCAGGAGCGGCTCCTTCCTGAGTGGAGTCCACGGCGCTTGGGCTTGGAGCGAACCTTGGAGGTCCGGACCTTCACCACCTCAACACCAAAAGCCTGCTCTACCGCATCCTTGATCTCGAATTTGTGAGCCCGGTCGTCCACCCTGAAGGTGTACTTGCCCGCAGCGATCAGGGCATAGGTCTTCTCGGAGATGACCGGTCGCACGATTACGGCTCTGGGATCCATCACTCGCCGTCCTTGCCGGTGGCGGCTTCTTCAGTTTCGGTCTTCGCTGCCTTTGATGTTTTAGCCTTGGCCTTGGCCTTCGGGGCCTCGGAAGTCTCATCGCTGCCGGCGCGGCTGGCCAGTACTTCCAGAGCGCTTTCGGAGATCACCATCGATGCGGCGCCAATGACATCGACGACACCCACGGCGCCAATCTCCATCACCTTGATCCGGGGGATGTTGCGGAAGCTCCTGAGCAGGCCGGTTTCATCGCCGAGGATCACGATCAGAGTTGAGCGTTTAGCTCCCCACTTGTCCAGTGCGGCCGCGGCTGCCTTGGTTGAGGGCGTCTCGAAATCAGCTGCCTTGACAATGGCGACGCTGCCGCGGTCAGCGTGGACCGAAAGAGCGGACCGCATCGCCCTGCGGCGGGCCTTGCGGTTCACCTTGACGGTGTAGTGACGCGGCTTCGGGCCGAACGCGGCACCGACTCCGTAACGGTTGGGAACACTGAGGGCACCAACACGAGCACGACCAGTGCCCTTCTGGCGCCAGGCCTTGGCGGTGGTCATGGAGACCTCACCGCGGGTCAGAGTCGACGCAGTTCCGCGACGACGCGAGTTGGCGTCGGCCCGGGCGGTCTCGTGAACCAGCGACTGGTGGAACTCCTCGCCGAACAGGTCGGCGGGCACGTCAGCCTTGGTCGTCTTGCCCAGCACGGGCACCTTTTTCACCTTGGTCTCAGCCATCAGTACGAATCTCCACGATCGAGTTGCGGGATCCCGGTACGGAGCCTTTGATCAGAAGCAGGTTGCGATCGGCGTCGATGTCGGCGATCTCCAGGCCCTTCTGAGTAGCGCGCCTGTTACCCATCTGGCCGGGAAGACGCATGCCTTTGAACACCCGGGCAGGGTAGGCGCTGGCGCCGATTGATCCGGGAGCACGCACATTGTGTGAGCCGTGTGAAACAGGTCCGCGTGAAAAGTTGTGACGCTTGACAGTGCCCTGAAAGCCCTTGCCGATGCTGATGCCGGCGACCTTGACCTTCTGGCCGGCCTCAAAGTTCTTCACGGTCACGTGCTGGCCAAGACTGACTTCGCCATCCTCGCCCTCTTCACCACCGTCAATCGTCGCGTCGCGGAACTCAACCAGCACCCGCATCGGCTCCGAATCAGCCTTCTTCAGGTGGCCGAGCTCGGCCTTGCTCAAACGTTTCTCCTTGACCTGATCGAAAGCGAGCTGAATCGCCGAGTAGCCGTCACGATCGGGCTTGCGGATCGCCGTGACCGGGCATGGGCCGGCTTCGATCACTGTCACGGGAATGACCTCACCGTCTTCCCTGAAAATCTGGGTCATTCCGAGTTTCTTTCCGAGGATCGCTGACATGGATGCCTAGAGGCGGATCTCGATGTCCACGCCGGCCGGGAGTGAATCCAGGCGCTGGAGCGAATCGACAGTCTTGGGGGACGGCTGCATGATGTCAATCAGCCGCTTGTGAGTTCGGATCTCGAAGTGCTCACGAGAGTCCTTGTCCTTGAAAGGTGAGCGGATCACGCAGTAAATGTTGCGCTCGGTCGGCAGAGGAACAGGACCGGATACCGTCGCGCCAGTGCGCTCGGCAGTATCGACTATCTCCCGCGCAGCGCGGTCAATTGCGTCGTGATCATAGGCCTTGAGCCTGATCCTGATTTTTTGTGCGGCGATTGCGGCCACTTTTCTTGCTTTCTCGTTCTGTGGGCGTGAACCGGCTCTACGCCAGCGCTCGCTGATGTCAAGGTCCCCCGCCGCCTGCGCCATTCCCTTTGGGGGCAGACGTGGTTCGACTTCCTGGGGTACTTCAAATTTGTAACTGGTACTCGTAAATCCCTGTCACCCGAGGGGCGACAGCCGGGGCGGTACCTTGCGGTGCCCGCCCCTGTAAATCAGTCGTTACTCGATGATCTCCGAGACGACACCCGACCCTACGGTGCGTCCACCCTCACGGATGGCGAAGCGCAGGCCCTGGTCCATGGCGATCGGCTGAATCAGCTCGATTTCCATTTCGATGTTGTCACCCGGCATGACCATCTCCGTGCCCTCGGGCAGGTTGGCGACGCCGGTCACGTCCGTTGTCCGGAAGTAAAACTGCGGCCGATAACCCGTGAAGAACGGGGTGTGGCGTCCGCCCTCTTCCTTCTTGAGGACGTAGACCTCAGCCTTGAACTTGGTGTGCGGCGTGATCGAGCCGGGCTTGCAGAGAACCTGGCCGCGCTCGATTTCCTCACGCTTGGTGCCGCGGAGAAGGCAGCCAACGTTGTCTCCGGCGCGACCCTCGTCGAGGATCTTGCGGAACATCTCGACGCCTGTGACGGTGGTCGTAGTGGTCGGGTTGATTCCGACGATCTCGATCTCGTCACCGGTGTTGACAATGCCCTGTTCGATGCGTCCGGTGGCAACGGTGCCACGACCGGTGATCGAGAAAATGTCCTCGACCGGCATCAGGAAGGGCTTGTCGAGCTCACGCTCGGGCTCCGGGATGTAGGTGTCCAGGGCCTCACCGAGTTCAATGATCCGAGCCTGCATCTCTTCGTTGCCGTCGAGAGCCATGGTGGCCGAACCCTTGATGATCGGGGTGTTCTCGCCGTCGAACTCGTACTCGTTGAGCAGGTCGCGTACCTCTTCTTCGACCAGCTCAAGCAGTTCATCGTCATCGACCTGGTCAACCTTGTTCAGGAAGACCACGACGTGCGGCACGTTGACCTGACGGGCAAGCAGGATGTGCTCGCGGGTCTGGGGCATAACGCCATCGGCGGCTGACACAACAAGAATCGCACCGTCCATCTGAGCCGCACCGGTGATCATGTTCTTGACGTAGTCGGCGTGGCCGGGGCAGTCGACATGAGCGTAGTGGCGGTTCTCGGTCTCGTACTCAACGTGAGAGGTCGCGATGGTGATGCCGCGCTCCTTCTCTTCCGGTGCGTTGTCGATATCGGCGAAGCTCTTGGCCTCGGTGTCGCCCTTGCCGGAAAGCGTTGTAGTGATCGCGGCCGTCAACGTTGTCTTTCCATGGTCGACATGACCGATGGTGCCGACATTTACGTGCGGCTTGTCGCGTTCGAACTTCTCCTTGGACATCGCTCTCCTTAGACCTTTCTGTTCTTCTCTGGTTCTGGTTCTTTTTTAAGGGTTTTACGTCTGATTGGACTGCTAAAGCTTATGAGTCGCTTGCAGGCTCACCCTGCCTTCGGGCGAACTTGGGAAATATAGCCCTTTGCGAAGCGCGGGGCTGTCTGCCTATGCCTCTGCGCCGGCCGGGGTTCCGGACCGGTGCGCAGAGATCTCCTCGGCGATGTTTGAAGGCACCTCTTCGTATTTATCGAACTGCATCGTGTACGAAGCTCGACCCTGAGTCGAAGACCTGAGGTCGGTGGCATAGCCGAACATCTCGCTGAGTGGCACAAAAGCTGAGACTGCGAGTGCGTTTCCGCGCTGCTCCTGCCCCTGAACCTTGCCACGTCGGCGGGAAAGATCACCGATCACGTCACCGAGGTAATCCTCGGGAGTGATTACCTCGACCGACATCACCGGCTCGAGAAGAGTCGGGCTGGCCTTGCGGGCGCCTTCCTGCAGCGCCATCGAGCCAGCGATCTTGAAGGCCATTTCCGAGGAGTCGACGTCGTGGTAAGAACCGTCAATCAGTTCAACCTTGAGGTCAACCAGCGGATAACCGGCCTTGACGCCGTTCTCGAGTGCCTCGGTGATGCCCTGGCGCACGGCCGGGATGTACTCGGTCGGAATAACGCCGCCCTTGATCTTGCTCTCGAAGACGAATCCATCACCCGGGGCCGGCTCGATGTTGATCACCGCGTGGCCGTACTGGCCGCGGCCACCGGTCTGGCGGGCGAACTTGGCGTTTACCTTCTCGACCCGCTTGCGGATCGTCTCGCGGTATGCGACCTGTGGCTTGCCGACGTTGGCTTCGACGTTGAACTCACGGATCATTCGATCGACCAGCACCTCCAGGTGCAGCTCGCCCATTCCGTGGATCAAGGTCTGGCCTGTCTCTTCGTCGGACTCGATCCGGAAGGTCGGGTCTTCTTCGGAGAGCCGGGCCAGGGCGGCGCCCATCTTTTCCTGGTCCGACTTGGTCTTTGGCTCGATTGCCACAGCGATGACCGTGTCAGGGAAGTCCATGCTCTCGAGCTGGATCGGGGCATCCGGGGCCGAGAGGGTGTCACCGGTTCCGGTCTGCTTGAGGCCGACACCAGCGCAGATATCGCCGGAGTAGACCCGATCGATCTCCGCGCGAGAGTTGGCGTGCATCATCAAAAGGCGGCCGATGCGCTCGGTCTTGCCGGTGGTCACGTTGAGCACACGCCCGCCAGCCTCGAGGGATCCGGAATAGACGCGGAAGTAGGTCAGCTTGCCGACGTATGGATCGGACATCACCTTGAAGGCCAGAGCCGCAAACGGGGCGCTGTCGTCAGCCGGGCGGGATCCCTCTTCGCGCTCTTCTTCACCCTTCTTGAGCGGAAGCAGGCCCTCGACCGCCGGAACTTCGAGCGGTGAAGGCAGCAGGGCGACGATGGTGTCGAGCAGCGGCTGCACACCCTTGTTCTTGAAGGATGAGCCGCAGAGGACGGGCGTGACGGTGATCGCCAGAGTGGAAGCCTTGAGTGCGTTCATGATGCGCTCCTCGGAGATCTCCTCCTCCGCGAGGTACAGCTCCATCAACTCGTCGTCCTGGTCGGCGCAGGCCTCGACCATGGCGGCGCGGTACTCCTCCGCCTGTTCCTGCATGTCTGCGGGGATGTCCACGACCTCAAGATCCTCGCCCAGGTCGTCCTTGTAGATCGTGGCCTTCATCGTGACCAGATCGATGATCCCGGCAAACTCGCCCTCGGCTCCGATCGGTAGCTGAATCGGCACGGCATTGGCGCCGAGGCGTTCCTTGATCGTGCGGACCGACATGTAAAAGTCTGCGCCGGTGCGATCCATCTTGTTGATGTAGGCAATCCGAGGTACTGAGTATTTGTCAGCCTGGCGCCAGACGGTCTCTGACTGCGGCTCAACGCCGGCAACGGAGTCAAAGACGGCGACAGCGCCATCGAGCACGCGCAGCGAGCGCTCCACTTCGACTGTGAAGTCGACGTGTCCGGGAGTGTCGATGATGTTGATCCGGTGACCCAGCCACTCACAGGCGGTGGCGGCGGAGGTGATCGTGATGCCACGCTCCTGCTCCTGCTCCATCCAGTCCATGGTGGCGG
>JBBECI010000007.1:0-44424 GCA_040881895.1 Solirubrobacterales bacterium | reverse complement strand
CTCGTGTGGATCGCGGCCTACGTGGTTCTGGCTGGCGCTGACTTTGGTTCCCCGTTCTGGATCCTGACTGCCCGCGGTGCGCGCGCCGGGCAGATCCGCAAACAGACCCACAATTCGATGGCTCCGGTCTGGGAGGCGAATCACGTCTGGCTGATCTTCGTTCTGGTCGTTTGCTGGACCGCCTACCCGGAAGTATTCGCTTCCGTCTTCTCCACCCTGTGGATACCTCTGATTCTGGCCTGCCTCGGGATCATCATGCGCGCAGTCGGCTACGTGGTCGGTGACTACGCAAAGCGAAGCTGGGTCACTTGGCTGGCAACAGTTGCTTCGTTTGTCACGCCGTTCATGTTCGGAGCGGTGATCGGAGCAGTCGTGTCCGGACGGGTCCCGATCGGAAACGCTCAAGGCAACATCATCACGGCATGGCTGAACCCGACATCAATAACGATCGGGTTCGTCGCGGTTACCCTCTGCGCTTATCTGGCGGCCGTGTATCTCGCGGCTGACGCAGATCGAGAGGGCCAGTCTGATCTTTCCGGAGCTTTCAGGGTGCGTGGCCTGGTAGCCGGCCTTGTTACCGGACTGGCGGCGGCAGCCGGGGTGCTGGTACTGAAAGCTGACAGTGGACTGATCTACCAGGGCCTTACTGAAGGTCTGGGCCTGGTTGATCTTGCCGTTTCGGCTGGGGCCGGCCTGCTGACCATCGGGCTGCTCTGGGCGAAAAAATTTGCGGCTGCGAGATTCACCGCCGCCGCCGCCGTGGTCACGATTATCGCTGGGTGGGGCATAGCCCAGTCGCCTTACATACTGCCACCGAGCCTGACCGTGCAGGCCGCCGCCGCCGCCGACAACGTCCTCATAGCCCTGCTTTTCTCGATAGCCGTCGGCCTGCTTATTCTGGTGCCTTCCCTGCTACTCCTGTACGGACTGGTGCTGCAGGGAAGATTCGATCCCGCAGAAGGTGGCGTCGTCGATCGATCGGTGTCAGTTGGCGGTCCGGATGCCGATGAACTCAAACCGCTCGGCCCACCAAGGAGGCGTTCAGTGATCACCACGATTATCGTGGCAGCCACAGGCGCGGCCCTGAGCCTGTCCTTCGACGGCGGCTTCGGGCTTTACCTCGGTATTGCCATGGTGCTCGGAGCACTGGCAACCGGGTGTATCCTGCTCGCCTTTTCGTTGACTAGCGGACTGGAGTCGGCCGGGGAGGGCTGAGTCCGCCGCTGCCGGTACCGCCACCAGCCGGCTCGGAACTGATCGACTGGTCTGGTCCCCCGGGAC
Source organism: Solirubrobacterales bacterium (assembly GCA_040881895.1). Classification (GTDB taxonomy): domain Bacteria; phylum Actinomycetota; class Thermoleophilia; order Solirubrobacterales; family 70-9; genus 67-14. Next base: position 43,143 of record JBBECI010000007.1, on the reverse strand, counting down.
GATCGGAAATGCTGTTGTCCGGTGCATCCGGGCTGCGGTCGCTGGCGCTGTCGGGACCGTTTCCGGGGTTTTCGGAGGTACTGTTCCCACCCGGAACGCCGGAGGGGTTCTGGCCAGTTTTGCCAGTCACTTCACTCCCGGGCACCGGATCGCTGGCCTCCTGGCTGCATCCGCCTGAAAGTGAGATGACAATCGCGGCTGTCGCGGCGAAAGTCAGCCTTCTGAGATCGGTCACACCCGGATTGTGACCCATGGTGGTGTTTTCTGGCGCGAAACCGAAAGCATCAGCGGTTCACCCAGACATCAATACTCTGGCCGATCGGAGACAGCCAGCCTTGTGGCAGGCTTGATTCGTTCACTCGTCCCAGCTGACCGAAACCGAGGCTTTCGCGCCGCACTTCGCCAAGCCTGCACCCGGCCCGATTCAGGGCAGCCCTGGACTGGACCACCGTGCGCCCGATCAGATCAGGCACCGTGCACCAGGTCGTCACCGGACGGGGGACTCCACCGGAACCGATCGGATCAACATCTGATTCCCGAAGAGAAATACGTCGGACCCAGGCCCGAACGGCACGACCGGAAACCCGCGTATCAACGGAAGGTACGGACGGATCGCAGAAGTAGTCACCGAAGCTGGTCAACCCGACCAGTCGCCAGCCGGAGCTCAAGCGGGCGACCATTGGACCTCCACTGTCACCAAAGCAGGTCGAAGTCCTGCCAGCAGGGCCCCCGAGGCAGATCATCGTCCTCGGACTGTAAAAACGGCCGTTCTCACGACGGCAGACGGCGTCGGAAAGGACGACCTGGGTGATCAGGCGAAGAACGTTGCTGGAGGTCGGGTTTAAGGGAGCAGTAACGCCCCAGCCGGTCGTCTTGACCGTCATCCCCGGCGCAAAACTGGCGCTCTCGCCAACTCCAGCAAGCTTGATCGGCGGGCCGGGAAGATCGCGTTTCAGTTTAAGCAGGGCGACGTCCCACCACGCGGTGCGACCGTTATCCAGAAAAAGTGGCAGCCCCCCGGGGGAAAACGGAAGAATTCGCTTGCTCACGTAGGAGCTGGTTCCGCCGTCGTTACTCAGCCAGGTTCGTCCGCCGATTACTTCCAACTGGCGAAGAAGCGAGGGTTCCAGGTCGGCAACACAGTGCGCGGCTGTGATCACCAGATCAGCTGCGATCAGAGAGCCGCCGCAAAAGGCGCGTCGTCTGGCTGAGATGTCTTCGGTGCGCGGACCACCGAGGGCGAGCGCCACTTGCCAAGGCCAGTCTCCGGCTCTTGTTGGCGAGCCGTTGATCATGCTTGTGTGCGCGCCGGAGTCAGTGCTGGTGTCTGTCTTGATGCCCGGCTGCGGTGATGCGTTTGCCGCCGCCGAGGCCAGCAGGAGGCCAGCTAGCAAGAGTACGAGGAACAGTCCTGCGGTCTGGAAGCGATTGGGTTGAGACAAAGTGGCCACCCGAAGATGGTACCCACATCTATTTATTAGTAAATGCTAAGATTTTGCTAATGGGTTGTGAACGACCTGCCGGGGCAATCCTTCCCGGCAGAAGGATTCGGGCGGCCCTCAGTGAATGAGCAGACCAGATGGCATTCGGAAAGAAAAAGAAAGAGGAGCAGTTGGAAGCTACGCTTGAGCAGGCTCGCGAGCGCCAGCGCTCGGACCGGCCACGCAAAGGTGGTGCTCCGATCATCGAGCTGCGTGACGTCAGCAAGGTCTACTCGGGGGGCCATCTGGCCCTGGACAGGGTTTCACTTGCGATCAACCGCGGGGACTTTGTATTTCTCGTCGGGCCGACCGGTTGCGGCAAGTCGACCCTGATCAAGCTGCTGATCCGTGAGCTCGAACCGACAGACGGCACCGTCTCGATTGCCGGCCGCGATGTCGGCCAGCTTTCCGAAAAAAAGATCCCCCAGCTTCGCCGAAACATCGGCACGGTATTTCAGGATTTCAAGCTACTGCCGAGCCGCACCGTCTACGACAACGTTGCGTACGCGCTCCAGGTAATAGGTGCCTCCCGCGCGGAGATCCGGCAGAAGGTGCCCGAAACTCTTCGACTGGTGGGACTCTCGACCAAACTCCACAACTATCCCGACGAACTGTCTGGAGGCGAGCAGCAGCGCGTTTCGGTCGCACGGGCATTTGTCAATCATCCGCCGCTGCTTCTGGCGGACGAGCCAAGTGGAAACCTCGACCCTGTCACCTCGGTCGGGATCATGCAGCTTCTGTATCGGATCAACAAGACGGGAACCACCGTCGTGGTGGTGACCCATGACCGCGAGATGGTCGACCGCATGCGCCGGCGCGTAATCGAGCTTTATGAAGGCAGGGTCATCCGCGACGAGGTCGCCGGTGGATACACCGAGGAATCGACGACCGAGTTTGGTGTGCGGATGCGCGCCGAAATGGGTGTTGGCCTTGAAGGCCACTCGAACGGAGTCCACTGATGGGCAGGATCCTCTTCTTCACCGGCGAGGCACTTCGTGCCATGCGCCGCAACGTCGCGCCGACGACTGCGGCTGTTGTCACAACAGTGCTCACAGCAATTCTGATCGGAGTACTGGTCCCGATTTTCCAGACTACCCAGAGTAAGAGCGCCGAAGTGCGCAGCCAGCTGGAACTCCGGGTGTTCCTCTTCGACGACGCGACTCAGGCTGAAATCAACTCTCTGCAATCCGATATTCAGGCAGTACCGAACGTCAAGAACGTCGAATTTCTGAGCAAGGCAGACGCTCTGGCTGAGTTTCGACGCGATTATGGACAGGAGAACCGCGACGTTCTGAAGGAGCTGCGCGGCAACCCTCTGCCAGCCAACTTCATCGTGAAGCCTGACGATGCCGCCAACCTGGATGCCATCCGGGCGGCGATTCAACCGCCCAATGCGAGCGGCAAACCGACTTATCTCTCGCCAATCGTTCAGCAGGTGGACAACCGTCAGGCAACGGCAAATAAAATCGAGGAGGTAACGGGGGCGCTGAAGCTGGTGCTGACTGTGATCACCGCGCTGCTGATAGTTGCCTCGCTTCTGCTGATCGGCAACACGATCCGTCTTTCCATCTATACCCGTCGCCGCGAGATTGAAGTGATGAGACTCGTGGGTGCGACACGCTGGTTCATCCGCTGGCCTTTCATGATTGAAGGCGTGGTCGTCGGCGTACTTGGCGGAGCAATTGCGATAATCGTTCTGTGGATAGGCAAGGTAACCGTCGTGGATCCCCTCGCAGACAGCTTTGCGATGATGCAGGCACAGGACTCCATGTCGTTCGTCGTTCTGGGGGCCTGCCTCTTTGTGGCAGCGATCCTCGTGTCCGCAGTCGGCTCCGGGATCACCCTTCGCCGGTTCCTGAAGATCTGATCCACCAACCGGTGAGTGACCAGCGGGTTATGCCGTGAGCAGGGCCTGGGCGTTTCTGGCGACTGCTCTGGTCGCCCTCGTTACGGGGATATGGATAGGGGGTCATCCCCAGAACCTGCCGGACGGAATCCGCAACGTCTTCGTTCAGTCGAGCATCGCTCCTGATGTGTCAGCTTCTGATGATGCGCTTGGCGTGATCGAGCGGTATTACTTCCGTGAGACCGAGCCCGCGCAGATCGAGGACGCTTCGATTCGTGGCATGGTGAGTCGGCTTCGAAAGCAGTACAAGGACCGATTTTCACATTACTTCGACGCGGAGGAACTCGCCACTTTCAATGAGGCTATCCAAGGCAGCTTCAGTGGGGTGGGAATGACCGTCGGAGAAGATGGGGCGAACGGAATCCGCATCGGCAGCGTGTTCAGTCGTTCACCTGCCGCTCGGGCAGGTTTGAAAGAGGGCGATGTGATCGTTGAGGTTGACGGAGATTCCATCATCGGCCTGAACGTTGATCTTGCGGTCGCCAACATCAGGGGCCCCGAGGGAACTGATGTGACTCTGGGCGTGAGGGTTCAGGGCAAGGGCCAGACCCGTGACTTCAGGCTGACGCGGGCGGAAATCTCGCCCCCGATCACGTCCACCAGGATTCGGCAGGTGGGCGGTCGCACACTTGGCTACGTGCGCCTGAGTACGTTCAGCGACGGTGCCAGCTTCGCCCTCGGACGGGCGGTCAAGAGAGTTCGGGAGAAGGGTGCCGAGGGCATAGTCCTCGATCTGAGGGCCAATGGGGGAGGCCTGCTGCCCGAGGCCGTCCTGACCTCAAGCCTTTTTGTTCCCAAGGGAGACATCGTGGTTGAAACCCGGTCCCGGACCCAGGGAAACCAGACCTATAAAGCGGTTGGAGGCGATCTCGATCCGCCCCCCATGGTGGTGCTGGTCAACCGAGACACCGCATCAGCAGCGGAGATTCTCGCCGCAGCACTTCAGACCAGCAACAACGATCCGGTCGTAGGCACCAGGACGTACGGCAAGGGCGTATTTCAGCAGGTGATAAACCTCGATAATGGAGGCGCTCTTGACCTCACAGTCGGTGAGTTCCTGACCGCCGAGGGAGTGTCTCTCGCCGGGAAGGGGCTGAAGCCGGATGTCTTTTCGCCCAGTCGCCCGGCGGCCTCGCGTGACCTTCAGCTGGATCGTGCCTTCAAGGTTCTTGGCGGCGAGGTTGCTGCCACCGCAGGCTCCTAGTGGCTTCACGCGAGCGCGGACGATCTGGAGAGCGTCATGTGGCCTTACTCGAACAGAAAGGGAGGTTTACGGTTGCCAGACCCCTGTTCGAGCCGGGTGAGCAGGTTGCGATGGACCGCAAGATCAGGTTCCGGGAACGGCAAATCGCCTGGGTTGAGTTTCGCGGTGGACGGGCTCGACTTCTTCAGGATCTCGGTCGGGTGGACAATGCGACTGACGTATGTGAGGCCCTCGCGCTTGAGCGACTCAAGCGGCGTGGTTTTTCAGGGGCGATCGAGGCTGAGGCCGAGGCGGCAGCGCTGGCGCCGGTCTCAGAGGTAGAGCGGAAGGATCTGACCGCTTTGCCCACCTTTACGGTTGACCCTGCTACGTCCCGTGACTTCGATGACGCAGTCTCTGCGGAGACAGAAGGGGATTCCGTCCGGCTGTGGATCCACATCGCCGATGTTGCTGCCTATGTCCGCCCGGGTTCAAACCTTGAGGCCCTCGCCTGGCAGCGCGCCAACAGCGTCTACGTGCCGACTTCAGTTGAGCCAATGTTGCCGAAGATCCTCAGTGCCGGAGTGTGCTCCCTCTCACCAGGGGAGGAGCGGCTCGCGGTGACCACGGAAATCCTGCTTTCCGGGTCGGGTGAGGTGAGTTCCATCTCCTTCTACCGCAGCCGGATTATTTCCGACGCAAGGCTCGATTACGACCAGCTGGACAGAATTTTCGCCGGTACCGAAGGCCCGCCGGAGGGGGTGGGCGAGCAGATACGCCTCGCCCGGGCTGCCGCCAGTGCTCTCGCCGAGCGGAAGCAGGCCGGGCGTCTGGAAGTCACCTCAAACGAGCCCGGGTTCACCTTTGACGGCAGTGGGAATGTGACCTCTGCGACGGCAGATATTCAGACCGAGGCGCATCGCCTGATTGAACATCTGATGGTCCTTGCCAACGAACAGGTCGCCGGCCTGCTCCAGCAGAGGCGAACGCCGACCCTTTACCGGGTCCACGAGCAGCCCGATCCTGACCGCATCAAACGGCTTGCCGGGCAGCTTGCGTCACTCGAACTACCCGCCCCTGCCGTAGTTGATGCCATGGGGCCGGGTGCGGCAGGACAGTTCGCAGTCGAGGCCTCGCGCACGGTCGCTGCCGAGGCTGCGCGCCGCGGCCATGGAGCAGTTCCGTTTGGTTCGCTTATCCTGCGTTCGCTCAAACCCGCTCGGTACTCGGTCCAGAACCTCGGTCATGCCGGGTTGGGGAGCGAGGCCTATTGCCACTTCACCTCCCCGATTCGAAGGTTCCCCGATCTTCTTGTTCACCGTGGTCTGCTTGCTGAGGTTGGTGGTGGTGAGGAGACTCCCGAACCCGGGGAAGTGGCTGACTCGGCCGAGCACTGTTCAGACAGGGAGCGTGAGGCATCCCGCCTTGAGCGTGACGCTGATGACATCTGCGCTGCGTTTCTGCTCGAGCGGGAACTGCTCGAGCACGGCTGGGAAAATCATTTCGAGGGCGAGGTTTCCGGTGTAATCGGCGCCGGGGCCTTCGTCACCTTCGGCGGTGAACTCGGAGATGTCTATGAAGGCTTCATCCCGGTCCGTCGCATGCGCGGTGACCACTACGATCTGAATGAAGAGGAAACGGCACTGATCGGCGGGCGAAGTGGCAAAGCTGTGAGATTCGGTGACCCGGTCACAGTGAAAGTCAGGAAGGTTGATGCGGTGCGGGGTCGGGTCGACCTTGATCCGGCTGAGAACTGAAGACCCCTGGCGATCAGGCAATTTCATTACGAGACGCTCCCCCGGGACCTGCATTGGGATGACAGAAGCTAAATTGGACGGCGATGGGCAAGAAGAACAAGAAGAAGCGCGCACCAGCCTCCGGTGACGTTGCCACCAACCGGCGGGCCCGGCAGAAATTCGAGTTGATCGAAAAATTCGAAGCGGGCATAGTGCTGACCGGGACCGAGGTGAAGGCCCTTCGTGAAGGCAACGCCCAGATGATTGATTCTTACGCGACTGTCGAGGATGGCGAAGTGTGGCTGAGGAACCTCCACATTCCGCCTTATGCCCCGGCGACAGTCAATAATCATGAGCCTGAGAGGCCCCGCAAGCTGCTGCTCCATCGAGGGGAGATCGAACGGCTGATCGGAACCTCCCAGCAGAAAGGCCTGACCCTGATTCCTTCCCGGATCTACTTCAAGGGTCCCCGCGCAAAGGTTGAACTTGCCTTGGCGAAAGGAAAAGAAGGCCGCGATCGCAGACGGGAAATTGCCGATCGTGATACCCAGCGGGATGTAGAGCGGGAGTTCAAGGGTCGGTATCGTTCCTGAACATAAACGGAGGGCAAGATGCACACCAGTTTCAGCCACGATCGCCACCTGTTCCGGACTCCATGAGAGGATGCAGACAATGAAAACCCGACTTGTCCCGGCTCACCTCCTGATTCTGATCGCATTCCTGTTCGGCGCCCCGGCGTCAGCCGCCGTCGCTGGAGTAAATGCCGCACCAGCACCTTCCGCACCGATGGCTTTGACTCCCGAGGAAGTAACAGCACTCGAGGCCGGAGCCAGGGATTACGCACCGGATTCAGAAAACGCGAGCGTAGTGAACGACGCCGGTGACTTCATCAGCGACGCCGGTGACTTCATCAGCGACAACGCGCCCTACTTCATCATCGGGATCATCGTGCTGGCCGCAATTCTTGCCGGCATCCTGATCATGAGAGGGCGTCGCAGCAGGAAGGCTTCACCCCCGGAGGCCAAGAGTGTGAAGGCCGCCGCCGGAACCACGGCCACCAAGGCCGCCGGAGCGCCAGCATCTGTGCCAAGCGCCACTGATATCCGTCGCCGCAAGCGTGCAGCCATGCAGCGGGCCCGGGAGGAGGAGCGACTCCGCCGCAGGTCCGGAAAGAGCGGGGGCACGGCAGCCAGCAGTCCGCGGACTGCTTCGACAGCTGGCGTGATGAATCCGGTTGAGGCCGAGAAGCAGGCAGCACGGGCTCAGGCCGGAACACCCGGTGACGTCGGTCGTACCGGTACCACGATCACCCCACCTTCAACCGGTTCAGGTCCGACGGGCCAGGCTGTCCCAGCTTCAGGAGCTGAAACGCCGACCGCGGTCAACCCACAGCCCCTCTCTGAGGGCGAAGACGTAATCGCCCCCGGCGGCGATGCAGCTGTCGGCCGTGCCGCAGCAGCATTTGCCGCAGGTGCGGTTGGGGCTTCAGCCGCTGGTCAGACGGCATCACCTCAGCCGAATGACGCCCTGGAAGCCAAAGTGGCAGAGATAAAGTCCGCACAAGGATCCACCGCGACGCCGGTTGCGGCCGAGGGCGCGCCAGCAGTTGCTGCGGGCCCGGGACAGTTCGTTCCTGAGAAACCTGATCCATCACAGCCAGCTCCCCCGATAACTGCCGGGCTTTCATCGGTGGAGCGTCAACTCAGTGCCGACAGTGGAGACCGCGATCGCGCTCTGAGGTCAGCCGAGCAAAGGCTCCAGGAAATTGAACGACGGGCCGAAGACGCCGAACGACGGGCTGCCTTTGCCGAGCGACTCGCCCAGCTGAAGCTGGAGGAAGGCGAGCGCGAGCGCCGCCTGGACGAGATCATGGGCGGAATTGATCGCGCGGAAGAGCGTGCCCGTGAAGCGGAAGAGCGGGCAGAGTCAGCTGAGAGAGCCGCTGTAATGGCTCTTGAGCAGGGAAGTATCCGCCGAGGGCGGACGGACACGGGCCGAGCAATTGATCCGGATACGCCTCGCCCGAGCGCCTCGGTTCCATCCACTCCGGCTTCGTCCGTGCCTGTGGCCGCGACGACTTCGAGGGGTGGCCTCTCCGGCGGCATCAATCTCAATTCGGCGACATTCGAGGAACTGCGAGAGGCTGACCTGTCGGTGACTCAGGCGACCCGAATTCTCGCCTACCGGGAACGCTTTGGCGGGTACTCCTCGATCGAGGATCTCGAGAGGGTACCTGGTTTTCCCGCAGATGTCGTCGATTCCCTTCGCGGTCGCTTCACCGTCTGAACTCGCGAGTTTGTACCAGGGCTGGCGGTAACATTCGCTTCGTCCGACTCAGATCTCAATAAACCTGCCGGACGGCCCAAGGTTGATGATCTCCGTCTCGCCGACCTTTGAAGTCTGCCCCCAGGCTTCATGGATGTGTCCGCAGACCACGAGTTTTGGTGTTGTGCGCTGGATGGCCGACAGGATCGCCGCACTGCCAAGGCTGAGGCCATCGGCATTGGCATCACAATGGTTTTTTGGGGGTGAGTGAACAACCAGGACCGCGTCAGCGGGCGTGGCGGCCAGTGCGCCTTCGGCTTCGGTTTCATCGAGATCGAAGCTCCACTCCCACGGGGTGGTCGGGATCCCGGCACCGAGTCCGTAGAAAATCTGACCATCGATTTCCACTTCGCTGCCATGAAGAACACTGGCGACCGGCCAAAGCCTTTCCACTGCTTCTCTCAGTGCTTCGAAGGTCTCGTTGTTTCCCGGCACCAGCACAGTCGGCGCCTTGATCCCTGACAAGGCAGTAAGCGTCTCTTCAAGGCCCTGGTGGACTGAGGCGAAGTCACCGGCTCCGACCACGACATCGGCTTCGGCTGCCATCCGGGTCAGAGTTCCGGCCTGGTCAAGGTCACGGTGGAGGTCACTGAATGCGAGGATTCTCATCGCTCCAGCCTAATCAAACTGCCCGGATCCCGGTCGGTTGCGGGAGTCTGTCGGACAAGTCAGAAACGGCGTGCGCTGAAGGACACCAATCCCCGTAAGTGGCGTAATCCTCACCCGAATGTTTGTGGGGGCGTACACTGAGGGTGTAGCAACCGTGGGGACGACAGGCTTCGACGCAGTCGTACGTGCGGAGAGTTGCAGGTCGAGGATGTCGATGGCCTCGTAAAAAATCGGCAAAAAACCAATACGTGCGGACCATGAGTTCGCCCTCGCCGCTTAGCTAATACCTAAGCGATGAGAGTCGGTCCTCCCTCGCCCGTGGGGAGGGGCACCGGCTTCAGAAACGGGCTTACCCGCGAGGATCGCCTCGACCTCAAAGGGACATTCAAGAGGCTTTGTCTCCCGCAGTGCCTGCCGGCACGGACCCCGGGAGCCGAGAACAAAGAGCCGGCTAAACCTGTAGACGCTTTTCGTCACGCGGCCGCGGACGCGGGTTCAATTCCCGCCGTCTCCATCAAGGTCATTGGGTAAAGCATTGGAAAAATTCCAACGCTTTGCCCAATGACCCATGCCTTTGCGGATACTCACCGTCGAGGCCTGCCTCAGGGCGAAGAGAAGGATCGCCTTCGAGACGAACGCCTCGGGTGCCTGGTTCGCCACCAGGCTCCGTTATTCGGCACTCAGGCGAGTTGCCAGGTGACAAGACTGACCGTAATCAGAAGCGTGATTGTCAACGGTAAGCCCGCCTTGATCAGGTCCCCGAACCGGTAGCCGCCTGGGCCGTAGACCATCATGTTCGTCTGGTAGCCGACCGCGGTCAGGAAGGAGGACGACGCCATCACGGCGATCATGAGCACCATGATCCTTGGGTCAAGGCCAGCCTGGGTCGCGACAGCGATCGTAATCGGAAACAGGACGACTACAGCGGCGTTGTTGGAGGCGAGTTCCGTGAGGATTGTCATAGCCAATGCCAGGCCAAAGATGATCCCGAGGTCTCCCCAGGATCCGAACACGTCTATGAGCCCGGTTGAAATGGTCTCGGCCAGGCCAGAAACCTCAATCGCAGAGCCAATGCCGAAAGCGGATGCGATGAGGAGGATCACTCCGAAATCAATCGCCTCGCCGGATTCGGAAATGCTTACCGTCCTGGTCGCAATCAGGATGCCAACCGCGATCAGTGAAAGCTCAAAGATAGACAGAACCTCAAAGGCTGCGAGCGTGATCACAGTCAAGGCGAGCAGGCCGACAAACGGAGCACGCTTGGTGGCCGAGGGGGGTGGGCCGCCAATCCGCAGAACCACGAGGAAGTCTTTGGCTCGCCTTGATTTGACCCTGAAGTCTGAACCAGCGAGTAACAACAGGGTGTCGCCTGCCTCAAGGGAAACCTGGCCGAGCTGACGGTCGATTCGCTTTCCCGAGCGACGAATGGCCACGACTGCGGCCTGATAGCGCGTTCTGAACTCGGCGTCTGCGAGGCTTTGTCCGACCAGCCGGGATTCGGGACCAACCACCGCTTCGTAGAAGGTGTGCTCCGGGCTGTCAACCTCAAGCAGATGCTCCGACTCTGCAGATGCGAGACCTTTCGTAACCCTCTGGAAGTCCACAACCTGGGAAGACTCCCCAACGAACGTCAAGCGGTCGCCGCCACGGAGAACCCTGCTGGGAGAAACCGCAGGGAAGAGCTGGCCGGCCCTTTCAATCTCCACCAGATAGATGCCTTTGAGGTTTCGCAGACCGGCATCGGCGACAGTTGAGCCGTCAATCGGTCCGCCGCTCACAACCTTCATTTGTGCGGCGAATTCATTGAGGTCGTCGGTGAACTCCTCGAGGGCGTCCTTACGATCTGGAATCAGCCGAACGACACCAAAGATCAGGACAGCCAGTCCGGCGATCGCAGGGATCAGGCTTACTTTGGTGATCTCGAACAGCCCGATCGGTTCCTGACCGCTTTCCTGAAGCAGTCCGGATGCCGTCAGGTTAGTCGAGGTGCCGATCACGGTCAGGATTCCACCGAGGATTGCCGCGTAGGAAATTGGGAGCAGCAGCTTCGACGGTGACACCCCGCGGCGGTTACACCATGACGTCACCTGACCGATCAGGATTGCGACCAGCGGTGTGTTGTTGATGAAAGCCGAGATGCCGGCAGTGGGCAGGAGCATTCGAGCTGTTGAGGTTGCGGTTACCCGGTCGCTTTTTCCCAGCAGGCGGTTGACGACGGGACCCATCATGCCCGTTTTGTCGCCAGCGAAGGCAAGTACATAAAGTGCGGCGACCGTCCACGGAGCGGCGTTTGCGAAGCCTGAAAGCGCAGCGGCTTCATCAATCACCCCGATAATCAGCAGGAAAATGGTGGCGCTCATGACCGCTGCCGCAGGCGGGATACGTTCGGAAGCTAGCGCCACAAACATCACCACAACGGTGGCCGCAGTTATCCAGGCATCAGGACTCATGACGCGGGCACGATAGCGGAGACAGTACGACTTTGCTAGTTACCCGCGCAACTTGGTCAAGAAGGTTCGCTCAAACTCTGGCTTCCTGCTTTGCGAACTACACTGGGGGCCAAAGCAGGGGCATGGTGCTGATGTAGCCCGAGCCTCGCGTACGCAGCCCGTTCACCAAGCCGAACTCAGTCGTACGACGGGCCTTCAGTTTGCTGTAGTCAGCGCTGTAGGTCTGCTTCCAGGCGAGTCTAGCCTGAACCACAAGGCCCTTGCTCCGGCTCTTGACAGTCTTGATCCTGGCCGAGAAGGTGCCGTTCAGGGCGTTCACTTTCGCCTGATAATTGGTGCTGGCCACCTGAATCGCCACGTTCTTGGCTTCGACGATGCCGTTGATCTTCGCCTGGACGAGACGAATCGAACGCTGGATTTCGTCGCGGCTTATCGGGTTTGTTGTTCTTGCCAGCTTGCGTTTCAGGATCTTGCGCTGACGGACAAGCGGATTCAGCCTCGGTGCGTAACGCAGGTTGACCCGGCTGACGGCCGAGTTGTAATTGTTCTGGGCATCAGCAACCTTGCTTGCCTGAACCGCCTTGAGCGCGTTTACCTGCAGCTTCTGGTTGGAAAGGATGCTCCGGATCTGGGCGCGCTCCTCGGCGTCGTCCCGGGACTTGACCCTCGCGACTCGACGGGAGAAGAGACTCTTGACCTGCTTTTGAGCGGCGGCGGTCTTGTTGTTGAGGGTCTGCCTGTAAGCAGCCTTGCGAGCGGGTGTGGCTGGCACGAGCCTCCGGCCCTGAAGCACGTTGTCGAATCCGAGCAGTGCCCGGTACTGCGGGGTCTGCTGGATGCCTGGCACGGGCTTGGCTGCAGCCTGGGTCGAAGCGCCAGCGGTAAAGAGAAGGGCAAGGACGAGAGAGAGGAGGGACGCGCGTAATTTCATCTCTTCATGTTACCGATGCGACAGGCACCAGTTGTGAACTTCTGGTGACTGGTCGGCAGGTGCCGCCTGCCCCGAGCTGGCGGCGCGCCCGTCAGCCCCGAAAGAGCCTCAGGGGCGGTCGGGGTTCTCCTGTTCAGCCCTGATCACATGCATGACGGCGTTGATCAAAGCGAGGTGGGTGAAGGCCTGCGGGAAGTTTCCTAGGTGGCGACCGGAGCGGGGGTCGATCTCTTCGGCGTAGAGCTGGAGTGGGCTGGCGAAGCTGAGCAGTCGCTCGCAGAGCTGAGTGGCCCGGTCAAGCTCACCAATCTCTACGAGCGCGCTGACCAGCCAGAAGGAGCAGATAGTGAAGCTTCCCTCTTCGCCTTCGAGGCCGTCGTCTGTCTCATCGACCAGGTAACGCATGACCAGCCCCTCAACCGTCAGTTCATCAGCGATTGCCAGCACGGTGTTCCGGATGCGGGGGTCATCGGGCGGCAGAAACCTCAGCAGGGGAAGCAGCAGGCAGGAGGCATCGAGTGCGTCCGTCTCGTAGTGCTGAGTGAAGACCCCACGTTCATCCAATGCGTTTTCGCAGATATCAGCGTGAATCTCGTCGGCGGCAAGCTGCCACTTGGCCGCGAGATCGAAGTCTTCGCGCAGACGGGCCAGACGGGTGCCACGATCGAGCGCGACCCAACACATCACCTTTGAAGAGGTGAAGTGCTGCGGAGCACTGCGTACCTCCCAGATTCCGCGATCGGTCTTGCGCCAGTTCTCAAGCGCAGCATCCACCTGGCGCACCAGAATCGGCCAGATTTCCTCCGGCATACTGTCGCGCGACTTCGTATGGAGGTAGAAGGAGTCGAGTACGGCACCCCACACATCATGCTGACGCTGGTCAAAAGCGCCGTTCCCGATACGGACTGGTGAGGCCTTTTCGTAGCCTTCCAGATGGGGGAGGATCTGTTCGTCGAGATGCTTCTCCCCGGCGACCCCGTACATCACCTGAAGGTCATCGGTGTCCCGGGTCACATCAGCCAGGAAGTAAAAGAAGTCGTTCGCCTCCCAGTCGAAACCGAGCGTGTAGAGACCCCAGAGCGTGAAGGTCGAGTCCCGGATCCAGGAGTAGCGGTAGTCCCAGTTTCGCTCGCCCCCCGGCGTTTCCGGAAGCGAGGTGGTCGCCGCGGCGATCAGGGCACCAGTGGGTGAGTAGGTCAGCCCCTTCAGGGTCAAAGCGGAGCGTTCGAGGAAGCTGCGCCAAGGGTGGTCAGGAAAGGTGCCCCGGGCGAGCCAGTTTTGCCAGTGATGGGCGGTCCACACCAGCCGTTCATGGGCCTCCTCATACATTTTTGGTGCGCCGTGCTCGGACCAGGAAAGCGCTACGAATCGGGTGTCGCCTTCCTTGAGCAGGGTTCGGGCGGTCGTTCTCGGCCCCTCAAAGCCCAGGTTCATATCGCTGGTCAGCTCGAGTTTGATGTCGCTGCCCGGAGCGGTGGCCATAACCTCGTGGTAGCCGTCGCCGATGTGCTGCCAGCTCGGCTGGCTACGGCCGTAGTCGAAAACGGGCTTGCAGTCGAGGGTCAGCTGCACCTCGCCGTGGACGCAACGGACCATTCGTAGCAGCACGTGGTCGGCGTCATAGTCGGTCGGTGCCCTGCGGTGGGTCTTCGAGCGGTCCCGATCGTGGTGCCAGGGGCCGATCAGCAGCACATCGCGCACGATTATCCAGCCGTCACCCGTTCCCCAGCTGGTCTCGAGCACCATCGTGCCCGGGATGTAGCGGCGGTTAGTAGGAACATGAATGTCAGCTGGGCCAAGCCTGAAGTTGCCGGCGCTTCGATCGAGGATCGAACCAAAAACACTTGGGGAGTCAAACCGCGGCAGGCACATCCACTCGATGTTTCCGCTCGGCGCAACCAGGGCCGAGACTTCGCCGTCCGAAAGAAAGCCGTAATCAGCGATAGGTGGGTAGGGCGAAACGCCGGGCGCCGATTCAGCGATCGGGATCTGGCTCTCCCAGGTTCCGCCGTAACGGGGTCCTGGACCGGGGTTGGAGGAGAAGGCACCGTTGTCCATAAGCGCAAATGCTCCCACAAACTTTGGCCCCTTGTCCACTCTGAATGCGCTCCTGCACGCGGAGTTGGCAAACTGATCGTCTCTCCCATGGCAGTGGTAACCGCATCCGGAATTGGCATCCACCTCGGTGGCGAGCCGATCTTCTCTGACGTGTCATTCAAGCTGACGCGCGGTGAGCGCATGACGCTTTCTGGCAGGAACGGAGCCGGGAAGTCAACCCTGCTGCGCATTCTCGCGGGCGAAGCGAGTAACGACTCCGGCAGCCTCGCGTTCCAGAAGGGGGTCCGGGTCGTCCTTCACGATCAGCGACCGCCGCGTGATTCCGACCTCGCACTGCAGGAGTATGTATTCACCGGCCGCGCCGACCTGCTCAAAGCCGAGGCCAAGCTTGAGCAACTGGAAAAGCGCATGTCTGAAGGCGACCACGAGGAAAGCACGATGCGGGCATATTCGGAGGCCCAGGGGAAACTCGAGTCGGCTGGCGGCTACCGATGGCGTGACGAAGCTCTGATCGTGCTGCGCGGTCTGGGGTTTGGCGAGGGGGAGTTCGACCGGCAGCTCAGCACCTTCTCAGGAGGTGAACTGACCCGGGCCTCGCTGGCAAGGGCGCTCGCAGCGGGTGCAGACCTCCTCCTCCTCGACGAACCGACCAACCACCTCGACATCGCCACCCTCGAATGGCTGGAGGAATACCTCAAGAGTCTTGATGCGGCAGTTGTCCTCGTCGCCCACGACCGGTGGTTTCTGGAGTCGGTCGGTACTTCCGTGCTGGAGATCGAGGCCGGCCGCAGCCGCTACTTCTCCGGACCCTGGCATGCCTGGCGACGGGAGTACGCAGCCCGCCAGCTCGCACTTGGCAAGGCGATCGAGAAGCAGCAGGCTGAAATCGAGCGGATGGAAAAGTTTGTTGACCGCTTCCGTTACAAGGCGACCAAGGCGAAACAGGCCCAATCGAAGCTGAAGAAAATTGAAAAGGTCAAACAGAACTCGGCTTCCATGGCCCCCGAGGACAACCGCCGGCTGGACTTCGCCTTTATCCAGCCGGAGAGGGCCAGCAAGGTTGCCCTGAAGGCGGTGAAAGTGAAGATTGAGGTCCCTGGCCGTACTTTGCTTGAGTCGGCGACCCTTGAGCTTGAGCGCGACGAACACGTTGTTCTGATCGGCCCGAACGGAGCTGGCAAGACTACCTTCATGGCCACCTTGGCCGGAGAGCGGAAGCCTGCCACCGGCAGCGTCAGGCCCGGCCACAACGCAAAGATTGGATATCTCTCCCAGCACGCAGAGACCGCCGCAGGTGAAGGCTCAGTGCTGGATGCCGCCGCTCGGGAGACTGGGCTCTCCGGACAGAAGGTGAGGGACCTGCTCGGCGCCTTTCTCTTCACCGGTGCTGACGTGAACAAGTCGCTTTCAGACATCTCAGGAGGCGAGCAGAGGAGGCTCTCCCTGGCCATTCTGGTCGCCTCCGGAGCAAATGTACTGTTGCTCGACGAGCCAACCAACCACCTTGATGTCGAGAGTCGGGAGGCTCTGGAGGATGCCCTGCTCGCTTTCCCCGGGGCGCTGATCCTGATCTCCCATGACCGTGCGCTGCTTGAAGCCGTCGGCAGTCGCACCCTGGTCTGTGAAGGGGGAGCTTTGGAGAACCACCTGAAGGGCTGGGCCACCTATCAGCGGGAGCGCGACGAAGAAGTCGAGCAGGCGATTTCATCCAATGTCCGGCAGAACAGCCAGCGGAGTGCCAGTGCAGCAAGGGGCGGATCTCCGGGGAAGGAGCGGGCGAAAGCCGAACGCAACATCGCAAGCCTGGAGAAAAAGATCGAGCGGGCAGAGGCGGCCCTTTCGGCTCTCGAAGATGAACT
This sequence comes from Solirubrobacterales bacterium, assembly GCA_040881895.1. Lineage (GTDB taxonomy): Bacteria > Actinomycetota > Thermoleophilia > Solirubrobacterales > 70-9 > 67-14. The sequence continues at coordinate 26,605 of JBBECI010000007.1, read as the reverse complement.
GGCGGACCCGGGGCAGTGGTCGACGCCGGAGAAGTCGGCGAAAGCCACCCGCCGCCACGACCGCGCCAAACAGAAGGTTGCCGACCTTTACGAACTTTGGGAAAGCGCTGAGTCACCGGCCTGAGGCCGTTCCCCGCCCGGTTGACATAGGCTTTCGGCGTCCATAGCCCTGACCCGGAGGCCCTGTCATGCCAGGAACACGTTTCGTCCCGATCGTACTCGCACTTTCTGCCGTAGCTCTGTTTGCCGGCTGCGGCAGTGACTCCTCAGATGAGGAGTCCACCGGTGCCACCACCACGGTGACCGCCGCCGACTGCACCCCGGAAAGCCTCGGCACCTTCAAGGCTGGTGTGTTGACCGTAGGCACTGACAGCCCGGCCTACCCGCCTTACTTTGAGGATGACGACCCGACCAATGGCAAGGGATTCGAAAGTGCAGTCGCCTACGCAATTGCAGACCGGCTTGGCTTCGGCGCCTCACAGGTCGAGTGGACCACCGTGCCGTTCAATGCTTCCTATGCGCCAGGCCCAAAAAAGTTTGACTTTGACGTCAACCAGATCTCGATCACCCCGCCGCGCGAGAAGGTAGTGGACTTTTCGGATCCTTACTACAACGCCAACCAGGCCGTGCTGGTCGCCAAAGGCTCCGACCTCGCCGACATCAACAGCCTTGATGAACTGAAGGATGCCAAGATCGGCGTTCAGATCGGAACCACAAGCCTCGATGATGTGAACGCGGAAATTGATCCCTCAACGGAGCCCAGGGTCTACGACAACTCGAACGACGTGGTCACCGCGCTGAAGGTCGGTCAGGTCGATGCGATCGTCGTGGATCTGCCGACCGCGATTTACCTGCGTGATGCCGAGCTGCCCGGATCTTCCGTCGCCGGCCAGTTTGCGGGTTCCGAAGGCGACCAGTGGGGTGCTCTGCTTCAGAAGGAGTCCGAACTGACGCCCTGTATCAACTTCGCTCTCCAGAACATGGTTGAGGATGGCACCCTCGACGAGATCACAAAGCAGTGGATGAGCGACGCAGCGGACGCCCCTGAACTCAACTGACGATAACCCCGGCCGGGCGGATAACGGCGAGCGCCGGGCCGCGCGGGTACGGGCCAGGAAAGCTCGTTCCCGCCGCGGTCAGGCGACTGCTGTGGCTTCTTCGGTCATCGTCCTCGGTGGCCTGGCGCTGTTGCTATTCACCAGCAGCGGCTGGCCGGACGTTCAGGAGACCTTCTTTTCGCCGGAGGCCTTCCGCACCTCCTTCCCGGACATTCTCAAGGCGTTCTGGCTGGACGTACGAATGTTCCTCGCGGTTGAGGTGGTCGTCCTCATCCTCGGCCTGGTGATCGCCCTCGTCCGGACAAGCCTGAGTCCTGCGCTTTTCCCGATCCGGATACTGACCGCGGTCTACTGCGACATCTTTCGGGGAGTGCCGGTGATCCTGCTGGTCTACCTGATCGGTTTCGGAATCCCGACCCTCGGCGTGACCGGCGTGCTGGCCGAGCCGATCTTCCTGGCCTGCGTCGCACTTTCGCTTGCCTACAGCGCCTACGTGGCAGAGGTCTACCGCGCCGGTATCGCCTCTGTCCATCGAACCCAGACCGACTCGGCGCTCGCGGTCGGGTTGACCAACTTCCAGGCTCTGCGACACGTGGTCCTGCCTCAGGCGGTGCGCAGGGTCCGGCCACCCCTGCTGAACGATTTCATCTCGCTCCAGAAGGACGTCGCGCTCGTTTCCGTTCTCGGGGTCCAGGAGGCGTTTCGTGTTGCCCAGATCGACGCGCAGTCGACATTCAATTACACGCCATTGATCGCCGCCGCGCTGCTTTACATCGCGGTGACGATCCCGATGGCGCGTATCCTCGACTACCTGTCCCGGAAGGAGGAGGCAAAGCGATGAGTGTCCCGGTGCTCGAGATCACGGGCGTGACCAAGTCCTTCGGCGATCGCCTTGTCCTCGACGGGCTAGATATTGCCGTGGCGGAGCACCGGGCGGTGGCCCTGATAGGAGCTTCAGGCTCCGGAAAATCGACCCTGCTGCGCTGCATCGACCTGCTCGAGGAGATCGATGACGGCGACATCTTCCTCGACGGTGAAGTGATCACCGATCCCTCGGTTGATCCCGTCTCGGTAAGACGCCGACTGGGTTTCGTTTTTCAGGCCTTCAACCTGTTTCCGCATATGTCGGTGCTCGACAACGTCACTCTCGGCGCAGTCCGGAGTGGCTCGATGTCAAAGAGGGAGGCAACCGACCGCGGCCGCGAACTGCTGGCCCGCTTCGGCCTCGGCGAGCGTGAAGCTGACCGGCCTGATCAGCTTTCCGGCGGCCAGCAGCAGCGGGTTGCCCTGGTCAGGGCCTTCGCCTCACGGCCGCGGGCGCTGCTGCTCGACGAAGTGACCAGCGCGCTCGACCCGGAACTGGTCGGGGACGTCCTCGAGGCGGTCCGCGAAATGAAGGACGAAGGCATGACCATGATCATCGCCACCCACGAGATGACCTTTGCCCGCGAAGTCGCCGACCAGATCGCCTTCCTCCATGAAGGAACGATAGTTGAGGTGGGAACCCCTGAAAAAGTCATGGATTCCCCGCAGCGGCCCGAGACCAGACGCTTTCTTCACCGCCTTCTCGCCGCTGGCCGGCTGTGACCCGGCCGGATCTACCGCCTGACGGCGACCCGGCTGAGCGGAGACCAGTTTCCAGCTCGGTCGAGTGATCGCACCGCCACGTAGACCTTTTTCCGGCCCGGTAGACCGATCGCAACGCTCTGGTTACGGTTCGGTGCGGCAGGCCGGGGTGCTTTGATCCGTTTCGCCTGCTGCAGATTCGACAGGTTGATCGCCTTGCCCGAGGTGTAGATCTCGTACCGGACTGCGGGGCCGCCACTGACTCCGTTGTCACCCGGTGCGGCCCAGCTGAGAGTGGCCTGACTCCCCACCATGCTTGCGTCGAGTTTCAGAGTCGCGGGCGGACGTGTGTCGTTGCCGTAGCGGCCGGAGTTGTGCTCGTCGTGGCGGTAATGCCACCACTCGTTATTCCCGCTGGCGCTGCCTCGGACATCCCACAGAAAGAGGTAGCCCTCACGGGTTCCGTAGGCCATCTGCTGGGTACCGTTCTGCTTCGGGTCACCAACCACGCCACCGAACGAGGTCCACTGGCCGGTCCACTTGGGGAAGCCCGGTGCTTCTCTGCCGTCAGCCTGGCGGCCGTGGATCCAGTACGAGTCGTTCGAAGCGATCATCGCCTGGGCGCCACCGGTGCCGACTCCGGAAACCATCGGGGAGACGAAGAACGGGAAGCCGTCCTGGTCTGTGGGAAAGGCAGGCAGTGCTCTGCCGGTGGAGACATCCCAGGCCATGTCATACACATGGATCAACGCCGCCTGTCCGGCGTTGTTCAGCGCCGCGCCGAGGCTGATTCCACCGGCCATTGGCTGCATGTAATTAGGTTCCCCGTCATTGTCAAGGTCACCGATAGCGCCCTGGCCAGTGACCCCGGCCATGAGCGGGTCGGCAACGTAGTAGGGCGGGACAGCAGCACATCTGGTGGTGCAGAGAGTTGACAGATCCTTGAATTTCGAACCATCTGCATTCAGGACTGCCGGGAAGCCCGAGACCGGTGTAACTGCCAGTTCGAGGTCTCCGGAGTTATCGAAGTCTGCGATCGACGGGGAGTTGAGACCTCCCTGAACGAAGTCGATTGACTGCGAGTAACAGCCGCCGAAGGCGCTGAGGGGCACCGGCCAGCCATCCATGTAGGCGCCGCCCGGGTGGTCTTCGCCGTCGGAGTGGATTCCGTAGGTATAGACCGTGCCTGTGTCTTCGTTACAGTCGTAACCCGGGACGAAAACCTGGTCGAGCCCGGTGCCAAGGAGGTCGCCGACCGCAGGGGACACCATGAGCTTCGGATCGCGAATGAAGTTGCTGTCGGTGATTGAGTTCCGAATCGACGGCGGAAGCTCGACCTTGACCGGCCATCCGGAAACCGCCCTGCCATTTGGCCGGTAAGCGTAAAGGTGGCCATCAAAGGAGCCCATCAGGATGCTGAGCGTGCCGTCTCCAGTCAGATTGGCGAGCACTGGTGCCGACCAGTTGCCACGGGTCGGTGAGCGTTGCCCGTTGAGCTCATTCATCGGAGTCGGGACCGGCCTTGTGTCGAACTCGGCCTTCGGCTTGACCGGGAAGCCGTTTCGAATGCGCCCGGTACTGCCCCAGGCGTAAACCCAGCCGCTGCTGGTGGTCGCGATGACTGACTGCATTCCGTTTCCATCGAGGTCGCCGACCGCGATGCCACTGATCGGATCACGTGCCTCGCGCAGTGCCTGCACTGAGCCATAGGCTTCCGATGTAAAGTTCTGGGCATTTCGCGAGTCCACGTTTCGCAACTGCCAGGTCCGGACCGGGAAGCCGTTGATCTGCTTGCCCTCGGGGCTCAGCGCGCTGACCACGCCGTCATAGGTTCCGAAGATCAGTTCCTGATCACGGCCTCCGTCGAGGTCGACGAATGTCGGTGCAGCGCTGATCTCGGTGCCGATCGGTTTCGGGAATCCGGGCGCCATGTCCCGGTCTGTTCTGGCACCGATCGAACGGCGGTCTTCGCCTTTGAGGCCGTTACCGTCTCGGGCTCGAAGCCGGATGGTGACCGTGTACTGCTCGGGGCCGGTCGGAGGCAGAGTGACACCGGGCTTCTTCGCGGCAAACGAGGACGGGATCCGGGACAGGTTGAGCGTTCCGAGTACGCCGGTCCTGGCTACCTTGCCGGTCGAGATCGTGTTGAAGTCTTCATCTCCCGGGTCGGCGCCAAGCGCCCACTCCAGGGTCCAGTCGAGCCCTTCCGAGTCCCATGCCGAAGGCTTGACACTGCCCTTGATCTGGAGGCTCTTCTGCCTTGACGGATCGACGTACCGGTACCAGGAGGGAGAGTTGATAAGAGCAGTTGGTGGCACCCGGCCGTCCATGACCAGCTTGGTCGCTTTGCCGATATTGACCCGTCCGTAGCCGTACTGGGTCGACCAGTTGTTGTGCGTCGCGTCGGTCTCCGAGTCGGGGTTACCGGGCCACTGCTTCGCAACTGTCGGATGGTCCCGTTGCGGTATCACTTCGCTGGCGGTATTCATCAGCACCTGCCGGACCTCATTCGGAGTCAGGGTCCGCGGGTAATCGCCGGCGTCGACTGCGTCCATGGCAGCGGACTGGACCATGCCGAGATAGGCGGCTTGGAACGGGGTGGCTCCGGAGGTGGTGACCTCACCCCCGGAGAAGACGGCGTGTGTGCCGTAGCTGGTCACATTTGACCTCGCCCTGAAGCTCTTCACGTTCCTGCCTTCGACGTCCTGGATCACCGAGTTGCCGGGGAAGACCTGGTCGTAGAGGTGGCCGTCGGTGTGGTCCATCGAATCGAAGTCGTTCGAATCGAAGGAAAGCAGCACATTCCTGTCAATCGCGTGCTTTACCGCTTCGCGGGCAGCGCTCGAATAGGTATAGGAGACCACCACCGAGGAGACGGCCTTTGCTCCGGCATCCAGCGCGTAAGTGAAGGCTGGCGTCCAGTTGTCGGTTTTGCCGACTGATTCGGCACCCGACTTGACAGGCAGTACCCGGCACTCCCGGCATACGCCGACTGCGCCAAAGTTGTTGTTGGCCTCGGCCCCGATCAGGCTGATCAGGCTCGATGCGTGGTTGTAGCCCGGGTCTTCTGTCTGAGGGTCGTTTGTGTTGTTGTAGGCGTTCCAGCCACTCACGTCGTTCGGGTAGCCGTTGCCGTCGTTATCGAAGCGTCCGCTTTCCGGGCACTCGGCTGTCCGATTGGCCTCGATCCGGCAGTGGCCGAAAACATCGATCAGATCCTGTGGCGACAGGTAACCGAGCTTCGGACCACCAATGTTGACCCCGTTGAGGTACTCGTGCTGCCCGTCGTTGGCACAGCCGCGGGTCGTTCCCTCCTGCTCGGAGACGAACTGGGTCGTGGGCGGTGTGCAGGCAGGGTTCACCCGGGGATCCTTGGCGTAATCGCGGATGTCGAGGCGGCCGTTGCCGTCGAAGTCGTACCGACCGAGGTCCTGGCCGTCCCAGCCCTGGGGGTAAGGCAGTTCGCCCTGATTGATGTAGATCGCGTTCAGTCCGTCTTTGATCGAGTTGGAGCGGTAATTGACACCACCCTCGATGTAGGCGATCAGCATCTCGTCGCGACCAAAGTTGCCTTGAGCCCAGGCCCCCGTCATGTTGATTCCGGAAGAACTTTCCGGATCGGTCGCATTGCGCGCCCAGCAGGGCAGGCCACCGTCAGGTCGGGGGACAACGTACTCGCTGCCTCCGGGTGCGCGACAGAGCCCGTCCATCGGGCCGTAAAGATTCCACTGCTCGTTATCCGTGCAGCCGGAAACCGGGTCCTGAAGCTCGCAGCGGGCGAACTCTGGATCGTTCGGCCATTCAGCCTGAGGCAGGACCGGGCCCGGAGGGAGTGTCAAGGCGGGGGCGGCGGCAGCCACCGAAACTGTGATCCCGGACATCAGAAATACGCATACGAAAAGCGTGACGGTACGGCTGCGACTCAAGATGCTCCCTCCCAATCGTTTCTCCACGCCTCCCGTGGAGCGACAACTATAGCGACGGAAGGGTGCTCCGACGCGGATTCCGACCTGGATTTAAACGTTCAGTTGGTCGGTGCGTCGTCAAGGACCGGACCCACGTGCGGCTGCTCTGGCTTTACCGGGTCGATGAAATAGACGGTCGTTTCGCCGAATCTGTCAAGGAGGCCGCGGCGGTCGAGCCTGACCAGGGCGCCGATGAACCCGAGGCCCAGTATTGCTGCGCTGAACCAGAACCCCAGCAGGCGACGGCCAGCGCGCCTCGGTCCGATACGAGGGTCGCCATCGGTCTCGATACGTATGTCGAGGAAGCGCATGCCCGGTGTCTGGCCGGAAAGTGACCAGAAGATGAACAGGTACAGGGAGCTGACGGCAAACCACAGCAGGCCACCAACGGCGATCAGATTCGTATGGTCACCGGAGTTGCTGACCCCAAGGCCTGATGCGATCACTCCGAAAACCGCAGCGAAGGTAATCAGCGTCAGGTTGACCAGGAGAGCATCAATTCCGATGCCCAGAGCCCTGGTGAAGAAGCCGGCACGATTGGTGGGGGTGACGCGTCCCGGACGAAAAAGCAACTTGCGGGATATTTTTTCGCCAATAAAGTCAAGAGCCCGGGTGACCACCGATACCTGATGACCGATATCGCCGATCAGGCCGATTCCCTGGGCGGCAATCGCAGCCCTGACCTCGGGTGCTTCCGCGATGCGTTCGATCACTTCCTGGGTCAAGGGTCCATCCAGGATGTGAGTCCAGATGCGCTCTGTCATTTCGCTGTCGAGCACATCGATGACTGCCTGCTCGACCGACTTGCTTGCCACCGCTTCCTTGACTGCCTGTTCGATAACGGGTCCATTGATCAATCTGGCGATTGCGTTCTCGGTCGCTTCACTCTCGATTGCTCGCACGATCGCTTCTTCGACGGCCGACTCGATTGCCTGGTCAAGCCCCGAAAGATCAGCGAAACGCTGGGCTCCGCGGGTTCCGGTCGAGAAGAGGCGCTCGGCAATCGAGCGTGAAGCCTGCCCGCCGTTGCTGGTTGAGCCGTTAGTTCCCCCTTCGTACTCTTCTCCGGCATCGATTTCAGGGTCGGATTTGACCTCTTCTTCCATGCCATCAGCCTACCCCGCAGCCGGGCAGGACGCGAGTTACCTGCTTCGTTTCGCGAGCTGACGAGTGATTCGAGCAGCCGCCACTAACCGGGCGAGCGGAAGCCGGGGGCAGCTGACAGGGCCAGATCGAAAGTGGTTTCGTCGAGTGCGGTCTGGATGAGCTCCGATTCGGATCCAATTCTCTCCAGCAGAGACTCTTCGACCACTTCCAGCTTGATGGCTGGCAGTTCGTCGTCGATCGCGCCGACCGTCGCCGGGTTCCAGTCGAGGCCGATCGCGGTGTAGACCGGGTCGAGAACTTCCCGAATCAGTTCGGCATCCCGCACGGCGATGACCAAGCCCACATGGGCGGCCCCCCGGATCATCCGCTGGCCGATCCCGACCAGTTTGGTCCGGCCCCGACTGTTGACACTGAAGGCGCCCGGGCAGTACTCGCCCTCAACCTCGCCGATCCGGGCATCTATTCCGAGTTCCCCGATCGCATCTCTGGCAATGGCAGCTGCGTACTCAAATCTGGCCGAGGAGCGGCGGGCTGGCGCTTCGTCGGGCAGCGTGATCGTAAGGCTGAGGGTGCCTTCGCTGTAAGCGGCGGCGCGACCACCGGCAATCCTTTCCATTGCTCCGAACCCGGCCTCCCTGGCGGCCTCGACAGCCTTCGCGTAGCCGGGTGAATTGAGGTCACGCCGCCCGAAGGCCACAACCCGCCCAGGTCGGCTGAGGCGGACGGTGGGGCCACGCTCGCCCCTAGCCACCTGCTCCAGCAGAACCCGCGACAGGGCGGGGCCCATCTCCGGCCTGTCCGGGAATGCATCACGGATCAACTCCAGTTCAGACTGCATACTCTCGATTGCTTTGGTATGAGTATTTGCTCACAGAAGGCTTCATCTCTCTTGGAACACCATATTTAGCGCAAAGACATCAGCAATCTTTCTGGTCGTGCTCGCCATGGTTCTGGTTGCCGGCAATTTTCTCGTTTCCGGGATTGGATCCAGAGGACCGCTGGGAACCGGGGAGGCCGCTTCAAACCGGAAAACACAGGGCCCGACGGCGCTTGTGTTCGACTTCACTGCAAAGCTTGACTCACATCGGATATCCGTCGCGGCGGCGGTCCTCGCTCGGGAAGAGGCTCGCACAAAGAGGCGGGAGAAGCGCCTGCGTGAACTCAGGCCGTTTCTGAAACTGCCCGCCGGAGTTTCAAGGGTGACCCTTGAGGCGATCGCCTCCTGTGAGTCCGGCGGGGACCCGAAGATTGTCTCTTCCAGCGGGCTGTATCACGGCAAATACCAGTTCAGCCCGGCTACCTGGGAAGCGGTCGGTGGGACCGGGTTGCCCTCAGAGGCATCAGAGATCGAGCAGGATTACCGTGCTGCCCTGCTTTACGCAAAGGCCGGGCCGGGTCAGTGGCCGGTCTGCGGTCTCTGAGGCTTGGCCGGGAGTTCCCACGCGAAGCCCGTGTCAAAGCTGCGAGGATAGGCGGGCATTGATTCTGGGGGAAATCCAAATTTCCGAGTGTGTTACCCGGCTCCGGGTTTCCGAGGTGAGCGGGGTTGGCTCACGGAGGGTCCTCGATCGCTCGAGCTGGATCTCTGCGGATATAAGGAACTGCGAACGGCTGAGCGCACTGCTGACGGCGGAGATCAAAGCCGCCCGGGAGGCAGGGGCGGTAAGGGTGGAAGTGGCAGCCGCCCGGGCGCTGAGGGGTACCCGGCTCCTTCGGTTGCTCGATCGGGTGGCACGGACCGCAGGTACCGATGGAGTTCATATTCCCCCGGCGGCGGATACCCTCGCAGCGGGTTTCCTGGCAGTCACCCGGCCGAGGGTGACGGAACTGGATGGCCCTGTTGCGGTCGCTTTGATCGGGGATGAAGCAACCGGCCTTGCGGTCGGCACACCAGGTCACCCGCCCGAGTGGGTTGGGTCGAGGCCACTCGGTGCCGCGACCCTCACCGACCGTGCCCGTTTTACCGACCCGCCGCTGCCTAACCAGATTGAAGCAGCAGTCAACGGTGCCATGCGCGCGATCGGTTCACTCGCACTTCCTGAATCTGAGCGGATCTTCCTGACCACGCCCATGTGGGCTACGCTCGAAAGACTTTGTGGATCAACTATTCAGGCTGCCGCTGCCCGGCGGGGTCTTGACTCCATCCTCGGGCAGACTGAACAAGACATCGCCGCCTGGTTCGGCGCTGAGTCAGGTCGGGCGAGGCTGCTGCCAGCGACAGTCGTCCTCACATTCGCCCTGGCGGAACTGACTGGCTCGGCGGTTGAGCCCTGTCCCGTTGACCCGGTAGCGGGGCGGTTCTGGCTTGCCGAAAGTCGCCACTTCCCACCCGCAGCAATGAGAGTTGTCTGATGGCCGAAAAGTCCGAACCATCCGCGAATAACCTCTCGACCCGTCAGGGAATAACCAAGGTTGCGGTTAAAGCACCGACCAGAGGCAATCGCAAACTCGAGAAGTTTCTCAAGGCAGTCAACCGGGACGAACAGGTGCGGGCCTGGTGGTATATGGCACAGATACACGCCGAGCGTCTCGGGATGTCAGACCATTCCTGGGTCCACATGCAGATCGTCCTGAACATTGCCCTGAGGTTGAGTCGTCTGCTCATCAAAGGGGGCGTCCAGCCGGCGATGGTTACCGACCACGGGATGTCGGTAAAGGATGCTGAAGTAGTTGTCGCAGCCGGTGCGCTGCTTCACGATGTCGGGATGTCAATCCACCGGACGGATCACGAGGCTTACAGCCTCTTTCTGGCGCGGGAAGCATTGGAGCGCCTGCTGGAGGGCATCTATCCAGAGCCGGACCGGTCGATTGTAATCGCTGAATCTCTCCATGCCATCATCGGCCACCGCAGACGTGGTCAGCCGTACACCGTGGAGGCAGGGATCGTGAGGGTGGCCGATGCGCTGGACATGGCCGAAGGACGAACCCGGATACCGCTGGAAGCCGGACAGGAAGGAATTCATTCGATTTCTGCCGCAGCCATTGACGAAGTCAGGATTTCGGCCGGTGAAACCAGGCCGGTCAGGATCGAGATTGAGCTGAACAACTCGGCTGGAATTTTTCAGGTAGATGACCTGCTTGCGACCAAGATCAGGGACACCCCGCTCGCCGGTCACATCGAAGTTGTCGCCGAGGTCAGTGGCGAGTCGGAGAAGCGCCTCCTGACCGGTTTCAGACTCCCTGAATAAATCAGGGCGGGCTATGTTCGGCGAACAGAGCCACGCTCGCCGGGCCTGACCCACGGAAGGTGCAGGGAGTGGCTGACCCTAGGAGTTGAAACGATCCAGATCGTGGCGCCGCTGCTCCTTCTTGGCGTCCAGTCGACCTTGAATCAGCGACATGACGATCACGAAAGCTGCGAAGAAGGCGATCACCCCGAAACAGAAGAAGGTGATGTAGAGGTCGTTGACGCGACCGGCGGTTCCGACACCGTCGGCCGCCAAGGCAGCGGGGGCGAGAATCAGCACGAAGAAGGTGAGGAGGATGGTTGTTGCGGCGATTGATGCCCTGCGTACTTTGATCACGCGATGAAATCTAGCGCAACCGCGAGGCGGACAGTCTGATGTCGCCGCCGCCGCTCGTGAAAGTGGTTCAGGAGTTGTGAACGTGCTGTGAAACTTCAGGCTCAGTGAACATTTCCACCGCCGGTTACCCCTACACTTGAGGTGATGAGTCAGGCAAGTTCAACGCTTCGGGTTGCGGTCATCGATGACGACTCCGGTTTCATTCGGGTTCTGACCAACCGCATGAACTCGGCGGGCTGGCAGCACCGGGTGCTCGCATCGGCGGTTCCTCCTCAGGAACTGGTCGCGATGAAGGTCAATGCCGTACTGGTTGACATCAGTGTGATGGGCGAAGAAGCCTGGTCCTACCTCGAGCGAATCTGCGGACTTCTGCCCGACCTCGGCGTAATCGTCTGCACCAAAGACGGCACCGTTTCGCAACGCGTTCGCGGTCTCAGGATCGGTGCTGATGACTGGATAAACAAGCCCTGCCATCCTGAAGAGGCGCTGGCCAGAATTGAAGCGGTCGCCCGCCGCCGGCGCCGGGTGCGAACCGAAGCCGAGCAGGGCCCGATAGTGGTTGGCGAGATCGAGATCCGGGTTGATCGCTTCCAGGCACTGGTTGCCGGTGAGAGTCTGGACCTCACCAGACGTGAATTCGAACTGCTGCAGCTGCTCGCTGAAAACGAAGGCAGTGTCATGGAGCGTGAAGCCATCTACCAGCGTGTCTGGGGCTACGCAATGGCTCACGGTGATCGTTCAGTTGATGTCTTCATTCGCAAGCTCCGGCACAAGCTCGAGAAGAGGTCGCCGGGCTTCAGCTACATTCATACCCACTTCGGCATCGGTTACCGCTTCGCGGCCGAGATGCCGGTTCCGGAGTCAACGGCTCCGGACAAGGAAAGCTCCGACCGAGCCGCCCCTCAGAGCGCTTCTTCACTCTCCGCACCGGTCTAGAGGCTTTTCCTGAATCTTCACATTTCTTTTACAACCTGACAACACGAGCGCAACAACTCTCCATCTGGCCGCTGCGAAGCTTTAGACGAACAGAGAGTAAATAATCAAAAAAGGAGATCGTGTGTCCAGTTCCAAGTCCAAATTTCTAGTTTCGCTCGCAGCCGCTGGCATGCTCGCCCTTGGCATCACAGCCTGTGGCAGCAGTGACAGTGGCAGCGACTCGTCTTCCGGTGGAAGCGACCTGTCCGGAAACATCCGCATTGACGGATCCAGCACAGTCGCTCCACTGACCGAGGTAATCGCAGAAGGTTTCCAGTCCGAAAACCCGGATGTCAAGGTGACCGTCGGGACCTCTGGCACAGGCGGTGGTTTCGAGAAGTTCTGTGTCGGTGAGACTGATGCCAACGACGCCTCTGACGCGATTGATGAAGAGCAGACCGCAGCCTGCGAGAAGGGCGAAGTTGCCTGGGAAGAGATTCAGGTCGCAAACGATGCGCTTTCCGTGGTCGTCAACCCGGAGAACCCGGTTCAGTGCCTGACGGTTGATCAGCTCTCACAGGTGTGGGAGTCAGGTTCAAAGGTAAAGAACTGGAATGAGATCACCGGTCTTGATCCCTCCTATGAGGCTGATCTGACTCTTTTCGGACCCGGAACCGATTCCGGTACGTTTTCCTACTTCACCGAAGCGGCTAACGGCGAAGAAGGCAACCAGCGAACCGATTTCAACAACGTCGGTGAAGACGACAACCAGACGGTCACCGGAGTCTCTGGAGCGCCAGGCGGCATGGGCTACTTTGGCTTCTCTTTCCTTCAGGAGAACGAAGGTGCGATCAAGGGGCTGGAGATCGACAATGGCAACGGCTGCGTCGCTCCGTCGGCCGAAACGGTTCAGGACGGAACCTACAAGCCGCTGGCACGTGAGCTCTTCATTTACCCGTCGGCCGAGGCGCTCGCGCGCCCCGAGTTTGATGCCTTCATGGATTACTACCTGGATAACGTCAATAGCGTTGCCGAGCAGGTTGGCTTCATCGGCCTGACCGAGGAGCAGCTGGAGGATAACGAGAAGAAGCTCCAGCGACTGACCGGCGCAAACGCCAGCTGAGCGGCCACTGACGGTTTCATGTAGACACCGATCAAGCTATGGAAGCACGGGATACGATCGGAGCCTTCGGGGCGAAGGGAGCGGGAAGGCCGCTCCCTTCGCTCGAGGCTCCGTCCCAGCGTTACGGCGAGAAGCTGATCAAGGTTCTGCTTGGCGCGTGTGCTTTCCTGTCGGTCATTACGACCACGGCGATCGTTGTCTCGCTGCTGATTCCTACATTTGACTTCTTCACCAAGGACGACATCGGGATCGGTGAGTTCCTTTTTGGAACAAACTGGGCCCCGACCTTTCAGCCGTCATCATTCGGCGTGCTGCCGATTCTGGTCGGGACCCTGAGCACCAGCCTCTGGGGGATGCTCTTTGCCGTGCCGATCGGTCTTGCCTCTGCTATCTGGCTGAGTGAGTACGCCTCACCCCGGCAGCGCAAGATCGTCAAGCCTGTTCTCGAGGTGCTCGCCGGGATTCCCACGGTCGCAATCGGCATCTTTGGTCTCGTATTCCTGAGTCCGCTGATCGCCGATGCCTTCCCCTTCATGGTCAACGTACCCCCGTTCAGCGCCGGGGTGGCCGGACTGGCCATCGGCCTGATGATCGTTCCGATAATCGCCTCTATTTCCGATGACGCGATGCGTGCGGTTCCGGCCGGCCTTCGAGAGGCGGCTTACGGACTTGGCGCGACCAAGTTGAAGGTGGCGACCCGGGTGATCTTTCCCGCGGCAATTTCCGGGATTATCGCCTCGCTGGTCCTGGCTGGATCGCGGGCGATCGGTGAAACCATGGTTGTGCTGCTCGTGGCTGGCGCCTCACCCAACCTGACCTTCGACCCCGGCTCCTCGGTGCTGACCATGACGGCGTTCATCGGTCAGACCGCCACCGGCGACATTTCCACCGGCTCGATTACCTACGACACGATTTTCGCGGTGGGCTCGCTGCTTTTCATCATCACCCTCGGCCTCAACCTGTTCGCGATCCGAATGGTGCGCAAGTACCGGGAGGTCTACGAATAATGGCCGCGGCTCCCCAGACGCCGGGAACTGAAAGAACCCGCCTGGCGACCTCCGGTGCCCGCGCCGTAACTCTCAGGCAGTTGAGCAACCAGCCCCGGCCTGATGTGTGGAAGGGCAACATTTTCCTCGCCCTGCTCCTCTTCGCGGTGACACTCGCCCTGACTGGACTGGCCGCGATCATCCTGCAGGCTGCGATTGAGGGTGCACCGGCTTTCAGCACCAAACTGTTTACCAACGGACCCTCGACGATCAACCCGGAGGATGCCGGGTTCAGACCGGCCCTGATCGGAACTCTCTATTTGATCCTGGGTGTGATTTTTCTGGTTGTACCGCTCGGGGTTGCCGCCGCCGTCTATCTCGAGGAGTACGCCGATGGTGGACGGTGGTGGAACCGCACAGTTGAACTCAACGTCCAGAATCTGGCCGGCGTCCCATCGATCATCTACGGGATCCTCGGTCTCGCTTTTATCGTTCGCGGGCCGCTGGACCTCGGTTTCATCCTGGCCGCAGGTTCACTTACTCTCGCCCTGCTCGTTCTGCCGACTGTGATCCTCGCCTCCCGCGAGGCGATCCGGGCCGTACCGCCTTCCATCCGTGAGGGCTCACTTGCGCTCGGCGCCACCCAGTGGCAGACGATCCGTCGCCAAGTTCTGCCGGCCGCAATTCCCGGCGTAGTGACCGGCATAATTCTGGCCATCTCAAGGGCAATCGGCGAGACGGCGCCCCTGCTGCTCGTCGGGGCAGCTACTTTCGTCACTTTCAACCCGACTTTTCTTGGCGATAATGGATACTCGGCTCTGCCGGTGTTGATCTTCAACTACGCCTCGAGGCCTCAGGACGAGTTCCGGGTGCTGGCGGCGGCGGGTGTCATCGTGATGCTTATGGTCCTGCTGGCGATGAACTCGTTCGCCATCTGGCTGCGTAACAGGTATGAGCAAGAATGGTAGGAGACACCGGTTTGAGTAATGATCCGAAAGAGCAACTCGGCCCCGCCGGGCAACCAAGCGAGGAAGGTCAATTGCATAGCGAAGGACCGAACGAAGAAAAAGGTCTGAGCCATCAGATCGCCGTGACCCGTGAACCGCAGTTGGGCGGAGGTGACGTCTGGGCCAGGGACAAGGTCTTCGAGATCAAGGATGTCACGGTCTCCTACGCCGGGAAGGCGGCTGTCAAGGACGTGACAATGGACATCTTCCGGAATGAAGTCACCGCATTGATCGGTCCGTCGGGTTGTGGGAAGAGCACACTGCTCCGCTGTCTGAACCGGATGAATGATCTGGTGCCAAGTGCTTCGGTGGAGGGGGAAATCCTCTACCACGGTCAGGATCTCTACGGCCCGAAGGTGGATCCCGTTCAGGTGCGGAAGATGATCGGCATGGTTTTCCAGAAGCCGAATCCCTTCCCAAAGTCCATCTTCGACAACATTGCCTTTGGACCGAGAGTCCTTGGCATGGACAACATTGACGACCGGGTAGAAAAGGCGCTTCAAGGGGCAGCGCTCTGGGACGAAGTCAAGGACCGGCTCAACGACAACGCCTACGGAATGTCAGGCGGCCAGCAGCAGCGCCTCTGCATCGCCCGAACCATGGCGGTGGAGCCTGAGGTGATTCTGATGGATGAGCCCTGTTCGGCACTCGACCCGATCTCAACTGGCAAAATCGAGGATCTCATGGCGGAACTGAAGGAGGAGTTCTCGATCGTCATCGTCACCCACAACATGCAGCAGGCGGCTCGGGTATCCGACAAGACAGCTTTCCTGATCGTCGAGCTCGATTCAGGCGAGGATGATCGCTGGGGCCAACTCGTGGAGTACGACGAAACCGGCAAGATCTTCACTAACCCTCAGCATCAGAGGACCGAGGACTACGTGACCGGCAAGGTGGGTTGATCGTGGCTCAGATCAGGGATGGCAGCAGGATCAGAGTCGACTATCAGGAACAGCTGGCGAGGCTTGAAGAGCAGGCGCTCGAGGGCTTCGACATGGTTGTGCTCGCCCTCGACCGCACACTGGAGGCGATTGCCAATCAGGACATCGAGCTTGCTCAGATTGTGATGGATAACGATGACCAGCTCGACGGCCGGTACCTGGAAGTACATCAGGGGCTGATCACTCTGCTGGCAACGCAGTCGCCGGTGGCAACTGATCTCCGCCTGATCGCAGCCCTGCTCCATGTGATCAAGAACATTGAACGGATGGGAGACCAGTGCGTCAATACCGCCAAGCTGATTCCGCTGACCGGTCACCAGCCGCCTGTTGATGACCGAATGATCCAGCGAATTGTCGCGATGGGCAAGCAGGCTCGGATCGAAGTGGTTCAGGCCAAGCGCGCATTTATCGATCGCGATGTGGCGATGGCCTACAACCTGGTGGTCCTCGATGATGAAGTTGACCGCCAGAACCGTGAATGCTTCGCGCTGGCGATCGAAATTGGTGACGATACTGACCGGCGTGAGTGGGCAATGACGATGTTGCTTGCGGCTCGTGCCCTGGAGAGGATCGGTGACAACGCAGTCGATGTGGGCGAGCAGGTCGCCTTTGTCGTCACCGGACTGTTCCGCGAGTTTGAGGACGCTTCGCACCCCGAAAAAACCTGATTCCATCCGGTGTTTCTGCCATGATCGCAGTAGAAACTGATGCTCTGTGCTGCAATCGATATCGGCTCGAATACAACCCGCATCCTGGTCGCTGAATACAAAGATGGCCAGTTGTCCAAAGTGATGGAGCAGCGGGCCTACACCCGGATAGGCAAGGCCAGAGACGCTAAAGGTCGCATTTCACGGGAGAAGATCGAAGAGGTCGCCGAGGTGGTTGAGACCCAGGTCAGGCTCGCGCAGGAGGTCGGGGCGGAACTGTTTCGGGCAGTAGCCACCGCTGCGATCCGGGACTCCAAAAACGGCAAACAGGCCGCAAGGGAGATCTCCAGACGAGCCGGTATTCCAGTTGAAATCGTCAGCGAACGTGAGGAGGGCCGGTTGGCTTTCATCGGCGCGACCAAGTCTCTGGGGCACCCCAGCGACGGGCGTATCGCCGTGGTCGACGTTGGCGGTGGCTCGACTGAAATCACCCTCGGCAGGCTCGGCAAAGGGGTTGATGAAGTCATGTCATGGCCAATCGGGTCGGGAATGCTCGCCGACGAGATGATCGTTAGCGATCCACCTTCGGCATCGGAAATCCGCAAAATTCGTGGTCGCGTCGATGATGATTTCGCAGGCGTTGAGATCGAAAAACCAGAGCAGATGGTGGCAGTCGGTGGTAGCGCTACATCGCTGCGCCGGTTGGTTGGGGTCGTGCTCGAGTACGAAACTCTGGAACGGGGGATCCGGGTTCTCTGCGGCGGTACAAGCACGGAAGTAGCCCGGCAGTTCGAGCTTGATCCAGTCCGGGTCAGGATTCTTCCGACCGGCGTTCTCATCCTCGAAAAACTTTCGGAAATACTCGGTGGTCCCCTTCAGATCGGTAAGGGTGGCATCCGGGAGGGCATCGTGCTCGACATGTTGAACGGGGAACTCGGTGCCGCCGCCCCCGTCCTCACGGGTTGAACCCGTCCTTCGGGATAGTCTGATCGCTGTGAGTGATTCAAATGCATCTGGAGTCAGGGAAGAAGAAAAGCGGCAGTTCCGTGAGGATGCGTCGATCGTGCTTGAGCAGCGGGTTGAGCAGATCGCCGAGATCAGCAGGGTCCTGCTGGACGTCACGGACACTGAGCCGGCTGAGGCCATGTGGCTGGGAGCCCGAAGGTTAAAAGCGGCCCTTGAGCTTTTTCGGCCAGTGCTTTCGAAGACACAGTTCCCCGGCACCCGGGACGAAACCAGGCAGCTGATCAGAGCCCTCGGTCGCCGGCGGGATACCGACTCGATGATCGCCACATTCGAGGCGATCGGGGCTGAAATGGATGAAGGCGGCGAGTACGGTCTTGCCCGGCTGATCGAATCTCTGCGTGTTCAGCAGGCTGAGTGCAATCGGATACTCGCTTCACTTGCCAACGGCCGCAGGCTTCAGGCATTGAGAGTCAGAGTTGAAGATCTCAGCGGCGGCCAGTTCGATGTAATTGACGGAGCGGAGGGCTTGGACTACCGGGTGCCTGAGGCTGTGCCTGGAAGTGCCCGGCGGCTGGTGAGCCAGAGGCTCGAGCGCTTGAGAAAGTCGGTTCCGCATGCGCTGGAGTCTTCTGCGGTGAAGGAACAGCACCGCATGCGAGTGTCAGCAGAGCGACTCCGCTACGCGTTGGAGTTGACCGCCGAGGCCCTCGGCACTCAGGCTCATACTGCTCGCAGGGCGGCCCGGGGGCTGCAGGAGGTGCTCGGAGAGATGCGCGACTGCGACATCGCTCTGCCGACGGCGCGGGATCAGGTCAGGGTCTTCGAACGGGAAGACGTCAAAACGATTCTTGAGCGTTCGCAGGGCAGCAGAGATCTCGACCCGGTGCTTGTCCAGGCGGCACCAAATCGCATGCTCTACCGTGGCCCCCACCTGGCTTCAGTCCACTTGGAGGCCCGTAGACAGATGCTTTTCGAGAGGTTTCGCAGGCTCTGGCTTGAGCAGTCCCGTCAGGGAGTATGGGTCGCTCTCGGAACCTCGCTTGGTGACTGATACTTGACAACTTGAGGGTATTTAAAAGGGTAGGATGACCGCCTTGACTGAACTTACCGACCCTTCCCTCTACTTCAATCGCGAACTATCCTGGCTCGATTTCAACGAGCGGGTGCTTGAACTGGCGGAAGACGGATCTGTCCCGCTCCTTGAGCGGGTCAAGTTCTGTGCTATCTACGGGTCGAATCTGGACGAGTTCTTCATGGTTCGCGTGGCCGGGTTGTGGGATCAGGCAGACGCCGGGATCGATGCCCGCGGCCCCGACGGACTCGCGCCGTCCGAGCAGATCAAGGCCATCCGCTCCCGCTCGCTGGAACTCGACCGTCGCCTGCATAACTGCTTTGCCGGGGTGCTTGAACCGCTGATGGTTGAGGAAGGCATTCGAATTTCAAAGCTTGAATGGCTGTCCGCGGACGAGCGGGTGGAGGTAGACAGCATTTTCAAGCGCCAGATTCTGCCGGCCCTGACTCCGCTTGTGATTGGTCTTGGCCGTCCGTTTCCATATATTTCCAATCTTTCCCTCAGCCTCGCCGTCCTGCTTCGTGATCCCGAAACTGCGACCAGGGTACTTGCCCGGATCAAGGTCCCAACCGAACTGCTTGGCCGTTTCATCGAGGTGGGTCAGGACGACAACCGCATCCTGATACCGCTTGAGGAAGTGATCGCAGGCAATCTGACGCTGCTCTTCCCGGGCGTTGAAGTGTTGGACCACGGTGCCTTCCGGGTGACCCGGGATGCTGACTTCACCATCAGCGACGAAGCCGACGATCTGCTCAAGGCCGTCCAGAACGAGTTGCGGCGACGCAAGTTTGGCGAGGTGGTTCGCCTCGAAGTTTCGGAGAACATGATCGATGAGCTGAGGGAGTCGCTGATCGAAGTCCTGAAGCTTCAGGAGGACGAAGTCTTCATCAGTGCCGGACTACTCGGGATGGCCGACCTCTGGGACGTTGTCAAGCTCCCCGGTTACTCCAGGCTGCGCGACAAGCCGTGGAACCCGGTCACCCAGCCGCGACTTCAAGGTGATGAAGACGGTGGCTCGATCGACATGTTCGCTGCCATCCGGCAGGGCGACATCATGGTTCACCACCCGTATGACTCCTTCAGTGGCTCGGTCGAGCGGTTCATCGCCCAGGCGGTCAGTGACCCGGAAGTGCTGGCGATCAAGCAGACCGTGTACCGGACGAGTGATGACTCACCTACGGTCGGCTCGCTGATCAGAGCTTCGGAGCGAGGCAAGCAGGTCGTCTGCATGCTCGAGTTGAAAGCACGCTTTGATGAGCAGGCCAATATTGACTGGGCCAAGCGCCTGGAAGAAGTCGGTGTCCACGTTGTCTACGGAATCCCCGGCCTCAAGACTCACATCAAGGCACTCCTGGTGGTGCGCCGTGAGGGCGATCGTGTCCGCAACTACGTCCACATCGGGACCGGCAACTACCACTCAACGACGGCCAGGCTCTACACGGACCTTGGCATCTTCACCTGTAACGAACAGGTGGGGGCTGACGTCTCAGACCTCTTCAACGTGCTCACCGGCTATGCCCGTCCCGATGCGTACCGGCAGGTGATGGTCTCTCCTGACACGATGCGCCCGGGCATCCTTGAACAGATCGAGAAGACGGTCGAGGCCCAGCTCGCGGGACGCGAAACCGGAATCTCACTGAAACTGAATTCTCTGGTCGATCAGGAGTGCATCAAGGCGCTCTACGCGGCCTCGCAGGAAGGTGTTCAGATCGACATTAACGTCCGCGGAATCTGCTGTCTGCGACCAGGTGTTCCCGGGGTCTCCGAGAACATCAGAGTGGTCTCGATCGTCGGGCGATTCCTTGAGCATTCGAGGATCTACGCCTTTCGGCGCGGTGATGAGAACACCGTGCTGATCGGCTCGGCCGACCTGATGCCCCGCAATCTTGACAGCCGGGTCGAACTGGTCACGCCTCTGCTGGATGAGGTCACTCGTGATCAGGCGCTCGACGTGCTGGAAAGGTGCTTGGCCGACAACATGAATTCCTGGGTGCTGGACAGTTCCGGCAACTGGTCCCGGCTTTCACCCGAAGGAGGCGAAAAGCGGGACGTCCAGATCGAGCTCCGCGAGCGCCATCAGGCTCTGGCGGCAACGACAGCTCCCCAGCTGGCCAGCTGAAAAGGCGATATGCGCTCGAAACTCTTTTCACGCGACCGGGCCTTTTTCGACCTGTTTGCCGAAGCGGGCCAGAACACCCTGCGCGCTGCCCGACTGCTTGACGAGATGATGGCTGCGTGGCCTGATGACTCGGGCCTGAACCGGGAGATCCTGATCACTGAACAGGAGGGCGACCGGATAACCCACGGCATCATCAGGCAGCTCAACACAAGCTTCTTCACGCCAATCGACCGTGACGAGATCTACGGCCTGGCGACCAAGCTCGATGATGTTGTCGATTACATCGAGGAGGCCGCTGACTTCCTCGGTCTCTACAAGATTGAAGCGCCAATGAGCCAGGCTTACGAGCTCACCTCCATCCTTGTCTCCTGCTGCGAGCAGCTTTCGGGCGCGCTTTCCAACCTCCACACATTCCGCGGTATTGACCAGCACCTGATCGAGATTCACCGGCTCGAAAATGACGGTGATCGGGTGTCCCGAGATGCAGTGGCCGCACTTTTTTCGACTGGAATCGATCCGATGGTGGTGATCCGGTGGAAGGACGTATTTGCTGTGCTTGAGAAGGCGATAGACGCGACCGAATCGACTGCTCACATCATTGAGGGCATCGTAATCCGGAATGGCTGAAGCCGCCGGATAGCATGGGGAGCCTGTGCTGGTAGCCCGAAACATTTCGATTATCGCCGTGCTGGCTCTCGGTGTTGCGTTTTTGCCCCGGGGCGGAGATTTCGCCTCGGCAGTTTTCACTGCCATCAGCATGGCCTTTCTGGCGGTGCTCACCCTGGCCGTGTACAGCGCATCCCGATCGAACAGCTCGACCTTGCTGGCCCTGCCTGATTCGCGCCGCTTCGTTCTTTACGGTGCGCTGGGCCTGATCGTACTTCTGTTCGCCGGTACCTCGAAGATGTTTGCCACCGGCCTAGGCACACTCGCCTGGATCCTTCTTCTCGCCTCGGCAGTGGTTGGTATCTGGCTGGTCTGGTCGGAGGCGAAGAGCCTCTGAACTGGCGTCTGCTGTCCTGGAACCTGTTCCATGGACGCGATTTTCCTCCCGAACCCATTTCCGGAGGTGCCGGTTGGCGCATCCTTGGTCGCCCGGTTGCCGGCAAGGATTATGTCCTGCTGAATCGAGATCTTTTCCTCGAGTTCGCAGCACTTCTTTCGGCGGCCAGATGGGACGTCGCCCTGCTACAGGAGGTGCCGCCGCGCTGGGGTGAGCGGCTGGCCGAGGCAACTGGTTCCGAGTTCAGGATTTCGCTGACAGCACGGAACTGGATGAGACCGGTCACCTGGGCGCCGGCGCGGAGCCGCCCTCATCTGCCGGGAAGCTGGGAAGGCGGCTCCAATCTCATTCTCGTGCGGAAAGGGAGACCGGGAACTGAAATAGTCGACCACCGCAAGGCCGTGCTGGCCCGTCGACCCGAACGGCGCGTGATGTCGTTTGTTACTACCGGGGGAGGGCTCTGTGTCGCCAATCTCCACGCTTCGACCGGCGAACGGTCCGGAGATGACGTGTTGAAGGCGGCGCGGCTGGCAGTCGAATGGGCGGCCGACCGGCCCTTGGTGCTGGGTGGCGACTTCAACCTACGGCCACGGTCCTCGGCTGTCTTTTCACAGCTGTCGGGTGAATTCGGGTTTTCTGATCCGACCGGGTCGGACGCTATCGATCACCTTCTGGTCCGGGGAGCCAACTTGCTGGAGCCGATCGCAAGCTGGTCGCCAGAGCGGCGGGACGTTCCCGATCAGAAGACCGGACTGAAAGTTCGCCTCTCAGACCATAGTCCTGTGTGCTGCCGAATTTCAGCCTGAGGTTTTGGCTCTTCACCGAGCCTTGTGACTTTTTTGACACATTGCTTACGGGGTGGCAGCCACTGTTGAGCGGTTCCGGCCGATGCTTGCTGACATGCCTTTCAGGAATGCGAAGAGTTGCGAGCGCGGATCAGTTTCACTTGAGCTTGTCGGGGCGGTTCCGGTCGTACTTCTCTGTCTGCTGATCGCCGCGCAGATCACGGCCGGAGGCTACGCACTCTGGTCAGCGGGCCTCGCAGCACGGGCCGGCGCCCGGGCAGAGCTGACGGGGCGGGATCCAGCCGGTGCGGTGCGCCGCGCACTGCCACCCGGCCTCAGCGCCGAAGTGAAGGTGGACAGTGGAAGGACGGTACGGGTCGGAGTGTTGCTACCCCGCCTGATCCCGGGCCTGCCGGAATCCTGGGTCTTTGGAACCGGCGACCTTGGTGGGGGATAGGTTGCTCTCCGCCCGCTCTGGTCAGGCTTCGGTCGAAGCCGTCTGTGGAATTGTCGTGCTGATGCTCGCCGGGTTGCTTTGTCTTCAGCTACTGGCCACCGGTTATGCAGTCACGGTAGTTGATGGTGCGGCTGAGGCTGGTGCTGTCGCACTTGTTCAGGGCCGCCCGGTGGAGCCCGCCGTTCGCGAAGCGCTTCCGGGCTGGGCGAGGTCACGCCTGACAGTCCTTCGGCTTGGTGAATCAGTCCAGGTGAGGGTGCGACCACCGTCGCTGTTTGACTCGCTGGCCGATCGCCTCGAGGTCAGCTCGACGGTGGCTGTGAGGTCCGGATGAGCGAGGTCGCGCTGATCACCAACGTGGGTAGGGCCATTCGGCTGGCAGAGGCTGCCGCGATCGAGGCCATGCGGATGGATGTATTCACAAAAACTGCTGGAGCACCGCTCCTTGTCGAAGTTGGTCAGGGACGACGACGTTCACCTACGCTGCTCGCAACGGGCCCAGCCAAGGATCTGGAGGAGCTTCTGCGACGAACTGATCCGGAAGCGCGGGTGGCAGCCCGCGGCGGGCTCTGCATCGCTCAGATCGATACGTCTGACGGCCTGTGCGCGCGGATCGAGGCATTACTGGACAGTGCTTCAGAGGCGCCCGTAGTAGTGATCGCCTGCCCCGCAGCTCAATACAGGCAGGTACTCGAAAAGCTCGGAAGCCGGGTGAATCGGATAATCCTTGTTTCGACGCAGGAGCCCGGTGTGTCCGACCGGGCATTGCTCGAACTGGCTCTCGCCGAGGCTCTGGAGGCGACCGGAGAGGCTGAGGCGCAGGTGGAACCCCAGAGCCGCATTCCAGCTCGTCGTGCGCTTGCCGGTGCACAGGTGCGGACGCCGCGTGGAATCGCCAAGGGGGAGGACACTCTCGAATCGTTGCCAGAGCGTTCCCGGCCCGCCGGGATCCGGTTTCCAGGTTTCTGGCGCAGGGCATGGGACAAGCGGTCGCGCGGGGAGCGGGCGCAGGCCACTCCACTGGTGCTCGGGTCGGTTTTTGCCCTCGTGGCGGGCGCAGTGGTGCTGGTTGCCATAGCCGGAGCCATCACCGGCAAGGGCAAGGCCCAGCGGGCGGCAGATCTGTCAGCACTTTCGGCGGCACGGTCGATGAAGGAGGATCTTCCCCGTCTGCTGGCCCCGCCGACTCTCCCGAATGGCCTGCCCAATCCGGCTCACATGCCCAAGCCGGTGTACCTGACACGAGCGAGGCTGACCGCGGTCCGGATTGCAGCAGCCAATGGTGCTTCACCGCTCACGGTTTCGGTGCGCTTTCCCGATGCGCTTTCTTTCGCCCCGGTGACAGCCAGGGTTTCGATACGAATCGCTACTGCCGGATTCATGCCCGCTGCCCCGGTCTGGGCCGAGGCCCGCGTGGGTGCACCGGTGGCGATGGGCGCTGTCCCGGCCTTCGCCAGCGGTGGTGGATATACCGGACCCCTCGCGGAACGTCAGGGATACGGGATGCGACCGGATGTGGCTGACGCCTTTGACCGCCTGGTAGCCGAGGCGACTGCTGCAGGAGTCACTGTGGCGATCAACTCTGCCTTTCGCTCGGATGCCGAACAGGCGGTGCTCTTTGCGGCCAACCCGGATCCCCGCTGGGTTGCGCCCCCTGGCACGTCACTGCATCGCTGTGCGACCGAACTGGATCTTGGCCCTGACTCCGCATACGGCTGGCTTGCCGCCAATGCAGGCCGCTTTGGTTTCGTCAAGCGCTACTCGTGGGAACCATGGCATTTCGGGTTCTCGGCTGGCCCGGCGCCGTGCTCGGAATCCGGTAACCGGGTTTCCGGTGCTACCGGCCGTACCCGTTCCCTGCCTGATTCAGTTCCTTCTTTCGTGCCGACCCGCTACCGGCGGCCGATACTCGCAGCGGCAATGAAATGGGGGGTTTCGGCCGCCCTGCTTGCGGCTCAGCTGATGGCCGAATCAGGGTTTGATCCAGGCGTGGTTTCAAGTGCCGGAGCTCAGGGAATAGCGCAGTTCATGCCAGGGACGGCTGCGGCGTACGGGCTTCGTGATCCGTTCGACCCGGATCAGGCGATTGAGGCACAGGCCCATCTGATGAGCGACCTCCTGAAGCAGTTCGGGGGAAAACCCGCTCTCGCCCTGGCTGCCTATAACGCCGGCCCGGGCGCCGTTTCGCCGTGCAACTGCATTCCGGACTACCCGGAGACCAAGGCCTATGTTGCCCGGATTCTTGCTTTGCTGGCAGGGACGGGGTCAATCATGCCAATACCGATGGAAATAGAACTCGTGGGCTGATCGGTCGCAGCAACTAGGGTTGGCGACATGGACAGGCTTGAGATTTCCGGACCCGAATCGATTGAGGGGCTGATCGGTATGTCAGTCGGCCCGACTGAGTGGCGTGAGGTGACTCAGGAAATGATCAACCGGTTCGCCGAGCTGACTGGCGACCATCAGTGGATTCACGTGGATGTCGAACGGGCAAAAGCAGAGAGCCCCTTCGGCACGACGATCGCGCATGGAAACCTGACGCTGTCAATGATCGACGGTTTCCGTGACCAGCTGATTTCGGTCACCGGCGGCTTTCAGCTGGGCGTGAATTACGGCTGGGACAAAGTGCGTTTCCCGGCCCCGGTACCGGTCGGCTCGCGTCTCCGGGCTTCAGCTGAGTTGATTGCTTCGAAAGATCTTGGCAACGGCTGGTTCCACAACGTCACCCGGTTCACTGTCGAGCGCGACGGCGGCGAGAAGCCGGTGTGCGTGGCCGACAGCGTAGGTCGCCTGCTTGCCGCCTGAAGCTCAGCGTCCTTTGAACTCGACCTCGGAAGCCCGACCATCGAGGAATGCAGTGACGGCCTCGCGCACGTCTTCAGTGCCCATCGACTCCGCGATACCGTGCCGCTCCAGCTGCAGGTGCTCGGCGATGGTGTGGTCGAGGCTCCCGTGAACAAGCTGCTTGACCATTTTCACGTAGTACGGCGATTTCGCGCCCAGCTTTGTGGCTTTCTCTCTCGCCCGATCCATCAGCTGGTCCCCCGGAACGACCTCCGAAACGAGCTTCTCTTCGAGGGCGGCCTGAGGGGTCATATTCGGGTCATTCAGCAGCAACTCGACGGCTCGGACCGGGCCTACTACGCGAGGCAGAAAGTAGGTCATGCCTCCGTCGGGAGAGGCGCCAATCCGGCCGTAGGCACAGGCGAGGAAGGCATCTTCGGAACAGATTCGAATATCGCAGGCCAGGGCCAGAGAAAGTCCGGCCCCGGCGGCGGGGCCGTTGATCGCAGCGATCACCGGGTAGGGGATGCGCTGCATGTCGATCATGCCCTGATGAAGCGTTTCGGCACCGGCCCTGACT
>JBBECI010000006.1:40726-45084 GCA_040881895.1 Solirubrobacterales bacterium | reverse complement strand
CGATCCGAGCGGCTACTCCTACCAGTGGCAGACCTGTGACGTAACCGGCGTTTCCTGCAACGACATCTCTGGAGCCACCTCCTCGACCTACACACTTCAGCCCGACGAGTATGAGGACTACATCCGGGTCAAGGTGACTGCCGACAACGGGGTCACGCCTGACCCGTCCGGCAGCAACGTCGCCTACAGCACCCTCTCGAGCCAAGTCGCGGGCCGCTCGCCGACCGTCGACACCGACCCCGTGATCTCGACCGGCACCCCGAAGGTCGGCGAAACGCTCAACGTAACCAGTAACGGCACTTGGACCGCTACTCCGACCGTCCCCGCTCCGGCTGGCTACTCCTACCAGTGGCAGCGGTGTGAGCTCGTCGCCGCGCCCAAGATCTTCTGGACAAGGGACCCGCTATTTTCGAATTCACAGACAATCGGTGTCTCCAACATCGACGGCACCGGGGCCAACCCGTCCTTTATCTCCGGCCTGAGCGACGCCGACGGCATCACCGTCGACGACAACTACATCTACTTCACCGAAGGCTCCGGGGACCTGATCGGTCGCGCCAACCTCGATGGCAGCAATGTGATCCGGCCGTTCATCTCCCTTCCATCTGGTACCGACCCTCAAACCGTCGCGGTCAACGGCAGCCATATCTTCTGGGGTGGATTCGGAAACAACAACATCGGTCGGGCCAATATCGACGGAACCAATGGCAACGCGTCCTTCATCACAGCCATCCCGAATGGATCAGCGACCGGACTGGCCCTCGATTCGAACTACATCTACTGGGCCAACCGGAGCGGCTCCTCCAACGGCCGGATCGGCCGCGCCGATCTGGACGGAAGCAACCCGAATATCAACTTCGTAACCTCGCCTCTGATCTCGGAACCCTTTGGCTTCACGATCACCCAGACCGAGATCTTCTGGTCGGAAGGCACCTTCGGGCAGATCAGCTCCATCAACATGGCTCCGATCACAGGTGGAAGCAACAACGCCAGTACGGTCGCAAGTGCCCAGAACAGGACTCTCGCCCTGGCCAGTGACGGCCAGTACCTCTACTGGCCCAATTACAATAATGTTTCAGGATCAATAGGCAGGTCTTTCACCAATGGACTAGGACTGAACCAGTCATTTGTCCCGTCCATCGGGCCCAACTCCGAGGGGATTGCGGTTGGCCAGTCACCCTGCGACGACATCGCCGGTGCCACGAACAGCAGCTACAACCTTGTGGCAGCCGACTCCGGCAACGAGATTCGCGCCAGGGTAACCGCCGACAACGGCGTGGATCCAAACGGCATCGCCTACTCCAACCAGACCGATGAAGTCCTCAGGGCGCCGACCAACTCCGGCACCTTGCCCGACGTCTCGCCTTCGATCAGTGGCTCCGTAGCCGTAGCCCAGACCCTCACCGCTGCCCCCGGCACCTGGGCCGCTAACCCGACGGTGAACTCCAGCACCGGCTACTCCTACCAGTGGCAGACATGTGACGTAACCGGCATCAACTGCACCGACATCTTTGGAGCCACCTCCTTGACCTACACACTCCAGCCCGACGAATATGAGGACTACATCCGGGTCAAGGTAACTGCCGATAACGGCGTGGACCCCGACGGAGTCGCCTACAGCACCCTCTCGAGCCAGGTCGCGGGCGATCCGCCGGTCAATGACATACCTCCAGTCGCATCACTCGTCTCCGGGACTCAGGTCAAGGTCGGACAGCAAGTCACCACCGACGACGGCACCTGGGACGGCTACCCGACCATCAGCGCACCGGCCGGCGATGAGATGACCTTCACCTACGCCTGGTACCGGTGCAACAACGCCACCGACACCCCAACATCGCCCTCTACCACCTGCGTCGCGATCACTTCCGGCACCGGCTACACCACAGACACCTACACCCTTCAGGAAGACGACAACGGCAAGTACATCCGCTCCTACGTGACCGCCGACAACGGCGTGCCTTTGGCTGCCAGCGAGCCCTCAAACGCGCTCGGCGAGGTCCTCAGGGCGCCGACCAACTCCGGCACCTCCCCCAACGCCTCGCCTTCGATTACCTTGGGCCTCCCGGCCGAGGTCGGCAACCAGCTGACCGCTAACCCCGGAACTTGGACCGCCAACCCCGGCCTTGTCTCGGGCGACTACTCCTACCAGTGGCAGACATGTGACGTAACCGGCACCAACTGCACCGACATCGCCTCAGCCACCTCCGCCACTTACACCCCGACCACAGCCGACGCCGGAGAGAAGCTCCGGGTCAAGGTCACCGCCGATAACGGCGTGGACCCCGACGGAGTCGCCTACTCGGACGCAACCGATCCCGTAATTGAGGATCCGGTTCCCGACAACACGGCACCGCCCACGGTCACCGGCATCCGCCAGGTCGGAAAGGTACTGACCACCACCGACGGCACCTGGACAGGCTTCCCGACTCCCACCTTTGCCTACTCCTGGTACCGCTGCGATAACTCAACTCAGACCCCGTCCGCCAGCTGCACCCTGATCAGCAGCGGCACCGGCTACAACACCGACTCCTACACCCTCCAGACAGCAGATAACGGGAAATTCATACGCTCATATGTGACCGCGACCAACTCGGCAGGCTCTGCCTCGGTCTCATCCGGCAACGCCCGTGGTCCGATCTCTCCCGCCACCAATGAGACCTACTACGTAGAGACCACCGGCAACAACTCCAACGACTGCCTCTCTACGACTGAGGCCTGCGCCACCCTCCAGGGCGCCGCCAACAAGCCCGACGCCGGCAGCGGCGACGACATCCTGATCGGCGAGGGCACCTTCACCGGCGGCCTCAACACCGACAAGAGTCTGGACCTGGTCGGATCCGGTGCTGACGAAATCAATGGCACCCTGATCGCCCCGGCCTCCTCGGCTCCTGGCACCTGCGACCTGGCATTCGGCTGGACAGCCGTAATCTGCTTCTACAACACCACAGGCTCAGTCCAAAGCCTCGCCATCGACGGTCAAAACAAGGCCGAGACCTCCGGCTACAACAACTTCTCAGGAGTGCTGTTCTCCAACTCCACCGGACTTGCCGCAGACCTCCTGATCGACGACATGCGCCAGAGCGTGCCTTCGGTTTCAGGCACAGGCTTCTCGGTCGCAACCAACTCCAACCTCGAATCCCAGATCAGGCGGGTCCGGGTGTTTGAAACCGAGACAGGCGACTTCCAGGACGCAGGCATTGTCGCTAACAGCCAGTACGCAGATGACAACGGCCTGGGGGCCGACGGTCCGATTCAACTGAAAGTCGATGAAGCAGAAATCTATGGCGACTCGACTCTGGACATCCCCCAAAACGGCATTGAGGCCTCTTTCGGCCCCGGCGTCAACACCGGTGGTGAGGTCCAGACCAGGGTCACCGGATCGCTCTTTGCCGAGTTCATAAACGGAGGCCAGGTCGGCTCCCTCTCAGAGATCCCCTCCAAGGCAGTCGCCCTCAACAACCCCAGCACCGGCTCTCTGGTCGAAGGCAGCGAGTTTTATTTCAACCAGACCGGCATCGACTCGGTGGCTGAGGACGGCGAGCTGGTCGAGATCTCCAACAACACGATCAGCTACGACGAACCCGATCTGCTTCCGGGCGCAAACCAGGAGCTAAACGCAGTCGAGCTCCAGGGCGGAACCCAGACAGTTTCCGACAACGTCATCGACTCGTTTGACCCGGCAATCGCCTCCGAGTCCGCGGGCATCCATGTCCTTGGCTCAGATGACGGAACCGAAGCCCGCCTCTACAGAAACTGGATCACCGAAAACGACGTCGGCATCCTGATCGAGTCCGATCTCGGACCCGACACCGTTGATCTGATCGCATCCGGAAACCGGATCGCAGGCAATGGAGTCGGTCTCGAAAACGACGCTATTGACCCCGTCCTTGCCACTAATAACTGGTGGGGCTGCAACGAGGGTCCGACCGTGCTCCCGGCCGCATCAAATGACTGCGACCAGATCGCCGGAAGGCTCGTCGCTCGCGAACCGTGGCTTGTCATGAACCTGGCGGCCACGCCCGAGACAATCTTTGTCGGTGGCGCCTCCAACGTCGTCGCTGACTTCTCGCTCAACTCATTTGGCCAGCGCACCAGCGTGGGCTTCGCGCCCTCTTCATCGGTCGCCTTCACCGCCACCAAGGGCCAGATCACGACCCCAGGCACAATCTCCCAGTCGCAGGCAACGGCGATCGGGTCCCTGACCGCATCTTCAAACGCCGACGTTGGCAGCTCAACCATTACTGCCGCGATCGACTCTGAGTCACTTACCCTGAGCGGCGCGTCTGCGGTGACCATCAACGAGCAGGCAACCGGCGCCACCGGCGCAACAGGAGCCACCGGCTCTACCGGCGCCACAG
>JBBECI010000006.1:0-40626 GCA_040881895.1 Solirubrobacterales bacterium | reverse complement strand
GCTCAACTGGCGTCACCGGTGACACAGGCTCAACCGGCGCCACAGGCGCCACAGGATCAACTGGCGCCACTGGCGCCACAGGCTCAACCGGAGCAACCGGAGCAACCGGCGACACCGGAGCTACAGGGTCCACTGGCTCAACCGGCTCAACTGGCGCCACAGGCTCAACTGGCGTCACCGGTGACACAGGCTCAACCGGCGCCACAGGCGCCACAGGCTCGACCGGCGCCACGGGCAGCACAGGCTCGACCGGCTCCACGGGCAGCACAGGCTCGACCGGCGCCACGGGCAGCACAGGCTCAACCGGCTCAACGGGCAGCACAGGCTCTACCGGAATCACCGGCCCGACAGGTACCACCGGCCCAACCGGCGTGCGCGGTCCAACGGGCACAACCGGAGTGACTGGCACATCCGGAGCATCTGGCACAACCGGCCCGACTGGACAAACTGGCAGCACCGGAGCAACCGGTGGCACAGGCTCAACCGGCTCAACCGGCGCTACAGGAAATACCGGAGTAACCGGATCCACAGGAGCATCCGGAGCTACAGGAGGTACCGGAGCCACTGGCGGTACCGGCTCGACTGGAGCCACCGGCCCGAGCGGCTCGACTGGAGCCACCGGCCCGAGCGGCTCGACTGGAGCCACCGGCCCGAGCGGCTCGACCGGAGCCACTGGACCAAGCGGCCCAACCGGTCCGATCGCTGGCGAAAACGCCCCCCGGATTCTCCGTGGTTACTCAACCACGAGTGTTCGGGTGCCGTCGAACCGGGTCCTGACCGGTGCCAGGGTCAAGTGCCAGGATGGAACCTGCCAGATCAGACAGATCCAGGTCCGCTTCGTGGTCGGCAACAAGGTCTTCAACGGAGTCGGTCGAGGCCCCAGCACAGTCGCTGCCGGTGAGACAGTTCCGCTCAAGGTGACCATGCCGATCAACCTTTACAGAGAGTTGAGGACCGGCAGCGGAACCTCCGGCACCGTCAGCTTCGTGGTCACGGCCTCTTCGTCGAACGGATCAAGAGTCACCGGCAACATCCGCACCGGCCTCAGACGCTGAGTTCGGGGTTCGGCTAGCGCACGCCGGGAGCGATCAATTTCAACCAGGGGGAGCGATTCCCGGCCTGATCCACGACCTGAACCCATGTCGGGTTTAGAAGATCCGCGAAGGTAATCCGTCCGCCACGCCTCCACGCGGCTACTCGATCGATCCGGACTCCGGCTGCGGATCCCGCAAACGAAACTGCGACCCTGAAAAGTCCAGAACCTGAATCCGACGCCTTGAGGTCCACAATGAAGCGTCCGCTTCCTGTCACCCTCAGGCTGGCGCCTGTCAGAACAGGTCGGGTGCGATCAACAATCCATTGACTAATCGTCGGATCAGACCGGTTGCCTGCCTCGTCCTCCTGGTAGACCTTCAAGACATGCCGTCCGTCACCGAGGCCGCGAGGCATGAAGACGCCTGCGCAAGGTGACCAGGGGCCGTTATCGAGCTGGCAAAATGCGCTGCTTCCAGTCGCTGTCTCAATCGAGATGGCTTCCGAACGCGACCTTGTTAGTTTCGCTGGTGTGTCGATGAGTCTCGGGCGCGCCGGAGCCTCCGTGTCAACGCTCCACTGTCTGACCGTCTCTTCTGACTGGTTGCCTGCAGCGTCCCGAAGTCGGACTCGGAGGGTCTTTGCGCCGTCCTCGAGCCCGCTCCAGGTTCCGTCAGCCGGGCAGTCTTTCCATTCAACGGCTCCGTCTGCCGCTTCAAGCATGCACTCGGCCCAGGTGCTCGATTCTCCCGTGATCAGAAACTCGGCCCTGCTTGAAGCGGTTGGTCCGACCGGACCTCCCAGAACGACCGGAGTCAAGGGCGGGGTGGTGTCTACATCCCAGGAGATCTCCTCCGGGGTGGAAGCATTGCCAGCCGGATCAACCTGTCGCAAAGAGAGCAGGTAGCTGCCATCGCGCACGGGAGTCTCCAGGAACGGAGAGCTGCATTTCTCCCACGCGCCTGGCTCGCCCGGTCGGTTGAGCCTGCATTCAAAAGAGTTGCCGTCCTCCCCGGAAAACGAGACTTCCAGCGAAGCAGGGGTGCTGTCAATCGGACCTGACTCAATCCTCGGTGGATCCGGGGCCTGTGTATCCAGCGTCCAGGCCCAGTCCGCTGGGGGAGACTCATTCCCGGCAGCGTCCCTGAGCGTGACCGACAGCCGGTAGCTGCCATCAGCCAGGTTGGTCAGGCTGACAGGCGAAGAACAGGCCGACCAGCTCCCGGGATCGCCATCTGCGCCAAGCCGGCACCTCGCCGTAGTCTCAGATTCACCGCTGAAAACAAACTCCGTCAATTGGAGATTGGTCAGGACAGCCGGGCCACTCGTGAAAACGGGTGCCTCCGGGGCCTGCGTGTCCACCGTCCATTCACGCGTGGTGCCGACGGAACGGTTTCCCACCCGGTCACTCTGGAAGACGACCAGCGAATGCAGACCATCGCTCAGTCCCGAAAGGGGGTAAGGCGAAGTACAGGTTTGGATCGGCCCGCCATCGAAGCTGCAGCTGAAGCTCGCCCGAACCTCTCCGGAAATAGTAAAGCTCGCCGATTTCTGTGCAGTCGGCGAAACTGGCGCCGCCGACACGGTCGGGGCCGATGGTGGAGTGGTGTCAATCGCCCAGTTCCAAGTGGAGCTGTTTGACTCTGGTCCGCCTTCTGCAGACTGCGTAACACTGAACCTGTGGGTCCCATCTGTCAATGCCGCGTAAACCACGGGGGAAACACAGGGCTCGGCTGGCCCTGAATCAAGCCGGCACTGGAAACTCGCCCCCTGAGCACCGCCAAAGGTGAAAGTCGCGGAGTTCGAGCCCGACTCCGCGGCAGGACCGGTGAGGATCACTGGAGGCTCGGAACAGGCCAGCTTCGGGCTCGTTGTGCCTGAGAGGGCAGTTGCGGCATCAAGGGTGCCCCTGGAAGCGACCGGCAATCCGCAGACCGGGGAGGCCGAATCCATGAGTCTTGCCTTCAGTTGCTGCCAGCCCCACGATGGCTCAGCCGATTTCAGCAGAGCCGCCACCCCGGCTACGTGCGGTCCGGCCATTGAGGTCCCGCTCTTTGATCCGTAGCTGTCGTTGGGGACAGTGCTCCTGATTTGGCTTCCGGGTGCGGCGAGGTCCACCGAAGTCAGGCCGTAGTTGGACTTGGCAGCCAGTTTGGTTTCACTCTCAAGCCATGCCACCGAAAGCACATTGTCCTGAGGGCAGCTTGCAGGGAATTTCGGGTTGGTTTCAATGCTCTGCCCGTCGTTGCCCGCGGAGGCTACAAAAAGATGACCAGCGGCTCCCGCAGCCTGCAGCGCCAATCCGAAAGCGGCCGAGCAGGACCCGTTGTATCCGTAGGAGTTGTTGGAGATTGGAATGCCTTCGTGAACTGCGTACTGAAGTGCCGCTATCGCATTTGAAGTCAGACATCGGCCTGTAGCCGAGCAGATCTTGAGGGGCACAAGAGAAACATCCCAGGCCACGCCTGCCACTCCGATGCCGTTGTTGCCGACCGCCCCGACGGTGCCGCCGGTGTGAGAGCCATGGCTGTTGTCGTCGTCAGGAACGGGATCCTTGCCAACAAAGTCCCAGCCATGGACATCGTCCACGTATCCATTGCTGTCGTCATCAATCCCGTTTGACGCAGTCTCGTCCGGGTTCGTCCACAGGTTGCCCGCGAGGTCCGGGTGATTGAGGTCAATGCCTGTGTCAATGATCGCGACCTCCACATCAGACGAGCCCGTCTGCGTATCCCAGGCCAAAGGCGCCTGAATTGCCGGTATTCCCCACTGCTCACCGAGCAGAGGATCGTTCGGAACGCGGTCAAGCCGCATCACTTCATCAGTGCTTGCGAACAGAACCCCCGGCATCCCTGTGAGCTCTTTCCGGGCCCTGTCGGGGCTCGTCCCCTCCGGCAGCTCAACCAGCCGGAGGCCTGGCACAAGGCCGAACGACTCCTCCACCACGCCGTCCACCGCCTCGAGTGCGTCGACTCGCTGCCTGAAATCAGCCTCCGGGCTGAACCTCACCAGAATCCCGGATGCCGCCGATCCGCCGGACCCCGCATCCCCCGCAGCAGAACTCCCGGGGGAAATCAGAAAAGTCATAAGGACAGCTGAGAAAAGCAGGGGAAACCAGCCTGCATGTCGCTTCCCCCGTGATTGTCCTGATTCAGTCATGCCGTTTCTTCTATTCTCACAGATGTGTTCAACAAAAACGCAGACTCAGTCAAGTTGCGCCAAGACCGTTTTCCAATCAGGGTGGTGATAATTTCCCTTTTGTTCTCTGTCGCGGTTCTTGGCCTGACAGCGTGCTCGGATGGGGACTCCGGAAACGGGTCGGCGACTGACGCAGCTGACTCCGGGGGAGAGGCAAAAGTGTTCAGGGCGGCGCCGATCGAACCGGAAGACGCGGTACCAAAAGGCCTGAAGGATGCATCAGGTGAGACCATAGTCGCCGTTCTGCAGGCTTCTCCCGAGTTCTCTGACTACGTAAAGCTCCTGCAGCTGAGTGGTGTGGCGGGCGACCTCGCAACCAGGGATTCCGTGACGGTCTTCGCGCCGCTGAACGAGGCCGTCTCAAACGAGACGAAGTGGATCGACCCTTATCTGGTGCCGGAGAACCTGAAGTCCGTCCTGGCCAAGCTGAGCCGAGGGTTTGTGCCTAAGTTGGATGACCCAGAACGTCTGGCTGCCCTGCTCAGGCGTGGGATAGCCGAGGGAGAGGTTCCTCCGGACCGCCTGAGGGCCGGCCTCAGGCTGGCTGCTCTGGAAGGCGACACCCTCCGTCTGGCGAAGTCGGCTGGCTCACTCCGGGTTGAAGGCGTCAGGTTCGATTCGCGAAAGGGGGTACTGACTTCAAACGGAGTTCTCTATCCCGCATCGGGTCTCGTGGCACCTTGATCGAGAGATCCCACGAAGCCCAGTGGAAGGAATCTCGATCCAGGTGTCGAAACCCTCCGATGAACCAGAGAACTGACTGAATGACCTGATCATTCGGGAAGCGAAATCGAGTCTCGGGCAATTTCCGCCAGGAAGACCGGAGTCGACTCCCGATCCGCCAACTCAATCTGTATAGTCTCGCAAAACTGCAACTCTGGGCTCTCAGCCCTGTTACACGTAATGTCTAGTCCAGCTACCCCGCCAGGGAGGCACACCTTGAATCACCAAGACACCGTTTCGTCCGCTTACCACCGCGCCGGTTTCTCCGGCCGCTTCCTTGTTCTCGGACTTGCGATGGCTGCCTTCTTCGTGGCTTTCCTGGGAATTGGTGCGTCCGCGTACGCAGCTGCCCCGACCAACGACACCCTCCCGGTGATCAGTGACACGACGCCGACCGACGGGCAGACCCTTTCGACCACTACCGGAAACTGGAGCGGCGGGGTCGACGAATACAACTACCAGTGGCAGACTTCATCCAACGGTTCGACCGGCTGGACCAATGTCGGCACTGACTCGGCCTTCTACACGGTTTCCGGCTGCACGCAGTTCATCCGCGTGACCGTCACTGCCGTCAATGTAGACGGCCAAACCCCGGCAACTGCTGCCGTCACCAGTGCCGTCGAGTGCGTCGCTCCTTCCCCGGGTAGCGCGAACATCGACAACGGCTCCCCGGACGTCGACGACACTTTGACCGCTGACACTTCAGGCTGGAGCGGTTCCGGCCCTCTCACCTACTCGTACAACTGGCAGTACTCGACCGACGCGACTTGCTCTTACTTCGTGGACATCGTTCCAAACCCGGGCGACGTCACCACCATTGATTTGACAAGAACCACACCGCCGTGGAATCGCTGCGTCCGCGTGGTAGTGACCGCGACCGGTCCTGACGGATCAACCGCTTCGGTCGCCACCGGAACAAACAACGCGACAAATCTGGTTGACGGAATCGCCCCCAGTTTCGAGACTGATCCGGTTGCTTCCGGCATCAGGCGCCTTGGCGAATCCATGTTTGTACTGGCGAACGGCACCTGGGATGCGGGCTACCCCGAGGTGACCGGCCCCGGCACCGTCGACGGTGTCACTGTCTCCTACGAGTGGCAGCAGAACTGCCCCAACCGCGGCGGTGGCTGGATCCCTTACCAGACCAACGCAAATGTTCCGGACCAAACCGGATCCACCTATCTGGTGCAGACCTACCCTCGCGACTCGGTTTCCCCGGCTCCGCCAGCCAACCCGAACTTCCCCGGCGACATCAACTGTGACGTCAGGGTCAACGTCGAACTCGAGAACGGCAACACCGTTGCTCCGGGTAACGGTGACACCGACGATTCCGACTCGAACGCCCGCGGTCGTATTCAGCGAGCCTTCGGCAACACCTACCAGGTCGAGACCGGCGCATCGTTCCAGGCTGGTGCCGACTCTGGCTACTGGGGGCAGGCACCAAACCTGACCGACCCGACCAAGCCAATCAACGACTGTCTCGGCCCATATGACTGGTCTGACGAGACCGTAACCGCTCCTTATGTACCGACCGACGCAGCGACTTCGAACGCTCAGGAGGCCTGTCGCCAACTGCAGCAGGCGGTAGATCAGAACCTCGCCCAGACGATCAATCTGACGGGCACTCCGGTCAACAATCCTTCGTTCGCGGCACCGGCACAGTCCCAGCAGGGCGGATTTTCCAGGATCGAAGTCGGACCAAGCACCCCGGAGCCCCTCTTCTCCAACCCGGATACGGGGTTCCAGGGAGGAGCGCTCATCGAGGACTTCCAGAATCTTCTGATTGAAGGTACCGGCAGGATCTGCAACGGGACTGAGCCCAGTGAATGTGGTCCCTCCTTCACCGAGATCGTTGCTACGTCCTCCGGGACCCCCGAAGCCAATGACTCTGTGAACTGTGACGGAGTGCTGTCGGGCGACCTCGCCCTGATCTGCATCCAGGACACGGATAGTTACGGGCGGGACACGAATGTGACCGTGAGGAACATGGTGCTCAATGGCGCCAACGCAAGCTCGGCACCCGCAGATCTCAACAAGAGGTTCTCCGGTGTGACTTACAACAACGCCAGCGGCAACGTTCAGAACGTTGACTTCCTTCAGTTCAACGGTCCGACCTCCCCAGGGAACTTCGGAGCTGGTGGACGGGGGGTCATCGCCACTCGGGACACGGTAGACTGTGATTATCCAGACCGGGTCACCGTTGCCGGATCAAGCTTCATCACGTTGTCCGGTCCGAGCGCACTCGCGATCGCCGGCATCGGAGCGGACGCGTCCTGTAGCAACCTCATCCTCAGGGCCGAGAACAACGACATCGGCATTGACGGAGTGGGCAACGACGGAACCGGCATCTTTGCCGCGAGCGACACCCGTCTCCGAGCCCTGAACAACCGTATTCTGTCCCAGTCTGAAACCGGGGTCGAGATGGCGGAGAATACCTACGGCTCGCTGGTGAAGGACAACGAGATTAACGGCGCGGATTACGGCGTTGTAGCAATCGACCAAGTCGCGCCAGACACCGGCACTACCGTTGATGAAGCCCAGGGAATCGACATCGTCGGTAACACGATTGATAACTCCTTCGTTGGCATTACCGCCAATGACGGCGTCTACTCGATCACCGGCAACGCAGTCTCGGATAACTTCGCAGGTATCTCAGTCGGTGACACGGGCATCGCTGAAGAAGGTCAGGCCTCGGGATCATTCAGCGAAGTCCAGGCCGAGGTCAATGGCAACGCACTCACTCAGTACCAATACGGGATCCTCTCGACTAACGACGGTATCCCGGGTGCCTTGGACTTGACCCTCGAAGGAAACCGGTTCTACGGTGACACGAACCTCGCCTCCGGAAACTGGAGCGGTTCCTACGGTTTGGTCAACTACTTCGATCCGGATTGGAACCCCTACATCAACGGCGACGACCCGCCGGCAGCGAACCTGCAGGCCGACCCGGTTGATGCCAGAAACAACTGGTGGGGTTGCAACGCGGGGCCGACCTATAATCCCGACCAGGCAACTACCAACTCAATGTTTGATTTCGGGGTCTGCAACGCCGTCGAGTCCGGAGAAATCTCGACCGGAGAGCCGATCCTCGACGGTGGCGCCGTAAATAATGGACAACCTCTAACGGGTCCGCTTTCGGGTGATGCCAACGTGGACTTCTCGCCGTGGCTGGTCATGAGCTGCGAGGTCTACTCCCCGGTTATCTACACATCAGACACGAGCGGTTCGGGGGGCATTGCCTACCCGACAGCAACGCTTTCTGAAAACTCTGAGGGTCAGCTCATTGACTCCCGGTTCCCGCCGTCTCTCGTTGATTTTGACCGGGTTGGGGGGTCCTTGGGCGACTGGATCGATGACGATGGTTTCACCGGAGTCAACACCTACTCGTTCGCAGCTACGTTCCAGGCTGAAGATGAGCCAGGGTTCCAGGCGTTCACCGCAGACCTCGACTACGAGGATGTCTTTTGCGACAACGAAGCGGAGATCAGAGAGGCCCCCGTCGGTCCGACTGGCCCGACCGGAGCAACCGGTGGCACGGGAGACTCCGGCAGCTCGGGAGCAACAGGTTCCACAGGTGACACAGGTTCCACAGGTTCCACAGGTTCCACAGGTGCCACAGGTGCCACAAGTGCCACCGGCTCCACAGGTGCCACAGGCTCGACAGGTGCCACAGGCTCGACAGGTTCGGGCGGCGGGGCTACCGGTACCACGGGACCGACCGGTCCGACCGGGCCGGTCTTCGGTGAGAACGCGCCGGAAGTCAAGCGCGGTTACACGACGACCAGCGTGCGGGTACCTGCCAACAGGGTCCTTACCGGCGCCAAGGTCAAGTGCCTCGAAGGTACCTGTCAGATCAGGAACATTCAGGTTCGCTTCGTTGTCCGGAACAAGGTCTTCAACGGAATCGGCCGTGGACCGAGCAGCGTCGCTGCCGGTCAGACCGTTCCTCTCAGGGTGACGATGCCAGTTGGTCTCTACCGAGAGCTGAAGACTGGCAGAGAAGTTTCGGGCACCGTCACATTCGTCGTAACAGTGACCTCTACCAACGGAACCCGGACCACCGGCAGCATCCGTACCGGTTTGAGGCGCTAAGCCCGAGCAGGTCTGAAAGTATTCAAAGCCCGCGCGGCGCCTCTGTGGCGTCGGGCGGGCTTTTTTCGGCCTGCTTTGGCGGGTTCCCGTCACTCGTCGGGTGAGCCGGCAGGACGCCCTTATTTTCTCCAAGTCCCTGAACCTGGCATCGACCCCCCGCAGCAGATCCTTGATTGAACTCCTCACTGCTGATTGACCGGGACAGGCGGAGGCGACTGGAACGCTTAGCGGACATTGGTCACACAGATCAAATCACTTCATGTATAGTCCTTCGGTAAGTAAGTGTCAGGAGTTCAGCGCAGAGCTAGCGGGGGCTCCCGGGTAACAGCAGTTAGGGAGGAAACTAGATGGACATAAAGGGAGCAGGGGAGGAAGTTATGGTCGGAGCCAAGTTTTCATCGGTCGCGCGCATCCGTGTTTTGATGATTGCTGGGGCTCTGGTAGCGACCCTTGCACTAGCCATATCCGTGGGTGGTTTCCAAGCGGGAGCGG
Organism: Solirubrobacterales bacterium; assembly: GCA_040881895.1. Classification (GTDB taxonomy): domain Bacteria; phylum Actinomycetota; class Thermoleophilia; order Solirubrobacterales; family 70-9; genus 67-14. Next base: position 31,089 of record JBBECI010000006.1, on the reverse strand, counting down.
TTCCAGCAGGCGTGACCGTGACTCCCGGTGAGGCGGTCTACGAAGCCCGTGGAAGCGATCCGATCCAGTTCACCGTCAGCGCAGTTCCAGCCGGCTCTGAGACTTACAGTTTTGAGCTTCGTGGGATCGCTGGCCAGGGAACCGTTACCGGTCTCGCGAGCACCGGAGACACCACCGCCAGCGGAACCTACACTGCTCCCGACGGTTATACCGGGCGAGCAGTCATCTCAATCCGAGCCTCCGAACTCACAAGCGGCGCTCGTGCCGACGGACAGGTCATCGTTGATGTAAATCCGAAGACCACTCTGACTTCAGGACCCGGCGTCGGCCTGACCTCCGGGCTGACAAGCGACAGCACCCCCAGCTTCGAGTTCCAAGCGCTTTCCGGCTCCACCTTCGCGTGCAGCCTCGACTCAGGCGCATGGGCACCATGTACATCTCCATTCACTCCCGCTGCTTTGAATGAAGGTGCTCACTCATTTTCCGTCAGGGCCACCAAAGGCTCTGGTCTGACCGATCCCTCGCCACCGACGGCGAGCTTCACGGTCGACACCGTCGCGCCGATCGTTGTGATCACGGCAGGTCCGACAGGTCGGGTCAAGTCGCTCAGCGCCAGCTTCACCTTCACCCACTACGACCCGAGCTCAACCGTTGAGTGCAAGCTCGACTCGGGCAGCTGGGCAGCCTGCACCACGTCTTCAACGCAGTCCTACGTCGATGTCGGTCAAGGTGACCACACCTTCCAAGTCCGCGCAACTGACGGAGCCGGAAACGTCTCAAACATTCCCGACCGCTCCTGGACCGCCGATACGGTTGCCTCGGTAACCATTGACAGCGGCCCGACCAACGGCAACACCGACGCCACTCCGAGCTTCGGATTCTCGTCACCGTCAGACACCGGGCTCACTTCGGTGTGTCGGGTCTACGAGACCAGCCAGTCGGTACCTGCGTTCTCGATCTGCTCATCGCCGTACACCTCGGCTGCGCTGAACAAGAACGTCAGCTACACCTTCGAGGTCAAGGTCACAGATGACCTCGGAAACACCGAGACCAAAAGCCGAGTCTGGAACCAGTCCAACACAGCGCCTTCACCGGGTTCACCAAATGTCACGATCAGCGCCGGAGGAAGCGGCGAGATTGACATCTCCGCCGGCGCGACTGATGCCGACCTCGACTCCATCAGCGCCTTCACCGTGACTTCAGGCGGCATCGGCGGCATCAGCGGCGACGGCACCCGGATCACTCCGGGTGTGGCGAACGCCAGCACCGGTGAGATGACCGTCTCCGCCGCCGGCAACGCCGCCGGCACCTACACCTTCAGCTTCACATTGAGCGACGGCCGCGAGGGCGGGGTGTCCATAGGCACCGCGACGGTGAAGGTTCTTCCAGACACAGCAACGGTGACCGACCCGGTGACTCCAATCAGCGATTCAACGCCTGAGTGGTCGTTTACCGCAGTGGCCGAACTTGCTGACTTCGAGTGCCGCCTGCTCACCTCCACAGACGTCGAGGTCCGCGCCTGGGAGTCCTGCTTCGGAGGCACATATGCCCCCAGCGTGGTTGACGGCATCTACAAAATCCAGACCCGCGCCAAGCTCAACGATCTCGTTGACGACACCCCGCTCACCAGCGGCCTGGTCGAAGTCGACACGCTCTCGCCGGACGTAGACATCACTGGTCCGACCAGCATCATCGACGACCTCGACGCCCTCAACAATGTCGAGTCACCTGCCTTCGAGTTCGCCACCACCGACTCCGATGCCCGGGTGTTCTTCGAGTGCCGGACCGACCGGGACGAGGCCGGAGTCTGGACTGCCTGCGACTCCGGGGACGTGATCGAAAACCTCGCTGACGGCGAGCGGACCTTCGAGGTCCGTGCGGTCGACGCGGCCGGAAACAAAGACCTTTCGGACTCATACGAGTGGGAGCGGGACACGGTCGAGCCCGAGTTTGAAATCACCTCGGGTCCGGTAGAGGGAGACTGGACCAACCTCCGTCGCCCGACCTGGGAATACACAGAGTCCGATCCGAATCCGGTCCTCGATGACAAAAACCTGCTCTCGGCAACCACCACCTGCCAGATCGATTCCGGCTCCGTCGTAAGCGACTGCCCGAGCCTGTGGACATCACCCGGCTTCCTCAACGATGGCCCTCGCAAGCTGACCCTCACGGTTGAGGACGCTGCCGGTAACACCGGAACCGAAGAAGTGAACTTCACGGTCTCCACAACTGCGCCGGCTGCATTCCTGGAGGAGACACCGGACAATCCGTCCGGCTCGAGCGCATCGTTCGAGTTCGTATCCTCTTCCGATCTCGGTCCGGCAGGAAAGTTCGAATGCCGCACGAGTGCCAACGGTGGTTCCTTCTCCCTGTGGGCCGTATGCGAGTCGCCCTACTCCCCGCCGAACCTACAGACCGGTTCCAACACCTTCCAGGTCCGGGCGGTCGATGCCGGCGGTAACGCGGGCAGCGGGCCCTTCGTGGCCTCCTACACATGGGACGTCCTCGGTACTCCGGTCGCCCAGCTCACAGCTACCAACACGGGCTTCGGCAACGCGGCATTCCGGTTCGTCTCCGGTGACCCGGTCGCGACCTTCGAGTGCCAGCTCGATGGGGGCGCATGGGCTGCCTGCTCTTCGCCGAAGAGCTACTCCGGGCTGTCTGCCGGATCTCACAGCTTCAAGGTGAGGGCATTGAACGAGGTTGCGACAGGCAACGCGGACGAGCACACCTGGACCGCGACTCTGCCGGCCGCTCCGGACACCGACATCACCAGGCGTCCGGCAGGAACGACGCCTCAGAAGTCGGCCTCCTTCGAGTTCACCTCCGACGATCCTCTGGCCACATTCGAGTGCCGGATAGACGGTGGAGACTGGGCCAGCTGTGACTCGCCTCAGGGCTATGACGGCCTCGCCAACGGCGATCACACCTTCGAGGTCAGGGCCAGCAACGACTTGAATCAGACGGACTCGACTCCGGCTTCTGCTTCCTGGACGGTCGTCGACCAGACAGTCGAGCCGGTTCCGGGCCAGATCGACCCGTCATTCACCGGACCCCGCAGGGCCAAGGCCGGCAAGGCCATGACGCTCAGAGTTGTTCTCAGGAACTCAGGGACCGAGGATGCCACGGGCGCGAGGGTCTGCCTGACGGGGCCAAAGGGGATCCTCAAGGGCAGCGCCAACCGGTGCAAGACGCTGAGCGTCATGGCCCAGTCAACTGTGAGCGTGACCTTCCGGGTCGCAACCAGAAATGGACTCGCCGGCAAGAAAGCCAGGTTCCGGGCCACGGTTGACTACATGTCTGCGGGGCAGAAGAAACAGGAGATCAGGGGCCACGTGACCCTCCTCAGGTAGCAGGGCGAGTCAGGGATTCGAAGCAAGGGAGATTTGATCGTGGCAAAGGTAGAAATGGAAGAGATGGGTAAAAGGGAGACCGCAACAAAGGAAGTCGGATCCAAGGCCACGCGGAAGTGGGTTCTCGGTGCGGTCGCCGTCGTGGCAATCCTGCTCGGCGCACCGGCCGCCGCCCAGGCGGCGGACGGGGTCTCCAATGTCAATACGAACAACACGACGATGAACGGGCAGACCATCGCCTTCGGCACCGTAGGCCAGGGAGCCCTCCCGGCTTCGACGACCATCTACCTCTGGACCAACCAGAACTCGGGCGGCTTTTTGAACGGTAGCCGTCGTCGGATCGCTGCAGACATCACCATCCCCGCCGGTTATGAATACTCCACCACCTCGGGCGGATCTGGATCCCGAAACTGTGGCGTCAACGACAGCTCTGCGTCATTCGTCCGCCTGACCCTCAACTACACCCGCACAGGGTTCAAGTCCTGTGGGTTCGTGTTCCGTCTGAAGGCCGGAATCGAGGTCGGAAACTACGACGCATCCCTGGCGTTTGCGGCCTCCACGGCAAACTGTAACGGGGCATCAAGCGGCGGTGGCTGCAACGGCTGGTCGGGCGGCAGCACGAACTCCGGGTCGGCAAGCCTCACCGCCAACGTCACCAAGGAAAACGCCCCTGCGGCGGAGATCACGGGCCCCGAGGGCGAGACCGCGACCTTTGACTTCGGCGAGGTCGGTGTAGGCGCCTTCCTCGGCAGGCCCTTCACGATCACCAACACCGGCACCACGGCGATCGACGGTGACCCGACCCTCAGCGGAGCCTCGACTTACTCAATCGTCTCCGAAGACTGTCCCAACCCGATCCCGATAAACAGCTCATGCACGGTCTCGGTTCGGTACACACCAACTGCAGAAGTCGGCATCGAGAGCGGAACGCTCTCGATCTCGGGAGGCGGCGCGTCGGCGGACTTCGGCTTGACCGGTTTCGGCTCCGTTCCCACGGCCAAACTCGAGATAGACCAGGAGAGCTTCGACTACGGCGATACCCCTTCGGGCTTCCCCTTGTCCAGAGCCTTCGAGATAACCAATACAGGTAACACCCGGCTCGACCTCACCTTCGCGCTCGGTGCCGGGACCGATCCGGCCATCTTTTCGAACACGGAAAGCGGGACCTGCGGCCAGTTCCTCGGAGTCGGCCTCAGCTGCACCTACATTGTCGCCTTCGACCCGAGCGCGACCGGTCCGGCCGCCCAGACGGGGTCGTTTTCAGTCTCCGGTACAAACGCCCTGCTTCCTGATCCCGCTGTCGTTTCGGTGGATCTTTCGGGCCTCAGGGGGATTCTGGTCCAAGGGTTTGAAGTTCAGGATGCCGGTGGTACTCCTGGCAAGAAATCCCACTCTTTCGGCGCGGTGAATCTCGGTGGCTCCGCCTCGTACACTTTCACGGTAGAGAACAAGAGTACGGTTGCGCTCACCGACCTCTCCACGAACGTCACCGGCTCCGGGGCTGCGCGGTTCAACCGAACGACGACCTGTGACGCGACGCTTCCGAGGAATGCGTCCTGCACCGTAACGATCCAGTTCACGCCGAACAGGACCTTCACCGTCTACGCGCAGCTGAATGTCGCCACCACTGGCATCGCATCGAAGTCGGTCAAGATGATGGGCGCCGGAGCCGGCATCGCGATCCTCAACGGCCAGAATGACAACTCCTCGGGGACCAGCCACAGGCGCTGGGCCGATGTGATCGGCGCAGGCGGTGCCTCGGCCTTCGGCGGCGACACGATGAGGGCCGGCTTCGAGGTCGAACTAGGTGTCGATCAGGAGATCGCCGACGTTCAGGTCAGCAGCACGCTGACCACCAACGACGCAGCCCCGTCGGCCGGGTCCTTCCAGTCCGTAGCCGGTCTGGGTGGTGGCTCGGTCAGCGTGCAGCGCAAGCCGGGGAGCTCCCAGGCCTTCATCGCGGCCGGAGTCCCGCTCTCGTCCCCAGTCGGAACCGGCCTCGGTAGCTACGGCTTCTCGAACGGAAATCTTCTCATCGCAATCTGTCTTGGCGGCGGAAATGCCACCACCAATGACCGCCGGGTCTGGTTCCGGATCGTCAACGACGACGGTCAGGTCTCGACCGCGACCGGCTCAATCCTTCGCCTAACCAATGTCAACTACGGCTGCCCGAACGGCGGCCCGTACATCTCGAGCCAGAGGATTCTCCAGGTTGACGGGACAAACCAGCCAAGCGGCACGATGAATGCGATCGTGGACAAGGGCGACCCGATCAAGCTTCAGTTCAACACAAACAATCGGCCGGCCCCGCTACTCGGCGGCGACCCCGGCTTCGTCGACGCAGTCAGCTGGCGGCTCAGGAACTCCGCCACCGGAACGATGCTCCGGTGGAACGGAAGTGCCTACGCAGCCTGTGCGGCCCCCTGCACCGCCGAGGTTTCCGGGTCCCGGTACGACTTCGCCAGCAGAAACACCGGAACCCAGCAGATGGACATCGTGGCCCCACAGATCCGTGGCCGCTGGGTGATTGAGGCAGCTCCAAGGGGTGCCGGCGACGACACCAACAGGCTCTTCCACGTCGGAACGCTCCTGGTCAACGATCAGGCAGATCCTGCCCTGAACTTCGGCGGTACCCTCGGCCCGAGGCCGGACACCGACACCGAGTACACGATCATCGCCAACCCGGTAACCGATCCGGGGGACTCGTCCGCCGGTGGCACCGCGCAGGTGATCGAGTGGGACCTGAACGGCGACAGTACTGACGGTCCGGCCACAGACGGCTTCGAGGTAATCGGAGAGGGAGACTCGGCCGGGAGCCCGCCGGCTGAAGCGCTGACGCAGTCCTTCGACACCACCGGGAAGGAGCCCGGCCCCTACACGATCCGGGCCCGGGTAACCGACAACGGCGCCATCATGGCCTCCGACAACTCCGCCAGGCAGAAGATCTTCGAATACACGACCACGATCAACTCGCTGCCCGAGGCGATCACCGAGAACTTCGACCTCGAGGCCGACGACCCTCAGGGTTCCGGAGTCGAGTTCAGGGCAAATGATGCGAACGACGATTCCTACTACGTCGATATCGCTCCTTCCGGTAGTAACGACGGTGAGATCACCGATCCGCTGGTGACGGAACTTGATCAGAACGACCCCTCATACGAGTGGCCGGCCGACTACACCGGTAACGACACCTTCGGCTTCATGGCGACCGACGAAAAGAGGAGTACCGGCCCGGCAGGAACCCTTACGGTCAGGATCCGGCCGAACACCACGATTGATGATGCCGGTGTTCTCGATGGCGGAGATGTAGACAACGGCACGTCGCCGCTGCTGAACCCCGACCCGGACTCCGGGTTCCTCGGCTCTACCCTGGCTACCGGAGCCGAGTTCGACTTCTCGAGCCCCCAGGAGCCGGTTGTCGACTACGAGTGTCGCCTGCTCAGGGACAACCCCATCGGTTACACCGGGGCGTGGGCCACGGCTGAGGTAGTTGAAGACTGGACCGATTGCGAAACGATAAACGAGTCGGCAACGGCCGCCACCGGCGGGCAGGGCTACGAAAACCTTGGCGACGGCCTCTACAGGTTCGAGGTCAGGGCGGTGAACGATGTGGACGTAGCTGACGGAACCCCCGCCTTCAGGACGTGGCGGGTGGACAACACAGCGCCCGTTGCCGAGGTCAGAGTGGGCCCGACGTCCAACCGGCCACAGTTCCAGCCTCGGTTCTCCAACCAGGTGGAGCCGACATACAACCTGCGAGCCTCGGATGCCGAGCGCGGCGAGCAGGTCTACAACACCTTCGAATGCCGGGTTCTGTTCGGGCCGCTGAGCGGCGAGTGGAAGGACTGCGGCAACCCGTCAGATGCTCTCGGCAGCGCCCAGTTCCCGCTGCTCGGTGTTGATCCCGGATTCGGCCTCACGGATCCCCTTTCTGACGACACCTACCGGGTCGAGTTCCGCTCGACCGATGAGGTTGGAAACCTCGGCGAGGTGACTCTCGAGACCCTGATCATCGACACCTCGCCGCCCCAGACTGCGCTGGCGTCCGGTCCGGAAGGCCTTGTCAACAGCAGAGACCTCGCTTATGTGATCTCCTCGACCCAGGCAAATTCAACTTTCGACTGCAGGGTTGTCGGGGCCAACGCCGGCACTGTGATCCCGACTTCGCCCTGCCCCGGCAGTAGCCTGCCGGACGGCTCGCGGCCCAGGTTTACTGTTCCCCAGGACGATGAGTATGTCCTGACGACAGCGGCGATCGACCCGGCCACGAACCGCGACACCGAGCCGCTCGAGATCCCCTTCGAGGTCGACGCCACGGCGCCTGACACGACTGTTCAGACTGTCAACTTCGGGGAAGGGCCGACCGAGTCGAGAAGAACGAAGTCGAGGACCGCCACGGTGGGCTTCACCGGCAGTGATCTGGACACGACGACCTCCAGCGGCGTCAGGTCCTACCAGTGTCGCCTCGATTCGGCCAGTGAGGATGCCTGGAAGACCTGCCAGTCGCCCGAGAGGTTCGGGGCGCTGTCCGACGGCTCTCACAAGCTTGAGGTTCGGACAGTCGACATCGCCGGCAACCCGGACGATGCGCCGGAAATCGTTGAGTGGGTAGTGGACAGGACGCCCCCGGTGACGACGATCACCCAGTTCCCGGATCCAGTCTCCAGCGACACAGATCCGCTATTTGCTTTCACCACCAACGAAGCCGTAAGTGGTTCTGTCTGCCGCCTCGACGGCCTGCCCCCGGCGGCTTGCACCAGCCCGGTTACAGTCACCGAGCTCAATGGCACCGCTCCGCTCTCCGATGGTCCGCACCAGCTGACCGTTGCTTCGACCGACATCGCTGGCAACGTCGAGGTCGCTTCAGCCGCGGTTTCCTGGGAGACCGATACTTCGATCCCCGAGGTTGAAATGCTGGAGGAGCCCCCGGCTTTCACTCCGACCGGCAAGGTCGACTTCGGCTGGATCGTCTGGGATGGTGTCGGAGCTGAACGCGAGCTCTCCGAGGTCGCCATCTCCGAATGCCGGTTCGACGGAAGCGAGTGGCAGGAGTGCGATCGTGCCTTCGAGGTCTCCGAGCAGGACAACTCGAACGGACCCCATTCCTTCAGTGTCAGGGCCACCGACCCGGCCGGCAACGTTTCTCCGGTGATGGACAGGACCTGGGAGGTCCGTGGTGAGCCGCCGGTTGCCCCGACGGTCTCGGCTTCCCAGCCCGAGAATGGGGCTACGACAAGGCTGACCGCCGCATCGATCTCGTTCGGGCATCCCGAAGAGGGAAGCGAGGTCCTCGAAGGACTGTTCTGTCAGCTCGACTCCGGCCCGTTCAGGGCCTGCTCAGGCAACTTCATGGCCGATGGACTCGGTGACGGAGAGCATGAGTTCCGGGTCGTCGCGAGGGACGCTTTCGGAAACCAGAGCCAGCCAGCCATCGTGACCTGGGAAGTCCAGTCGAAGGCACCGGTAACCACCATCAACTCCGGGCCAGCTGCCCTCACCCGCCAGCGGACTGCCACTGTTACCTTCGCCAGCAACCTCGCCGGAAGCTTCGAGTGCCGCGTGGACGGCGCTGCGTGGGCAACCTGCGAGAGCCCGCTGGTGCTGACCGAGCTGTCAGATGGGTCCCATTCGGTAAGGGTCAGAGCCGTGAGCGCGGTCCTGCCCGTCGGCGTCAAGGATCCGTCCCCGCCAACCCGGGCCTGGACCGTCGACGCGACGGCTCCGGACGTGACTGTTGACTCAGCTCCGATCGGTTCCACTCAGGATACGAGCGGACTGGTCGAATTTTCCAGCGGTGACCCGGAGGCCGAGTTCCAGTGCAAGGTCAACTCGGCACCGTGGGACGGATGCGAAAGCCCGTTCGAGGTTGGGGGCCTAACCCCCGGCCAGGTGACCGTCCAGATTCGGGCGCTCGATCCGGCCGGTAACCTCTCCGACCCGGTCGAGGCGGCCTGGACGGTCGAGGTCCCTCGTTGCCCGACCGGCTTCCAGGGAACGCCCCCCAATTGCACCGAGATCACCCCCGAGGGCAAAAGCAAGCCGGTCAAGGCCACCCTCACCGGCGGACTCCTGGTTCTCCCGGGCCTGGCCGACGAGGGAGCACCGTTCGAGGGCGGCCAGCTGAAGTTGGCCGGCAACCTTTACGAGAACGGTGCGTTCGAGGTTCCGCAGTCAGGGGTCCAGTTCGACCCGCTGGAGCTCGCACAGGACTTCAACGGCATCGCCCTGAACATCTCGATCGCAATCAGCGCGACCGGACCGGGCGTCGGTACGCTACCTCCGGGCGGTGGCTCGGCGAGCTTCCAGCTCCCGGTCAAGGCCCAGGTGGCGGTCGAGTCCGCGTTCGTGAACATCACCCCGGAGCAGAACTGCTCGCTTGACGGGATCAGGTTCGATCTCACCGGTGAGTGGGATGAAGCCACAGGCACCATCAGCCTCAGTTCCGATCAGGTCAGCTTCCCTGCCGCACCTACCGATCGCTGCGCGCCGCTCGGCGATGCATTGAACGGACTTGCCGGTCTGCCGAGAGATGACATCGGACTCTCGCTTGACTTCACCTTCGAGGAGCTTCCCGACCTCACCCCGGCAAGGCTTGCCACACCAAAGGTCAACGCCCCGAGGTCGGCTCGCTCCGGCAGTTCGTTGAACTTCGGAACCCAGCTCAGGAACAGCGGCCAGAGCGCAGCCCAGCAGGTCAAGGTTTGCCTCAAGAGCCCGACCGCCCTGATCAAGGGAGCGGCCAAGCGGTGCCAGACGGTTGGCACGATCGCGGCCGGTGCCTCGAAGTCGGTCTCCTTCAAGCTGGCCACGAAGTCAGGTAACAAGGGCAAGAAGGCCAGGTTCCAGCTAAGCGCCGAGTATCGCTCTGGCGGCGGCAAGATCGTGACCCGAACCGGTCACGTGACGTTGATGAAGTGATCAGGTGAACACGGCCATGAATGAAACAGAAGCCAGGGAAAACGCAGTAATGACGGGGGAGACAGGGAACAACATGGGAGCCGAAAAGACAAGGGTGAAGAGCATCAGGTTGTGGGCGTCACTCGCCATGATGGCCCTGTTTTCGTTCTTTGCGATCTCGGCCAGCGCTCAGGCCGCCAAGATCGACAACCCTTCGCCGCCTAATTTCAAGGGTCAGGTGACTGGCGGGTTCCTGCAGCTGGTCGGTGGCAGCGGCACCGTCCTGCAGCTCTCTCTCGACTTTGCCGCCTTCGATCCTCCCCTGGCGAAGCCCACTTTCGAAGGCACGATCACGAGGGATGCCGAAGGCTACGGCACGATCAACATCCCCCGGGGTAGTGTGAACTTCGCCCCGATTCCTCTCAACCTCGACGGGATCGCGGTAATCATCAGGATCCAGGCAGCCGGCGACGCAACCGGCAAGATCGATCCGCTCACAGGCAGGGTGGACTTCCGGGTCCCGCTGAAGCTCAAGGCAGAAGGCAACCCACTCGGTATTTCGCTCGGCGGCAACTGCTTCATCGGCAGTGATTCCAACCCGGTTGTGCTCGATACCAGGACCCATTACGGGACGTTCCCGTCGGTCACCTCGGCCGGCCCCGAGGGCAGGAGCGGCATCTACGTAGCCGACTTCGTCTCCGACGGCAGTGGTTTCGACGGAGGACTCCTCGCTGCGGGCCCTTACTCCGACGAGGCCGGTCAGTGGCCGCTCGAGCCGAAGCTCGGCGGGATCGGCTACGAGTTTGTGCCCCGGAATGCAGGCTCATGGCGAGGACAGGACGAAACTCTGCGCGCACCTGCGGCAACTGATTGTGGACTCGCAACGGGCACCCTGAACGACACGATCGGACTCCCTACGGCGGCCGGTGTCAGTTCGGCCTCGCTCGACTTCGAGTTCGTCGAGATCGCCGGTGTCAGGACGGGTCCGGACGCAATTGTCCAGAAGGCCGTCAAGTCGATTTTCTTCTCGCCCGAGACTTCCGGTGCGGTCTGGGATCCGCTCGAGAAGCCGACGCTCGTGTCCGGCCAGGACATAACTGTCGATGCCTCGAACTCACGCTTCACGGCTGGCGCTGACCCGACCGAGAGATACAGGTTCGACTTCGGAGATGGCTTCGGTCCCTGGACAACCAATCCGATTGCCAACTTCACCGGCCCGATCATTCCGGCTGGAACATCCGAGACCGTCACGGTTACGGTGCAGGTAAAGGACGTCGAGGGTGATGTCGACACCAGCACCCGTGAGCTCAGGCTGGTTCCCGCGACCGATATCGAGCTCACGGCGAAGGCGATCAGCGTGGCCGGAGACAAGCTCCGTGGTGGCTCCTCCGGCACGGTCCAGCTCGACGTCACGAACCTGTCGGACACCGACAACAGTTCGTTGCCAATTCGCGTTCAGGCCAGCCTCCCGAGCGGGGTGACGCTGAGCAATCTTCAGAAGCCAAACAACAACTGGACCTGCACCTCGGACAGCTCCGGCATTGACTGTTCGCTTCCGGCAGCCCAGCTCGGGCCCGGTGTGACTGATTCTTTCGAGCTCGCAGTGGAGGTCGCGACCGATGCCCCGGCTCCGGCCCCGATCCAGATGTCGGCCGTGATGACCGGCGATCCCGACACATCGAATGATCGCTTCACCTTCCAGACTCCTGTCGGCAAGACCGATCTCGATCTGACCCTGAGCAGGACTGACGATCTGGTGGCCAATGGCTGGACGCCTTACGAAGTTGTCGTCGAAAACGTCGGTGACGCAGTTTCTGTCGGCGGCTCGACAGTTACGGTCTCGCTGCCCGAGGGTCTTGCCTACCGGTCAATCGGTTCTGGCGGAACCGACTGGATCTGCTCCACGTCGACCTCCCAGCGTGAGGTCGTGTGCGCCAGGTCGACGGAAATCGAAGGTGGCGAAACGGCTCCGACCGTAACGGTCGTTGCCCGGGTGGACCGCTCAACACCTGCCGGCCCGAAGACAGTCTCTGCCTCCGTCGCAACACAGGCTGATGTCGGGGCCTTCAACGGATCTGACTCGGATTCCGATACTGCCGATGTTGCCGTCCTGTCGGACCTCGCAACCGATGTTTCGATCAGCGGTGATTACAAAGTCGGTGACCCCGGCATTACGACGGTTTCGGTCACCAACGAATCTGTCGTCCCGATTTCCGGCATCACGACCGTTTCAGGTGAACTGCCTGACGGAATAACCATGGCCTCGGCGAGCGGAACCGACTGGGACTGCTCAGCCACAGCAGCAGGAGCAGCCGGGTTCGAGTGTTCTCGCTCTGCGGGTATTGCCGACGGCGCCACTGCGCCCTCCATTGAGCTGACCTTCGCAGTCGCACAGGCTGCGTACGATGGAGTCACGATCGAGGCCACCGTCGCCAACGCGAGCGACGGTTTTGCGGGCAACAACTCCGACTCAGCCGAGGTCAGGGTTCGCAGGCTCGACGTCGAAGTCGACAAGACAGCGGTCAGAGACTTCAACGTCGGAGTCGAGGGGCGCTACAGGCTGAACGTCACCAACGTCGGCGACGCGACCACAGTCGGCACGGTCACGGTCACCGACCAACTGCCGGAAGGCCTCAAACTCAGGTCAGCATCTGGCGGCGGATGGGACTGTGGGGCGAGCAGTCAAGCCTTGGACTTTGTTGAATGTGACCTCGAGGCCGAGCTCGCTGAGGGGATCCAGGCGGCTCCCGTGGTTATTCGTGTGGATGTCCTCGACCGTGCGGCCGAACTCGGCATCATCGAGAACACCGGTTCAGTGGATACCCCCCGGGACGACCGGTCCAACCCGGATGACGACGCCGTAACCGGAAACAACTCTTCAACGATCGAAACGACGGCAGTTGCTGTCGATCTGGCGATCGAGTCGATTCACCCCGGTGACTTCCTGGTCGGGACCGAGGACGTCTACTCGCTGACGGTCACCAACGTGGGCGCTTTCGGGACGGACCCCGGCGAGGCCGTAACCGTGACGGATGACATACCGGAAGGCATGATCGCCCTCGTCGACGAAATCGAAACCAGCAGGGAAGGCTGGGTCTGTGAAGATGACGAAGGAGATGTTGCCTGCCTCCTTGAGGCGCCGGGCCCGACCGACTCGGCGATGGCTCCCAACTCGACCGCCACGATCGACATTCCGGTTGTGGTCACCGATGCGGCTAACGACGACTCACTGAATGTTGCCGAGGTCTCGACATCGAGGGACTCGAACGTTGAGCTCAGCCCGAACAACCGTTCGGAGGACCCGACCACGGTCAACCGGATCGACGTCGAACTCACGATCGAGGAGACGATCGCTCCGAGGGCCGGAGGCATCGGAGAGGTTTCCGTCGGCGTCTCGAACATCGGGACGGCAGCTACCGTGGAGCCAACCGTTGTTCAGGTTCCGCTTGCCGCCAACACCTCCTACCGGGTCACGGGTTCGACAGTGGCCGGCTGGCTCTGCTCTTCGCCGGGCCTCGGGACTCAAGTTACCTGCATCAGGAGCTCCTCCATCGCGGCAGGAGCACCGGCCCCGGCTCTCAAGCTCCGAACGAATGTCAGGCCGCAGGCCGCCGATAATTGGACGATCGAGGCAACAGCCTCGTCCGTAGGCGAGCCGCTCGAGCGGATCGGGAACAACTCCGACTCGATCGATCAGACCCTCCGGATCGTCGACCTGCTGGTGATCAAGAGTCACAACCCGGCCAACGCCAAGGCAGGAAGGCGGAGCGGGTTCCAGATCTCGGTCGAGAATGTAGGCAACACCCCCTCGTCGGGCACGATTCGGGTAGACGATGTGCTGAATTCGGCCTTCTCGGCCGAGGGGCTGACGGCATCCGGTCCGGGCTGGGCGTGCTCGGTCGACGGCAGGGAGATCTCCTGCACCCGCGGAAACTCGCTTCCGGCCGGAGAGACAACCCCTCCCGTCGCTGTCGCCTTCGACATCCCGAGCGAGGCCTTCGGGGTCAGGGATTCGATGGCTCAGGTGTCTCACGTCGGTGATCCTTACCCCGGTAACGACACAGACAACGATCCGATTACGATCGTGGTCTCGGCCGACGCTGAAGTTTCCGTGGACCAGCCCGGCACGATGAGGGTCGGTGACGTAGTCCCGGTCAACTACCAAGTGACCAACGTTGGCGCCGACTCAACCTCGGGGTCTCCGTCGGTTTCGATGAAGGTCGATCTCGACACCAACCTCGCACCGGTCGGTTCGGTCAGCAACGATGGATGGGATTGTGACGTCGTGCCTGCCTCCGGCAGTAGCCAAGCGTCTTTCCATTGCGAGAACCCGTACGAACTCGCGCCCGGTGACGCAACGGAGCTGACCACCACGGTCAGGGTCCTGGAGTCCGATGCGACCGAGACAGGAACGGTCGCGAGGGCGACGACGGCGGGAGACCTCAACCGGTCCAACGACACCGCGGTCGGGATCTCATCCCTCGCCGGTGTCGACATGGACATCTCGGCCACCGGAGACAGTGACATCCTCACGGCCGGGGTCACCGGGACGAGAACAGTCACGGTTCGGAACGTGGGAACTTCATCTACCAGCGCTCCGGTAACGGTCACTGTGCCGCTTCCGATCGGAGTCCAATGGGATGATGCGGTTACTCCGGGTACCGACTGGGAATGCCTGCTCAGGGGCCGCACCATCACCTGCGACCACCAGGGTCCGGTTCAGCCTGACGCTTCGCTGCCGGCACTCTCGATCGGACTGCTTGCGAGCAAGTCCAACGCCCCGGGCGTGGACATCGAATACCTGGTCTCGACCGCGAACGACGAGAACGAGGCCAATAACGTCTTCGAGCGAGCCGAGCGGGTTCAGTACGAGCCTGACACCTCGATTACCTCGTCTCCAGGCAACTCGACCTCCACCAGCGGGACCGTTTCTTTCACCAGCGATGATCCGAACGCGGTGTTTGAGTGCTCGGTCGACGCTGGTGCGTTCGGTGCCTGCGAGTCGCCGTTTACCGTGACCGGCCTGAGCGAGGGCTCACACAGGGTCGAAGTCAGGGCGGTCAATGAGGAAAGCGGTCTGATCGATCTGACGCCCGCGGCCGCCACGTGGGCGGTTCTTCCTCCGGCACCGGTGGGCGAGAGCCGCGGAGTCAAGGCGACCCTCACCGGTGGCAACCTGGTTCTTCCGGGCCTGGCAGACGAGGGAGCACCGTTTGAAGGCGGCCAGCTGAAACTCGCCGGAAGGCTGTTCGAGAACGGCGCCCTCGCGATACCGCAGGCGGGCATTCAGTTTGATCCGTTGGAGCTCGAGCTGGATTTCAACGGGATCGCCCTGAACATCTCCATCGCGATCAGCGCAACCGGCCCCGGCGTCGGAACGCTCACTCCGGGCGGAGGCTCAGCCACCCTCCAGCTGCCGGTAACCGCCAAGGTATCGGTCCAGTCGTCGATCATCAACATCACTCCCGAACAGAACTGTTCGCTGGACAATGTCCGGTTCGATCTGACCGGCTTCTGGGACGAAGCTGCGGGAACCCTCTCACTCGGCTCTGAGACGATCTCCTTCCCGGCCGCACCTGTCGACCGCTGCGCCCCGCTCGGCGAGGCTCTCAACGGTCTTGCCGGCCTGCCCAGAGATGACATCGCACTCACCCTGGACTTCGGCCTCGAGGACCTTCCAGACGCGACCCCGGCAAGGCTCGCCACCCCGAAGATCTCGGCTCCTCGTTCAGTCAAGTCAGGCAAATCAGTGACCCTGAAGAGCCAGATCAGAAACACCGGTCAAACCGCCGCTCGTGGCGTCAAGGTCTGCCTGAAGAGCCCCACGGCCCTGGTCAAGGGTAAGGCCAGCCGCTGCCAGACCGTCTCCGTTCAGGCAGGTGCCACGCGCACGGTCTCCTTCACGGTCTCTACCAAGACGGGCAAGAAGGGCAGCAGGGCAAGATTCGAGGTCTCGGCCGAGTACACCTCAGACACAGGCACGGTCGCGAAGAACAAGTCCGGCCACGTCACTTTGATGAAGTAGGGCCAAAAGGGCCCCAAGGGCCGACACAGCCGCCTTGGCAGACCCGTCACGAGAGAGAATCTTGCGGCGGGTCTGCTGCGTTTCAGGGCCAGTCAAGGCCTCTAGCACTCCGGCCGGACACGAGTAACCGCCGTGACCGATAAACCGCTATTCTTCTGGGTCGCCTCGCCCTTTGGCCGAGGCTTTATTTTGTAAAGGCACCGCCTGGAGCAATGAGGAAATATGGCACGCGGAGATGTGCGCATCGCGGTGACGCTGGCATGTGAGTCATGCAAACGTCGCAACTACCAAACGAATAAGTCGAAGCGCAATACACCGGACCGGATTGAGGTCCGGAAGTACTGTCGGTGGTGCGGAGACCACCAGCCGCACAAGGAAACGCGGTAGTGGCCAAGTCCCGGGCACAACGAAAGGCCGAAAAGCGGGCGCGCGAAGAGGCCGAACTGGCCAAGCGCGAAGCTGAATCACAGGCCCAGCACGACACGCAGGTGCCGAAGTCCGGTGACATCGCCGAGATAGAGGCAGTCGAGGCCGGCATCGCCGCTGGCGCGCCCGAAAAGGATCTCGAAACACCCGACGCCCCCAAGGGGCTTAGCTCAAGAGAAGAGAAGCGTCAGCAGAAAGAAGCCGAAAAGCGCCGAAAGGCAGATCAGAAGCGACAGGAAGAGCAACTGCTCGCCAAGCGAGAGAAGGCGGCCAAGGGCCAGCGCAAGCGCGGTGGAGTGATCGCCTTCCTTTCCTCCTGCATCGCCGAGCTAAAGCGGGTCCAGTGGCCTGACCGGGACACCCTGATCCAGGCCACGGCCGTCACTCTGGTCTTCGTAATCGTCGCAGCGGTCTACCTCGGCCTCGCCGACCTCGCCGCCAACTGGCTCGTCCAGAGAGTCATTTAGCCACAAGGAAACTTATGTATCGCTGGTACGTCATCAACACATACTCCGGCCACGAGAACAAGGTCAAGCACAACCTCGAACATCGGGTCGAATCGATGGGGCAGAGCCATCGTGTGCGCCAGGTTGTGGTTCCTACCGAGCAGGTATCGGAAATCAAGGATGGCCAGAAGATCCAAGTCGAAAAGCGCACCATGCCTGGTTACGTCCTGGTCCAGATGGAGATGACCGATAACGCCTGGGGGCTGGTCAAGAACACCCCCGGAGTGACCGGCTTCGTCGGCCCGCGTGACACGCCCGTGCCTCTGACCAAACCAGAGGTCGACCGCCTGCTGCACCGCGAGACCGCAGAGCGTCCGCGCACCCAGGCCCAGTTCGAGATCGGTGAATCGGTCAAGATCATCAGCGGGCCACTTTCAGATTTCTCCGGCGAGATCGCCGAAATCAACGAAGACCAGTCCAAGCTCAAGGTGCTTGTGTCGATCTTCGGACGGGAGACCCCATCCGAGGTCGGCTACGAACAGGTCAAGAAGCTCTAGCGAAAAGAAGGCCCATGGCTAAGAAAGTAATGACACTCATCAAGCTGCAGATCCCCGCGGGGGCTGCGAACCCGGCACCACCGGTTGGCCCAGCCCTGGGTCAGCACGGGGTCAACATCATGGACTTCTGCAAGGCGTTCAACGCCCAGACCCAGCAGGATTCCGGAACGATCATCCCGGTCGAGATCACCGTATTCGAGGATCGCAGCTTCACCTTCATCACCAAGACGCCCCCGGCGGCCGTGCTGATCAAGGAAGCCTGCAACATCAAGAAGGGCTCGGGTGAGCCGCACGTCAACAAGGTTGCCACGATCACTGAGGCTCAGGTGCGCCAGATCGCCGAGCGCAAGATGCCCGACCTGAACGCCAACGACCTGGACGCGGCGTCAAAGATCATCGCGGGCACCGCCCGTTCGATGGGCGTGGAGGTCAAGTAATCATGGCTCACGGCAAGAGATACCGCCAGCAGCACGGCAAGGTCCAGCGCGACCATGTCTATCCGCCAGCAGAGGCGATCAATCTGATCAAAGAGACGGCGTCAGCCAAATTCGACGAATCAGTGGAGCTTCACGTCCGGCTCGGGGTCAACGTGCGCCACGCCGAGGAGCAGCTCCGCGGCACCCTCGCCCTGCCGAACGGGCTTGGCAAGGATGTAAAGATCGCGGTTTTCGCCCAGGGTGACAAGGCTCGTGACGCCGAAGCGGCCGGTGCCGACATCGTTGGTGCTGACGACCTCGCGACCAAAATTGAAGAAGGCTTCGACGACTTTGACGTGGTCATCGCCACCCCGGACATGATGCCGACGGTTGGTCGTCTCGGTCGGGTCCTCGGCCCGTCAGGCAAGATGCCGAACCCCAAGGTTGGCACCGTCACCGACGATGTTGAAAAGGCTGTCTCGGAGTCCAAGGCGGGAAAGATCGAGTACCGGACAGACCGTCAGGCGATCGTTCACCTTGCGATCGGCAAGGCTTCCTTTGATGCTGAAAAGCTGCTCGAAAACTACGCCGCCGTGATGGAAGAGATCTCCAAGGCCAAGCCGGCTTCGACCAAGGGCCGCTACATCACCTCGGTTTCTGTCTCGACCACGATGGGCCCCGGGATTTCAATCGATCCGACCCTGTCCACCGAGGCGGAGATTCTTGACACTGCCTCTGCCACCGGCGCGGCACCACCGGCCGAGCCAGCTGCCGAAGAGCCTGTAGAAGCCTGATTCAGCGTGCCTGAGACAGTTCCCTGTCCGGGTTGCAGTGGAGCCAGGTTCGAGACGATCCACGAGGACTGTCCTGATCTCTGGCTCGCGGTGCCCGGGACATTCCCGGTCGTAAGCTGCAGGGAGTGCGGACTTGTCCAGACCAACCCCCGCCCGACGGCATCCGAGCTCAAGGCGTACTACCCGGACGAATATCAGCCCGGAGGGTCTCCGCCTCCGAACAACCCGATGGGGAGCTCGGCTCCGATCAGGTGGTTCAGGAAGCTCGCAGCGCTTCCCTACCGATTGAAGTGGAGGTGGGAGTTCGTTTCGGGACTCGAGCCGGGTCGGGCACTGGACGTCGGAGCTGGAAACGGCATCCGGTTGGCGCGGCTGAGTGCCGGAGGCTGGGAGCCATGGCTGATGGAGCCCCGCCGGGATTTGGCGCGGAAGACCTCGGAGGCCCTCGGAATCCCGGCAGACCACGCCGTCGTTGCTTACGCAGAGGATGCTGAGCTTCCCGAAGAGCATTTTGACCTGATCATCATGGATCACGTGGTCGAGCATCTGTCCGACCCTCGCGCCGTGTTCGACTCGATCGCCAGCTGGCTCAAGCCGGGCGGCCGGCTCCTGATCACCTGCCCCAACTACGGCAGCCTCGAGTCCCGGCTGCTGGGCCGGTGGTGGATGGGCCTGGACATGCCCCGCCATCTCCTCCACTTCGGGACCAAAACGCTCAGCCGGATGGCAGCCGAAGCCGGTCTCGAAGTCGAGGACCTCCGGCCCCAGTACGGGGTGCTGATGACCAGCAGTATGGTCCTGCGGAGGGCCAGCGAACGAGGCGTTGGTGAAGCCCGATCCTTCGGCGTTCTGGCCCCCTTCGAGCGGGTGATCACCTTCGGTGCAGAACTGGTCGTCACTGCCGCCCAGCCCTTCGGCTATATGCCGATGATGGAGGTCACTTTCGTCAAGCCCGAGGGGGAGCCTTACCGTCGCTCGGCAAGCTCGGCCTCTATCCAGGCATAGGTACTTCCAAGGCCCTGTTCCAGAGGGATTCCAGGCGCCCAGCCGAGCACTTCGGAAATCAGAGCGTTGTCGCTGTTTCTGCCCCTTACTCCCTGGGGTGCCGACAGATCGTAGTTTCTGAGCAGCTCGACATCGGCGAATCCTTCGGCCAGGCCCACCAGCTGGTTGATCGTCACCGACTCGTCGCTTCCCAGGTTCAGAGGCTCCCTGAAGTCGGACTCCATGATTGCCAGGGTGCCATGGACGCAGTCATCGATGTACATGAAGCTCCTGGTCTGCTCGCCGTCACCCCAGATCTCGATCTCGCCAGCGCCTGAAAGCGCGGCCTCGGCCACCTTGCGGCAGATCGCCGCGGGCGCCTTTTCGCGTCCACCCTCAAAGGCACCATGAGGGCCATACACATTGTGGTAGCGGGCGACACGGGTTTCGATCCCCAAGTCCTCCATGAAATGGCGACACATCCGCTCGCTGAAGAGCTTCTCCCAGCCGTAGCCGTCCTCGGGCATCGCCGGGTAGGCGTCTGATTCCTTCAGGGGCAGGGCCTCGGGTGTGTCCTGGCTGTCAACCGGATAGGCGCAGGCCGAGGAAGAGTAAAAGTAGCGAGGCACCTCGTTTTCGCGACAACCGATCAACAGATGAGTGTTGATCAGTACCGAGAGCATGCATTCGGCCTTGTTGCCCTCGATAAAGCCGATCCCGCCCATGTCAGCGGCCAGGTTGAAGACCCGGTCAACTCCGGCAGTCGCGGAGACAGCCTCGTCTCTCAATGCGAGGTCAGCGACGCTTGATCTCGCGCCCGGATGAACCTGATACCAGTCGGCCAGCGGTTTGCAGTCGACTGCGCTGACCTCGTCTCCGCGCTGCAGGAGCTCATTGACCAGATGGCCTCCGATGAATCCACCGGCTCCTGTAACAAGCGTCTTCATGATCGTGAACTGCCGGGCCGGCTGCCGTCAGCAGAAGGCCGCTTCGCGTTTGCGGGCAGACGACATTTCATCATTGGATTGTTCCAGATGTCTAGACCATTCAGCATCCGGAATGGGCCGCTCGGTACGCTCCGCTCTTGCGATCCCGGGTGAACATTCTCGGCGTTGAAGTTGATGCTGTATCTGTGGATGATGTCTGGCCCCAGGTTCAGAGCTGGCTGGCCGCCGGGCGGAGGGAATACGTCTGTGTCACCGGAGTGCACGGAGTGACCGAGTGTCAACGGGACTCCGAGCTGCTCCACATCCATAACCGTTCCGGCTTGACTGTCCCGGACGGCATGCCGCTCGTCTGGTGCGGCCGTTACGCCGGCGCTTCAGGGATTGACCGTGTCTACGGCCCGCAGATGATGCTTGAGGTTTGCCGCCGCGCGTCGGAAGCCGGGGTCAAGTCGTTCTTCTACGGCGGCAAGGAGGGAGTTCCGGAACTGCTCGCGAAGCGGCTGCGTGAAATGATCCCCGGCCTTCAGGTGGTCGGCTGCCACTCGCCGCCCTTCGGCCCAATCGGGCCGGGCGAGGAGCAGGAGGCGATCGAGATGATCGAAGCCTCGGGGGCAGAGCTGATCTGGGTCGGACTCTCGACACCGAAACAGGAGCGCCGGATGGCGGAGCTCAGGCAGAAGCTGAGCGGACCCCGGGTTCTCTTCGGGGTCGGGGCCGCCTTCGACATCAATGCCGGGCTTGTGCCTGACGCTCCTGTCTGGCTGGGCCGGCTGGGACTTCATTGGCTCTTTCGCCTGGTGCTCGAGCCGAGGCGACTGTGGAGGCGCTACCTTCGGGCGAACCCGGCATTCGTAGTGAAGATCCTGCGGAACCCTCCAGAGCTGATGAGCGACGACCCCGTGCCGCCTGAATGAAACAGCTCCGCGTACTCCAGGTAAGCAGTCGCTACCGGCAGCTCGCCGGCGAGCAGCGCGTGCTTGAAAGCGATGCCGATTTGCTGCGAGCCGCCGGGCATGAGGTTCGCCAGTTTGAGGCGAGTAACGATCTCGGGACGATCGCCTCCGTCGCATCTCTGGCTGCTTCCACCTGGAACCTCAGGCAGGCGGCACGGATTCGCCGGGCGGTGGATCAGTGGCGACCCGATATTGCCCATCTTCATAACCTCTGGTTTTCACTCTCGCCTTCGGTCATCGGTGCGCTGGGTCGTGCTGGCGTTCCGACCGTTCTCACCATCCACAACTACCGCCTTCAGTGCGTTAGCGCGGATCTTTGGCGGGACGGTGCGCCATGTGAAGTCTGCGTCGGCAGGAAGGTCGCCGCAGCCGGTGTTGTCCACGGCTGCTACCGAGGTTCAAGACTGAGTTCCGCCGCAGTCAGTTCGGCTTCGTTGGTCCAGCGTTCGATGATCAAACGGCTGCCAGCCGGCTGTGTGAACGTGCCCTCCGGGTACTTGAGAGACATACTGGTGAGGGATGGATTCGACAAAACTTCGATCAGCGTCACACCCTGGAGCACGGCTGATCCAGGGGAAAGAACAGCTTCGCCGTCAAACTCCGGGAACGTGTATTTCGTCGGCCGGCTTGAACCCGGAATAAAGGGTGTCGAGCGCCTTGTTTCCCGCTGGAACGAGGCCAAGATGGCCGGCCTGCTCGACGGTCTCACCCTGAATCTGATCGGATCCGGACCACTGGCGGGCAGCCCCCTCCTGGCCGGGAGGGACGTGATCAGCCTGGGTGAGCTAGGTCGCCACGAAATAGACCAGATGTTGCTCCTGGGGAGGGCCTTGATCTGTCCTGCAGCCTGGGCAGAGCCCTTTGGCCTGGTGGCAATCGAGGCCTTTGCAGCCGGACTGCCGGTGCTCGGTTCCGAGCGGGGTGCCCTGCCAGAGACGATCGGCCTGCTCGGCGAGGAATGCCTGCTGCCACTCGACGACGAGAACGCCTGGACCGCTGGCTTGGCCGGGCTGGAAGACGGTGAATTCGTCGATCGCATCGGCGCCCTCGCGAGAGAGGTGTACGAAGCCGAGTTCAGTCAGGTCCACGGCACCCTGAGGCTCGAAGCCTTCTATCGGGAAGCACTTCGGGCGGAACCATGACCAGACGCGCTACAGATCTGGCCTACTTGACAGATGAGTGGGGGAGTAACCCGCTGTCCAGAATTGAAGGAGCCCTTTTCGCGGCTTGCCTCAGGGCCGGTCTTTCCCTTGATGCTGTCTACACCGACGATGCCACGCCGGAGACCGAGCAGGGAACCTGTCGCCGGATCAGCCTGGGTTCTGTCCGGGCGGCCTGGGCGACGCCGAGGCTGGTCCGTTACTTTCGGGCTGCCCGGCCCAAGGCAGCGATCGTCAAGTCCGGGCAGCTCGGGCCGGCAACGGTGCTGGCAGGCTTGATTACCCGAACGCCGGTGGTTGTCTGGGAACCGACGATCACCGACTTCGAAGTCGCTTCGGTCGGGCCGAGGATGAGGCTCATGTTCTTTCTGCAGCGCCTGCTCTACCGCAAGGCGACAGCACTGGCAGGAGCCTCCCGCGATGTGGTCAAGTGGGCGGGCGCCCATCGCGGAGTTCCCCCGGAGCGCCTGTTTCTCTGGCCGAATGCTGTTGATATCGAGGCGATCCGAAGACTGTCCGGAGACCAGGGGCCGCAGCCAGAACCGCCGCTTCGCTTCATTGCGATCGGGCGTCTGGTTGAGCAGAAGGGCTACGACATCCTGATCGAGGCTCTGGCCCTGGCAGACCCTGATCTGCCCGAGTGGCGGCTCGAGATACTTGGAGTTGAGGGTGTCTGGAAGGGCAAATGGAAAGCTCGCATTGAAGAAATGGTCCACGACCATGGCCTCGAAAAAAAGGTCCGGCTTGTCGGCCAGATAGACGACCCATCAGCATTCTTCCCGATGCTGAAACGCTCCAGTCTGTTCCTGCATTCGGCCAGGTGGGAAGCCTTCGGCAGCGTCATAGTCGAAGCAATGGCCTGCGGAACGCCTGTCATCTTGACCGACTGCCCAGGTGGCCCGAAGGAGATCCTCGAAGGCGGACGCTTTGGCCGGCTGGTGGCAAACGAGGATCCGCAGGCATTTGCCAGTGCACTGGTGGCACTAGCCAGCGACCCGGCCGAGCGAGCCAGGCTTGGCGAGTCCGGCAGTCAAAGGGCTGAGGACTATTCAGCAGATCGCCACCTGCCAAAAATGCTGGCCGACATCGAGCGGGTCAGTGGTGTGAGGTTTAGTCTTAGGCGATGCGCCGCAAAAAAACTCTGAATGACCAAATGCCAACCTTTCTGGTCGTCGGCTCTGCCAAGTGTGGGACTACCAGTCTCCACTCATACCTGGACCTTCATCCTGAAGTCTCGATGTCGAGCCCAAAGGATCCCAGGTACTTCTGCCGACATGTGGAACATATGGTTCTCCCAGTCGTTTCGGACAGGAACTCCTACCTGAGGATGTTTGCTCCGGGGACCCTTCACAGAGGGGATTCGTCGACTGCCTATTCATCGCCTGGCTCCCATCCTGGCGTACCGGCAGCGATATCGAGAGAAATCGAACATCCCAAATTCGTTTTTCTTGTCCGAGACCCTATTGATCGGCTGGTTGCCTCAGTGCAGCAGATGGGTACCACACCGATTCCTTCGCGCCGCCGCGAGTACGCGGACGCCGAAGCTACCGGATCAGACACGCTCAGGATTCTGGCCGGCAACCTCGAATCTCCCGGAAACTGGCATGTGGACGCTGGCAGGTACATGACCCAAATTAACCGTTTTCTCGAGCACTTCCCCAAGGATTCGATCCTTGTGATTGACAGTGAAAACCTTCGTTTCAGGCGTGAAGAGACGGTCAATCGCGTGTTTGAGTTTCTCGACCTTGCTCCATTGGATTCCCCAGAAAAACTCGCGTTCGAAATCAACACCGCAAGTGAGAGAATCAGAGACGCCGATCTCTACCTGACCTTGGCCCGCTCCCCGGCCCTGCGTCGTATCCTGAATCTAGTGCCGCGCGGTCGCCGCCGACCCTGGATTTCCCACCTGAGGAATATCACCGGCACTCCAATCACCAAACTGGCGTTGGAACCGGAGTTCCGGCTACAGCTTGAAGATCTTTACCGCCCGGAGGTCGAAGCCCTGCGCGATTTCACCGGCGAGCCGTTTTCTACCTGGAGCATCTAAGAGAAGGGCATGGTACAGGCTGGCAGGGAACCGGATTTCTTTAGGGATGGTGGCGTGCGGGGACCGTTGCGCCGGGCTGCCCATGGAGGTCGCAAGGTGATTAGAAAGCTCTTCGCGCCGGCCAGGAGACGCCGGCTTCGCCATCGTCCCCTCGGCCTCAGTGAGGCTGATCTCGATCGGGCACTTGGAGGCAAGTCAATCTCCGAACAGCTGAAGGGTCCGGTCCTGACTTCCCTTCCGAGTCTGGCCTTGTTCGAACGTGAATTGAAAGCAATGACGGTAGCCGAGCGCGGCGAGTACCTCGACCGAGCCGAGGAAATCATGAAGCACCGCTTCGACCTCATGGGCTCTGGCCCGGTTCAGGTTGGGTCACCGATCGAGTGGACGGTTGATTTCAAGACCGGACACCGCTGGTCGCTGCGTCACATTTCGAGGAGTGGCTGGGTTCTCGACGACGGACCGGACATCCACACACCCTGGGAGCTTTCCCGCTGCCAGCATTTGCCGATCCTGGCTGGGGCTTTCCGGTTGACTGGAGACAGGCGCTATCTGGATGAGATCGGCGAGCAGATCAGTTCCTTTATTGATGGCAATCCGATCGAATTTGGCCCGAACTGGGTGAGCACCATGGACGTAGCAATCCGGGCCAGCAACTGGCTCGCCACAATCTGCCTCCTGCGGGAAGTGGTTGAGGCCGAGCAGTGGTGTCGCCGGACGGCCACTGCCATTCTCGATCATGGTCATTTCATCAAGGCGCATCTCGAATACGGCTGGCGACCGAACCGCTGGCGTCGGGGAAACCATTACCTCTCGAACGTTGTCGGCCTGCAGGTTGTCGGGACGCTGTTTGTCGGTTCAGAGATCGGCAGGAAGTGGGTCGGTTGGTCCTCAGCCGAACTGATTCGGGAGGTGGCACATCAGATAACCGAAGATGGCGGGACCTGCGAGGGGTCCACTTGTTACCAGCTTCTTGTCACCGAGATGTTCATAGTCGGCCGGGGGGTGATTGAAGCCAGCTCCCCTGAAGTTCCCCGCTCCGAGCTCGACACCAAGATCAGGAAGATGCTCGAGTTCGTTCGCGACAGCTCTCCGGACGGTGAGCGCATCGTCCAGATCGGTGATACGGACAACGGTCGCTTCATGCCTCTCAATGACTACGGTAGGCGGGACCCTCTCAACCCACACTTCCTGCTTCAGGCAAACGGTTCAAGGGTCGATCCAAAGCTCAGTTCCTCGGCCTACCCCCGGAGCGGCTTCTGGACCATGCGCTCTGAGGACTTCTTCATCCCGATCCGCTGCGGGCCAGTGGGTCTTGGCCATCATTCCCATTGCGACCAGCTCTCTTTTCAGTTTTATTTTCGTGGCGTGCCAGTCGTAGTGGACCCGGGCTCGTTCGTGTACTCGGCCGACTGGATCGCCCGAGCCGAGTTTCGCTCGACCTCCAGTCACTCGACCCTTCAGATTGGTGGACAGGAGCAGAACCCATTCGATTCAAACACCTTGGTCGGCCTCTTTTCAATGGATGATCTGATGAAGGCTAAATGTCTTGATTGGGACGTGGACGGCGACCAGATGATCTTCAAGGGCAGCCATCAAGGGTACCTGCGGCTTGCGGCTCCAGTCAATTACGAGCGAAAAATCGCGCTCGACTCATCGATCGGCAGGCTTGAGATACGGGACGTGATCGAATCCGCCATGGTTCACGACTGTCGCTGGGCATTTCCCCTTCATCCTGAGGCAGAAGCCATGGTTGATGCCGAGGGCTGCACGATTCGATGTTCGGGCTTCGAGGTCAGCTTCGAAGCTCCGGGTTGCGATATTTCCCTGAACCGCGGCTGGTATTCGCCCAGCTACGGGGTCAGAAAGTCGAACAGGGTACTGAGGGCCACTCGGCCGAGTGCGGCGCGGCGCGATCAGCAGGGGTTCAGCTTTACCGTCAGCGGTCTTTCCCCGTAACCCGTCGACGCTCGATCGCCTCCAACAGGGCAGCTTCCATCAGCTCCGCAGGTTTCGGGTAGCGGAACTTTTCCAGTCCCCTCGGCGCGAACTCCGGGATTCCCCCGGCTTTTAGTACCCGTTCGAGGGCCTCGGCGATCCTCAACGGATCGTCCGGGCCAACCGAGATTCCGAGGCCGGTCTCGTCGATGACCCGGGCGGCCTCGTTATCCCCGGCGATTGCGAATACCGGCCGGCCGGCGTTCATGTATTCGGCCAGTTTGCCCGGGAGCTCCCAGGAAAGCCGGTTTGAAGTCACCAGCAGGAGCGCGTCAGCGCTTCTCTGCAGGGCCAGGCTCTCCTGGCGACTGAGGCTGCCGCGGTAATCAAAGAGGTCTTCCAGCCCCGCTGCACGAGCCATCTCCAGCCCCTGTGTATCGGGGCTTCCCGCCAGCACGACCTGAAACTTCTTGTGAAGCTGGGGAAGGCGGCTCCGGAGCACTGCCATTGCGTCAAGCAGGGGCTTCGGCGACCTGCCCCAGAAGCCATGAAGGGTGCCGGTATGAATCAGGCGAAATGGCGCAGCGGGGTCGCGCTCGACCCGCTCCAGCTCCGACGGGGGGTCAAGCTCAGGGTCCCAGCCGTTGTTGATGTAGCGAACATCGAAGCCGTGGCGATTCATGATGTCTTCGCGGTTCAGGCGATGGGCGACTGTCACCATGTCGGCGCGTTTCATCACAGCACCCTCCAGGCTTCGGTCCACAACCGTGTGGAGTCGGGTTGGGAACGGGGGCCGGTACCCGTCAAGGATCCAGGCGTCGCGGAAGTCTGCAAGCCAGGCCGGACGTCGGCGGCCGAGCAGCAGGGGAATGAGGGCGGATGCCTCTGGCGGAGAGTTGGTCACGATGACGTCGAATTCACGGTCTTTGAGCAGCCTCCGGGTTGCGGCCAGAGCTGAAGGCACCCAGGTAACGAGCGTCTTGTCCGGAGGGATGGGCCTGGTCAGTCGACCAGTCACGAAAACCTCTTCGTTTGACCTGTCGTTGGTAAATCCGATCGCAGCTCTTAGCGCTCTGGCCCGTCCCAGGTCCCGCGTGTAGTGGGTGTCGGGTGCGGATTCGGCTTCGAGCACGCCGTACAGGTCGGAGGTGACGACGGTCACCTTGTGACCCCACCGCCGCAGGTACTTGGTCATCGCCTCCCAGCGGAAGGCCCCGATTCGCCCACAGGGTGGGTACTCATGGCTGATCAGGAGGATTTTCATATTAATAGTTCAGGTGGCGGGATCAAAAGACGAAGTCAGGAGACCGAGTGAAGGAACTCCAACGGTGAAGGATCTCCAACTACCGACCGGGTCTCAGGCCACGGTCATGATCCGAAACCGCTGGTCAGTCGTCTAATCTGCCTCGGGTGAAAGTACCTGATTCAGGGAAGGCCGCTGCGGGTGCCCGTGTTTGTGCTCTGGTCCTGACAATGCTGGCCACAGCCGTAGTCTGGGGCTTTATTTCTCCTTTGCTTGCCGACCTCTTCGGGCTCGGGGAGTGGTTCCTCAGGCTCGATCTCCTGCTCGTCTGGCTTGCTTTCGCGATCGCCCTTGTGGTCTGGTTCAGGACGCCGGATCTTCCGGTCAGGTTGATCGTTGTCTCACTCGTGTTGCTCGGCATCACCCAGCTGGTAACTGCGTCCCGGGTCGGTATCCCCCTGACCGGCCCGGCACTTTCATTTGCCCTCTACGGGGTTCCGTTCGCCGCTATTGCCACAGTTGTGCTCGCACGCCCCGGAAAAGATACCGCCAGGCTGCTGCTGTGGCTGCTGTTCGGTCTGGCGGTTCTTCAGTTTCTGGTCTCAGTCGGTCAGGCACCGTTTGCCTCACATCCGGACGAAGTTTTCGGGATGTTCACTGGGATAAAGATCGCCCCGCATCTGAACGGAGCGATAGCCGGTGCGGTGGCCCTCTGGATACTTGGTCGCTCCGCAAACTGGAGGGACACCCTCTGGGCCGCTCCATTCGTCCTGGTAACGATTCTCTCCGACACCAAGCAGGCCCTGTTTCTGCTGCCGTTCGTTTTGGCCCTGAGTCCGGCTTTCAACATCAAGATCTGGGCGGTCCGCCTGGTTCTGCCTGTCCTGGCGACCCTGCTCGCACTTTGGGCCCCCTCCATTCCTGGTGTTATTCCGGATAACTATGGCTACGCTGTCGGCGAGATCGAGCGCAGCATTGAGACGTCGTCCGGGGAGGGCGGATCACGCAAGCTAAGGGGCCTGGAGGAGACGACTGAAAGGGTCACTGAATCCCCCGGCAACCTGGCGTTTGGTATCGGCCAAGGCCAGTCGGTCGGCTACATCGCCCTGCTTTCCAACCAGGGGAGTGACAACAGTGTCAGCCGCTCGCTGGGTCTTGAGCCTTCACAGATTCAGACAGAAGAAATCGGTTACTGGTACGGAACCGGTTCTTTTTCGAGTGAGTTCTCTAGTGCGGTGGGGCTGTTCGGGGATCTCGGCCTGGTCGGGCTGCTCGCGTTTGGCATCGGAATCGCAGGGGTGGTCCTTCTCGTTCTCAGAACTCCGGGTCGCGATCGAAACGCTGTGTGGGCACTCGGCCTCTACTACCTCGCCATGGGTCTCGTCTACATATGGTGGGAGCAACCGGTCTTCACTCTGTTCCTCGGGCTACTGATGGGAGCAATTTTTGCTTCGAGCGGTCGCGCGGTGGCTCCCTGGGAGTGGCGCCCGGGCAAAGGCAACGCGGTCACCTGACGTGCGGAGGTTCGCAGTGAGGCTCAAGGGGGCACCTCTCGCCCTGTTCATCCGGGTATCGGGTCGAGGCCTGACGTTCATCATGGCGATAGTGCTGGCTCGGGAGTTGGGGGTGGAAGAGTTCGGTGTCTACGCCTACGCGACCACCTGGGTTGTCGTGCTGCTGGGATTATCCGGACTGGGCTACGGATCAGTGCTGCTCAGGAGCACCGCCATCTTCAAGAGCATCGATCGCCCGGACCTGCTCGCCGAGACAGTTTCGCGCGCACGAAATACGGTGGTGGTTCTCGCGCTTGCGCTTTCGGTTCTGGCCGCGATCGCTGCGGCCATATTCGTCGATCCGGTCTTTCTCACGACCCTGTTGCTGGTCTTGCCGGTGGTCGCGGTTCGGGCTTCCAGCTTGATCTGGTCTGGAGTGCTTCAGGGACTCGGGCATATAGAGGAGTCCTTCCTTCCTGCTTTTGTGATCTATCCGGTTCTGATGCTGGCCGGGGTCGGGCTGCTGGTCGGTTTCAACGGCTCAATCACATCGGAGGAGGCTGTGCTGCTCTACAGCGCATCCTTCCTGGTCGGTGCGATTGTCGTCTGGCGTGTCGCCCGCGCGCGGCTCGCACCGGTGCTCGCCAAAGATTCCTCAAGGAGGGAGCCGGAAGCCTGGTATTCATCGGGTCTTGCCCCGTTCACCGCGCTTACTCTGCTGGCCAGCGTTGAAGGTGGGGCAGGCATTCTTCTGCTCGGTTTTTTCGGCCTGCCCGATGCAATCGGTGAGCTCCAGGTGGCAATCAAGCTGATTGAGCCGATGATGATGATCTATGTGGTGGTGAACCTTGTGCTGGCCCCAAAGGTCGCTGCCCGTTTTGCCCAGGGACAGCTGCTCGAACTTCAGCCGACCATAAGCAGGAACGTCAGGGTCAGCTTCATCGCCGCCATCCCGCTGGGGGTGGCGGTCATTCTTGCCCGGGAACCTCTGCTCGGACTATTCGGAAGTGGCTTCGAAACGGCGGCAACTCCACTGGTTATTCTGGTCGGCGCAGCTTTGTTCAGTGTCATGACCGGCGCTTCCGGTTCGGCTTTGGTGATGTCAAAGCACTGGAACTCGGCCCTGATCGCCAGCGGAGTCGGCCTGGCGCTCAACCTGGTGATATGTCTGTTACTTGTCCCGTCGCTGGGCGCCAGCGGGGCCGCAATAGGGCTGGCGGCGAGTGTCGTCGTCACGAGTTCGATCATGGCAGTCATGGCCTGGAGGCTTCTGGGCCTGAATACGACCGCCATACCTTTTGGGAGCGCGGTCGCAGGGGGTGATTCCCCGTGAGATCAGGCAACACCCAGATGCCGAACTTCTTCGTGATCGGCGCCGCCAAGTGCGGGACTTCGAGCCTTCACGAGTATCTG
>JBBECI010000005.1:4865-7943 GCA_040881895.1 Solirubrobacterales bacterium | reverse complement strand
AAGACGCCGGCCTGGAGGCCGAACTTCGAGTCGTTGGCCATCTCCAGACCCTCTTCGAAGCTTGAGAAATGGTGGATGGTGGCGACCGGCCCGAAGATCTCTTCGCACCAGACCTTCTCCTTGCGGTCCGGCTCTTCAATGACGGTCGGGGACAGGCAGCGGTCCTGATCGACAAGCTCTCCACCGGTCAGGATCTTTGCCCCCGAGGCGGCGGCCTCGTCGATCCACTCCTTCACCCGGTCGCGGTCACCACGGCTGATCAGCGGGCCGACGTCCGTGCTCGGGTCCATCGGGTCACCGACCACCAGACCACTGACGTTGGTCACGAAGCGCTCGATGAACTGGTCGGCGATCTTCTCGTGGAGCAGGATGCGCTGGGTCGAGATGCAGCTCTGGCCGGCGTGAGAGAAAGCGTGGATCCTCGCCTTGTCGGCGGCTGTCTCCCAGTCCCCGTCTTCGTTGACGATCAGTGGTGCGTTCGAGCCGAGCTCCAGGTTGACCTTCTTGTGGGGCACCTTGGCTGCGATGCCCCAGCCGACCGGGACTGAGCCCGTGAAGGTGATCGCCCGGGTCAGTTCGTGCTCGACAATCGCGTTTCCGACCGACCGACCGCTGCCGGGAATGACGCTCAGCCAGCCGTTTGGCAAGCCGGCTTCGATCAGGATCTCAGCCAGCTTGAGCGAGGAGATCGGGGTCTGACCGGCGGGCTTGAGCACGACCGCATTGCCGGCGGCGAGAGCCGGGCCGAGCTTGTGGGCGACCAGGTTGAGCGGGAAGTTGAACGGGCTGATCGCGCCGACCACGCCATACGGAACGCGCAGCATCACTCCGAGCTTGCCGACCCCGCCGGCCGACGCCTCCATCGGCACGGTGCCGCCGGTCAGCTTGCGGGCCTCGGTTGCCGAGAACTTCAGGGTGTCGACCGTGCGCTCGGCCTCGACCGTGGCCGTCTTGATCGGCTTGCCGGCCTCGCGGCAGATCGCCTCGGCCAGTTCGTCCCGCTTTTCACGGACGATGTCCGCGGCGCGGTCAAGGATCTCGGCCCGGCGGTACTGGGGCATTCCGCCTTCGGAGAACACCTGATGCGCCGCCTTGACGGCGCGGTCAACGGTCTCTGCGTCTCCCTGGGCAACGCGGCCGACCAGCGACTCGTCGTACGGGCTGAGGACCTCGGCCCAGTCTCCCGTTTCGACCCATTCGCCAGCCAGCAGAAGCTTGTAATCCACGTTCGCAGTCTCCTCGGTTGTGTCAGGACCGTCGCGGTTCACTGCCTGCGGCCCATCTGTAAATGCCTGCGCTCACACTACCCACCAGGACAGGATTACACGCTGATCAGGTTTCAGACCTTGATCGTGATCACGTCGCCGTCGCGGACCACGTACTCACGGCCTTCGATTCTCAGCAGGCCGCGGTCGCGGGCGGCGGAGTAGGTGCCGAGCTCGACCAGCTCCGACCAGTCGATCACCTCGGCCTTGATGAAGTTGTCAGCGATGTCGGTGTGGATCGTGCCAGCGGCGTCGAGCGCGGTGCCGCTGCGCGTCAGGCTGCGGGCGACCGCTTCGGTCTGCTCGCCGGCGGTGAAGAAGGTGATCAGCCCGAGCAGGTCGTAGGCGGCCTTGACCAGCCGGTACAGACCGGACTCGCCTTCGACTCCGTAGGACTCGCGCATCTCGGCGGCTTCTTCAGCGTCGAGTTCAGCCAGCTCGCCTTCGATCCTCGCGCTGAGAGCGATCGCGACAGCGTCGTGCTTCGCGGCCAGTGCCGCCAGGTCGGCCGGGACTTCGGAGGTGCCTTCATCAACATTGGCGACGTAGAGCATCGGCTTCGAGGTCAGTGCCTGCAGGTGGCGCTCGGCATCCGGCGCACCTTCGGGAGCCGGGACTGAGCGCACCGGCCGGCCTTCGGCCAGGGCGTCACGGACCTTCTCCAGCCAGTCACGTTCGGCGATCGCTTCGGCGTCTCCCGAGCGGGCCTGCTTGGTCACGCGTTCCAGCCGGCGTTCTGTCTGTTCGTAGTCGGAGAGCACCAGTTCGGTTTCGATCGTCTCGATGTCACGCAGCGGGTTGACCGAGCCGTCCGGGTGCGGCACACCGCTGTCGTCATGGGCTCGAACCACATGGCAGATCGCGTCGGTCTCCCGGATCGAGGCGAGGAACTTGTTGCCGAGTCCTTCGCCTTCGGAGGCGCCTTTGACCAGGCCGGCAATGTCGTGAAAGTAGATCGTCGCCGGGGTGATCTTCGAGCTGTCGAGGGTTTTGACCAGCGCGTCGAGGCGCTCGTCCGGTACTTCGGCAACCGCTACGTTCGGCTCAATCGTGGTGAACGGATAGTCGCCTGTCTGGGCGCCACCTTCGGTAAGCGCGTTGAACAGAGTCGACTTGCCGGCGTTCGGCATGCCGACGATCCCGACCTTCACCGCTTCGCCCCGGGTGTCCTGGCGACCGCGGACCCTCCCGCCGGCTCGACTGAAGGCAGCGGCAGCAGCCCGCCGACTGCGGTGCCAAGGACTATCCCGGCCAGGACATCAGTCGGGTAATGCATCCCGAGGTACGGGCGGGTGACCGCCATGATCGCTGCCGCTCCGAACAAGGCGAACCTCAGCTCCGGGGCAATCCGCGACATCGCCGTCGCGCAGGCGAAGGAGGCTGTCGCGTGGGCGGACGGGAAGGAGAGCGAGGACGGCGCGCCGCCGAGCGGAGGCAGACCTTTGAGCACCGGCCGTGGCCGCTTGAAGATCAGCTTGATGCCGAAGTTGACCCCGATTGAGATCGGTGCGATCACGCCGGTGGTCAGCCACTGTTTGCGGCGGCGGGAATCAAAGAGAAACCCGGCGGTGCCGATCGCTATCCACAGGTAACCATTGTCTCCGGACTTGGCGATCACCTGAGCGGCCTTCTCCGCGGCCGGGTGGTGACCCCGGGTGCGCATCGCGCGGAGCAGCCTGAGGTCGGCGTTACTGAAGGCGTTCTTCATGGCCGACCGGCAGCGAACCGGCTAAAAGCCGACTTTGCTCTCGTTGATGTCGATCCTGACGAAGATCACCTTCGACAGGTCGAGGATCACGGTCTCGTCGCCGCT
>JBBECI010000005.1:0-4765 GCA_040881895.1 Solirubrobacterales bacterium | reverse complement strand
CCGAGCGGTGCCAGCAGCTCGATGTGACCTTCGCCGACATCGAGCAGCACCGCCTCGACTCCCTGGGATTCGACGGTTTCGCGGTGTACGAGTTCCATCTCGAAACTGCGCTCATAAAGTTTGATGGCCGAGTCGAGATCCTCGACCGCGATGCCGATGTGGTCTATTCGGTTGAACATGAACGGACAAGTCTAGGGCGTGGCGGTTCCAAGCAGCCGTGGCGGCAGCCAGGTGAAGAGGTTCTCCATCAGCTCCACATCAGCCACTGCCACCCGCTCGTCGGCGGAGTGGACCAGGGGCCTGGTTTCGGCAAGTGGCATCGCGCTTTGTGGGCAGAAGCCGAACACAGTCGCTCCAAATGCCTTGCGAAACCAGTGGCTGTCTGAAAAACCGGGCATGACCATCGGCAGGATTTCGGCGTCCCGGCCGCCCCCGGCCGCCCACTCTTCGATTGCCTCGGCAAGCGGCCCGCCGTACTCCGAACTGCTTCCCACGACCGGGTCGTTGAATGTGATTTCCCAGTCTCCTTCACCTGTTACCGAGACGATCCTCTGGAGTGCGTCAGCGGCGTCCATCCCGGGCAGGGTCCGGCAGTCAACCACCAGTTCGGCCCTGGACGGAATCACGTTCTCGCGACTGGAGGCCGAGGCCATGGTCGGGGCGAGGGTCACCCCGAGCATCGGGTCGGCAACCAGACGGGCCAGATCGGGGTCGAATCGCTCGATTCGGGTCAGAGCGTCTTCGAGGTCATCCGGCACTTCGCCGAGCAGCCGTTCGAGGAAGAGGTCGGTATCAGGGGTCGATTCACGCGGCGGCTGACTGCCAAGCCTTTCCAGCGCCGGGACCAGTTTCAGCAGGGCGTTCTCCCCGACAGCGGGAATCGAGCCGTGGCCGGCGATGCCTTTGGTCCTGATCGTGAACCGGAAAGTCCCCTTTTCTCCAACCGCCAGAGTGAACAGCCTGCGGCCTTCAACTTCAACCATCTCACCGGCCCCTTCGTTGATCACCCACTCGCAGCGGACCTCCTCAGGGTGCTCCTGGCAAAGCCATTTGGCACCGTAATGGGCGCCAGTTTCCTCATCGGCTGCGACCACCAGGATCAAGTCGCCCCGGCCCGGCCGCCAGCCGTCTTTGGCAAGTTTCAGGCAGGCAGCGGTCTCGGAAGCAACCTGGTCTTTCATGTCGAGCGCGCCGCGGCCCCAGATGTATCCGTCGGCCAGGTCGCCGCCCCACGGGTCCCGGCTCCACTCCTCCGGGTCGGCCGGAACGGTGTCGACGTGGCTGATCATCGCCAGATTCGGGCCGGGCTCTCGGCCACGCAGCCGTGCCACCAGGTTCGGCCGATCCGGGTCCCTCGACAGCACCCGGCACTCGAACCCGCTCTCCTTCAACAACCCTTCGAGGAAGGCAATCGCCTCGCCCTCGTTGCCGGGAGGGTTGACCGTGTTGAACTGGATCAACCTCTGGAGGAGTTCGGTCGCTTTCACCTCTCCAGTATTCCATCGGGCCGAAGGCGTTACAGGACTGTCGTCACCTGCCGCAGATCCGGACAGCCCCGGAAGATGGTTCAAGCGTGATCCGCCAGAGCGCGCCCAGATCGCCGGCCGGGAGGTTGAGACCGGCAGCTGAACCCTGGAGCACGGCTCCGATCGAGGTTCCGGGGTCAGGTGCCAGACGGGCCACGTTGATGCTCACCTCGCTGTTGGACGAATTCTCGACCCGGTAGCGGCCGGGCTTTATCTTGATCACCTGACCAGGAATGGTCTGACCGCAGGTTCTCGTGGCAGTTTTCGGGGGCCTTGAGTCCAACCCGACCCCGGACGCGGCGATAAGGCCCTGATCAAGCGAGGTGAGCTCCTTTGCCTTCAGTCCCGCCCACTCGCCGCGCTCGAATGACGGAGACCCGTAACGCGCGAAAGCCTCTGTAAACCGTTCCAGTTCAAAGTATTCCCACCTCTCGAACCCTGACTTCGCATCGGGTTTTGTGTCCTGACCCGCAAGCTCGAGACCGGTTACGTATGAGCGAACCAACTGGCTGGCTACCACCCAACGGCCGTTGGCTTTGGACTCCCAGAGCCGCACCCCCCCTTGAACTGAAAGAACAGCCACTATTCCGGCTACGACCAGCCAGGACGTTCGAAACACAACTCCTCTCAGGAGCGTCGAGGCCCCCATCAGGATGAAGATGGCAGTTGGCAGCAGGAAGCGGGACACGATTGGATCCCTTCCTCCCAAGACAACTGAAATCTCGAGAACGGCCAGTCCCGCGAGGATCATCAGGAAGTCACGCGGCGGGCCCTTCAGTGACCTGATCCGCCACGCCGCGAGGATGGCGGCGCCAACCGCCATCAGCTTTCCCCAGATCAGATTCGGTTGCTCAAACCCGCTGTTGGCTCCGTTTGCCAGGCCGAAGAGTGCTGTGAACCCCGCCCCTATTGAGGCGAAAAGGTGTCCGGGGATGGCGGGAATATCTGCCGCTGAAAAGAAGGAGCTCTCACCTTGCCGGCCCCATACGACCCACCAGAGGAGGAGGAACAGGACGCTGGCCCCGGGTACGAAGATTCTGTTTCTGCGGTCCCGAGGGTTGAGGATCCACTCCACGGCAGCCGCAGCAATGAATGGCAGTATGACCATCGAGATGCAGGCTCCGAGTACCAACAGTGCGGCTGCTGCCAGGTCCCCCTTTCGGTCATCCCGTTCGAGCATCAACAGCGCCCCGATTCCGGCCGTGATGGCTCCGGTGAAGTTGATCGTGAACGAGTAGATCAGGACTTCAAAGGCCGCACCGAGAAAGAGGATCATCACGGTGGCAATCAGAGCTGTCCAGTCCCCGACCCTTCTTCTCAGATAGACGAACAGCACTCCGTTCATCGCCAGTAGCAGCGTCGCATGGACGATCTGCACCGGCCTTGTGGAATCCATGCCGAAGATTTCCTGAACCGCCTTGTAGATGACCATGGGGATCATCGTCGGATGGCCGTTGAACGGGGCAAAAATCTGGTCGAGTCCCCAGCCGGGCCTGTTGAGCAGGGGATCCCACTCATCTGCGTAGAAAGTCAGACCCGAATTCAGACTGAGCCCGAGCCATGCAGAAACCACCATCGCGATCGCGAGCAGCGCGATCGGGAGGTGATCTCTCCACTCCCCTGAAATGTCGGCGTCCGAGTCTTCCTGAACCACCCCGAGAGTCTAGGTGGCTCCGGACTACAGGCTTGGTTCCGAGGGGCGACGTCCCCCCGGGCCGTCATCCTCTGGATAGATGGATGATCAGCTTTTTGAAACAGGCGAACCTGATCCGCGGGTTGCGACCGAGATCGGCCCCGATGCTCCGCTTGCTGCCCGGATGCGTCCACGCACCCTTGCCGAGATCGTCGGCCAGGCTCACATTCTCGAAACTGGTACTGCCCTTCGTGGGGCGATCGAGTCCGGCCGGCCCCATAGCGCGATCCTCTACGGACCTCCCGGCACCGGCAAGACCACGCTCGCCCGCGTGGTCGCGACCACCTTGGACGGTGCCTTCGAGGAGGAGTCGGCGGTCAACGCCGGCCGGGCGGAGATCCGCGCGGTGATCGAGCGTGCCGAACAGCGGCAGGCTTCTTCAGGCAGACGCACGGTGCTCTTCCTCGATGAGATTCACCGGTTCAACAAGGCTCAGCAGGATGCTCTGCTTCCAGCGGTCGAAGCTGGCACATTGACCCTGATCGGCGCGACCACAGAGAACCCGTACTTTGAAGTCAACTCGGCCCTGATCTCGCGTTGCCAGGTGTATGAACTCAAGCCGCTTGACCCCGCTGACATTCGTCTGCTGCTCGATCGGGCACTTGCTGACGAGGAGCGAGGAGTTGCCGGAATGGTGAGGGTCACGCCCGAAGCTCTGGAGCTGCTCGCTGATCGGGTTGGCGGCGATGCCCGTTCGGCCCTCTCTGCCCTCGAGCGGGTGGCCGCCGCGGGCGGCGAGGCCGGTGTCCACGAGGTCGAAGACGCCCTGCAGGCCCAGGCGATCGCCTACGACAAAGGTGGCGACCACCACTACGACTACATCTCGGCCTGGATCAAGGCGACCCGCGGCTCCGACCCGGACGCTTCGCTCTACTACCTCGCCGTGATGGTCGAGGCCGGCGAGGACCCGCGCTTCATCGCCCGGCGCATGGTCGTGCTTGCCTCCGAGGACATCGGCAATGCGGATCCGCGGGCGCTTTCGGTAGCCACCGCTGCAGCCGCCGCGGTCGACCGGGTCGGTATGCCCGAGGCAGCGATCAACCTGGCCCAGGCGGCCACCTACCTGGCGCTTGCCCCGAAGTCCAATGCCTCGTACATGGGCCTGAACCGCGCCCGCGAAGAGGTCAAGCAGAACGGACCCGAGTTGCCGCCGGAGCATCTGCGCGACAGTCATTACTCGGGTGCGGCAAAGCTCGGCCGCGGTGCCGGCTACCGCTACCCGCACGACCAGGATGGCGGCGTGACCGACCAGTCGATGATGCCTCCGGGGCTCGAGGAATCCAGGTTCTACGAGCCAACCGAGTACGGCTTCGAGGTTGAAATGAAGCGCCGCCGCGATGCCGCCGACCGGATCCGACGCGGACACCTCTCCTCGAGTCCGGACTGGGTACCGGATGACGGCCCGGGAGATTCTTCCGAACGCTGAAAACGCTTAGAGATTCTTAATTACGGTCGGCACAACTTCCTCGGGGATGAGGGGTTTAAGTGTCGGACCCACTGGAACAACGCCAGGGAGGGTTGCTGTGTCGGCCGGAGACCCGGACTG
>JBBECI010000004.1:0-8337 GCA_040881895.1 Solirubrobacterales bacterium | reverse complement strand
CGAACTCGGCAGCGTCGGGAAGGGCGAAGTTGACGTCGATCGGAGTGCCGTCCCATGAGTTCACCGTGTTGGCCACTGCCCCGCCGGCGCCAGCGCAGTGACGCACGCCGCTTGGCTGGGTGGTACAGGGAATCTTGCCATCAAAGACCGTGTCAACCGGATTGGCAGAGGCCGTTGATCCAGCGACCACCATGAATGCGAACAGCGCCAGTACACCGAGTTTTCTCATGTTCCCTCTATCTCCCTAAATCCTGCATTGCAGACCTGCGTGAAATCGGCATCTGCCCTTCCCCGCCGTCTCCCTTTTTCCTCGATAACAATCGAGGCTCGAGACATTGAGAGGCTAGCACTACCAGCACTGTTTGTCGCATTTAGTACCGCCCTTCAAAGACAAAACCCCCGCCAGCTGGCGGGGGTTTTGTCGAATGGCGGGTTGGAGCCGGATCTGAAGCCGACCCTAAGGACGGTCGGTCAGCGAACTGCACCGATCCGCTTCACCAGCACTGAGCCTGCCCTCGTACGGTTGAGCAGCACGCTGGCGGTGATCGAGCCGAGGCCCGGAACCGTGACAACCCGCCTCTTGCCGTTCCTTCGGGTCACAACCAGCCGGTCCTTGAACAACTTCACGCCTGCGGCCGCCAGTGTCATCGGGATGACCCTTGACCTGCCTGCTTCGATGGCACCGACCACGCCACGGGCGATCGTCTTGCCCTTGGCCACCAGCGAGACCGAGACTCCCCTGCAGGAGATCGCGGCTGCGGCGCAAGCCAGCCTCGCGGTCACCGTCCTGAGCTTCACGGTTGCAGCACCACTCAGCCTCGGGTTGACGGCGTATCGCGCCGCGTACTGGCTGAGGGTCTGTGAGCCAATTGCTTCGTAGCCGGGAGCCAGGGCAGCACCCACCCGGGACGGCAAAACCTTCTCGGCCGGCGCCGTGATCAGACCGCCCAGTGAGCCCGGTGTCTCGACGACCGGAATCCGGAGCTCGAGCTTTTCGACCGTCACGTTCTGCTGGTTGTTCGACGGCCGGGCGTAGTTAGTGAGAATCGAGGGCGGGGTATTCACCGCGTCGCGCGGCAGCAGTTCCAGTCTCACGCTGTGGCCCTCTTCGACCTTCCATGCTCCGGGGTGAAGCTGGAAGACCTGGAAACCGGAGGCCTTCGGACGCCAGCTTCCGCGGGCGATCAAGGTCTTGTTTCCTGCGTTGTCGAGGTCGACCAGGCGGGCCATGATCTGTGATTGAGGTCCGTTGGAGACTGATATCCGGGCGACCACTGTGGCTGAACCCAGCACCGTGTATCCGCCGGCCGGTGCCGGAGCGGTGTCGTAAACGACCGTGCCGGGCTCAATCGCATCTGAAGCCATGATGCAGGGGTTCGGTGAAGTCACCGGGTTGAACGCCGCGGCGACAACGGGATCCCCGCCGCGGATGACGCCGCCGATAAGCGCGCTGATCGTCTTCGTGGATCCATCTTGAACGACGATTTCACCCGGTGCCACAGATGCCCAGTCCTCAGCCGTGTAAGGGCCGCCACCGTTGCTGCCATTGGGGCAGGTCTGGGTGAAAGCGGTCACCTCTGATGGCGGCGGTGGGCAGTCGCCCGTCAGGTAGTGGCAGATCCACTCCTCCTCAAGCGAGAGCAGGGCCGAGATCACATTGGCCTGCGTTTGACCTCGAGCGTGACCGAATGAACCAGCAAAAATACTCATTGGCGTATTCGGGTAGTTGGCCCTGGTGCGGTTGTAGAAACGGATTACCTCGTCCACCGGGAAGAGGTCATCAGTGAACCCACTCGACATCAACAGGGGTGCCGGGGACTGACTGTCATCCATGTAGTAGGGGGAGTGGTAGCTCGTGATCTCTTCGAACATTCCCTCGCTGGCGGCACCGGTGTAGGGCTCTCCGGCATCCAGCAGGCCCTTCCAGCCCTGCAGATCGGCCCGGGAATCGGTCCCGAGCAAAGGGGCGCGAGCGGATATGTAGAGACCGTTGACATACGACTCCTTCATCACGCCGCCCACCCCGGTGAAGCTGCCATCTTCGAGGTAGTCGAGTGTGTCACCGTTCGGTGCGAGCGACTGGATCAGGTCTGTCCACGGGATATTCGGTGTAGCGACAGCCGTGCTCATGGGAATGCCCTCGGGGCTTTCCCAGGCAACGAAGCTTCCGTCGAGCATCATCATGCGGTCCTTCAGGATCGCGAAGTGCATTGACTCACTGCCACCGTAGGAACCGCCGGTGGCGGCGATCCGGTCAGGCTCGATCAGACCTTCATCGACAAGTTTTCCGAGGAATATCTGGGCGTCACGGATCTCGAATCGAGGGTCCATGAGATGCACATAACCGTTGGCGCAACCGATCTGATCAGCTGTGATCGACGCTTGGGAGCGGCAGGACTCACCGCTTCCGCGGTTGGTCAGCGAGAACACCGCGTAGCCCTTCTGGAGCCAGCGCTGCATTCCCGAGAAAGAAACCTTGCTGCCGCCGTACCCGTGGTACATGCCGACCACCGGGTAGGGGCCGTCGGCCGAGATCCCCGAGTTCGGGGGAAAGGCGACATTCACGTCGAGCGGAACACCGTCAAAGGTCTTGACCGTGCTGCGAACAGTCGGGAGCGCGGCGCTGAGGGTGGAGGTGATCGAGTCAGGCTTTGTACCGCACCAGCGCTGGTTAAGGGAACCGGCGACATTGCCTTCGACCGTCACGGTGGCGCATGCGAGGTCGCCGTCCAGCACGCTGGTGATCGTGGCGTTGGCGGCGGGGGCAAACATCAGTGCTGCAGATGCGACGACAAGTACGGCGAGCTTGCGCATGAAGTGTCAGTTCCTCTCCTGGGGTCATGGACGGCAGCAGCCATCCACATAGTGACCATATAAACACAAAGTCGGGCAGTTGTTGCGGAATTGGACCCCCTAGGCGGCAGCGGCCTGAATGAAACGGTTGGGGATACGACTGTTCCGGACGACGGCATCAGGTGCCGCCCGGATTGGAACAGCCGTCCCGACACTCCGGGGGGAGGACTCGAACCTCCATTACCGGGACCAAAACCCGGTGGGTTAGCCAGTTACCCCACCCCGGAACAGATCGCGGACTTTACCCGCATTGGCAGGGATTGCCCTTTCCGGGAGCCGAGACCACGCAAGTGACCTCGTAATCGACCTCCCGGTCGGCCGGGTCGCCTGATGCGCGGCTAGAGTGTTGCCCATGGAACCTGAAATTGAGCAGAAGTCTGTCCTGTCCGTCAACTGGGGTTTGTACATGGGGGCCGGCATTCTCTTGATGCTGCTCGGCGCTGTGGCGATTCTGATTCCCGCGGTCGCATCCTGGGGGGTGACGATCTTCATTGGCTGGATACTGCTGTTCGGGGGGGTCTTCCTGTTTGGCACTGCGTTCAGTTTCCGCCAGGGGGGAAAACTTGTGGTCAGGCTGCTCTGGGCGCTTGTTACGCTAGTCGCCGGTCTCTATCTGCTGATCAATCCAGGGGAGGGAACCGAAACGCTGACCCTGGTCCTGGTCATCTACTTCCTCGCCATGGGAGGCTTCCGACTGCTGGTTGCTCTGCGTGAGCGCGGCGAGCCGGGATCCGGTTGGCTGGCAGTAAACGGCGCCCTCTCCCTGCTTCTTGGCCTGTTCATCCTGCTCGACTTCCCGAGTTCGGCGGACTGGGCAATCGGCCTTCTGGTCGGCATCGACCTGATTTTCACCGGATGGGTGCTGATCACCATCTCCATGGTCGGCAAGCAGGCCGCCAAGGACGCCTGAGGGCCGCATCAGTTTGCCGGGTGGCACGAAAAAGGGCCAAGTCACAGCCCTGATCATGGCAGCGGGTCAGGGTACCCGCATGAATTCATCGCTGCCCAAGGTCCTGCATCCGATCTGCGGTCGTCCGATGCTTGTCTGGCCGGTGATCGCCGCCCGCGCCGCAGGGGTGGCCCGGGTCGCGGTCGTAGTTTCTCCCGGTTCCGATTTCAGCGAAACCCTGCCGGAAGGCATCGAGACAGTGGTTCAGGAACAGTCTGACGGTACCGGCGGGGCGCTTCGGGCTGCGCTCGAAGTTGTGAGGGATTCGGAGCAGGTGCTGGTGCTCTCAGGGGATGTGCCACTGATTTCCACTGAGGTGATTTCTTTACTGCTGGAGGATCATCTCGGCAGCGGCGCCGCCGCTACCGTGATGACCGCAGTGTTGGAAGACCCTGGTGCTTACGGCCGTATCGTCAGGGACGAAGCAGGTCAGATCGCAAGGGTCGTCGAAGTCAAGGCGACCGGGGACGCAACGCCTGAGGAACTCAAGATTCAGGAGATCAACTCTGGCGTCTACTGTTTTCGCGGTCCCGAACTGGCCGAAGCCCTGGGCGAAATCAGCAACGAAAACGCTCAGGGTGAGTATTACCTTCCCGATGTGCTGCCCGCCCTCCGCCGTACCGGACTCACGGTGGCGGCCCACGTCGCTGACGATCCAGCGGTGAATCTCGGCGTGAACAACCGTGTCGATCTGGCCGCTGTAGAGGCTGAGGCACGGGTCAGGATCCTGCGTTCCCACATGCTGAACGGAGTGACCATCGTGGATCCTCAATCCACCTGGATTGACGCCGACGTGACGATCGGTCCGGACACGCGGATCGAGCCTGGAACCAGTTTGCGTGGTGTCACGGAAATCGGAACCGGCGCGCTGATCGGACCCCATTCGACGATCACCGACTGCGGGATCGGTGATCGCTCGCAGGTCATCCACTCGATGCTGACTCTTTGCGAACTGCTTGAAGACTGTCTGGTTGGGCCGTTCTCCTATCTGCGTCCCGGTGCGAAGCTGGAGGACGGTGCGAAGGCGGGTGCATTCGTGGAACTGAAGAACTCGACTCTCGGGAAGGGCGCAAAGGTGCCCCACCTCTCCTACATCGGTGATTCAGAGATCGGTGA
Organism: Solirubrobacterales bacterium; assembly: GCA_040881895.1. Classification (GTDB taxonomy): domain Bacteria; phylum Actinomycetota; class Thermoleophilia; order Solirubrobacterales; family 70-9; genus 67-14. The sequence goes on along the minus strand of JBBECI010000004.1, from coordinate 3,419 downwards.
CGGGGCGAATCTGGGGGCTGGAACGATCACTGCCAATTACGACGGAAGCCGCAAGCACCGGACAGTTGTCGGTCCAGGCGCGCGGATCGGAGTTGACACGATGCTGGTCGCTCCTGTAAGTGTTGGGGCAGGGGCCTATACCGGTGCGGGTGCCGTAATCAGAGAAGATGTCCCGGCCCGGGCGCTAGGCGTGAGCCGGGTTGACCAGAGGAATATCGACGAATATGCCGAGCAGCGTCTGGCGCGCGAGGCAGAAGGGGACCAGGAATCTTGAGCGCAATCGAGCCAAAACCCGAATTTTCGACGACTATCCCGCACGATTACTCCAAGCGGGCGATGGTTTTCGGAGGTCGCAGCTCTCTGGAGCTGGCCTCGAAGATCGCTGGCAAGCTTCAGCTCGGACTCGGTGATGTAACCCTCAAGACATTTGCTGACGGTGAGATCTACGGACGCTTTGAGGAGTCCATCCGTGGCGCCGACGTATTCCTGGTTCAGTCGACCTGTGCCAATGACGAAACCGGGATGACTCCCAACGATGCCCTGATGGAACTGATGATCATGGCCGATGCCGCCCAGGGCGCTTCGGCTCACCGGATAATTGCTGTCATGCCGTGGTTTGGTTACGCCCGCCAGGACAAGAAATCCGCTCCGCGTGAGCCGATCACCGCCCGAGTAGTTGCTCGAATGCTCGAGGGGGTGGGGATTGACCGGGTGCTGACCATGGATCTCCACGCCGGCCAGATACAGGGGTTCTTCACCGTTCCGGTGGACCACATGACCGCCATGCCGATGCTGACCCAGTGGTTCACCGATCAGTACCGAGCCGAGGACCTCGTCGTCGTTTCCCCCGACGCCGGCCGGGCAAAGGCGGCGCGCAACTTTGCCCGGAAGATCGGTACTGAGTGGGCGATCATGGAAAAAGAGCGCCCCGCCCAGCAGGTCGCCGAGATCGGCTACGTGGTCGGTGACGTAAAGGACAAGATCGCGATCATCTCCGATGACATGATCGATACTGCGGGGACTCTCTGCGCTGCCGCTCGGACCGTGCTCGACGAAGGCGCCAAGAGCGTGATCGCCTGCGCCACCCACGGGGTGTTCTCCGGTCCGGCTTTCGAGCGCTTGCCTTATGAGGAGTCAGGAATCGAACGGATCGTGGTTACTGACACGATTCCGCTGCGCCCCGGAGCTCCGGACAACATCACGGTGCTCACCACGGCCGGCACCCTTGCTGACTCGATCAACCGGATCTTCACCGACGACTCGGTGTCCGAAATCTTCGCCGGCGAAAATCAGCTCTTCTAGCTCCGACTGCTGCATTCGCGCAGCCGTCGACCTTTAGGCCTGGCCGAATGTCACTGATCCGGATAGGGCATAAGGGAGCCGATGCGCTGGTTCCCGGCAATACGATTGCCAGTTTCGAAAAGGCGGTTGAAATCGGCGTCGATTTGATCGAGTTTGATGTCCTGTGGCTCCGGGACGGCCATCCGAAGCTGCCACCCGACCGGCGCTCTCCTCTCGTGGTCGCGCACGACTGGGATGCTGCGGCCGTAGCCCCGCCGCCGACCCTTGCCGAGGTCCTTGAGGCCTTCACCAGGCCTCCGCTTGACCAGGTGGTGATTAACCTGGACATCAAGCTTTCCGGCCGCGAGGGAGAGGTGGTCGAGGCCGTCGCAGGTTTCGGTCTGCTCGATCGGGCCCGGATCTCGACCATGGAGATCCCAACCCTTCGGGCGCTGAAGCAGCTCGAGCCGAACCTGCACCTCGGCTGGACGGTACCCCGGGTTACCCGGAACTGGACGAAGACGAAGTGGTTGCGGCCGGCCCTGCTCGCAGGGGTGGCGGCGGCGCGCCTGCGAATACCGTCTCATGTGCGGGAGGGAATGTCCGAGATGGAGGTCGAGTCGGTCTGGGCCTTCGACGGGGTTGTCTCTGAAGAGCTGGTCGCCACGACTAAAGATGCCGGGGTCGAGCTTAACGTCTGGACAGTTGACGATCCCGTCAGGATCAGCAGGCTGGAGGCGATGGGGGTAAGCGGGATCTGCTCGAACGATCCCCGCCTCCTTCAGCCTGATGTAGTCGGGGCTGACCCCAGCTAGTCAACTCCCTGCTGGTCGTCCGGGCGTGCGGCAGCCGGTCAGATCGTTGAAGCGCTGGTCACAGGACCGCCGGGGGTGGCACCGCCACCCTTGGTCCGAACAGCGCTTTCCATGTCTTCGACTGTGAACGCGCCAATCGCCTTTTCGTCGGCGACGTATCGGTAGAGCGCCACGCCGAAGATCGTCGTGAGAACCTGCTGGATAAGGGCGGCGATGACCAGAACCACAAGGCCGACGGCAATCAGGATGGCTCCACCGACTCCACTGGTCGCCCAGAGTGCGACGCCGGCGACGATCATCAGGATGCCGGGAAGTATGCCGAGCAGCGCAACGGCCGCGCCGATCGTGACCGTGCCCGTGATCTGTTCGCCCCAGCGGCTCTTGACAAGATGGGCGCAGCGCTTCAGCGTCTTGATCGGGCCGGTGCCCTCGATCGCGATTACCGGCACGGCAAGGAAGGTAAGGATGCCCCAGGCGGCTGCTGCCAGCCCTCCAAAGATCGCACCGGCGATTCCAAACCGCTCCTGAATCGCCCGGATTATCGTCATCACGACGACCGAGACAAACGCCCAGCCGGCGGCGGCCGAGGCTCGGGAGCCGGCTACCGCCATGCCCTCTCGGAAGCTGGTTTCCTCACCCTGCATCAGCCGGTCGGCACTGTGGGCGAGGCCGATCGCGAAGTAGATCGAGATGTAGGCGGCCAGATAGATGCCGACAGCTACGAGGATCCCGCCGATCACCTGGGATTCCGCATCGATCAGGTAGAGGCCAGGGCCGACCACCAGCGCGACTGCGAGCAGGCTGAGTATCCCGCTGGCGACAGCGAACCGGATCAGACCGGGGTTATCCCTGAACACTCCCCAGCTCTTCCTGGTCAGCCGCCAGCCACTCTTGATCCTTTTGAACATTCCGATCCTCACTCGCTCTGGTTCATATTAGGAGAGCGATCCTACCGAGGCCGGGCAGTTGTTTCCAAGACCGGACGGCGAGGACTCAGGTGCGGCGCGTGCCGCCGGCGATACCGGGCACCCGCTCGACTCCGTGGGACTCGAAGTATTCCCACTCTTCGCGACCCAGATCGGTCGCAGGTTCGTCGCCATAGACCCATTCACGCATGATCCGGTACCAGTTGCGACGCGCCCTGAGTTGCCCGAGGACGGCGATCACGCCGATCTCCATGCGGCGCCCCATCATCTCCTCGGCCGGGATTGATTCCTTCCTCATCAGCTCGAAGTACTCGGAACGGGGGTCGTGGGTGACCTCGATCATCCGCATCACCACGATCGGATCGACTTCGATCTCGTCGTCTTCCATGTACCAGCC
>JBBECI010000003.1:0-8592 GCA_040881895.1 Solirubrobacterales bacterium | reverse complement strand
CGGTCTCGATCATCACCGAGCGGGCCCGCTCCAGGGCGAAGGCATCCGGCTTGTCGGAACCGACCCCGGCCACCTCAATCCCGTCCTTGCCGTGCAGTTGGTCGATGATCGCCTGCAGGTTCGTGCCACCACCGGAGGCCAGCACCGCAATTCGGAATACGGAATCAGACGAACTCACCCCGCCATCCTGCCGCATCCGCCCCGCAAGGGGTCGGCCGCGACGAAGGCTCAGTCGGCGTAGCGGTGGTGGAGCATCAGGCCGTTTCCATCGGGGTCTGCGAAGAATGCCATGTGGCAGACGCCCGAGTCGATCGTATCGGCGGAAAACTCAACGCCTTCGGCTTCAAGTTCTGCCCGGGCTGCGGCCACGTCATCGACCCGCAGAGCGATCGGAAAATTGTTCGGCAAAAACTCCCGGCCAAACGCTTCAGGTTTCATGATCGCGATCGTCAGGTTGCCGGTCTCGAATTCCTGCGCCGGCATCTCGCCCCACTGCTTTGACTCTTCAAGGCCGAGCACCTCGGCGTAGAAATGCTTCGACCGCTCGAAGTCGGTGATCGGCACGATCGTGAAGTCAACTCCGGTTACCTGCATTTCGGTCCTCCAGTTTCGGTTCGGGCAGTTACCGAAGACAACCTAACCGCTCAGCGGCTGACGGGAAGAACGGCGATCTCTTCCAGGGCGAACTTGTCGTCGGCGTCGTCGGGGTCGTCGCCAAGCGGGTAGTTGCCGGTGAAGCAGGCGTCACAGTGGACCGAGGCAGGCGTGCCGATCGCCTCATAGACGCCCTCCATCGAGAGGTAAGCCAGTGAGTCGGCGCCGACCTCCTTCGCGATCTCGGGAATGGTGCGGTTGTGGGCGACCATCTCCTCGCGGGCCGACATGTCAACACCGTAGTTGCAGCCGTAGCGGATCGGTGGGGCGGAGATCCGCAGGTGGACCTCCTTGGCGCCGGCGTCACGCAGCATCTTGACGATCTGCCGGGTGGTGTTACCCCGCACGATCGAGTCGTCGACCACGACCACCCGCTGGCCGGAGACGATTTCGGGCAGCGGATTGAACTTCATCCGCAGACCGTGCTTGCGAAGCTCCTGACCGGGCTGGATGAAAGTACGGGCGACGTAGCGGTTTTTGATCAGGCCGTCGTCCTGAGGGAGACCCGAGGCGCGTGCGTATCCGCGTGCGGCCGGGGTCCCCGAGTCCGGCACTGCGATCACCAGATCAGCTTCGGCTGGTGCCTCGCGAAAGAGGATCTCACCCATGCGACCACGAACCTCCTGCAGCCGCTTTCCCTCCAGCATGGTGTCGGGCCTGGAGAAGTAGATGTGTTCGAAGACGCACATCGCGGTGCGGTCAGACTTGACCACCTGGCGCGACTCGAGTCCACGCTCAGAAAGCGAGATCATCTCACCCGGGCTGACCTCGCGAACCAGTTCCGCCCCGATGATGTCGAAGGCGCAGCTCTCGGAGGCGACCACCCAGTTGCCGTCGAGCTTGCCGAGCGAGAGCGGTCGGATGCCGTAAGGATCACGGAAGGCAACGATCGCATGTTTGGTCATGACCACGGTCGAGTAAGCACCTTCGAGCTGGGGCATGACATTGGCGACCGCGTCCTCGACATGGCGTCCGTAGTCACATGAGATCAGCGCAGCGATGATCTCCGAGTCGGTGGTTCCTCGAAAGCTGAGCCCCTTGCGCCTCAGGCGGTTATAGATGTCGACGGCGTTGGTCAGGTTGCCGTTGTGGGCAAGTGCCAGCTCCCGGCCATCGTCGCGCCAGATCGGCTGGGCGTTCTCCCAGGAGCCGCCACCGGTGGTCGAGTAGCGCACGTGGCCGATCGCCATGTCGCCGGTCAGCGCGCAAAGCTTGTCCTCGTCGAAGACCTGTGAAACCAGCCCGCTGTCCCGCATGGTGGTTATGTGGCCGCCTTCGCAGGTGGCGATACCGGCCGACTCCTGGCCCCGGTGCTGCAGCGCGTACAGGCCGAAGTAGGCGAGGCGGGAGACGTCATGTCCGGGCGCGTATACACCAAAGACACCGCATTCATCACGCGGTCCATCGCGATCGAGGAAAGTCTGTTCGCTCAAGGTCTGGAAGCCACCTGTTGCTGATCGGGATAAAGACGTAGGCGGTTTACCTACCTGCTCAGAGTAGCAGCGGGCCCGGGCAAGTAAATATCCCTGGGTCTGGACCGATCAGGGCTCGAGGCGTGAGGCGAGCGACTCGAAGGAGGCCGAGGCTTCAACCAGAGGAACCTTTGTGGTCAGATCACCTGCCGAGATCTCGATCAACTCGCCACCTGTGGTCCCCAGGATTTCGACCTGGACACCGTGCCCGCCGAGTCGTTCGATCTCGGCCTTGTCCCCGGCGATTATGAAACCACCAGGTCCTTCGCCAAAGAGGGAGTCCTCTGCGCTGCAGCTGTGCTGTGCGATCACTGCGAGCAGGTTCGCCCTGCAGCCGACTCCCGATGCGATCGCGAGTTCGGCAATCGCTGTAGCGATGCCTCCGTCGGACACATCGTGCGCGGTGCGGATCGAGCCTGAACGCACGGCCTCCCGGATCAGTTCGATCGCCGCCCGGATCTCCGTAACGTCAAAGTCCGGCAGGCCGGGGCCGAGTTCACCTCGCATTTTTGCCAGCTCCGAACCGGCCTGCGAGGGATTGATCGGCCCGACGAGGGCGATCGAGTCACCTTCCCGCCAGGGCTCACCGCCGCAGCTGGCCGGGTCGGGCAGCTCGCCGACCATGCCAACGACGGGGGTGGGGTAGATCGGGCCGGAAGGGGTCTCGTTGTAGAGCGAAACATTTCCTCCAACCACTGGCAGGTCGAGGGCACGACAGGCTTCACCGAGCCCCTTGACTGATTCAGTCAGTTGCCAGGCGACCGTTGGCTTTTCAGGGTTCCCGAAGTTGAGACAGTTTGTGACACCAAGCGGCTCGGCACCGACGCAGGCGAGGTTGGCTGCACATTCGAAGGTGTTCTCGATCGTGCCGCGCAGCGGATCACAGGCCACACGCCGACCGTTTCCGTCAATCGCCACGGCGATCGCGCGGGCAGCTTCGGGGATGTTCAGGACGGCAGCGTCCGCGGCCCCGGATGGCCTGATCGTCCTTGAGCCAACCAGTGAGTCGTACTGCTCGTAGGCCCAGCGCTTGGAGGCGATCGAAGGGGAGCCGAGCAGGCTCAACAGGATTTCGCTCGCATCAGAACCTTCGCGCAGTGTTACCCGGTTGCCGTAAATCCACTCGGAGGGCGGCATCGGGTCAAGGTCGTAAAGCGGGCATCCGTCGACCAGGTCATCGATCGCAATTTTTCCGACGGTATCGCCGTTTTTGAGAATCCGGAAGTCGCCGCTGTCGGTGACCTCACCGATGACTGCCGAGGCGGTCTGCCACTTGTCGCAGATTGCCAGCACCGCCTCCACACTGGCCGGCTCGACTACGGCCAGCATGCGCTCCTGTGATTCCGAGACCATGATCTCGAACGGCTCCATGTCGGCCTCGCGAAGCGGCACCAGACCGACATCGATATCGATTCCGACCCCTCCGGCCGAGGCCATCTCCCCGGCAGATGAAGTCAGACCTGCAGCACCCAGGTCCTGAAGGGACACCAGCAGGTCTTCGCCGAGCAGTTCCTGGCAGCACTCAAGCACCTTTGACTCCTCAAAAGGGTCACCGATCTGGACTGTCGGCCGCTTTGAGGAGTCCGCCTCTTCAAGCTCGGCTGATGCCAGCACCGAGGCCCCACCGATTCCGTCCCGGCCGGTCAGCGAACCGATCAGGACAACCTTGTTGCCGATCCCCGCTGCGGCGGCGCGTACCATCTCGTCGGTTCTCGCTATACCAACACACATCGCATTGACCAACGGATTCAGTTCGTAGGGTGGCTCAAAGCTGATTTCCCCACCGACCGTCGGAATGCCCATCGAGTTTCCGTAGTGGCCGATGCCGCGCACCACACCGTCGACCAGGTATCGGGTGCGCTCGGTATCGAGTTCACCGAATCGCAGCGAATCGAGCATCGCGATTGGTCGCGCGCCGAGGGCGATCACGTCCCGCAGGATCCCGCCGACCCCGGTGGCTGCCCCCTGGAACGGCTCGACCGCGCTGGGATGGTTGTGGGATTCAACCTTGAAGGCGATCGAGTGGCCGTTCCCGATATCAACGGCGCCGGCATTCTCGCCGGGACCCATGACCACGCGCGGCCCATCGGTCGGCAGGGTTCCGAGCAGCTTCTTCGAGTGCTTGTAGGCGCAGTGCTCTGACCAAAGCAGCGAGAACATCGCCAGTTCCACACCGTTCGGTTCGCGGCCCATCTTCCCGACGATCAGTTCGTACTCGGCGTCGGTCAGGCCAAGCTCGCGGTGTCTGGAGAGCTGCTCAGCCAACGGTAACTCCGTCCGGCCCACGGAAGATCTTCAGCCCGTCGGTAGTGCCAGCGAGCGGGTCGACCGCGTGCTCGGGGTGGGGCATCAGCCCAAGCACATTGCCAGCCTCGTTCGTGACCCCGGCGATGTCGTTCAGCGACCCGTTCGGGTTTTGACCCTCGGCGTAACGGAAGGCAACCTGGCCATTCGCCTCAACCTCCTTCAGCATCTCGGGCGGCGCAAAGTACCGGCCGCTCTGGTGCTTGAAAGGAATCGAGATCCGCTCGCCCGTCTCCAGTTCGCTCAGCCACGGTGAATCCGACTCACCGACGATCAGCTCGCCCGGCCGACAGATGAAACGGGTGCTCTCATTGGTCAGAAGAGCCCCCGGCAGAAGCCCCGATTCACAAAGAACCTGAAACCCGTTGCAGATCCCGAGCACCGGACCACCAGCAGCTGCAAACTCAGCGACTGCCGTCATGGTAGGTGAAAATCTGGCGATCGCACCAGCCCGAAGGTAGTCCCCATAAGAAAATCCACCAGGAACCACAATCCCATCAAACCCACTCAGATCCGTCTCCTCATGCCACACCAGCCGTGACCGCAGGGTGGTGGAGGAGGAGGTATCCCCGGTCCGCCCGATGGCCCCAAGGCCGGTGGTTGCGACGGTGCAGGCGTGGAGGGCGTCCCGCTCGTCGCAGGAGCCGGGGAACTGAAGTACTCCCCAGATCACAGGATCTCGATCTCGTAATCCTCAATCAACGGGTTGGCGAGCAGCTTCTCGCAAAGCTCATCGAGGCGCTGGTCGTCGTCAGCGCGAAGCTCGACGATCCGACCTACCCGGACGTGCTCGATACCTTCAAACCCGAGCGCCGGCAGGGCACTTTCAACAGCTTTGCCCTGAGCATCGAGAATCCCCTCTTTGGGCCTGATCAGTACGCGGACAGAAATCAAAGTGGGGCTCCTGTGATCCGTTCGAAGGCTTCCAGATATTTGTCACGGGTCTGGCTGATGACGTCCTCCGGCAGCTCGGGGGCTGGCGGAGTGTGGTTCCAGCCGGCGGCATCTGCCCAGTCCCGGACGAACTGCTTGTCGAAAGATGCCTGAGAGCGGCCGGGCTCGTAGCTGTCGGCCGGCCAGTAGCGCGAGGAGTCCGGAGTCATCACCTCATCACCGAGCATCACCTCGGCGCCGGGATGGCTGCCGAACTCAAACTTGGTGTCGGCCAGGATGATCCCAACCTCGGCAGCCCGCGCGGCACCGAGTTCGTAGAGCTCGATCGAGATCCGGCGAAGTTCCTCCATCAGCGCCCGGTCGCCGACCAGGCCGACAGCCTGCTCGAAGCCGATGTTCTCATCGTGCTGGCCGAGCTCGGCCTTGCTCGCCGGTGTGAAAATTGGCCGGGGCAGCCGGTCTGACTCCTTCAGGCCAGGCGGCAGTCCGACCCCGCAGACTGAACCGGTTTCCTGATATTCGCGCCATCCCGAACCGGAGAGGTAACCCCTGACCACGCACTCCACCGGGTACATGTTGAGCTTTCGAACCCGCAGGGCACGTCCCGCGACCTCTTCAGGGACATCGGTTGAGATCAGGTGGTTGGGGACGATCTCGCCCGAGTGTTCAAACCAGTAGACAGACATACCGGTGAGGACCCGACCCTTGTCCGGGATCAGGTCCGGCATGATCACGTCGTAGATCGAGATCCTGTCGGAGGCGACCAGCAGCAGGTCGCCATCAAGTTCGTAGATATCCCGGACCTTGCCGGATGAATGCAGCCGAAGTTCGTCGAGCAAGATGGACATCTGTGTCGCCGATGCTACCCGCTCCACAACCCGCAATATTTGCCGGTTCGGCCTCCGCACGCCGAGGCTATTTCGGATCGGCCTCGGTAACACGAGTATTATCCTCTGCCATGAAGCTAGAGGGAGGCAGGGATCAGGCTCTGGCAGGTGCACTCAGGGTCCGGATCCGTTCGAAGGTTCGCTGCCTGGCTCTGGTGGTCTTCTCCCTCGCCATTCCTGCGATTTCGAATGTCAGCCCGGCGTCCGCTGCCCTTCCGACCTGCGAAGGCAGGCACCCGAAGACAACTCTTTTTTCCAATCAGGGCAGGCTCGAATCGGTGATCGCAGGAAATGGCGGCCGACTCTTTTTCGCCGGGGTAGCTCCAGCGCCGGTCGGCGAACCTCCTGCAAGTCGTCTCTACAGGGTCGATCGCCCCGGAGCTCCGGTGGCTGTGCTGCTGCAGGGGCCGGCGAACGCCGGAGGGCTCGCCTGGAGTGAAAGGCGGCTTCTCTGGGGCTACGGAAACGGACTCGCGAACGGGTCAGTGGGGGACACGTCACCGACTGCCGGCCTCCTCAGCGTCGACCCCGTGACCGGCAACAGTTTTGTGGTCTCGTCAACACTCGGCATGGCCAACGGCATTGCCCGCGGACCGGATGGAACGATTTTTGCTTCAAACTCACTCGCGCTGAAGTTGGACCGGATCACCCCAAGCGGCTCGACTTTCATCACCTTGAACGGTTTTGCCAGCCTCGACTCGGCTAATGGTCTGGCCGTGAGCCGGAGCGGCAAGTACATCTTCGCCGCCCAGACATTCGTTACTCCATCCAGGATCAGTCTGATCGAGGTTGGCAATCCGGGCAGGATCACCGCCTACTTCACCTCTCCCGAGGCATCAATGGTCGTCTTTGACGGACTAACCCGAGACAATCGCGGCAACCTCTATGTGGCAGCACTTGGACTCGGACAGATCTGGAAGATCAATCCGGAAAGGAAGGCCTGTGTTCTTGCGTCCGGCCTGACAAATCCGAGCAGTGTCGCAGTGGGCACAGCGCCGAAGGGCTTCGGACAGGGGAGCCTTTTTGTCGTTGGATTCGGCGGCGAGGTGACTGAAGTCAAGAACGCTTTGACGGCAACCGTTCCGGACTGACCTTTCCGCACCGTTGAGTCAGATGATTGCGCTGGCAGGATTCGCCGGCGGACGCCACATCATCCAGAGTGGCACTCCCGGGTCAACCTCGACCCGCTTTACAGTTTTGAATCCGAAGCGTCGGTAAAACGGGATGTTGTCGGCGGTCTGTGTCTCCAGCCAGACTCCGGCATTTTCCCGGTCGGCCCTGGCGAGTCCGGGGGCGATCAGGGCAGAGCCGTGTCCCCTGCTCTGGCTGTCTGGCTCGACCGCAAGAAAGGCCAGATACCAATGCGGCTGCGTGGGCCAGTTCGCCTTCACCAGGTCGTTTAGGCGGGTGGTCTTTGTGATCGACGGCAGCCCCTCCGGCAAAAACGGAAGATCCTGGGCAAGTTGCTCCCGTAGGCTGAGCTTCTTGGTTCCAGGTGGAAACCAGAGTGCTCCACCCGTTCCCGAATCGGTCATCCAGGCGGCCTGCCGGGGCATGAAGATCCTGCGAACCATGCGTCGGTAGCACCTCTTCTGAACCCGCGCCCTCGCCCGGTTTGAGGGGATCAGCCAGACCCAGATCTCGTTGTCCTGAAAACCTCGCGCGATCGCATCAGCCGCGATCCGTGCCTGCTCGGGAGTTTCAACCGCCACGGCCTCCGGGGCACCACTTGCGCCCGAGGCCTTGAGTCCGGCTTCCAAAATTCCGCCTAGGCTGCCGGATGTTCGCGTGCCCAGCGGGCGATCGCGCCGGATCCGGAGATCACCTCGCCGCTCTCCAGGACCACAATCGGCACCTCCGGGGTGCCACTCAGCTCTTTTACTTCCTTGCGGTAGCTGGTCCTGCTCCCCCAGGTCCACGGCATCAGGCGGTATCCACCCACCTCCCTGATTTCAAGGTCGTAACCGGCTTTCGTCAGTGCTTTTCCTGCTTTCGCACAGGGATGAAGTGAGCTCGGACCGAGCGTCTTTTGACCACATGTGTAGAGGATCATCGCTCCATCCTAGTCTCAGCAGGCGGTCAAGTCGCTGAATTCGAGGTTCGGCGGGGGGATCAGCGCAGCCGCTCAAGGCGCTCGAATATCTCGGGCAGGTGAACCAGGTAAGCGTCGTAATCGAAGATCTCGTCCAGGGCCAGTTGCGGTGCCGCCTCGCCGATCAACTCGCGGAAGTGGGTGCCGGTGTCGAAGGCCTCCTGAGCGGCGGCCTGGACCGTGCGGTAAGCATCATCTCTGCTCATACCGGAATCGACCAGGGCAGTCAGGGCCCGCTGGCTGAACAGGGCGCCGTGGGTCTGTTCGAGGTTGGAGCGCAGGCGGTCGC
>JBBECI010000002.1:0-8672 GCA_040881895.1 Solirubrobacterales bacterium | reverse complement strand
AGCATGGGAAGGTCGCCACTCCACCGCAGGTCGCATCGATCCTTGACGGTGTCACCCGAAGGTCTGTAATCCAGATCCTTGAGGACAGCGGATACTCCGTTGCCGAGAGAGACATCGCCCGCTCGGAGCTCTACACCGCAGACGAAATTTTCATGTGTGGGACCGCAGCTGAAGTCGTTCCCGTCCGCGAAGTGGACGATCACCCGATCGGTGATCCCGGGGAAGTCACAAGGATGGTTCAGGCTCGCTACGAGGATGCGATCTACGGACGCGCGCCCGAGTACCACGAGTGGCTTGACCTGGTCGGCGAGTCCGAACCGGTCGCGGAAGCGAGTAAAATCGAGTCTTGATGGCTTCCTTCCTTGCGGAAATAGAGTTGTGTGCCCGAATTACGGGGACTGCGGGCTGATAGCCCGCAGTAACGCGGCTGGTGTCGCGTCCGGCTCTGCCGGGGCCAGAGTGAGGCCCGGCTCAGATTTTCTGAAAGGACAGCAGCAATGGAACAGGTGAAGCTTTACGACACGACGCTCAGGGACGGGATGCAGGGGCAGGGCATGTCCCTTTCGGCCGCCGAGAAGGTGCGGGTGGTCCATGCGCTCGACCGGCTTGGAGTCCAGTACATTGAAGCTGGTTTCCCGGCCTCAAACCCGAAGGAGGTTGAGCTTTTCTCCCTTCTCGCTGATGAAAGTCTGGAGCAGGCTGAGATCTGTGCCTTTGGCATGACGAGGCGTCGGGGCGTCGAGGCTGATCAGGACGAATCTCTGCGTCTGCTGGGGGAGTGTTTTGCTCCAGTAGTCACCTTGGTCGGCAAGACATGGTCGCTGCACCTCGAGAAGGTGACAAAGGTTTCTCCCGAGGAGAACCTGTCAATGATCGAAGACTCTGTGGCTTACCTGACAGGCCTTGGCAAGCGCGTGATTTATGACGCCGAGCATTTCTTCGATGCCTGGCGCGAAGACCAGCACTACGCACTCAAGTGCCTCAAGGCAGCCGTGGCAGGTGGAGCAGTAAACCTGAGCCTCTGCGATACCAACGGTTCGAGCCTTCCAGATCAGATAGCCGTCGCGGTAGCCGGAGTGGTGGCCGAGATGGGAACCGACACTGAACTCGGTATCCACGCTCATAACGACGCAGAGTGTGGCGTCGCAAACTCGCTGGCCGCAGTTCAGGAGGGGGCTCGCCTGGTTCAGGGGACCATGAACGGGTACGGCGAGCGCTGCGGCAACGCTAACCTCGTGTCTATTCTCCCCGCGCTCGAACTGAAGCTGGGCTACGAGGTTGTCGGTCCGGACCGCATCGCCGAGCTTTCGGCGACGTCCCAATATGTCGCTGATCTGCTCAATGTGGCGGTGGATCAGGATCAGGCTTACGTCGGGCGCAATGCTTTCGCCCATAAAGGTGGAATGCACGTCGCCGGCATCGAGTCAGACTCCCGAACCTTCGAACACCTCGAACCTGAGCAGGTAGGAAACAGTCGCATGGTCCTGCCATCTGAACTCTCGGGCCGGGCGACCATCGTCGCCAGAGCGAGAGATATGGGACTCGAACTCGACGACGAAGCGACGCTGAGAGCCATTAATCTGCTCAAGGAACGCGAGCACGAGGGGTATCACTACGAAGCGGCCGAAGCCTCGTTTGATCTCCTGCTTCGTCAGGTGGCGGGGGAGTACGAACCCCTGTTCAGGCTGGAAGGCTTTCGGGTCCTGACCGAGATGCGCGAGGATGGAACGGTCGAGACCGAAGCCACCCTGAGGATCTGGGTAAATGGAGAGCGTCATGTCTGTGTCGCCGAAGGAAACGGTCCGGTCAATGCCCTTGACCAGGCGCTGCGTTCGGCTATCACCAGCCACTACCCCCATCTGGCCGAAATCGAGTTGACCGGCTACCGCGTGCGGATCCTTGACTCTGATCACGGGACGGGGGCGGGTACGCGGGTGATTCTCGATTCATCAGATGGAGAGGAGTCCTGGGGCTCGATTGGTGTATCAGAGAACATCATCGAAGCCTCATGGGAGGCACTCGTCGACTCGCTCGAGTACGCCTTTCCGCGTGAGAACGGCAAGACCTAGCGTGATTTCGCAGCCCGACGACCCGCTTTCTCTCGCACGCCCTGACCTTGGCCCCGAGGAGGAAGAACTGGTTCTGGAGGTCCTGCGTTCGGGTCGTCTTTCGCTAGGTCCGATGCTGGAGAGGTTCGAGAGGGATTTCGCGGAATGGCTGGGCGTCGATGATGCGATCGCAACCAATAGTGGAACAACGGCCCTCCATCTCGGTGTTCGGGCGTCCTGCTGGGGTGAGGGCTCCGAAGTGGTTCTGTCACCGTTCACCTTTGTCGCCAGCGCCAACTGCCTGCTCTACGAAGGCGTGCGGCCGGTATTTGTCGATGTCGACCAATCCACGCTGAACATGACTCCTGAGACGGCATCGGCCGCCGTCGGACCGAACACTGCGGGCCTGCTGCCGATTGACATTTTTGGCTACCCCTGTGACATGCCTGGTTTTGAGTCTCTGGCGGAACGGAGGGGACTTCGAATCCTCGAAGATGCAGCCCAGGCTCTGGGCGCCGTGGATTGTGAAGGACGCCTCGTCGGTTCCCGGGGCAACCTTGCGACCTTTGCGTTCTACGCCAACAAGCAGATGACCACCGGAGAGGGTGGAATGATCATTCCGCGTGACTCCGCAGAAGCCGAGCGGATACGGTCGGAGAGAAATCAGGGCCGGGCGGTGGACATGGACTGGCTCGATCACGACCGACTCGGCTTCAACTATCGGCTCTCCGATGTCGCCGCGGCCCTCGGAGTGGCCCAGGTCAGGAAGCTTGACCGGATGCTGGCTGACAGGCGACAGGTTGCTGAAATGTATGAGTTGGCGCTCGAGCCAATTGAAGGGGTGGAGCTCCCGATTTCCGGAGATCAGCGTGAACGCCGCAGCTGGTTCGTTTATCCAATTCGTTTACCGGAGGGTTCCAGCCGGGATGAGGTCATAACCAGACTTGCTGCTGACGGAATACCAACGAAGGCATACCTTCCCAGCATTCATCTTTTTCCGCACCTGAGAGTGTTTGGCTATGGAGCAGGCGATTTCCCAGTTGCCGAATCGGTTTCTGCCCGATCGCTGGCCCTGCCTTTCCACACTGCACTCGGTGAAGCCGAGGTTGAGCGAGTGGCTGACTCACTGAAACGGGCACTCGGGGCATAATCAAGACCGTGTCCCGCTCAAGAGAAAATCCCGACCCTCGCTTCTGGCGCCTCAATCGCTCAGTCGATTTTGACCGGCGTCTGGCTCCGTACGACCTCAGACAGTCGAGGGCCCATGCCACTGCTTTGAACCGAATCGGCGTTATTTCGGATGATGAACTGCCAGTGGTCGACGCGGCTCTCGCGGAGATACTTGCCGAGGTGGATCAGGAGGGTTTCGAGTTCCTGGCCTCGGATGAGGATGTCCACATGGCGGTAGAGCGCCGGCTTGGGGACCTGATCGGACCATTGGCCGGAAAGCTTCATACCGGCCGCTCACGAAACGATCAGGTAGCGACCGACATCGCCATGGCGGTAATCGATCATTCCCGACGCACTGTCTCTCTGATTACTCAGGCCATGTCTGCGCTGCTTGATCTGGCTGGTACCCACAGCGACTGGGCAATGCCCGGCTACACCCATCTGCAGCGGGCTCAGCCGGTTTACCTGGGACACCATTTGCTGGCCTACTTCTGGATGCTCTCTCGCGACGCTGTCAGGTTTCGGGCAGCTGAGGACGCGGCGGCTGTTATGCCGCTCGGATCCGGTGCTCTGGCTGGCGTCAACTGGGAGATCGACCGCCGGGCCGTAGCTGCTGACCTCGGCTTCTCTGACATTTCTTCGAATTCGCTCGATGGCACTTCGAATCGCGACTTTGTGCTGGACTACATCTCGGCAGCTTCAGTCTGCGCGACACATCTCTCCCGATTCGGTTCAGAGCTCGTTATCTGGTCCAGTACGGAGTTCGGTTTCTGCCGGATCGCGGAACCTTTCACATCCGGTTCGAGCATCATGCCTCAGAAGCAGAATCCGGATTCTGCGGAGCTCCTCAGAGCAAAGGCGCCGCGGGTGATCGGTGATTTCACAACCCTTCTCGGCGTACTTCACGCTCTTCCACTGACTTACGGAAAAGACATGCAGGAGGACAAGGAACCTTTCTTCGATGCCGTTGACACGATTGAGGCGAGTCTCGAAATGACGACGGGGATTTTGGAGGGGATCCATTTCGATCGGGATCGTCTCCTGGCTGCTTCTGGGGACGAAATGCTCGCCGCTACGGAAATCGCAGATCTGCTGGTCAGGCGCGGTCTGCCGTTCCGCGAGGCGCACGGCATTGTTGGAGATCTTGTTCGGCAGTGCGTAGAGGGTGGAAAGTCTCTGTCGGATCTGACCCTGGAGGAAATCAGTGCCAGGTCAGAGCATCTCGACGATGAGTACTACGAAGTCTTGAGTCAGTCGAACTGGCTTGAGTCAAAACAGAGCGAGGGCGGAACATCGTCAGCAAGTCTGGCCAGACAGATCGCGCTTGCCACGGAAAGGCTCGCTGGCCTCTCCTGATCGTTTCGTAGGGACAGGAGGGTAGTCGGGTGGCCTCCTCCGGTCCACTCAGGGCGAGGCGCCACCTGAGCCCGGGGTTACCCCACCCCCGGTAGGGCTGGTGGGTGAAGTTGGTGCCGGCGCCACCGGCGCTGGCGCCGGGGTGGGAGCAGGATCTGGTGCTGGCGCTGTGGCTTCAGGAGCCGTGGCACCGTCGGTCGAATAATCAGGGGTCGAGTAGTCGGCCCCTGAATCAATTGCTGTATCGCCAGTCTCAGAGTCGACGATTTCCTCACCGGCAGCTTTTGCCGCTCGCTCAGCGACTCGGTTCAGTTCAATATTTTGCCAGGCGCTGATCACGCTTGCCCAGATCAGGGCCGGATAGGTCCCACCGTCAACGGGCGCTCCGTCGTACTCGGTCAGCATCTTCCGGTAACCCTCGGGATATCCGACCCAGACGCAGGCGGTCACCTCGGTGATAGCGCCACAGAACCAGGCGTTGGTGTTGTCTTCGGTGGTTCCTGTTTTTCCCCACTGCGAAGAATCGCCGATGCTGGCATTGGTGCCCGTTCCGCTTGAGACAACGGTGCTGAGGATACTTTTTGTTGTCAGGGCGACCTCGGGATCAAGAACGCCGGTGCTGATTACCTCGTTATCCCCGGCGCGAATCGTCTTTCCATTCTCGTCACGGACCTTGGTATACGTGACGGGGGAGTCGCCAGGGTCCGGAGCAAGCGTTCCGCTTACTCGACGCCCGTCGTTGGCGAGTGTGCTGAAGGCGTAGGTCCACTCCAGAGGCGTCACCTCCGAAGTTCCCAGCACCATTGCCGGGTTCACCTTTACCGGATCCCAGACGCCCATCCTGCGGATTGTGCGGGCGATAGCCTTCGTACTCCCCTCTATGCTCTCAAGGCCAACCTGCGCGTAGACAGAATTGTCCGAGTTCGTGGTGGCGTCATAGAGAGAAGAAGAACCCGAGTAGCTGTCTTTGTAGTTGGACACGGGGAAGTACTCAAGGTTGTTCTTGCCAAATCTGAACAGCTGAGGTGCTGACTCATAAACGGCGTACGGAGAGATGCCCTGCTCAAGGGCAGTTGCCAGAATGAATGGTTTCACTGTCGAACCGGGCTGGCGGAAGCCCTGCGTGGCGAGGTTGAACGGAGCAGAGTCGAAGTCCGGCCCGGCGACCATCGCGTCGACCGTCGCATCCTTGTTATTGATGATGACTACCGATGCTGACGGACCGACCTCACCAAGGGTTTCACTGACAACCTGTTCGGCTGCCGCCTGAACTTCAAGGTCGAGGGTTGTCTTAAACTCGAGACCGCCAAAGAAGGTTCGTCCTGCTCCGTACCGATCCACCATCTGCTGGCGAACCCACTCCGTGAAGTAGGGAGCCTTGGAATCAGTTTTTGGCGGTTCAATCGAAGAGCCCGGCGGCAGTGCCTCGGCGACCGCTTCCTTCAGCTGGTCAATTGTGATGTATCCCTGTTCATACATCTTCTGGAGCACGGTATTCCGGCGAAGCAGCGAGGCCTCCGGATTTATCTGAGGATCGTATCCGTACGGGTTCTGGACAATCCCCGCAAGAAGTGCTGATTCGGCCGGTGTGAGCAGCTCGGCGCAAGTGACCTCGTCAGCCCCGCAAGAAGGGTGTGCCCAACCGAAATAGGTTCGTGAAGCAGCCTCTATCCCGTAGGCCCCGGATCCGAAGTAGACAGTGTTCAGGTACTCCGTCAGGATTTTGTCCTTGGTCCACTGCTGTTCGAGGTGATACGCGGCGGCAATCTCTCGGGCTTTCTGAAACACCGTTCGTTCGCTCTGGGCTTCGAGGGCCTGCTTGACCAGCTGCTGGGTGATGGTCGATGCCCCCTCCTTCGCGCTGGCGGAGAGAATGTTCTGGAGCATCGCCCTCCCAAGTCCGCGGAAATCAAGCCCCCTGTGCTCGTAGAAGCGCGAGTCTTCAATCGAGACTGCGGCGTTCTTCATGTTCGGTGAGATCTCGTCTGCATCGAGCAGGATGCGATTTTCGTTGCTGCTCAGGGTCCCGATGAATTCGCCCTGGCTGTCCATCAGGATCGAGTTTGAGGCTTGCTCGAACTGCGCGAAACGCTCAATCGCAGGGATGTCCTGGGAAACTGCCATGACCGCACCGAAGGTTGTCGAGGCCACGGCGAGTATGCCTAGCCCGAGCAGTATGAACAGAATTCTGAGTTTCTTGATTCGCGGCTTTTGCTGCTTTGAACCTCGTGGAGCGGAAGGATTTTTGCGGGGGAGCAATCTGCCGTTCCCGTACCTGTTGCCAGCGTTATTTCCGTCGCCTCCGACAGCAACCGATCCCTTGAGACCCCTCGCCCGGACTTTCCAGCTCTTGAGAAAGCGACGGCTTTTCTTGCCGGTGCTCGGGCGCAGCACGCTCGACTCACTACCGTTGCCATCGGCAGCGGTTGGTGGTGTGAGAACACGATCGTCCTCCCGGGATTCGCGTCCCGGCGGCTGCTTTGGAGTTCCAGTAGTCATAGCTAGTGGGTGACCCGATGAGAATTAATGAATGACGCTGAGGACTGGCGCCCGCGCGGCCAACCCAATACGCGAACTCACAGAGTCGGTCAGGCAGTCTAGCATTGCAGGAATGACGGTCAAGCCGCTTTCGGAAAGTCCCGGGCCAAGCCCCGAAGCACTTCAGCGGGCATCCGCGCTGGCGATGAATTCAGTCGAGACTCTGCCCGAGGGGGCTCTGGCAGGCCAACTTGACCAGGGCAAGCCATTGAGAGTTAAGCTTGGTATCGATCCGACTGCGCCTGACATTCACCTGGGCCACACTGTGGTGCTCAGCAAACTGCGCCAGTTTCAGGATGATGGCCACCAGGTAGTGCTGATCATCGGTGACTACACGGCAAGGGTTGGAGATCCAAGCGGGCGCTCTGATCAGCGCCCCATGCTCGCTACGGAGGAGATCGACGCTAACGCCCGGACCTTTCAGGAGCAGGCTTTCAAGATCCTCGATCGCGAACGCACGGAGGTCAGGTTCAACAGCGAGTGGCTCCGCATGGAGCCGGAAGAACTGCTTGGTCTGCTCGCTCGAGCGACTGTGGCAAGGCTGCTTGAGCGTGATGATTTTCAGAAACGGATGCAGGCAGAGGAACCTGTCTCGGCGCTGGAGCTGCTTTATCCGCTGCTGCAGGGCTACGACTCGGTCGCCATCCGTTCGGATGTGGAACTGGGTGGAACCGACCAGAAATTCAACCTGCTGTTCGGGCGAGATATTCAGGCGGCTTACGACTGTCCCCGCCAGACCGTGATGACGATGCCAATTCTCCCGGGGACTGACGGTCTGCGCCGAATGTCAAAGTCTCTTGGGAACTACATCGGTGTCACCGATTCACCGGAGGACATGTTCGGCAAGGTGATGCGTATTCCGGACGGGAATATCGCTGAGTACCAGGCCCTGCTGCTCGGAGCAAAAGTCCCGGACGGTGAGGCACCCAACCTCGCCAAACGCCGCCTCGCCACGAGTCTGGTTGACCGCTTCCACGGCGAGGGGACCGGAGTCAAGGCCGAAGCCGCTTTCAATCGCATTTTTGTCGACCATGAGGTTCCCGAACAGGTTGACTCCTACGAGATGGGTTCCGAGACAACGGTTCACCTGCCGGCAGCACTCGCCGAGGCCTTCGGGATCAGCCGGAGCGAAGCCCGCCGAGTTCTCGAGCAGGGGGGAGTAAGGCGTGATGGCGAGGCGCTCCCGTCCGAGATCCTCGATTACCCGGCTGCTGAGCTGGATGGAAGCGTCATCCAGATTGGAAAGCGGCGATACCGGCGTTTTCAATCCCAGTCCTGAAGCCAGAAAAATAGCCACTCGACACGATGTCGACGGCCATGTATACTCCTTTGTCCGCTGAGTCGGGGACTTTTCCGGCTCAGGTGCTTCGTGCGGCGAAACCCGCTGACACGGCGCAGGCGGTCTTTGAAAACTGAGCAGCGTGCATTACTTCGGACGGTCTGACTGTCCGGAGGAAATGTTCGAGCCCGATTTATACGTCTGACGCGCCAGCGCGTCGGGCGATTGTTTTATCCCGTCATGTCCGTTGCCATATTTGTGTACTTGGCAACATTTTCGAT
>JBBECI010000001.1:0-9025 GCA_040881895.1 Solirubrobacterales bacterium | reverse complement strand
GAGGTGATCGTGATGCCACGCTCCTGCTCCTGCTCCATCCAGTCCATGGTGGCGGCACCTTCGTGGACCTCGCCAATCTTGTGGGTGCGGCCGGTGTAATAGAGGATGCGCTCGGTCGTCGTCGTCTTACCGGCGTCGATGTGAGCCATGATCCCGATGTTGCGGGTCTTGTCCAGTGGGAATTCGCGCGCCATTAGGTTCTCTCTACTTCTCGAAGTTTCAGTTGAGGTATTTGTCCGGCTCTGACCTGAGGCCAAAAAAAAGCCCCGCAGCTTGCGAGGCCTGCCCGAGCGACGAGGGACTATAACAGAGCGGCAGCCGAATATCCGACGGCTTGCCGGAGCGAGCGGCGCTCGCCGACACCCTTCTTTAGGCTGGCAGTTCAAGAGTTGCTCCATGGGAGGGGCCAGAGCATGGATCCTGAAAAAACGAACTCAGATTCACCGGGCGGGCGACCTTCTGATCGCCCTACTCTCGAGCAGCGGGTCGAAGGGCTCTCCCGCCGCGAACGCGAGCAGGAAAGCGCCCGAAATCCCGACGCCTCGAAAGACCGCCCGGCGAGCTCGGACAAAGCAGGCACCGATTCAGCCAAAGCTCCGCCTCGGCTGACCGAGAGGCAGCGAATCGAGGCTCGTGAGCAGCGTCACCGCCGAGGACGGTCGCAGAGCGGCTCCGGGCCGGGCAACCCGCTTTCGCGCGGCGTCCGGGCCACCCTCCTTGAAGTGCGGCGGACTGCCGGGTTTTTCCGGGCCCTGGTCCTCAACGGTCTCAACCAACTCGGTCCCGCCATCCGTTGGCTGACTTCAGGTGTGCTGGTTGTGCTCCGGGCGGTCGGCAACGCGATTTCAGCGGTCGTGAGGCTGCTGGCTGGCGCCGCTTCCAGGCTGGGCGGGGCGGTACTTAGGCTCGACCGCCTTTTCACACCGCGCCACGCCCTCATCGTCGTTGCCGGCGCGGCATTCGCGGCATTGATCGCCTCGCAGTTCCTCGATTTCCGGGCGACCGAAGTCGGTCAGGCAGCCTACGACCCGATTCAGGAAATAACCCGGGCCCCGCGAATCGACATCCAGACCCCTCTTGACGCTCACTCGGTCCTGCTGCTGGTTGTCGGAGCGGTTGCCCTGGCCGGACTTGTCGGCGTGGCCGCGACCGGTCGCCGGACCTTTGCCGGCCTGATTTCGCTTGCAGGTTTCGCGACGATCGCCATTACCCTGCTGATCGACCTGCCGAAGGGGCTTGACGTCGAGATCGCCGAGATCAGCTACTCGGGTGTCGTGGCAGTGCTGCTCTCCGGTTTCTGGACCCAGCTTGCCGCAGGCTTCGTTCTGGCCACGGGCGGCCTCGGCCTGCTCGCACTCTCCGGGAAGAGGCGGCGCAGCCGTGCCCTGGGCGATCGTCTTCGCCGTGACAGGCGCCGCAGACCACGACCTCTCGATGTCGGGAGCCCCACATGACACAGCCCGAAAATCCGGAGGGCGAACTCATGAAGGCCTCGATCAGCACCTATCGCCTCACCGCGATAACCATTCTGCTGGGTTCCCTGATCGTGCTGCTCTCACAAATGGTCACCGGCTTCACCCTGGTCGACGAGACCGACTCGGTGATCGCCAACGTCACCCTCTTCGACACCCACGGCTTCATCGCCGCCCTGTTCGCACTTGTCGCCGCCCTGGCGCTCGTCTTCGCTGTCGCAACGGGCTCCCGGGCCGCCGTAGCCGTCGTGATCGCGATGGGGATCGGCACCGTGCTCGTATTCCTGTTCCTCGACCTGCCCGACATCGGCGACACCGGCCTGTTCAACACACCCGGAGCCGGCAACCTCGACGCCACCGGCAAGGCATCGGCCGGCCTCTGGATGGAACTGGTCGGCGGCCTCGTCCTCATCCTCGGAGGAGCCGCCCTTGCCCGCCTTGACGAACCCCAGCTGAGATCGATCGGCCCGAAAGTCGGGTCGGGCTCCAACAGGGGCAAAAGCCGCCGCCGGCCCCGCACATAGGAGTGGTGCACAGGCGCGGCTGGCAAGGAGTGAGCGAGCCGAACGACCGTCCCTGCAACAGAAAGGGCGCCCAACGGGCGCCCTCTCGAAGGTCACAGCGTCAGCCGCAAGGCCCCATCCACCTACCAGCGGTAGTGAGCGAAAGCCTTGTTCGCCTGAGCCATGCGAAAAATGTCGTCCTTACGCTTGTAAGCGTTCCCCTGCTGCTTGGTCGCGTCCATGATCTCGTTGGCGAGACGCTCTGACATCGAGTACTCGTTACGGTTTCGGGCGAAGTCGACGAGCCAGCGCACGGCGAGCGTCTTCGCCCGGCGGGACGGAACCTCGACCGGCACCTGGTAGGTGGCGCCACCGACGCGTCGCGAGCGTACTTCGAGGGCCGGAGTCAGCTGCTTGATCGCCTCTTCAAGCGTTTCAACCGGGTCTTCCCCGGAACGTTCGGCAACGAGAGCGAGAGCGTCGTAGGTGATCTGTTCGGCTGTGGACTTCTTGCCGTGGCGCATCACTTTGTTGGTCACCTGCTGGACAAGACGGCTGCGGTACTTGGTATCGGCCTCGAGGGGCCGAATTGCTGCGGCGGATCGGCGGGCCATCAGCTGGCCTTGACGCCGTAAAGGGAGCGGCCCTGCTTGCGGTCCGAGACGCCGGCGGCATCGAGGGTGCCGCGAACGACTTTGTAACGGACGCCCGGCAGATCCTTGACTCGGCCGCCTCTGATCAGGACGACGGAGTGTTCCTGGAGGTTGTGGCCTTCTCCCGGAATGTAAGCGGTGACTTCCATGCCGTGGGCGAGACGGACTCGGGCGATCTTCCGGAGAGCCGAGTTCGGCTTCTTCGGGGTAACGGTGGCGACACGGGTGCAGACGCCGCGACGCTGGGGAGCGGCGACCTTCTTCTTGTTGCCCTGACCGGACTTGAGGCCCGGAGTAGCCACCTTTTTCTTGGGCCGCTTGCGGCCCTTGCGCACGAGTTGATTTATATTTGGCACGGCGCGGGATACTACAGATCCACCCCTGCCCGCGTCATTTAGCATGGTGGTGTGAGTCAGCTGCCAATTCTTGCCATCGACGTTGATGGCGTGATCAGCCTGTTTGGTTTCGACACCCCTCCCCCGCCTTCCGCGGTCGCCTGGCACCTGATCGATGGCACCCCACACTGCATCTCACTTCCCGCCGGCGAGCGCCTGAACCGCCTCTCCGACCAGTTCGAGCTTGTATGGGCGACCGGCTGGCAGGAAAGGGCAAACGACCGGCTGCCACAGGTGATCGGTGTCGGTCCGCTGCCGGTAATCGAGTTCGACCTGCCAACTCCCGAGCGGTTGGACGGGACGGTTACGACTACGGCAGAGGACGGCGGTGAGCCTCAGCCCGGGAGCGTTGGAGGAAGCGTTTCAGCCGGTTCAGTGGCCGGCCACTGGAAGCTGGATGCTCTTGACCGGTTCGCCGGCAGTCGGCCGATCGCCTGGATTGATGACTCCCTCGATGAAAGCTGCTTCGAGTGGGCGGAGCAGCGTGAGGCCGGTGGATCACCGACTCTGCTCGCACCCACCGAACCGGAAATCGGGATCGAAGAGGGGCATGTGGCAGCTCTCGAGGCCTGGGCGCTCGGTCTCCCGGCCATCGGGCTCAGGCCGCTCTCGGAGTAACTGGAGCCGCCAGGCCGGAATGAGAAGGGAAGCCGAGGTAGCGAACCCGGACGTAGCGGAATCCTGACTTTTACTGGTGCCAGCTTGACTGCCTGTTTACAATGACGGTATGCATCAGTATTGGCCCATTTTCTTCCTGCTGGTAGTGCTCAAGGTTCCGATTCTGGCGATGATCTACCTGGTTTGGTGGGCTAGTCAACCGGTTCCCGGAGTCGAGGCGGGCGAGGATGACGGCGGCGCGTACGACCATCGGCGCAGTCGGCCAAGGCTTCCGTTCGGCCCGCGGCGCGGGCCCGGCGGGTTTGATCTGCGTGACGTCCCGGGAACGCCCCACGAAGGACGTCGGCGTCAGACCGACAGAACGCGCTCGCGTGAAACCCGTTTGCGCGACTCTTCACGCTCGCGTGAGAGCGAACGCAGGTAACGGTCGAAGTCGACCTGCACCGTGTGGCGCTTTGAGTTGATGTAGCGCCGGTCCATCGCTGCCTGCTCGGCGGCGACATCACGCGCCATCGCGGAGCGGCCGGGGAGCTCACCCTCACCTGCGATCAGGTCTGTCACCCAGACTGACTGAGCTTCCGCGAGCGGCATGATCGCGCCAAGCGGCTGGATCAGCCCGATGAAGTAGAGGTTGGGATGTTCGATGGAGGCCACCCGCCGATACAGACCGATCCGATTGTCATCGGCATCCACGACCGAATCGTCAAAAAACGGAAAAGTGATGCGGTAGCCGGTGCAGTAAACGACCACGTCAACCTGCTCGCGGCTGCCATCAGCGAAAACAACCTCGTCGCCCTCGAAGCGCTCGATGTTTGGCTTGACCTTGATTTCGCCGTGGCCGAGCTTGCCGATCAGCTCACCAGAGATGGTCGGGTGAGCGTGCAGCGGCTGATGGTCGGGCTTGGGCAGGCCGTAGTCATTGAGCTTGCCGACTGAGAGCCGCAGCATCAGTCGCATGCCGGCACTCTGAAGTGCGAGAGGCGCCCGGGCGAAGATGCCGTTGGTCGCGCGGTCGGTCGGCTTGCCGCCCATGTACTTGGGCAAGATCCACGCGCCGCGCCTCATCGCCAGAAAGGTCCTGTCTGAGAACCGCGAGGACTCGACCGATATATCAGTCGCGGAGTTGCCGATTCCGAGTACGAGAACGCGCTTGCCCTCGAAAATTTCCGGGGTCCGGTAGTCGTGCGCGTGCATCTGGACCCCGGTGAACTCGTCGGAGCCGGGGAAAGCCGGTTCCGGCCACCGGGCGTCCCAGTGGTGACCGTTGCAGACGATCAGATCCGTGTAGTCGATGGTCTCTTCTGATCCGTCGACATGGCGGACCGTGACCTCCCAGAGCCCGTCGTCGGTCGGCTCGGCGTTTATCACCTCGGTACGGAAGCGAATCCGGCCGCGCAGCCCGAAGTGGTCGACGTAATCGTCGAAGTAGCTGGCGATCTGGAAGTGGCTTGGGTAGTCGGGGTAGTCCACCGGCATCGGGAAGGCTCGGTACTCCATCATCTGCCGCGAGGTGTTGATGTGGAGCGAGCGGTAGGCCGCCGACATGCCGTTGTCGTTCTCGTAGCGCCAGTTGCCGCCGACGGTTGAGCTTTTCTCGAAGCAGTCGAAGTTGATTCCCCGCTCGGCCAGGTTCTGGCAGGCGGTTATGCCGGAGGAACCAGCCCCGATAACGCAGACTCGTGGCTCGGCCACCCGGTTCTTTTCGGTCCTGCCGCCTGAGCCGTTGCCATTGCTTTCCATCCGGTCATTCTACGCATTCAACGTGCCGCGACCCGGATCTGCGAATCCGCGATGAGCCCACCGGACTCGACGCCAAGAAGCCGGAAGCGGACCCTGTACCGGCTTCCCGGCCGGGCCGAGGGCCGCAGGATGAAGCGGAAGGTGAGGTCACGGTAGCCACCGGAAGGGACGGGTCCTGCGGTCCGTCTCGCCGATCCGATGCTCCGGAGGGCGCGTGCCGGGAATGTGGCGCTTACGGAGAGGGCTCCGGAAGGAGCATCACCGCCGTTGCTGACCCGCAGACGGAGGCTTACGGATCGCCCGGGGAGGGTCCTCACCACAGGCCTGACGGTGCGAATGGAGATCGCCGGCCGCGGTCCGATCAACCTTTCGGCGAGGGCCGGGTCGTTGGTGATCACGGCGTCCACACCGAGCCGTCCGGCTTCGAGCAGACCGGCAGAGTCATCAATCGTCCACGGCACGATCCGCAGGCCTGCTGACCGGGCGCGGGAAACGAACTGGCTGTCTATCGGCCACTGTGGTGAGACCCAGTCGTAGCCTGCGGCGACGGCGGTATCAACGACCAGTTCGGGTGGCAGGAAGTTCAGGGTCAGGTAGGAAGTGGCGGCGCCGGGATAGAGGACCGGTGCCTGCTCGAGGTTGCCCTCGATGAAGTTCTGGACGATCACCTGCCCGGGCGGCAGCCCGGACTCGGCGAGCTGGGCATAGACCTCGGAAGCGAAAGAGAAATCACCGGCACCGAGGTTCTTGACCTCGACGTTGGCTGTCGCGCCGGTCTCCTTCAGCAGGTCGATAATTGAATCCAGCTCGGGTACTGGCTCCAGTCGCGGGTCGCCAGGCGGGAGATTTTGCCGTGTGTCGCCGATCCCTATGCGGTCGATCCGGCAGCCAGCAAGATCCTCCCGTGTCCGCTCGCTCACTTCGCCTTCACAGTCGGTGGTCCGGTCGAGGGTGTCGTCGTGGATCGCGACCACTACGCCGTCAAGGGTCCGGTCGAGGTCCATCTCGATTACCCATCCGGACTCGGCAGCGTTACGAAACGCCGACATCGAGTTCTCGCCGAAGGTCGCAACTCCATCCAGATTTGGCCCACCGCGATGGGCGTGGATCGTGGCCGCCGACGAGGCCGCCGACATGATCAGAAAGAGAAACAGTGTCGAGAAGGCGATACCGGTGAGAATCAGCAGCTGCCGGTTCACTCGCTGAGTCCGCCCTGAATCGAACCCCCCTTCCTCCAGACTGAAACCCCCTTCTCCCATTGACCGAGCCTATCGGACGACCCTCGAAGCACGGGCTGACTCTGGTGGGGCCGTCCCCGGACGCCGGGGATCGGTGCCGGGGTTAACTGAGAACGGCCCGCGGTTGGCGGGCCGTTCTGGTGAGTCTTCTGGTCCACTTCAGGCGGGTCTCGCCCTGGTGGAAGCTTGCTACTCGGAGCTCTCGATGTCGCGGGTGATTCCTTCGAGTTCCTTGGCGAAGCCTTCGCCGAAACTGTCGGCTCCGTCAGAGCCGTTGGCATCGCCTTCGAGGGCGAGGTCATCCTCTTCGAGCAGAACGGTCTCTTCTGCGGGCACGAACGGCACCGCCGGTTCGACCGAAATCGAGCGGTAGCGCTTGAGGCCGGTCGCTGCCGGAATCAGCTTGCCGATGATCACGTTCTCCTTGAGGCCGACCAGACGGTCGCGCTTGCCTTCGAGGGCGGCATCGGTCAGTACCTTGGTCGTCTCCTGGAAGGAAGCGGCCGACAGGAATGACTTGGTTGCCAAAGATGCCTTGGTGATGCCGAGGATCCTCTCCTTGGACTTCGCTGGCGTCCCGCCTTCAGCCTTGACCTGCTTGTTGATCTTCTTGAGTTCGTGACGGTCCTCAAGCTGTCCGGGCAGGAGTTCAGTCGAGCCCTTGGTCTCGATCTCGTCCTTCTTCAGCATCTGGCGAACGATGATCTCGATGTGCTTGTCGTCGATCTCCACACCCTGGGCGTTGTAGACCCTCTGAACTTCGGCGACCAGGTACTGCTCGATTGCTGTTCGTCCGCGGATTGCCAGAACGTCAGCCGGGTAGAGCGAGCCTTCATTCAGCTGGTCTCCGACCTCGACCTTGTCCCCCTGCTTTACGTGCAGACGGGTCCGGGGCGGGAATGTGTAATTGGTTTCCTCGCCCTTGGAGTCGAGCACCGTGACGATCGCATGCTTTTCTGTGTGATCGACACCGACCTTGCCGGCGACTTCGGAGAGGACAGCCAGACCCTTCGGCTTGCGGGCCTCGAACAGCTCAACCACGCGGGGCAGGCCCTGAGTGATGTCCTGTCCGGCGACGCCACCGGTGTGGAAGGTACGCATGGTCAGCTGGGTTCCGGGCTCGCCGATCGACTGGGCGGCAACGGTGCCGACCGAATCACCGATCGCGACCATGAAACCGGTCGCCGGGGCGACGCCGTAGCAGGAGCGACAGACTCCGCGTTCAGCCTCACATTTGAATGGTGAGCGAACCGGGACGGTTGCCTCGCGGTCATCGGCGTAAGCCTCCACGATCTCAGCAAGTTCGGGCTTGCCGATCAGCTGGTTTCGCTTGAGGAGTTCACGGCCACGCTTGGTCGCGAACTTCTTCGCACACAGACGGCCACGGAGGTTGGTGTTGACGTCACCGGCGGGACCGTAAACGGGCATCTCGATGAATTCCTTGGTCTTGCAGTCCTCGGTCCGGACGATCACGTCCTGGGCAACATCGACCAGGCGGCGAGTCAGGTAACCGGAGTCAGCCGTACGCAGTGCCGTATCGGCGAGACCCTTTCTGGCGCCGTGAGTCGAGATGAAGTACTCACCGACTGAAAGGCCCTCGATGAAGTTGGACTTGATCGGCCGCTCGATGATCTCGCCCTTCGGATTCGCCATCAGGCCTCGCATGCCGGCCAACTGACGGATCTGCTTGAACGAACCACGAGCGCCAGAGTTGGCCATCATGAAGATCGGGTTCAGCTGATCGAGGTTGTCCTCCATTGCCTGTCCCACTTCTTCGGTCGCCTGATTCCACTTGTCAGTGACCTGCTTGTGACGCTCTTCGGCGGTGTGCCAGCCTTCGTTGAACTCGTTCTGGATCTGCGCAGTCTCTGCGTCGTAACGCTCGAGGATCGCTTCCTTCTCGGGCGGCGGCACCACGTTGTTCTTGGAAACCGTAACTCCAGCCTTGGAGGCGAAGTTGAATCCGAGATCCTTGAAGGCATCCAGCACCTGCGAGATCGTCGGGGCGCCGAACGAATCAACCAGCCAGCCGACCATGTCATTGATGTCGCGCTTCTTCAGCGACTTGTTGACGAACTCGTACGAATCCGGGTCGTAATCCTCGTCGAGAGCTATTTTCAAAGCCCGCTCGATGCCGTCGTTGAAGATGATCCGCCCGACCGTGGTCAGGAAGTGCTCGTGGCCGGCCCGCCGGTACTCGGCGAAGTCGTGAAGCTTGACGACACCGTTTTCGTAGGCCAGTTCGGCCTCCTGAGCGGTGCGGAAAGGATGCGGCCTGGTCTCGAGAGTGGTCGGATCAAGTTCCTCGACATCAACCTCGGAGTAGGTGAGGTAGTAGAGACCCAGCACCATGTCCTGCGTCGGGGTCGCCAGCGGCGCTCCGTGGGCAGGCGAGAGGATGTTGTT